>NZ_CP110389.1:4868333-5478055 GCF_026015985.1 Rhodopseudomonas sp. P2A-2r | reverse complement strand
CGTTGAACACCAGCACCTGGTCGCCGGCGCCCAGCCGCAGCACATTGCCGAGGTAGTTGCTCTGGCTGCGGTCCAGCGCGAGGCTGCCGTCAGGCGCGAATGGCGCATCGACGAACAGGCGGGGGCTGCGAAAATCGGCTTGCGGCATCGGTCGGTTTCCATCGGGGAGGCGAGCATTAGCCCAACTGCGGCGAATTATCACCGCCCGACATGGCATTGCGCCGTGCTGTTGCCAAATTCCGCGGGTTGTTAAGGACTGGCAGGAATCGTAAAAGGCCCCGAACCAACATTCCCTTTCAAAAGGGCTCGGGGACGCGTGGACCTTGCCGGAGGAAGATCTTTGCTCATCCGTTATCTGATCGTGCCGCTGACCATGGCGGTCCTGGCCGTCCAGGCCGCCGAGCTTCGCGCCCAGGGTGCATTCCCCGCGCCGTTGCCGGGCGGCGCCGCTGCGCCGGCTAGCGCCTCGCCGTTCCCGCCGGTCAACGGCGCCCCCGCCGCCTCGCCATTTCCACCCGTCAACGGTGCGCCGGCGGCTGCCGTGGGTGCGCCCAGCCCGTTTCCGTCGGCCGGCGCACCGCCGGTTGGCGCATTTTCCCAGCCGGGTCCGCAGGCGGGTCCCCCCGGCGGCGAGGACTGCATGAAGCAGTTCATGCCGCTGCGTCAGGAAGCGGAAAAGCGCGGCCAGGCGATCAAGGCCGCCAGCTCGCGCCACGCGCCGCCGCAGGAGGCCTGCAAGCTGATCGGCAACTTCTCGCAGAGCGAGGTCAAGATGATCAAGTACATCGAGGCCAACGCGCAGAAATGCGGCATTCCGCCGAATGTCAGCGAGCAGATGAAGTCCGGTCACAAGAACACCGAGAAGATGCTAGCGCAGGTCTGCAACGCGGCCCAGCAGGTGCAGCAGCGCGGGCCGGCGGCTCCGAGCCTTGCCGACGTGCTCGGCTCCTCGGCGGCGATGCCGGAAGCCACCGCCGCCAAGCGCGGCGGCAGCACCTTCGACACGCTGAACGGCAACGTGTTGACCCGATGATCGCCCTCCGATGAGCGATGCGGCCGCCCGCGTTGCCGATGCGACCGGCAACTGGGTCGATCACATCGCGCCGCTGTGGTCGCGGCCCTATCTGCGATTGGCGCGCTTCGACCGGCCGATCGGATCGTGGCTGCTGCTGATGCCGTGCTGGTGGTCGGCGGCGCTGGCCGCCGGCGTTGCCCACGACGTCAGCCAGCTTCCCACGATCATCGTGCTGTTCTTCGTCGGCGCCTTCGTGATGCGCGGCGCCGGCTGCACCTGGAACGATATCACCGACCGCGATCTCGATGCGAAAGTGGAGCGGACGCGATCGCGGCCGATTCCGGCCGGGCAGGTCAGCGTCACCAAGGCCGCCGCGTTCCTGGTCCTCCAGGCGCTGATCGGACTTGCGATCCTGCTGCAGTTCAACAGCTTCGCGATTGCCACCGGCATCGCCTCGCTGGTCATCGTCGCCGCCTATCCGTTCATGAAGCGGGTCACCTACTGGCCGCAGGTGGTGCTCGGGCTGGCGTTCTCCTGGGGCGCGCTGATGGGCTTTGCGGTGCAGTTCGGCCGCATCGATGCCACTGCGCTCTTGCTCTATGCCGGCTCGATCTCATGGGTGATCGGCTACGACACCATCTACGCCCACCAGGACGCCGAGGACGATGCGCTGATCGGCATCAAGTCCACGGCGCTGCTGTTCGGCGCGCGCACCCGACTGGCGCTCGGGGCATTCTACGCGCTGGCGGTGGCGCTGATCGGCGCGGCGCTGGCGCTGGGCGGTGCGCACTGGCCGGCCTGGCTGGGGCTTGCGGTCTTCACTGCGCATCTGATCTGGCAGATCGTCCGGCTCGACATCCGCGATCCCGCTTTATGCCTGCGCGTATTCAAATCCAACCGCGACGCCGGGCTGCTGCTACTGGCGGGATTGCTGGTCGATGCAGTGCTGCGGGCCTGAGGAGTAGGCGCGTCGGAGACGCTCGACAGGCATCCGCACGAGGTCGCGGCGCTGCTCGATCGCTACGGCAAATCGCTGGATCAGACATCCTGACAGGCCGGCCGCCGCGGCCCTACCGCCGGCGTCATGCATGGTTTATATCTGCGACGCAGCAGGCGATTTATGCTACCGGGTACGACAACATTCCGTCGGGCCGCAGGCCGCCGCGACGACGAGGAGACACACTGTGCTGAACAAATTCGGACCGTCGGGCAACGGCGAGGCGAAGCTGCAATATCTCGATGGCGATTTCCGCGTGGTGTCGCCGGGTACCTATGTGAAATGCGCGATCACCCAGGAGCGGATTCCGCTCGATGAGCTGAAATACTGGAGCGTCGATCTGCAGGAAGCCTATGCGCTCCCGTCCTCTGTGCTGCAGCGACACTACCCGGCTGCGCTGAAGGCGAGCTGAGGTTTAGACAGTAGGGTGGGCAAAGGCGCGCCTGCGCCATGCCCACCACGACACCCGCTGTGCGTCTGATGGTGGGCACGTCATCTCCGCGCTTCCGCGCGGTCGATGCCTTTGCCCACCCTACATCTCATCGGGGCTTCGTCGTCCAGTTCCTGCTGCGCGCTTTGTTGAGCTCCGTCCGGACGAAGGTTTCAAGCGCCCCGGCCTCGTCGAACGCCAGGTTGATGGCGAAGGGGACGATGTCCTGTGCGCCGGGCAGCGCCCGCAATTTCACCAGATCCTTTTCAGTCGTCACCAATGTCAGACCGTCGCGCCTGGCCTGTGCGAGCAGGGCATCGAGATCGGCTGCCGTGTAGGGATGATGATCGGCAAACGCCTTCTCGACGACGACATCGACATTGCCCGTCCGCAGCGTGTTGAAGAACCGGCGGGGATCGCCGATGCCGCAAAGGCCAGCACCCGCTTTCCCTGCAGCCGCGCGACCGTGGCCGCGTCCGGCGTGATCTGCGCGCGCCACACCGGACAGCCTTGTGCGGCGATCGCATCCGCCACGGCGTCCGCAGCGTGACCGCGGCCGACGATCACCAGCGCGTCGGTTCGCGGGAGCTGCGCGTCGAGCGGTGCGCGCAGCGGTCCTGCCGGTAGCACGCGGCCATTGCCGAGGCCGCGATCGCTGTCGATGACGATGAAGCTTGTATCCTTGGTGAGGGCCGGGTTCTGGAAGCCGTCGTCCATCACCATGACGCTGGCGCCGGTGGAGCGGGCCAACGCCGCGCCGCCGACACGGTCACGGGCGCTCACCACCGGCACGTGGCGCGCCATCATCAGCGGCTCGTCGCCGACCTCCGCCGCGCCGTGCCGCCCGGGATCGACCCTGACCGGGCCGCGCAGGCTGCCGCCATAGCCGCGGCTCAGCACCACGGGCGTCTCGCCGAGATCGCGCAACAGCGCCACCAGCGCCAGCGTGGTGGGCGTCTTGCCGGCGCCGCCGACATGATAGTTGCCGACGCACAACACGGGAATGCCGACATCGATGCCCTTGCGTGACATGCGGGTGGCGGCGATCTCGCCGTAGACGGCGGCGAGCGGCATCAGCAGGCGCGCCAGCCACGATGACGGCGCGTGCCAGAACGCCGGCTCATGCATCGCGCGATCCCATCTCCAGCCGCAATTGCAGCAGATAGGGCTCCAGCGCGCCCAGCGTCCGCTCCAGAGCGCCGCCGAGCCGTTCGACCACGCCGACGCCGGCCGCGATCGAACTCTTGCGCGCGTCCGGATGGCCCAGCAGATGACCGAGCTGCCGGACCAGCGCATCGCTGTCGTCGGCCTGCTTCGCGCCGCCGGCACCGTCGAGCGCTTGATAGACATCGGTGAAATTGAACACGTGCGGGCCATGCACGATGGCGGCGTCGAGCTTGATCGCCTCGATCGGGTTCTGGCCGCCATGCGGCACCAGCGAGCCACCCATGAACACCACCGGCGCGAGCCGGTAGAACAGGCCGAGTTCGCCCATGGTGTCGGCGACATAGATGTCGGTGGAGGAGGTCGGCAATTCCTCGCGCGAGCGCAGCGCCACCTGGGCGCCCGTGGCCGCGATCATCTGCGCGACGGCCTCGCCGCGGTGGGAATGACGGGGCACGATGATGGTCAGCAGCGATGGAAAGAAACCGGCGAGGTTCTTGTGTGCGGCGGTGAGCAGTTCCTCTTCGCCGGGATGGGTCGACGAGGCCACGATCACCGGACGGCCGCGGGTCACGGCCATCAGCTTTTCCAGCTTGGCGTCGTCGGCGGGGGCGCCTGCACGTCGAGCTTGAGATTGCCGGTGGTGATGACGTTGCGGCTGCCGAGCGCGCTGAAGCGTTCGGCGTCGGTGTCGGATTGCGCGAGGCAGATGTCGAAGCGGCCGAGCAGGGCGCCGATGGTGGCCGAGAACTTCTGCCAGCGCGGGAACGAGCGTTGCGACATCCGGCCGTTGATCAGCACCATCGGCAGACGCCTGGCATGGGCCGACAGGATCAGGTTCGGCCACAGGTCGGATTCGATGAACAGCGCCAGTGACGGCCGCCAGTGATCGAGAAACCGCGAAACGAAGCGCGGCGCATCGTAGGGGATGAACTGGTGGATGATGTCGGCCGGAAAACGCTTGGCAACGATCGCCGCCGAGGTCACCGTGCCCGATGTCAGAAGAATGCGCATGCCGGCCGCGCGCAGCCGCTCGATCAGCGCCGCCGCCGCCAGCACCTCGCCGACGCTGGCGCCGTGGATCCACACCAGCGGCCCCGCGGGGCGGTCGATGGCGCTGATGCCGCGGCGCTCGCCGCAGCGCGCCGGGTCTTCCTTGCTGTGCTTCAGCCGCTGACGGATCAGCAACGGCGCCAGCGGCCCCAGCGCCGCCGAGAGCCGGCGATAGGCGCGCAGCGTCACCGGCAGCGAATCCGTCGTCGCCAAGGCTTTAGCCCTGATGCGGGGCATGGGTTGCCTCTTCCGGGCGGCCGACCGCTTCGTAAGCGCGCCGGGTGGCGTCGTTCAGCGTGGTCTCAAGGCGCAGCCGCAGCATTTCCATGGTCGCGGAATCGGCGTCCGCGGGCACGCTGATGGGCTCGCCGCCGATCAGGACGCCGCGCCCGAATGGCAGGTTGATGGTGGTGCGGTCCCAGTTCTGGAGCTGGATGAAGCGGCTCGTGGCCATAGCGAACGGCATGATCGGACGGCCCGATTCGCGCGCCAGCATGATTATGCCGAGGCCGGCCACGCGCGAACGCTTCGGCACGTCGGCGGTCAGCGCCATGTTGATGCCCTGTTCGAGCACGCGCACCATCTCCTTGAAGGCGCCGACGCCGCCCTTGCGGTGGAAGGCGCCGCCATGATCGCCGGAGCCGCGCACCGTGCCGATGCCCAGCCTTTCGGCAGCGAGCGCATTGAACTCGCCATCGCGATGGCGCGAGATCAGCACCTTGCCCTGATAGTTCTTGCGGCGGATGAACGGCGTCATGAAATGCTGGCCGTGCCAGAAGGCGAGGATGACCGGCATCTCAGGCTCGACGATGTCATAGACGTTCGGCGGATCGTAGGCGAAAGTGTTGGTCTTCCACACCAGCCGCAGGAATTCGGCCGCGACGAAGCCCGCCGCGCGCTGGACCCAGCTGCTGCGCAGCGTGTTGCGAAGCAGTCGTTTCAACTGCGGGGCTTCGCGTCTTGGCTGGGATCGAGCAGGCGGTGCAGATGGACGATGAAATAGCGCATGTGCGCGTTGTCCACCGTCATCTGGGCCTTCGACTTCCAGACCGCGAAGGCGGAGGCATAGTTCGGATACAGGCCGACGACCTCGACCTGGTCGAGATCCTTGAAGGTGGTGCCGGTAAGATCGGTCAGTTCGCCACCGACGACCAGATGAAGCAGTTGCGGCTGCGCATTGTCCGACATGAATGTGTTTCCTGCAGCGTCCCGGCTGCGGTCAGATGAATTGGAGTTGGCCGTGAGACCGTTCAGACCCGCGGGCGGTTGCGGAATTGTTCGACAAGGTGGGCATGACGATCCGCCCCTGCCGCCACCAGCAACCCATGGGTCACCTCCCGGCGATTATAGAGGATCGGATCGCCGGAAAGCTCGGTCATCCTACCATTCGCTTCGTGCACGATCAAATCGGCCGCCGCGAGGTCCCAGTCCCGGCTCTGCCCGCCGGCGAAGGCCGCATCCAGCCGGCCGTTGGCCACCCAGCACAGGCGCAGCGCCAGCGAGCCGATTCGCGGATACAGCGTGATGTCCTCGGCGGGGGCGGCAAGGCGCTGCACCAGCGGCTTCGGCCCGGCGATGCGGGGAAAGTGCGTGTCGATGCCCGGCGTGGCGCGAATCGGCCGATCGTTGCAACGGGCGCCCTGGCCGCGCACGGCGAAGAAGAACTCGTCGGTGGCCGGCGCAAAGACCGCGGCCAGCAGCGGCGTGGCATCCTCCACCAGCGCCACGCTGACGCACCAGTCCTCGCGGCCGGCGAGATAGCCGCGGGTGCCGTCGATGGGATCGATGATCCAGGTCAGCTTGCGGCCAAGCCGCGACTCGTTGTCGGCGCTCTCTTCCGACAGCCAGCCGTAATCCGGCGTCGCCGCCTTGAGCCGGCTCTCGATCAGGTCGTTGACCGCGATGTCGGCTTCCGAGACCGGCGAGGATTCGCCCTTGGTCCACATCTTCAATTCGGTGCGGAACATGGCCAGCCCGAGCGCGCCGGCCTGGCGCACCGTGTCGGCGAGCAGTGCGGCGTCGCTCGCCAGCGTGGTGTCGCGCCCAAGCGTGGCGCTAGCGTCCGGCAATCGTCAGTCCCTCGATGCGCACCGTGGGCGCGTTGACGCCGTAGCGGAAGGTGAGGTCGTTGGCGGGAGTGAGCGACTTGAACATTTCCAAGAGATGGCCGGCGATGGTGATCTCGCTCACCGCAAAGGTGATCTCGCCGTTCTCGATCCAGAACCCGGCGGCGCCGCGGCTGTAGTCGCCGGTGACGCCGTTGACGCCGGAGCCGATCAGGTCGGTGACGTAGAAGCCGACCTTGATGTCGGCGATCAGTTCGGCCGGCGTCGCGCTGCCGGCTTCCAGATGCAGGTTGTAGGGGCCGGGGAGGGCGACGACGACACGCCGCGATGGGCGTGGCCGGTGGTGATCATGCCCAATTCGCGCGCGGTGGCGCAGTCGAGCAGCCAGGTGGTCAGCACGCCCGCATCGATGATCGCGGTTTTCTTCACCGCCACGCCTTCGGCATCGAATGATTGCGAGCGCAGGCCGCGCACGCGCAAGGGATCGTCGATAATGCGGATGTCGTTCTTGAACAGCTGCTTGCCGAGGCTGTCCTTGAGGAAGCTGGTTTTTCGCGCGATGGAGGCGCCATTCACCGCGCCGACCACGTGGCCGACCAGCGAGTTGGAGACGCGCGGATCGAACACCACCGGCACCTTGCAGGTGGCGACCTTGCGCGGATTGGCGCGCGCCACCGCGCGCTCGCCGGCCAATCTGCCGACCTTGTCCGGCGATTCCAGATCCGAGGCATGCATCGCCGACGTGTAGTCGTAGTCGCGCTCCATTTTGGTGCCGTCGCCGACGATGGCGGTCATCGAGATGCCCTGGCTGGAGCGCAGGTACGATCCGTGAAAGCCGGTGGACGTCACCAGCACCATGCCGCCGATGCCGGTGGACGCCGAGGCGCCGCCGGACTTGGTCACGCCCTTGACGGCCATCGCGGCTTCTTCCGCCGCGACCGCGCGACGCTCCAGCTCGCCGACCGACGGCGTCACGGGATCGAGCAGATCGAGATCGGGAAAATCGCGCGCCAGCAAAGCGGGATCGGCGAGGCCGACATAGGCATCGTCGGGCGCGACGCGGGCCATCGCCACCGCGCGCTCGGCAAGTTGCATCACATTGTCGCCGGACACATCGTTGGTGGAGATCACCGCCTGGCGGCGGCCGACCAGCACGCGCAGGCCGACATCGTCGCCTTCGGAACGCTCGGACGCTTCGACCTTGCCGTCGCGAATCTCGACGCCGTGCGACACGCCGCGCACCGCGACCGCATCGGCCGCATCGGCGCCGGCGCGCTTCGCGGCCTCGACCAGACGCTGCGCCAGCGCGGAGAGCGCGGACTGGTCGAACAGGTCGGATGAGTCGGATTTCAGTGCAGACGGATGTGGTGAAGACTTCACGAACAAATTCCCAACACTTGAAGGAAGGCCGGACGGCGGGGATGAACCCATCAGATGTGCCTATTTTACGCGGACTTCAAGCATGCCGGGCCGATAAAGCGAAGAATTGTCGGGCGCGCAGCAAGGTCTCGTCAATCATCTCCGCCAAGCTTCTGTCAAGCATGCGCGGCGGTGGTAGATGATTAACCAGCCTTTTTAAGCGATTCCGGAAGCCGCTCTGGCAAGCTCCTCCCATCGACCGGGACAATAATTCCGGCGGGGAGATAAAAATTGGGACGTCAAACAGCAACAGCCGGGAGCGATCCCGCAGGGTCGAGCCGAGCGATACGGCTCGACCCTCACTCGCTACCTGTCAGCTTCGAGGCGCACGACCAGCGCGCCGACGGCAGCGTCAGGCATATTGAACTTCATCGCGAACGCGTCATCCTGCGTCGTGCCATCAGAGGCATGCGCATGGCGGTCAACGTTCGCGTCAGCGACTTCCTCGGCGTGGCCGTGCGCGGCCTCGACGATGCCAAGATGCTGGTGCTCGCGCATCGCGATCCGGCGCTGTCGATTCCGTTGTGCGTCAGTTCCGACCGCGTCGAGATCGACACCGCCTGGCAGATGTGGAGCGCGATCTTCGCGTTGCCGCAGCTGCCGGAAGAGGTGGTGCGCGAACCCGCGCAGCGTCGCCGACGCCACAATGCGATCCGCGCGCGTCGCCCGAAATTCCTGGTGCGACGTCGCGCCGGCGGACTGCTTGGCGAAGCCGGCACATACCGCGGCGAACGCGAGATCATCGCGAGGGATTGAGAAGTGTCGTTGTCGGATGGGTAGAGGACCGGCGCGCGTAGCGCGGCGGTGCGAAACCCATCGCCCTGTCCCACACGCTCTACGTCATCCCCGCCGAAACGCGATTGCGTTTCGGCGGGGATGACGGTTGCGTTTGTGGGGCGATGGGTCTCGCAGAGAGATCAACCCATCTGATGAACACCTAAAAAAGCGACCCCTGATCGATCTTCGGTGCCGTGCGCTTCGGCGTCGGCTTGGCCACCGCCGAGCGGTCGCCATCGGCCGTCGCGCCGACACGTCCGTCAGCGAATTCGATATTGAGGCGCGCGCCGGGGCCGATATTGGCGGCGGCATGCACGGCCGCACCGTGCTCATCCCGCACCAGCGCAAAGCCGCGCGCCAGCACGCCGCGATAGGACAGCGCGCCGAGCAATTGGCCGGAGGCCAGCACGCGGGCCAGCTGGCGCTGGATCAGGGTGGTCAGCGCGCGATGCGCGCGCTCCGACAGGCGCAAGGTGCGTTCGCGCTCCCGGGCGATGGCGTTGCGCTGCGCCTGGGCATTGGCGGATTTCGAGGCCTGCAGCCGGATCGACAGGCCGGCAAAACGCTCGCGGCGCTGACGCAAGGCGGCGCGGGCCGACAGCGTCAATCGCTCGCCGGATACCGTGAAGCGATGCGTCGCCTGGGCGATCTGTGCGCGCAGCACGCGCAATGTCAGGCCGGCCGAGGCCTGCGCGAAGCGGCGGTGATGCGAACTGGTATTGGCCTTTAACGCGCGCGGCAGGCCGCTTGTCGCGCCGTCGAGCCGCTGCCGCGGGATCGCCAGCAGGCCGCTCAGCGTCGGCAATGCGCGCGCCGCGGCGCGCAGCTCGTTGCGGCGGGACTCCTGGGCGCGCTGCCAGCACAGCATCATGCGGCGCGCATAGGCCTGTACCTCGACGAACAGCTCGGCGCGCACCGGCACCGCCATTTCAGCGGCGGCGGTCGGCGTCGGCGCGCGCTTGTCACTGGCGAAATCGATCAGCGTGATGTCGGTCTCGTGGCCGACCGCCGAGATCAGCGGGATCATGCTCTCGGCGGTGGCGCGCACCACGATCTCCTCGTTGAACGACCACAGGTCCTCCAGCGAGCCGCCGCCGCGCGCGACGATCAGCAGATCCGGTCGCGGGATTTTGCCGCCTTCGGGCAGCGCGTTGAAGCCACGGATCGCGGCAGCAACCTGTTCGGCCGAGCCTTCGCCCTGCACCTTGACCGGCCATACCAGGACGCGTCGCGGGAACCGGTCGGCGAGCCGGTGCAGAATGTCGCGAATGACCGCGCCGGTCGGTGAGGTCACCACGCCGATCACCTCGGGCAGCCACGGCAGCAACTGCTTGCGGCTCTCGTCGAACAGGCCCTCGGCGCCAAGCTTGCGCTTGCGCTCTTCCATCAGCGCCATCAGCGCGCCGACCCCGGCGGGCTCGATGGCGTCGATGACGATCTGGTACTTCGACGAGCCGGGATAGGTGGTCAGCTTGCCGGTGGCGATGACCTCGAGGCCCTCCTGCGGCTTGAACCGCATGCGGCCGTGGACGCCCTTCCAGATCACCGCCTCGATCTTGGCGCCCTCGTCCTTGAGGGCGAAATAGCAGTGGCCGGAGGAATGCGGGCCGCGAAAGCCGGAGATCTCGCCGCGCACCCGGACATTGCCATAGGCGTCCTCCACCGTCCGCTTGAGCGCCGAGGACAGCTCGGTGACGGTGAATTCGCTGGAATTTGAAAGACTTGCGGCGACGGGCGGCTTTGGCATCGATTCTCGGCTCTCGGCTGTATCCGCAAGGTAGGGAGTTTGCAGCGGGAACGCCAATCGGAACTTGCATATCAGATTACTCTGTAATACAGAGTTATCTGTTGACTTAACCCTTCTGGGAGACGTGCCATGGTCAGGACGATTTTTTCCTTTGTTTTCCGCGTCTTCCGGTCGGCGATGGTCGTCACGGGCCTCGCCACACTGGTTCTGGCGGGCCTGATCGCCACGCCGTTGCAGCAGCCGCCCGAGCTGAAGTCGATTTCCGGCGCCCGTAAGCTGGTGGATTATTCCGGCCTGCCGGCGCTGGAACGCTTCGAGGGCGCTGACGGCACCTCGCTGGCCTACCGGCATTATCGTCCGGCGCAGGCGACTACCGATCGCATCGCCATCCTGGTGCACGGCTCGTCGGGATCGAGCGGCGGCACCATTCACGCGCTGTCGTCGGCGCTGCAGCAGCGTGGCGTGCAGACCTATGCGGTCGACATTCGCGGCCACGGCGCGTCCGGAACGCGGGGCGATATCGGCTATGTCGGCCAGCTCGAGGACGACCTGGCCCGCCTCGTCGCCGTGATCAGGCGCGACAACCCGACGGCGCCGCTGACGCTGATCGGCCATTCCTCCGGAGGCGGCTTCGCGCTGCGGATCGCGGGCTCCCCGATCCAGAATCTGTTCGACCGCACCATCCTGCTGGCGCCCTATCTCGGCTACGACGCGCCGACCAACAAGCCGGACGGCGGCTGGGCCCGCGCGGATGTCCCGCGCATCATCGGACTGCTGGCGCTGAGCAAGCTCGGCATCACCTGCTGCGACCACCTGCCGGTGGTGGCCTTCGCCGTGCCGCCGGGTTCCACGAACAGGCTGGTGGCGACCTACAGCGAAAGGCTGCGCAGCAATTTCGGCACTCACAGCGACTTCCGCACCGACCTCTCTGCGGCCAGCAAACCCATCACCGTCTTGTCGGGTACCGACGACGAACTGATGGAATCCGGCAAGTACGAAGCGGCGCTGCGCAGCGTATCGCCGTCCATCAAGGTTCGCTTGCTTGACGGCATCGACCACATGGGCATTGTCGCGGATTCCCGCGCGGTGTCGGTGATCGCCGACGAGGTCGTCAAATCCGAGGTGAGCACGCGATGAGCATCGATCTCCACGAGGCTGCCGCCGCGCTGCATGATATCGACGACATCGTCCAGCGCGTCAAACGGTCCCGCAGCTATCAGCTCGCCAGCCTGATGCTGATGCTATGGGGACCGCTCATAGCGCTGGGTTACGCGGTGTCGTGGGCATGGCCGCGTTATGCCGGTTATGGCTGGGTGCTGATCGATCTCATCGGCGTCGCCGGCTCCTACGCCATCAGTGCGCGCGGTCGCGCCAGCGACGGCACACATCGCTTCGATGGCCGCATGTTCGTGGCCCTCGTGCTGTTCTTCGGCTTCGGCCTGTTGTGGAGCATCGGCATCGTGCATTTCACGCCGCGCCAGTTGGGCGCGTTCTGGCCGATCTATTTCATGCTGGTCTACAGCATCGCCGGGCTGTGGCTCGGCGCGGCCTTCGTCGCCATCGGCCTCGGCATCACCGCGCTGACGCTGGTGGGATATTTCTTCGCCGGCCCCTGGTTCGAACTGTGGATGGCGGTGGTCAACGGTGGCGGGCTGCTGCTCGGCGGCTTCTGGATGCGGCGGAACTGACATGGCCGAGCTTGACGAGATCATTCACCAGCCGCTGCGGCTCAAGATCATGGCGGCGCTGAACGCGCTGCCGGACGGGCAGGGGATGGATTTCCCCGCCTGAAGAAACTGACCGGCGCCACCGACGGTAATCTGGGCGCGCATATCGAGACGCTGTCGAAGGCTGGCTATGTCGGCGTCGACAAGGCCTTCGTCGGCAAGAGGCCGCAGACCACGGTGACTGCGACGGCGGCGGGGCGCGGCGCCTTCGCCCGCCATGTGGCGACGCTGCGCGAGATCATCGCGGGGGCTGGGGGCTAAAACTGTCATTCCGAGTTCGCGCGGGGCTGGCGCCGCGCACACCCCGGAATGACAGGGCGCGTGTTGCAGCCCCCGCCGTCCGCGGCTAAACCCTGCGCTTCCTCGCGCAAACCAGTCTGGCTGCATCCCATGAACATTCTTCTTCTCGGTTCCGGCGGGCGCGAACATGCGCTGGCGTGGAAGATCGCGGCGTCGCCGCTGCTGACCAGGCTCTGGTGCGTGCCGGGCAATGCCGGCATCGCGAAAGAGGCCGAGTGCGTGGCGCTGGATATCACCGACCATGCCGCAGTGATCGCCTTCGCCAAGGCTAATGCGGTGGATTTCGTGGTGGTTGGGCCGGACGCGCCGATCGCCGCGGGGATGGTCGACGATCTCAACGCCGCCGGCTTCAAGGCGTTCGGCCCGACCAAAGCCGCCGGCCAGCTCGAGAGCTCGAAAAGCTTCACCAAGGCGCTGTGCCGGGACAACAACATTCCGACCGCGGCCTATGGCCACTTCCACAGCGCCGATGAAGCGAAGGCCTATATCCGCAAGCAGGGCGCGCCGATCGTGGTCAAGGCCGACGGTCTCGCCGCCGGCAAGGGCGTGGTGGTCGCGATGACCGAGGCCGAGGCGCTGGATGCCGTCGACATGATGTTTTCAGGCGGCTTCGGCGAGGCCGGCGCGGAAGTGGTGGTCGAGGAATTCATGCAGGGCGAGGAGGCCTCGTTCTTCGCGCTGTGCGACGGCGAGCACGCGCTGGAGCTTGCCACCGCGCAGGACCACAAGCGCGCCTTCGACGGCGACAAGGGGCCCAATACCGGCGGCATGGGCGCCTATTCGCCGGCGCCTGTGATGACCGAGGCGCTGCGCGCACAGGTGATGGAGGAGATGATCAAGCCGACCCTGCGCGCGCTGAGCGCCATGGGCACGCCCTACAAGGGCGTGCTCTACGCCGGCGTCATGGTCACCGCGCAGGGCCCGAAGCTGGTGGAATACAATGCCCGCTTCGGCGATCCGGAATGCCAGGTGCTGATGATCAGGATGATGTCGGATCTTCTGCCGGCGCTGATCGCCTGCGCCGATGGGCAGCTGAAGAATTTCAGCCTGCGGTGGTTCGACGACGTGGCGCTGACGGTGATCATGGCGACCAAGGGCTATCCCGGCGACTACGGCAAGGGCTCCGAAATCCGCGGTCTCGCCGCCGCTGCTGCCATCGAAGGCGTGGAGATTTTTCACGCCGGGACCAAGGCCGATAACGACAGGATTTTGGCCAACGGTGGGCGCGTGCTCAACATCTGCGCGTCCGGCAAGACCGTGCGCGAGGCGCAGCAGAAGGCCTATGCGGCCGTGGACCTGATCGACTGGCCGGAAGGCTTCTGCCGCCGCGATATCGGCTGGCAGGCGGTGGCGCGGGAAGCGAAGGGTTAGAGATGCACGGCGTCTTCGCCCCAGGTGCCGTTGTCGTCCCCGCGCATGCGAGGACCCAGTAAACACAGGCGCTGGTGATTACTGGGTCGCCCGGTCCTGGCGCGCAATTGCGCGCCGGCCGGGCGATGACAGTTGAGCGCGGGGCAGTCGCGCCAAACGCCCCTATCGCCTTGCCTTGAAAAATTCCCGCAGCATTGTCGCCGATTCCTGTTCTCCCACCGCCGAATAGACCTCCGGCGCATGGTGGCATGTCGGCGACGCGAAGAAGCGCACGCCGGAATCGACCCCGCCGCCTTTCGGATCCATGGCGCCGAAATATAGCCGGCGGATCCGCGCGAAGGAGATCGCCGCGGCGCACATGGTGCAGGGCTCCAGCGTCACATAGAGATCGCAGTCGGTCAGGCGTTCGCTGCCGAGCAGGCGCGCGGCGTCGCGGATGGCGAGGATTTCGGCGTGGGCGGTGGGATCGCGGTCGGTCAGGGTGCGGTTGCCGGCCGAGGCGATCACGGCATTATCGCGCACGATCACGGCGCCAATCGGCACTTCGCCGGCTTTTGCGGCGTTTTCGGCCGCTTTCAGCGCCAAATCCATGAAAGAGGGTGCGTTCATGCCTCGTATCACATCGAAAACTCTGCTAGGGAGTGCATTCAGCAAAGTGGATACCGGTTTTGCGTGACAATGCGCCCCAAGGTTGAGCGCGCAATGTCGAGTGCGAATCCATCTGCACCGCTCAACCCCATTCAGCCTCAGCTGCAGTGAGACCCTTCATGCCCCGCGACAACGACAGAAGCAACGGCCCCTCGCGCGGCCGACCGCCCGGCGGCAAGGGCGGCGGCACCGGACCGAGCAAGGGCCGCTCCGGCGCCGCCCGCGGCCCCGACAAGAAATTCGCCAAGCGCGACGGCACCTATGCGCCCAAGCCCCACGATGCCGGCGGCAGCGAGCGCAAGACCTACGGCGCAAAACCCTATTCCGGTCCGGGCAAGCCCTATGCCGGCAAGCGCGAAGGCGCGCCGCCGCGCCGCGACGACGATCGCGCCCCGCGCCGCGACTACGGCGACGCGCCGCGTCCGCGCTTCAACAAGGACGAGCGCCCGGCGCGCAGCTTTGGCGGCGACCGCCCGCAGCGCAGCAGTGGCGGAGATCGTCCGGATCGCGGCCCGCGCAAGGAGTTTTCCCCGCGCAGCGGCGGTGGCGCGAAGCGCCCGTACCAGTCGCGCGATGGCGGCGGCGAGAAGCGTCCGTACACGCCGCGGGAAGGCGGCGGTGAGAAGCGGCCCTATACGCCGCGTGGCGATGCGCCGCGCGGCGAGCGTCCGAGCTTCAAGCGCGACGATGCGCGCAATGAGGGCCGTCCGGCGGCGCGTTTCTCCGACAAGAAGTTTGGCGACAAGAAGCCTTATTCCGCGCGCGATGGTGGTGGCGACAAGCGGCCCTATACGCCGCGCAGCGATGGTGATCGGCCGCGTCCGTCGGGCGATCGCCCGTACAGTGCTCGTCCGTCGCGCGACGGCGATCGTCCGTTCAGCGGCGGGCCGAAGAAATTCGGCGACAAGAAGTTTTCCCGCGGTGCGCCGGACCGTGGCGGTCCGCGCAAGAGCTTTTCGGACCGTGGCGATCGCGGCGAGAGCCGAGGCCCGGATCGCGGCGAGTCCAAGCCGTGGCAAAAGCGCGAGGAGGGCGGCCGCGATGCGCGTCCGGCGCGCGATGGCGCCCGCAGCTTCGACAAGCCGCGCTCTGACCGGCCGCGTGAGGATCGTCCCGCTGGCGACCGTCCGCGCTTCGAGCGTCCGCGCGAGGAGCGTCCAAATTCGACCGGCCGCGCGAGCGTCCGAGCAATGATTTTCACGAGCATCCGCGCAACAACAGCGGCCTTGAGCGTCCGCGCCGCGAGAACGAGGATGACAGCCGCATCTTCGCCAAGCGTCCGGCCTTCGGCGGTCGTGGCGACTATCGCGAGCGCAAGCCCGAAGAGCGCCGTCCGCCACGCCCGCCCGCGCCGAAGAAGGCCGGCGAGCGCGTGGCAAAAGTGGTGTCGCGCGCGGGCCTGTGCTCGCGCCGGGATGCCGAGGAATGGGTCACCCAGGGCCGCGTCGCGGTCAACGGCCGTATCATCAATTCGCCGGCGCTCGATGTGACCAACCGCGACGTCATCACCGTCGACGGCAAGCCGTTGCCGGCGCCGGAGCGCACGCGGCTGTTCATGTATCACAAGCCGCGCGGCCTGATGACCACCCATGCCGATCCCGAGGGACGGCCGACGGTGTTCGACCATCTGCCGGAGCATCTGCCGCGGCTGATCTCCATCGGCCGACTCGATTTCAACACCGAAGGCCTGTTGCTGTTGACCAATGACGGCGGCCTCGCGCGTACGCTGGAATTGCCCGACACCGGCTGGCTGCGCCGCTACCGCGTCCGCGCCCATGGCGATGTCACCCAAAGCCAGCTCGATCAGCTCAAGCACGGCGTCGAGGTCGACGGCGTCAAGTACGGCTCCATCGACGCCAAGCTGGAACGCGACCAGGGCGCCAACGTGTGGCTGGTGTTCGCGATCCGCGAAGGCAAGAACCGCGAAGTGCGTAACGTGCTGGCGCATCTCGGCCTCGAGGTGAATCGCCTGATCCGGATTTCTTACGGCCCGTTCCAGCTCGGCGAGCTGGAAGAAGGCGGCGTCGAGGAAGTCAAAACCCGGGTGCTGCGCGAGCAGCTCGGCGAGAAGATTGCGGAAGCCTCCGGCGCCGATTTTGCGCGGCAGATTCCCAGCAAGGGCGATCCGTCGGACGATCCGATCATCGTCAAGAAGCCGGAGTTCAAGCGCTCCACCGTGGAGGACCGCAAGGGCCGCCGCGTGCTGGTGCAGCGCACCGGAAGCGACGAATCGCGGGCGCGCAACGAGGAAGAAGCCTCGGGCTACGGTCCGCCGAAGCGCCCCAAGCGCGGCTATCACGGCAAGCGCGATCTGAAGCCGCGCGACGAGTGAGCTGGCTGCGTGATGTCGATGCGATCGATTTTTTGTAGCGCTCCGACCGCAATGTCCCCTCCCCTTGCGGGGGAGGGTCAGGAGAGGGGTGAGCCACAAGCGACATCGCCCGCGGCTCCCCTCTCCCGTCTGCGCTGCGCGCAGCCACCCTCCCCGCAAGGGGGAGGGGACCAAAACATGCAGGCCGCGGCTTTGTTACCAACGATGCGAGCCCTCTAATGCGCGTCGTTGGCGGGCGGCTGAAGGGCCGCAACATTGCGTCACCGCAGACCCAGGCGATCCGCCCCACGGCGGACCGGCTGCGCGAGGCGCTGTTCAACATCCTGATCCATGCCTACGACAATCCGGTGCTCGACGCCCGCGTGCTCGACCTGTTCGCCGGCACCGGCGCGCTCGGTATCGAGGCGGTGTCGCGCGGCGCCGGCTTCACGCTGTTCGTCGACAACGGTGCCGAGGCGCGCGCGCTGTTGCGCAACAATGTCGAGGCGCTCGGCCTCGGCGGTGTGACCAAAGTGTATCGCCGCGACGCCGCCGATCTCGGGCCGGCGCATCCGGTCGAGCCGTTCAGCCTCGTGTTTCTCGATCCGCCCTATCGCATGAAGCTCGCCGAGAAGGCGCTGGCGTCCTTGCGAGACGGCGGCTGGCTGACGCCGGACGCGCTACTGGTGGTCGAGGAGCACAAGGCCGCCGGCTTCGTCGCGCCGGACCGCTTCGAAGAACTCGAACGCCGCGCCTATGACGACACCGAGTTCACGTTTTTGAGGTTTGCCAATACGTAGATCGTAGGATGGGCAGAGCGCAGCGAAACCCATCTTCTCCTGGTGCTCGCTACTGATGGGTTTCGCTGCGCTCTACCCATCCTACAAGAAACGTTGAGGAGAGCTTGATGTCCGTCACGCCGAACTACACTTGGGATCATGTCCATATCCGCACGCCGAATGTCGAAGCCACCGCGCAGTGGTTTGCCGACATGCTCGGCGCCGAGATCGTGCGTGCCCCGGGCCGCGTCAATATCAAGCTGGGCGGCGCCATGATCTTCCTCGCGCCGGTCACGCCCGACATGGGCGTCAATCCGCCGCCGGTGACGCCGTATCAGGGGCTGGATCATTTCGGGCTGAGCGTGACCGATATCGACGCGGTCGCGGCCTCGTTGAAGGCCAAAGGCGTCGAGTTCACCAAGGAGCCGTTCACGCTCAATCCAGGGGTGCGCATCTGCTTCATCCGCGCGCCGCAGGGCGTGTCGATCGAATTGCTGGAGCGCAACGAGAAGTATCAGTGAGCGTTGGGGGACGCGCCTGCCTCACACAGGCTGCCATGCCCCGCGAAAGCGGGGCATCCAGTAGACACAAGTATCGCGTAAATCACTGACGCCGCCGGATACTGGATCGCCCGCTTTCGCGGGCGATGACAGCTGAGTTTGCGGCGCGAAAAATTCATCTCCGCCCGAACAGTTTCTCGATATCCGCCAGCTTGAGCTCCACATAGGTAGGGCGGCCGTGGTTGCACTGGCCGGAGTTCGGCGTGTCTTCCATTTCGCGCAGCAGCGCGTTCATTTCCTCGGGCCGCAGCCGGCGGCCGGAGCGCACCGAGCCGTGGCAGGCCATGGTGGCGGCGACGTGCATCAGCCGGCGCTCCAGTGGCAAAGCTTCATCCCATTCCGCCATGTGCTCGGCGAGATCGCGCAGCAGCGCGCCGGCATTGGTCTTGCCGAGCAGCGACGGTGTCTCGCGCACCGCGATGGCGCCGGGGCCGAAGGAGTCGATGGCGAGGCCGAACGACGCCAGTTCCTCGGCGCGGTCGACCAGCTTCTCCACGGTGCTCTCGTCCATCTCGACGATCTCCGGAATCAGCAGCAATTGCCGCTGCACGCCGTTGCGAGCGATCGAGGCCTTGAGCTTCTCGTAGACGATGCGCTCGTGGGCGGCATGCTGGTCGACCACGATCATGCCGTCGCGGGTCTGCGCGACGATGTAGTTCTCGTGGATCTGCGCCCGCGCGGCGCCCAGCGGCCGGTCGATCTGGTCTGGATCGGGGGCCACCTCGAAGCGCACATCGGCGGAGGGGCCGCCGACATCGAAGGCGGCCTGGCCGGGTTCGGCAAGGGCCGCGCTGCCATCGAACGATGGCATCGGGCCTGTCGCATAGTTGGCCGGATAAGACGGCGACGCCCGCCAGTCCCAGTTGGTTGCCGGGCGCGGCGGAAAATTCGGCGCGAAGTTGGGGCGGAACGAGGCCAGCACCGCGCCGTCGCTGTTGGCGGCGGTGCGACGCCCCTCGCGGGCGAGGCCTTCCTTCAGCGCGTGCACGATCAGTCCACGCACCAGCCCGGCATTGCGGAAGCGCACCTCGGTCTTGGCCGGATGCACATTGGCGTCGACCTCCTGCGGGTCCAGCGTCACGAACAGCGCCACCACCGGATGCCTGTCGCGCGGCAGATAATCGGAATAGGCGGCGCGCACCGCGCCGATGATCAGCTTGTCGCGCACCGGCCGGCCGTTGACGAACAGATACTGGCCGAGCGCATTGGCGCGGGTCAGCGAGGGTGCTGCGGCAAAGCCTTGCACCACCACGCCTTCGCGCTCGGAGCGGACCTCGATGGCGCTGAGGCGAAACTCGGCGCCGAGGATATCGCCGAGCCTTGTCAGTTGGCCCGCGGGGCCGGGCAGTGCCGCCGCCCAGGTCACCGGTGCGCGCTCTTCGCCGGCCATGGAGAAGGCGATGTCCGGCCGCGCCATGGCAAGGCGGCGGATGACCTCGCGGATCGCTTCGGCCTCGGTGCGGTCGGTCTTGAGGAATTTCAGCCGCGCCGGCGTCGCATAGAAGAGATCGCTGACCTCGACGCGGGTGCCCTTGGTCAGCGCGGCCGGCACGATGGGTGCCTTGACGCCGCCCTCGACGCTCATCGACCAGGCATGCGGCTCGCCGGCGTGGCGCGTCGTGATCCCGAGCCGGGCCACCGCGCCGATCGACGGCAGCGCTTCGCCGCGAAAGCCCAGCGTGCGGATCGCCAGCAGGTCCTCGTCGTCGAGCTTCGAGGTGGCGTGGCGGTCGACCGCTAGCGTCAGATCGGCATGGGTCATGCCCCCGCCATCGTCGGTGATGGCGATCTTTCGCCGGCCGCCGCCGTCGGTGAAGATGTCGATGCGGCTCGAGCCGGCGTCGATGGCGTTCTCGACCAGTTCCTTGACCACGCTGGCCGGGCGCTCCACCACCTCGCCGGCGGCGATGCGGTTGACGATCATTTCGGGCAGCTGGCGGACGGGCATGGCGCGACTCTGGGGGCGGGCGCCCAATTTAGGCGGTTTTACCGGGCTGCGGGAGGGGCAGGCAGGATCTCTCCCCGCTGTTATCGCGCCGAGTTCCGTTCCCCGGACGTGGTGCAGCGCGTCCAGAACACGGACACAGCGAATTTATTGTGACGGCGCGCCGCCCGGTATATCGTTTGGAAAAGCTCTAAAAAACACGGGAAAAACGCCATGTGCACGCTGTTCGCCCATCAGCCGTCGCGCGACTACGAATCGCAAACCCGCTCCTTGCGGATCGGCGGCCATTCCACCTCGATCCGGCTGGAAATGTCGTTCTGGGACACGCTGGAGGAGATTGCCGCGCAGCAGGGCCTCAGCCTGGCGAAGTTCTGCACCACCTTGCACGACGAGGTGCTCGATCATCGCGGCGAGGTCAGCAATTTTGCCTCGCTGCTGCGCTGTTCCTGCCTGATCTACCGCTCGCGCGCGGCGTCGGCCGCTGTCGGCGCCTTCGACGCCACCCAGATGCTGGACGCAGCGGAGTAGGGGCGACGGTTTCAATCGTGTCCCGGACGCGGTGCAGCGTTCTTACGCTGCTCCGCAGATCCGGGACCTTACCAAGCTCGGAGCCTGAGGCGGTCCCGGATCTGCAGTGCACTACGCCGCCGAGAGGCGTCGCATTGCACTGCGTCCGGGACACGAGTCCCATGAGCTATGTTCGCTCCCTCAAATATCCTTCTTCTGCATCGCGCCGGCGATGTGGTCGGCCTGGCGGATCGCCAGTGCGACGATAGTCAGGGTCGGGTTGCACGCCGCGCCCGATGTGAACTGGCTGCCGTCGGAGACGAATAGGTTCTTGATGTCGTGGGTCTGGCCGAACTTGTTGACCACGCCGTCCCGCGCCTTAGCACTCATGCGGTTGGTGCCCATGTTGTGCGTGCTCGGATAGGGCGTGGTCGGATAGGTGACGGTGGCGCCGATCGCCTCATAGACCGCCGCGCCCTGTCGGTAGGCGTGGTCGCGCATGGCGATGTCGTTGGGGTGGTCGTCGTAATGCACGCTGGCGACCGGCATGCCGAACTTGTCCTTGGCCTTGGGATCCAGCGTGATGCGGTTGGTTTCCTGCGCCATGTCCTCGCCGACCAGCCACATCCCGGCCATCCGCGGATATTGCTCCATGGCGCTGGTGAACGGCCGACCCCAGGCGCCGGGATTGAGGAACGCCGCCATGAACGGCAGGCCGAGCGACAACGTCTCCATCTCGTAACCGCCGAGGAAGCCGCGTGACGGATCATGCCGCGCCTCGTCGCGGATGATGCCGGCCATGGTGGTGCCGCGATACATGTGCACCGACTTCTCGAATGCCGCATAGACGCTGCCGGTCATGTGCCGCATGTAGTTGCGGCCGACCTGGCCGGAGGAGTTGGCAAGGCCGTCGCTGAAGGTGCTAGAGGCGCTGTTGAGCAGCAGGCGCGGGCTCTCGATCGAATTGCCGGCCACCGCGATGATGCGGGCCTTCTGGCGCTGCGTCTTGCCGGCATCGTCGGCATAGACCACTGCGGTGACCTTGCCGGAGGCGTCGTGCTCGATCTTCAGCGCCATGCAGCCCGGTCGCACTTCGAGATTGCCGGTGGCTTCGCCCTTCGGGATTTCGGTGTACAGCGTCGACCACTTGGCGCCGGACTTGCAACCCTGGAAGCAGAAGCCAATCTGCTGGCACGAGCCGCGCCCGTCGCGCGGCTCGCTGTTGATTGCCATGCGGCCGGTATGGACCTCCTTGTAGCCGACCTTCTTAGCGCCGGCTTCCATGACCTTGTAGTTGTTGTTGCCGGGCAGGCCGGGGATGTTGTTGGTGCGCGTCACGCCCATCTTGTTCTCGGCGCGGGCATACCACGGCTCCAGCTCGGCGAGCGTGATCGGCCAGTCCAGCAGGTTGGCGCCGGGCACGTTGCCATAGACGCTGCGGGTGCGGAATTCATGCTCGTCGAAGCGCAGCGACGCGCCGGCCCAGTGCACAGTGGAGCCGCCGACCGACTTGACGATCCAGGCCGGCAGGTTGGCGAAGTCTTTTGCGACGCGCCACGAGCCCGAAGTGGTGCGCATGTCGGTCCAGGCGAGCTGCGTGAAGCTCTCCCATTCGTTGTTGACGAAGTCCTGGATTTCGTTGCGCGCGCCGGCCTCCAGGATCACCACCTTGATGCCCTTCTGCGCCAGTTCATTGCCGAGCGTGCCGCCGCCGGCGCCGGAGCCGACGATCACCACCACGCCATCGTCATTGAGATCGAATTTAGCCATGCTGTATCCTCCCAACCTTTGTTGCGCGATGTCGTTCAGGCCTTCGGCAGCCAGTCGATGTCGTTGAAGCCGCGCTTGATGTAGCCGCCATGCTCGGCCGAGGAGCCCTCGTAGCCGAATTTCGGCCACAGCTGCTCCTGGTTGTAGAGCGACACCACGAGGTCGCCGCGCAACGTCTTGAAGAACGCGGTCTGTTCGATGCCCTGCAGCAGCACGACGCGATCGGCCTCCCACGGCACCTGTGCATAGGCGACCTTGTGGCGGTCCTTGGCGTCGGCATCGAGCCGGCGCACGCCGTCTTCCAGCATCGCCTTGACGGCAGGATCGGCGGCGGCCTTGCCATCCCACGGCTTGATGGCGGTGATGTAGTAGCTGTCGCCGAGGAAATCGTGCGGATAGATATCGCGCGCCACTTTGACCATGGTTTTCAGGGTCGCGGGCGCCAGCGCGGTGGCGTCGGCGGCCCAGGCATCCTCGATGCCGGCGGCGCCGATCGCGGCGGCTACGGGCACTGCGGTCGCTGCGCCCTGAAGAAAGATCCGGCGGCTGTACTGGCTGCGTCGATCAACTTCTCTCATATGATCCTCCCTGAAAGTATTTTTATAATCTTGGTCGTTGAGCTGCTATCCGAAACGTCCGCCCTTCTCGATCACCTCGATCTTGTAGCCATCTGGATCGGTGGCGAAGAAGAACCGCGCCATCGTGCGGCCGTCATGCTTGAAATCGCGCAGCGGTCCCGGCGACAGCTTTTCACGTTCGAAGCGCGCGTGCTCCGCATCGACGTCGTCGACGACGACGGCGAGATGGCCGTAGCCGTCGCCGATCACATAGGGCTCCTTGCGGTCGAAATTCACGGTCAGTTCCAGCTCGAACGGCGAGGAGGGGTGGCGCAGATAGATCAGCGCGAAGTCGGGCCATGCCAGTCGCTCGGCGATTTCAAGCCCGAAGGCGCGGGCGTAAAAATCCAGCGCACGGGCTTCGTCGAGCACGCGGATCATCGAATGCACAGGCTTGGCCATTCAGTTCAGTCCCTTGAGATAGTTGATGACGGCGGCGCGAATCTCCGGCTTCGACTGGCGGTAGGCCATGTTGCTGCCGGCGACGACCGCCTGCGGATTGGTGAGCCAGGCATCGAGCCGGCTTTCGTCCCAGACGAAATGCGCCTGCGCCAGCCCCGCCGAATAGCGAAAGCCGTCCTGCTTGCCGGCCTCGCGGCCGATCACGCTCGCCAGCGACGGTCCCTGGCGCGGCGGGTCGGCCAGATTCGTGGTATGACATGTGGCGCATTGCTGCTTGAACAAAGCGGCGTCATCGAGCGGCTTGGCGGATGGCAGCGCCATCTGCGCGACGGCCATGTCGATCGACAGCAGAGCGCTGCAAAATGCCAGTGTCGTCGGAACAATCGTTCGCCGCATCATGCTCACCGTTCATTGCAGCAAGCTTAGGTCGCGTCATCCGGCCAGTGGTAGTAGCCGGCTGTTGTGAGCAGAACAAAGCGAAACTGCAGGGAGCGGGCGCGGCAGTGAGACCCGGATCGGCACCGGGCTTTGCCGCATATAAGACGGAGCCCCACAAAACCATCGCGAAATGACCGCTCTGTCTCTCAATTGCGGACACAGCCGGCGGCTTCCATGGCCATGCGTCCCCGCGACAGACGTTCGTGCGTGACGGTGCCGTAACATGCGGGCGGCGCAACCATCCGCGGCACCATTCATCGCGCGACATTCCAGGAGAAGCGAATGAAGATTGTAAAAACTTCGGCGATCGCACTCACCCTCTCGGCCATGCTGGCCGGCCCGGTTCTGGCGCAGGGCGCCGCATCGGGGACACATACCGGCGGAACCGTGCAGCAGGGCGGCGCGATGCAGCGCGGCGGCGCGGCGGGAGGCGCCGACACTGAACTCAATGCCGCGACGCCCGGCGGCAAGGCGGGCGCAGGCGCGGCCACCAAGGGCACGGTCGGCTCCGGCAATGGCGGCATGGCCCGCGGCACCGCCGGCGCCACCGGCAGTGCAGCTCCCAACGCCGCGCCCAACGGGTTGGGAGCCGGCGATCCCGCCGCAGGGACCAAACGA
This sequence comes from Rhodopseudomonas sp. P2A-2r, assembly GCF_026015985.1. Classification (GTDB taxonomy): domain Bacteria; phylum Pseudomonadota; class Alphaproteobacteria; order Rhizobiales; family Xanthobacteraceae; genus Tardiphaga. Next base: position 5,453,394 of record NZ_CP110389.1, on the reverse strand, counting down.
TAGCAGGTCGCGATCATGCTCTAACAATCGCGCGCGGTCGGGCCGCGCGCGTCTCAACGGCTCTCCCGCAAGGGAGGGCCGCTTTCGTCTGTGAGGATCAGTCGTCAAACCCGCCGGAGCCGCGCTTCGATTTGACGTCGCTGCGGCGCTTCTTGCCTTCGAGGCGGCGGGTCTTGGAGCCCAAGGTCGGCTTGGTCGGCCGCCGGGTGACCGGCCGGAATGCCGCCTCGGCCAGCAGTTCGGTGAGCCGCTCGATCGCGTCGGCCTTGTTGCGCTCCTGGGTGCGGAAGCGCTGGGCGTGGATCACGATCACGCCGTCCTTGGTCATGCGCTGCCCGGCGGCCACGCGCAGCCGGATCGCCATATCCTCGGGGATATTCAGCCGCTTGGAGTCGAAGCGCAGTTGCGCCGCGGTGGAGACCTTGTTGACGTTCTGCCCGCCCGGACCGGAGGCGCGCACGAACGTCACCTCGATGTCGTTCTCGTCGATGGACAGGTTTCGCGCAATTCGCAGCATGGGTCACCGGCGCACTCCCGGGATGGGAATCGACGGGAGCAGGATAGCGGAGTTTCGAATTGTTTGCGCCAAGCAGCAGGGGCGTTCCCCGGATGCTGTGCAACGCGCTGCACTTGCAGCGTGGTGCGCCGCTGATCCAGGGGCCCCGGTATCGCTTCAAAGAAAGCGGGATCCCGGATCTGCGGAGCAGCGTTTCGGCCGATGCTGCGCATCGTCGCTCACGCCGCACCGCGTCCGGGAAACCAGCCGGCGCCAGTCCGCCTCAGTTCGCCTTCGGTGCCGGGGCCACCGGCTCTGCCGCTGCGGCCTGGGCGCGGCCGACGCTGACGGTGAGCAGGCCATCGCTCCACAGCCGCTTCGCTGCGGCCTTGGCCTGGTCGAGGGTGACGGCATCGACGATGGCGTTGCGCTTGTCGATATAGTCGATGGGCAGCTTGTCGAGCTGGTACTGCAGCAGCGCGGACGCGAGCTTCGAGGAGGTGTCGAGCGCCAGCATCTGCGAGCCCTTGAGATAGGACTTTGCCTCGTCGAGCTCCTGCTGCGTCGGACCTTCCTCGGCCATCCGCTTCACTTCGCGGTTGATGGTGTCGACGGTCTCGGTGGCGCGGTCGGCGCGGGTCGCGGTGTTGCCGATGAAGATGCCGGAATGCGCCATCCACAGCAGCGAGCCGTAGACGGAATAGACCAGGCCGCGCTTCTCGCGCACCTCGTGATACAGCCGCGACGACAGCGTGCCGCCGCCGAGAATGTGGTTGACGATATAGGCGGCCATGAAGTTGGGGTCGTCGCGCTTTAGGCCCGGGCTGCCGAAGGTCACCACGGTCTGCGGCACGTCGAGCGCGATCGACACGCGCTGCGGCGGTTTGGCGGCGACGATGTCCGGCACTGCAGTGAGTTCGGCCTTGGCCGGCAGCCCGCCAAAGGTCTGGTCGAGCAGCTTGCCCAGCGTGGCGGCGTCGATATCGCCGACCACGGCGACGCGCAGCGTGTCCTTGGCCACGACGCGGCGCTTGTAGTCCCTGATGTCGTCGACAGTGATGGTCGGCACGCTGGTCAGGGTGCCGCCGGGCTGGCGGCCATAGGGATGCTCGCCGAACGCCACTTCGAGGAATTTGCGGCTGGCCAGCGAGCCGGGAGTGGAGCTCTCGCGGCGCAGGCCGGACATGATCTGGGCGCGGATGCGCTCGACATCGGGGGCATCGAAGCGCGGCACGGAGAGCGACAGCCGCAGCAGGTCGAAGGCCTCGTCGCGGTTCTCGGTCAGCATGCGCAGCGAGCCGCGCAGGTAATCGCGGTTGGCGCTGTAGCTGAGCTCGATGGCGCGGCGCTCGAGCCGCTCGTGGAAGGTCTTGGAATCCAGATCGCCGGCGCCCTCATCCATCAGGCTGGCGACCATGTTGCTGACCCCCGGCTTGCCGGCGGGGTCCTGGGTGGCGCCGCCGCCGAAGGCGTATTCCATGGCGATCAGCGGCACGGTGGCGTCCTGCACGAACCACGCCTGGATGCCGCCCGGCGACACCAGGTGCTGGATCTTCGCGGCAGCCTGCGACGGCGTGGCCGGGAACAGGGTTCCGAGCGCGAGGCCGGTGGCGGCGATCAGCGCAACGCGACGGGTGAGATGGATGCTGTGCTTCACGACCGCTTCTCCTCGCGCTTCGGCGCGGTGGTGTCCTTGACCAGATAGCCGGTAACCGAGCGCTTCTTGTCGAGCCATTTTTCGGCTGCGGCGCGCACCTGTTCGGCGGTGACGGCGCGGATGCGATCCGGCCAGGCGCGGATGTCGTCGACGGTGAGGCCGGTGGTCAGCGCCGCGCCGTACCAGCGCGCCAGCGTCGCCTGGTTGTCCTGCGCATAGACGGCCTCGGCAATCAGCTGCGTTTTGACGCGCTCCAGATCCGCCGACGGCGCCGGGTTCACCGCCATGCCTGATATTACCGCGTCCATCGCCTTTTCCACGTCGGCGAATTCGACGCCTGGCTTGGGCGATGCCGAGATCATGAACTGCGCACTGTCCAGCGCCGTGCCCTGATAGCCGGCGCCGGCGTTGACCGCGAGCGGCTTGTCGATCACCAGCGCACGATAGAGGTAGGAGTTGCTGCCGCCACCCATCAGCTGCGCCAGCACGTCGAGCGCCGCACTTTCACCCTTCGCCGCGGTGGTGGCCGACGGCACCAGGTAGGAGCGCCGCAGGCTGGTCTGTTCGACGCGCGGGTCGGCCAGCGTCACGGTGCGCGGACCTGCAGGTGTCGGCTCCTGCGGACGGATGCGATGCGCCGGGATCGACGGCTGCGGCGCGACCGCGCCGAAGGTACGCTCGGCCAGCGGGCGGACCTCGGTGGCGTCGACGTCGCCGGCAATCACCAGCGTGGCGTTGTTGGGCGCGTAGAAGCGCTTGTAGAAGGCCAGTGCGTCCTCGCGGTCGAGCTTCTCGATCTCCGAGTGCCAGCCGATCACCGGGCGTCCGTAGGGATGGTTGAGATAGAGCGCGGCCATGATCTGCTCGGACAGACGCGCATCCGGGCTGTTGGCGACGCGCATGTTGTATTCTTCCAGCACGACGTCGCGCTCCGGCAGCACGTTCTCGTCCTTGAGCACGAGGCCGGACATGCGGTCGGCCTCGAACTCCATCATCTTGCCGAGCTGGTCCTTGGTGACGCGCTGGAAGTAGCCGGTGTAGTCGGTGGAGGTGAAGGCGTTCTCGCTGCCACCGACGCGCTGCACCGTCTGCGAGAACTCGCCGGCCGGGTGTTTCGCGGTGCCCTTGAACATCAGGTGTTCGAGAAAATGCGCGAGGCCGGACTTGCCGGCGGTCTCGTCGGCCGAGCCGACCTTGTACCAGACCATCTGCGTCACCACCGGGGTGCGATGATCGGGGATCACCACCACCTGCATGCCGTTGCCGAGGGTGAAGGTGGTGGGTCGCTCCGAAGTCACGGTCTGGGCGCTCGCGCCGGCGATCGGGGTCAGCAGCAGTGCCAGCGTGGCGAAGGATCGCAAGGCGAGTCGGGATGATGGTGACATGGCGGGGCTAGCAGCTCCTCGGCGCAGTTTCGCGATCTCGCCGCACGCATTCGCGCGCGCAAGCCGATCGCCATGAAATGATTAAAGGGGAGAGTGGCGCAACGGCGCCGCGCTCAATACTTGCCCGTCATCGGGTTGATGTCGGCCGAATTGCGCATGACTTCCTTCGGCCCGGTACCATAGGCGTAGTTGGGCGAAGGGGTCTGGTAGCCGACCGGAGGCTGCGTCAGCTCGCCGCGTGACGGCTCGCCCTTGAACTCCGCGGTCTCGCTCTTGTTGCCGCCGCCGAACATGTTCTTGAACATGCCGCCTTCATAGCCAAGCTGCTTCGGACTCAGCACGATGTTCTTGTTGGGGTCGCCCGGAGAGCTGACGTCGTTGGCCGTCGATGTCCTGCGCACACGCTTCGGGGCCATCTCGGCCGGGGTCAGCGGGCGCGCGGAAGTGAGCGCGGTTTCGCCTGGCGCGTATTTATCGTTAGCGCCGGCAGCCGCGGCCTTGCGCGCGGCAACGTCGGGATCCTTCGGCCAGTTCGGCACCTGAAGCTTGGCCGAGCTGTCGGGCGGCGGCAGGTCGATCTTGGGCGGCACCACCAGCGGCGAGCGCTCGCGATAATCGATGCCCTGGTTCTCCATGTTCGTGCCGCCGAGGCCGCTCATGATATTCTTGATGACCTTGTCTTCGAAGCTGGTCTGGTCTTCCTCGTCGTCCTGGGCGCGGGCCATCCCGGTGGACAACACACAGCCGAGTGCGAGGGTGACGGCGGCCAGCCGCGCGGTGCGCTGCAGCGCACCCGATGAGATCCGCAACCTCCAACCGTTCTGTTCGGTCTCGCGCATCGCGTTCATCCTGTTCAGTTTTCCGGCGGGGCGCCGACCGGCAGCTCCGCTTGTGCGGTATCGCCCCGCACCCGTCCGTATCTGCCGTGATCAGGGCGCTTTTGCGGCGGGTGTCCCGAAGAACGAGTCATACAGCAGGGCCGCAACCCCGGCAACGATGGCGCAGTCGGCAAGGTTAAACACGTACCAGTTCCAGGTTTTTCCCGAGATCTGGACGTGCAGCAGGGCGAAGTCGACCACCGCGCCCCAGGCGAAGCGGTCGATGCCGTTGCCGATGGCGCCGCCGATGATCAGCCCCAGCGCCACGGTGGCCAGCCGGGTGGTCGATTTCGCCATCCAGATCGCCAGCACCACGATCGCCACCGCCTTGACCGCCACCAGCACGGTCTGGCCGGTGGCGCCGGATTCGGCGAACCAGCCGTAGCTGATGCCGGTATTCCAGGCCAGCACTAGGTCCAGGAACGGCGTCACCGTCACCGCGCCGCGGCGGCCGAGGTCGAACACGAACAGCAGCCAGAGTTTCGAGGCTTGGTCGAGGATCAGGGCAGCGACCGCGGCGAGGATGCCGGAGCGGAGCAGGGGGTCACACGGACACCCCCAGCGCCTTCCATTCGCGCAGCGCCTGGGCGTCGCGCGGGGTGACGTCGGGATATTCGGCGTCTTCGCCCACCGTCGGCAGGATCTTCCACGACCGCGCGCATTTGGTGCCGATCGCCTTCTCCACCACCACGGCGACGCCGGAGACGTCGTTGAGGGTGAAGGCGCCGGCCGGCGCGTCGTCATTGGTCATCATGGCGTTGGACGTGATGAACACCTCGGCGAGATCGATATCGGCGAGGATGCCGAATGTCGCCTTGTCGGACACATACAGCAGCGGCGAGGCCTCCAGCGACGAGCCGATGTTCTTGGCGGCGCGTTCGACCTCCAGCGCGCCGGTGACCACGCGGCGGACGTTGCGGATGATCTCCCACTTCGCGGCCAGCGCGTCGTCGCGATACTGGCCGAGGCCTTCGGGAAATACCGTCAGATGCACCGAGGGCTCGGCATCGGGCCTGTACATCCGCCAGGCTTCTTCCGCAGTGAAGGACAGGATCGGCGCCAGCCACTTCAGGATCGCATTGCACAGCATGTCGATCGCCGTCAGCGCCGCCTTGCGCGTCACCGATGACGGCGCGTCGCAATACAGCGTGTCCTTGCGGATGTCGAAATAGAACGCCGACAGTTCGGTGTTCATGAAGGTCGACAGCGAGGCTACGACGGTCTTGTAGTCGAACGTCTCGTAAGCCTTGCGCACGATGGCGTCCTGCTCGGCCAGTGCGTGCAGCATCAGTCTTTCCAGCTCGGGCATCTCGTCGAACGCAACGGCGTCGGCCGGCTTGAAGTGAGCCAGCGTCCCGAGCATCCAGCGAACGGAATTGCGTAGCTTGCGATAGGTCTCGATGGTGGTCTTGAGGATTTCCGGGCCGATGCGCTGGTCGTCGGCGTAGTCGGTGGCGCAGACCCAGAGGCGCAGGATGTCGGCGCCGGATTGCGCGATCACCTTCTGCGGCTCGACGGTGTTGCCGACCGACTTCGACATCTTGCGGCCGTTCTCGTCGAGGGTGAAGCCGTGGGTCAGCACGATGTCGTAGGGCGCGCGGCCGCGGGTGCCGCAGCTTTCCAGCAGCGACGACTGGAACCAGCCGCGATGCTGGTCGGAGCCTTCCAGATACATCACGGTGTCGTCGCCGCCGTCGACCTTGCGGTGGATGCCCGCGAGGCCCGGGAAGTTCTGCCGGTCTTCGAGCACGAAGGCGTGAGTGGAGCCGGAGTCGAACCAGACGTCGCAGATGTCGTCGACCTTTCTCCATTCCTCCTTGGCGCGCTCGCCGAGGAAGCGCTCGCGCGCGCCTTCGGCATACCAGGCGTCGGCGCCCTCGCTCATGAAGGCTTCCGCGATCCGCAGATTGACGGTCTCGTCGATCAGGATCTCGGCGGAGCCGTCGCCCTTCTCGCGCACGAACACCGCGATCGGCACGCCCCAGGCGCGCTGCCGCGAGATCACCCAGTCCGGCTTGGTGTTGATCATGCCGTTGATGCGGTTCTGCCCGGCCGCCGGCACCCATTGCGTGACCTTGATGGCCTCGAGCGCGCGATGGCGCAGGGTGTCGCCCGGTTTCGCCTTGCCGTCGTCGACGATGTCCTTGTCCATCGCGATGAACCATTGCGGCGTGTTGCGATAGATCACCGGCTTCTTGGAGCGCCAGGAATGCGGATACTGATGCTTCAGCCGCGAGCGGGCCAGCAGCATGCCGGCCTCCATCAGCGCCTTGATCACCGCCTCGTTGGCGTCGCCCTTTTCGCCCTTGTCGTTGATCACCCGCTTGCCGGTGAAGCCCGGCGCCTGCGCGGTGAGCGCGCCATTCTCGTCGACCGTGTAGGGGATAACAGAACTGATGCCACGCGCCTCGAGCGCGCGCGCATTTGCATCCAGATATCGAAATCCTCGCGGCCGTGGCCGGGCGCGGTGTGCACGAAGCCGGTACCGGTATCGTCGGTGACATGGTCGCCGTCGAGCAGGGGGACGGTGAACTCATAGCCGCCGGCAAAGCCCGCCAGCGGATGGCGGACTTCCAGCGCGTCAAGGATCCCGGAGTCGACATCGCCGCTCTTTTCATATGCGGTGACGCGGGCCTGCTTGAACACGCTCTCGGCCAGCGCGTCGGCAAGGATCAGCAGTTCGCCGGGCTTCACCCAGTTGTCGTCCGGCGCCTCGGTGACCTTGTAGAGGCCGTAGGCGATCTTGTTGGAGAAGGAGATGGCGCGGTTGCCGGGCAGCGTCCATGGCGTGGTGGTCCAGATCACCACCGACGCCTTGGCGAGCCTGCCGAACTCCGCCTTGACTGGAAACTTCACCCACACCGTATCCGACGTATAGTCCTCGTACTCCACTTCGGCTTCCGCGAGCGCGGTCTTTTCCACCACGCTCCACATCACCGGCTTGGAGCCGCGATACAGCGTGCCGTTGGCCGCGAACTTCATCAACTCGCGGGCGATCTGCGCTTCCGCGAAGTAATCCATGGTGGCGTAGCGGTGGTCCCAGTCGCCGATGATGCCGAGCCGCTTGAACTCGGTGCGCTGCACGTCGAGCCACTTGCCGGCATAGGCCCGGCACTCCTTGCGGAAGGCGATCATCGCCGCCGCGTCCTTGAAGTCCGGCTTCGGCTTGCCCTTGGAGCGGTAGTTCTCTTCCTCGATCTTCCATTCGATCGGCAGGCCATGGCAGTCCCAGCCCGGCACGTAGTTGGAATCGAAGCCGAGCATCTGCTGGCTCTTGGTCACCACGTCCTTGAGGATCTTGTTGAGCGCGTGGCCGATATGGATGTTGCCGTTGGCATAGGGCGGGCCGTCATGCAGCACGAATTTCGGCTTGCCCTTCGACTGCTTCCGCAGGCTGCCGTAGAGGTCGATCTCCTGCCAGCGCTCGAGCACTTTCGGCTCGGCCTGTGGCAGGCCGGCGCGCATTGGAAACTCGGTCTGCGGCAGGTACAGGGTCTTGGAATAGTCGGTGGTCTCGGGTTTCGCTGAAGTGTCGGACATGAAGGCTCTGGCTCGGCTAAATGGCGCGGAAACGCGTGGGGGACGCGATGAACGGCAACGATCCCGGTCTTGCGCCGAGCAATGCTCAGGCGGAAGCCGGGCCGATAATGCGGATGATGGGGCGCCGTGCAGACATCCCGCACTCAATAGCAGCCGGCGGGGGAAGCGCAAAGGCTTGGGAGGGCTTGGGCAGCAGTCTGGGAGGGCCCTGGAGCCGTCATCCCCGCCGAAACGCAATTGCGCTTCGGCGGGAGGTGCCGAGCGCAGCGAAGGCCTCGAAGGACGACGGCGGGCCGCTCGGACGGCGCCGAACAGCATCCTTCGAGGCTGGCCGAAGACGGCGAGCGCCTCAGGATGACGGTTGAGTTTGTTTCAAAACCTTGGCCGGATTGCCGCCGACAATCGCCCCCGGGGCGACATCCCTTGTCACCACGCTGCCGGCGCCGATCACCGCGCCATCGCCGATGGTCACGCCGGGGACGATAATGGCGCCGCCGCCGATCCAGACATCGGCGCCGATGCTGACCGGGCGGCCGAATTCGAGGCCCTCGGCCCGGGTTTTGGCGTCGCGCGGGTGGTCGGCGGCATAGATCTGCACCGCCGGCCCGATCTGGGTGCGGTCGCCGATGGACACCGTGACGACGTCCAGGATCACGCAATTGAAGTTCAGGAACACCCCGTCGCCGAGGCGGATATTGTAGCCGTAATCGCAAAAGAACGGCGGGCGGATCACGCAGTCATTGCCGACCGCTCCGAAATGCGCCTTCAGCAGCGCCAGCCGCTCCTTGACCGGCCGGTCGAGCACGGCGTTGTAGGCGGCCAGCCAGGCCTTGTTGGCCTTCTCGTCGGCGCTCAGCTCGGGCGAGCCGGGACGATACAGCTCGCCGGCCAGCATTTTCTGTTTCTCGGTCCTGCTCATCCCACCACTCCCAGCTTCGGAAATGCATCCGGGGCCGCTGCCAGTGCGGCGCGGGCTTTTGCGCTGTCGTCGTTCATCTGGCGGATCAGCGGCTCGATGCCGTCGAATTTCAGCTCGTCGCGGATGAAGGCGATGAAGGCCACATCCAGCGTGGTGCCGTAGAGGTCGCCGGCAAAATCGAACAGGAAGACCTCCAGCAGCGGTGCGCCGTTGTCGAAGGTGGGACGGCGGCCGAAGCTGGCGACGCCGTCGAAGCGCTCGGAGCCGCGGCCGACCCGCACCGCATAGATGCCGTGCTTCAGGCCGCAACTGGCGGGCAGGCGGATATTGGCGGTGGGATAGCCGAGATCACGGCCGAGTTTCTTGCCGTGGATCACCTCGCCGGTGACGAACCAGGGCCCGTCGAGCATCCGGGTGGCCTCGGCGAGCTCACCCTCGGCCAGCGCCATGCGGATGGCGGTGGACGACACCGGGCGCTCGTCAATGTCGATATGCGGCTGCACGTCGACCTCGATGCCCAGCCGCGGCGCCTCGGCAACCAGCAAGGCGGGGGAACCGACCCGGCCCTTGCCGAAATGGAAGTCGTAGCCCACCGCGATGCCGCCGATGCCGAGCCGGCCGATCAGGTCATGGTGAATGAAGTCTTGCGCGGTGGTGCCGGCACGGCCCTTGTCGAAGGTCATTACCACCGCCCCGGCGAGGCCGGTGCCCGCCAGCAGCCGCAGCTTGGTGGTCTCGTCGGTCAGCCGGAATTGCGGCGTGTTGGGGCTGAAATAGCTGCGCGGATGCGGCTCGAAGGTCACCGCCAGCGCCGTTGTCTTATGCAGCTTCGACATTTCCAGCGCGGCCTGGATGACCGCGCGATGGCCAAGATGGACGCCGTCGAAATTTCCCATCGCCACCACGCATCCCCGGGGGATGGCGGCGGCTGGCGTGGTGTCGCGGATGACGCAAAAGCTTGATGTCATGATGGGATTCGGGATCATTGCGGCGGGCGCGGGACCGTGGCGCACTGCCGGCCGGGAAGTCAAGCCGGCGCAGATCTTGGGGTTGTTCGAGTTTTAGGTATTGGTTGCCGGGGGCAGTTAACGCGCTGTTTAACCACAGGTGCTAATCCTTCAGCGGGCTGCGGAAGACAACTTCGCTGTCGATCCAGCGCCCGGACGTATTTGCCTCTCTGGCATCTATTCCAGTGTGTTTTGCGCGTCGTATCAGGGGGAATGAAGATGGCGGTTGATTTGTCGATGACGGTGCTGGTGGTGGACGACTATAACACCATGATCCGCATCATTCGCAATCTTCTGAAGCAGCTGGGATTCGAACACATCGACGATGCCAGCGATGGCTCGATGGCGCTCGACAAGATGCGCACCAAGAAATACGGCTTGGTGATTTCCGACTGGAACATGGAGCCGATGACGGGCTACGACCTGCTCAAGGAAGTCCGCGCCGATCCCAACCTGTCGCAGACCCCGTTCATCATGATCACCGCGGAATCCAAGACCGAGAACGTGATCGCCGCCAAGAAGGCCGGCGTGAACAACTACATCGTCAAGCCGTTCAACGCGGCGACGCTGAAGACCAAGATCGAGGCCGTGTTCCCCGACACCGTGCCGGCGTAAGGCGCCCCTTTTCCCGGACGCGCTGCGGCATTCCTACGCCGCTGCGCAGATCCGGGATCCCTGTCCAATCAAATAAAGCTGGCCCCCGGATCAGCGGCGCACCACGTCGCAAGAGCGACGCGTTGCACTGCATCCGGCGAACGCGTCTGAGCGTGCGTCGAAGCCCCGTTTCGTCGCCCTACCACTTCAATTCCCGCATCAGCGCCTTTGGCGGGGTGCCGAACAGCTCCTTCACCGCCGCAGGCTCCATCCGCTCGATGCCTTCGAACTCGCCGGCGTGAATGCCGCGGGTGATGAACAGGCAGTCGATGCCGAATGCGTGGGCGCCGGTCAGGTCGGTGCGCACGGAATCGCCGATCGCCAGCACCCGGTCGAGCGGCGTATCCAATCCACGTTTGGCCTTCGCCAGCGCCATGGCCTGGTCGTAGATCGGCCGGTGCGGCTTGCCGTAGAACACCACGTCGCCGCCGAGTTCGCGATACAGTTCGGCAATGGCGCCGGCGCAATAGATGAGGCGGTCGCCGCGCTCGACGATGATGTCGGGATTGGCGCAGACCAGCGTCAGCTTGCGCGCCAGGGCCTGCTGCATCATCTCGCGATAGTCTTCCGGCGTTTCGGTCTCGTCGTCGAACGGACCGGTGCAGACGATGTAGTCGGCCTGTTCCAGCGGCGCGAACCTGGCATCGAGCCCGCGATGGATCGAATTGTCGCGGTCCGGGCCGATCCAGTACATCGACTGGCCGAGCCGGCTGGTGACGAAATTGCGGGTCAGGTCGCCGGACGAGACGATGGCATCGTAGACATCGTCGGCGACGCCGAGTTTCCGCAATTGCCGCTGCACCGAATCCGCAGGACGCGGCGCATTGGTGATCAGGATCACCGTGCCGCCCTGCGCACGAAACGTGTGCAGCGCCTCGCAGGCCTCGGGGAACGACTCCAGGCCGTTATGAACGACGCCCCAGATATCGCTGAGCACGACATCGACGCCGGCGACGAGGTCGCGCAGCTGCGCGACAAAACGCAATGTGGTCATGAGAAGGATTGCCGATCAGTTCGGGCCCGTGGCGCGGCGCGCCAGTGCAGCATTGCCGGTGGTGCGCGGCGGCTCGGACCGGGCCGGCTCGATTCTGGGTTCTGACTTGATCTCAGGCTTGATCTCAGTTCTGGCAGGCTTGGCTGAACCATTGGTATCCTGTGGCGCGTGGGTGGACGGCTTCGCGGAGCCGCCGCCATTCGGCTGCTCCGGCCGCAGCGGACGGGGCGCCGCGAACAGAAACCCTTGCCCGAAGCGGACGTCATAGTCGAGCAGATCGATGACCGCGCGCTCGCCCTCGATACGCTCGGCGATCAGATCGATGCCGAAGCGGCCGAGCAGGTCGGACAGGTCGGCCGGATGGATGTCCGCCGTAGAACTCTGCTTCGGGTCGAGCAGCAGGGTTGCCGGTACCTTGATAAAGCGCACGCCGCGATCGGCCAGTTCGCGCGGCTCGATCCGGAGATCGGCGACATGGTCGATGGAGAAACGGTAGCCGCGCTGCGCAAGGGCTGCCAGATGCTCGCTCTCCACCGGGCCGAGGTTGCGGAAGGTGGCGTGCTTGAATTCAAGCACGAAGGACGAGGCCAGCGCACGGTTGGCCTCGAGGAAATCGATGCATTGCGCGAAGGTCTCGGCGTTGGACAGCGTCACCGAGGCGATGTTGCAGAACACGCCGACGTCCTTGTTGCGGACCATCAGCCGGCGCAGCACCTGCATGCAGCGAAGCATCACGGTGTGATCGATCTGCGCCATGACCCCGGCGGATTCCGCCGCGGCGATGAAATCGTCGGCGACGATGATCTGGTCGTTTGCGTCGCGCAGCCGGGTCACCGCCTCGTAGAAGCGCACCTTGCGCTGCGGCAGCGTCACCATCGGCTGCAGATAGATGTCGATGCGGTTCTCCGCGACTGCGGCCTTCACCGTCGCCATCAGCTGCGCATCGCTGGGTGCCGCGGCCGGGACCGTCGCGGTCGTGGCCGGCTTGTCGGCGATCACGCTGACGGTGTCTTCGGCGACAATGGCGGCTGGAGGCTGCTCGACGGCTGCGACCTTGTCGGCGGGGCTCGGCGGCGCCACCGGAATGTAGGCCGTCGGCGCCGAGACGGCGACAGCCGGCTGGGTCGCAAGCATGTCCTCGTGGTTGGCCACCGAACTGGCGAGTTGCTGGACCAGCGTGCCGAGCTCGTTGATCTCGCCGATGACAGACTGGATGCGATCCTGACCGGTGGCGTTGACGGCGGCAATCTTGCCCTCGACGGCGGCGAGACGGCGACCGAATTCCGCGATCTGGCGCGCCAGGTCGGCGGTGCCGCGCGAGAGGTCGCCGATCTGGCTGCTGGTTTCGCTGCGATCCTGCAGCCGGGTCGAGATGGCGCCGTAGAGAATCAGCAGGGTCAGCGCCGTCAGGGCGATGATCGCCGACTGCGACGCGCTGACGCCGGCCCCGGCATACAGCACCATGCCAAGCGAGGCCGCGACCAGCACCATGCAGATGGTGATGAACATCGTGGAGATGCGAATCATGACGCGCGCAACATCCTCAGGCCTGTCTCCGGGTGTCCGCGAGAAGCCATGCAGGATCGCATAAGCCCATCGCTTTCCGAAGCTTAGCATTATTGCTGATTCGGAAAGCCGCGTTGTGGCGCCGCAACCGCGCCGTGCACGGAAATCAGGCGGTGGCGCGGCCCAGCGTGTCGGCCATGGCGGCGCCGCGCGCCCCCATCGGCAGGCCCGGTCCGACGGTGGTATCCACCGCCGTCTGGTGCTCGATCTCGGAGTTCAGCTCGGCGCCGTACAGCACGATGATGGCCGACATCCACATCCACATCATCAGGCCGATCGCGGCGCCCAGCGATCCGTAGGTGGCGCTGTAGTTGCCGAAGTTGGACAGATACCACGACAGCAGCGAGGAGCCGGCAATCCACAGCAGCGCCGCGACGACGGTGCCGACGCCCAGCCACTGCCAGCGCGTTCCGGGCCGGCTCGGGCCGAAGCGATAGAGAATGCCGAGTGCCAGCAGCAGCAGCACCAGCAGCACCGGCCAGCGGGCCAGGCTGATGATGATCTTGCTGTCGTAAGCGAGGCCAATTCTGTCGAGCGTCAGCGGCAGCGCCACCACCGCGCCGACCATCAGCAGCAATGCCGCGATGGCCCCGGTGGTGAAGGCCAGCGACAGCAGGTTCAACTGGATGAAGCTGCGCTTCTCGCGCTCGCCATAGACGACGTTCAGCGCGTCGATCACCGCCTTGACGCCGGCATTGGCGCTCCACAACGCCAGTGCGAGACCGAACAGGAAGGTGAGGCCGAGGCTGGTCTGGCCGTTGCCGAGCACGCGCGCGATCTGATCCTGCACGATCTGGAACGAGCCGTCCGGCAGCATGTAGGCCAGCGTCTGCAGGTTGTCGGCGATGGTCGCGGGGTTGGCGAACAGGCCGTAGCAGGAAACCAGCGCGGTGATCGCCGGAAACACCGCGAGCAGGCCGAAGAACACCACGCCGGCGGCAATCGCCAGCAGGCGATCCTCATTGGTGCGGTCATAGGTGCGCCACAGGATGTCCTTCCAGCCGGCCGCCGGGATCTGCAGCGGCGTCTCCGAAAGCGGCCGCGGCCACGCTGGGCCAGTTCGCGGGTGAACGTCGCGGGCGGCGGCACGCCGGTATCGCCGATCTGCGGCGGCACCTCGCCGGCCGGCGGATCGGCCGGCGCCGCCGATGCGGCCGACGCCCCATACCAGCGCTGCAGGGTGAGGGCGATGAAGGCGGTGGCGGCGATCAGAACCAGGCTTTCGGCGGTGCCGGATCGTCGGGCGGGCATCAGGCGTCAGCTTCGGCCACAGGTCTCGCCATGGGCTGTCTGCCCAGCGAACGGCGCCGGGCGAGCGCCCAGCCCATCAGGGTGGCGGCCACCACCAGCCCGGCCTTGGTGGCGGTGGAGGGTTGCACCGGGGCGTGAAGGCGTTGCTGCGATGACGGGCGGAATTCGGCAGCCGGGCTCGGAGACGTCCGCAGCACGCCGGTGGCCGTATCGCGCGCGGTGTCGGCGCGGTCGGGCTGCGGGCTGGCATTGACCGCAACCCGCAGCCGGCTGCCGAGGCTGACGATCGGCCTGGTCTTCTGATTTAGCCGGCTGGCGGCCGCGGCCGCGCAAATGATCGCGAGAACGAGCAGCACCGCGGCGCTGGCGCCGAACGCCTCGAACAGGCCATAGCGCAGCTCGACCCAGCGAAACAGCGCGGCGACGCCGACCAGCAGCAGCGCGATGGCGAAGATTCCGGCCGCGGCGTAGAGGCCTGCGGCGACCCCGTAGGACACCACGGCACCCTGGCTCTGTGCCATCCGGTCGCGCGCATAGGATTCGGTGGCGCGTTTGACTCGACTGATTTTGATCGCCAGCCCCGTCCGGATCAGGGCACTTGCGAGTGGATGCATGGTCGGATTCCTCGGTTCATCAAACGGCGCCGAAAACGGCAGCCCGGCGGATGAACGAGGAGGCGCGGCGAAGGTTCCAGGGGAGAAGGCGTGTGGATGGTCTCGTGGCGCTCACGCCGCCGATGGGCGCCGCATCTTTATTTTCAGCCTATTCGGGTGCTTTCACGGAGCCCAGTGGCACGTCCAGCGTGTAGACGAAACCTGTGGGCTCATAGGCCAGCGTCACCTCGCCCTTGAGCTGCTTGCCGAGGGTTTCCATCAGCCGGGTGCCGAAGCTGCGGCGGGTCGGAGGATGCACCTTTGGGCCGTCGGTTTCGGTCCAGGTCAGCCGCAGCCGCTCTGTCACCTCGTCGACAGACCACGCGATACTGACCCGGCCGGCCGGCACCGACAGCGCGCCGAATTTGGTGGTGTTGGTGCACAATTCGTTGAGGGTCATGGCCAGCGCCAGCACCGCGCCGGAGGTGATCTCGATCGACGGTCCGTGCTGCGAAAACCGGTTGCTGCCCTTGCTGTCATAAGGCTCGGTGGCGCCGCGTACGATGGTCGCCAGGCTGGCGCTCGACCAGCGCGCCTGCAGCAGCAGATCGTGGGCGCGGCCCAGCGCCAGCAGCCGGCCTTCGATCGCCTGCTGGCCATGCTCGATGGAGGTGGCGTTGCGCAGGCTCTGCGAAGCGATGGCGCTGACAGTGGCCAAAGTGTTCTTGATGCGGTGGTGCAATTCCTCCAGAATCAGCTTCTGCAGCTTCTCGGCCGCCTCGCGTTCGCGGGCGTCGATGCCGACCTGGGCCAGCAGCGCCTGGGCGTCGATGTTGGCCTGCTCCAGCAGCAGCCGCAGGCCGGTATTCTCGGCCTTGAGAAAATCCTGGGGCAGACTCGGGCCAGACATCGGTTCGCATTTTCCGGAGGTATTTTGCTACGTCGTTCGCCCGACATTACGGCGGTTCGGAGGTCCGGGGTAAGAAATCTTTCCGCTACCTCAACGGGCCAATCCGGCTGCCGGAGGTGCCGCCGGCGGCTTGCCCGGTTTCGGCGCGGCTGGTACCACCCGCCGCATGAGTGAAAAACCCAAAAAGCCCCAGAAATTGCGTGCCCGGCTGCCGCGCGGCCTCGGCGACCGCGGCCCCACCGATATTGCCGCCACAAGGCGCATGATCGAGACCATCCGCGAGGTCTATGAGCGCTACGGCTTCGAGCCGGTCGAGACGCCGACCATGGAATTCACCGACGCGCTCGGCAAGTTCCTGCCCGACCAGGACCGGCCCAACGAGGGCGTGTTCTCGTTCCAGGACGACGACGAGCAGTGGATCTCGCTGCGCTACGACCTGACCGCGCCTTTGGCGCGCTATGTGGCCGAGAATTTCGACCATCTGCCAAAACCCTATCGCAGCTACCGGCAGGGGTATGTCTACCGCAACGAAAAGCCCGGCCCGGGCCGCTTCCGCCAGTTCATGCAGTTCGACGCCGACACGGTGGGCTCGGCCTCGCCGGCGGCGGATGCCGAGATGTGCATGATGGCGGCGGACGCGATGGAAGCGCTGGGGATTCCGCGCGGGTCGTATGTGGTGAAGGTGAATAACCGCAAGGTGCTTGATGGCGTGATGGAGAGCATCGGGCTGGGCGGAGACGACAAGGCCGGTCAGCGGCTCACCGTGCTGCGGGCGATCGACAAGATGGACAAGTTTCCCGTCGATGAAATTAAGAAGCTCCTCAGCGCCGGTCGCTGGGACGGCGGCGAAGAAGGCAAGGGCGATTTCACCAAGGGAGCGGGACTCGACGCCGGTCAGATTGACGCTTTGCTATTTTATTTAGGGGCGCAGTACAGCACAGGTTTTTCAGGTGGAAGTTTAACCTCGTCTGAAAAGATAAAGATCGCTTGGAACGCAAGGTTTGACGCTTGGAAAAAAGCGGTCGGCACATCGGCGAGCGGCCTAGCCGGCGTTGAAGAGCTTCGTGAAATCGCGGACCTCGTTGTTGCTGGCGGCTTCCTCGAGGATCGTATTCGTTTTGAATCCTCCGTCGTCCGCGGCCTCGAATATTACACCGGCCCGGTTTATGAGGTCGAACTCACCCTCGAGACCAAGGACGAAAAGGGCCGCCCGGTACGCTTCGGCTCGGTCGGCGGCGGCGGGCGTTATGATGGCCTCGTGTCGCGCTTCCGCGGCGAGCCTGTGCCGGCTACCGGCTTCTCCATCGGCGTGTCGCGGCTGCAGGCGGCGTTGACGCTGCTCGGCAAGATCGACACCACGCCGGCCTTCGGTCCCGTCGTCGTCACGGTGTTCGACCGCGACCGCATTGCCGACTATCAGAAGATGGTCGCGCAATTGCGCAACGCCGGCATTCGCGCCGAACTCTATCTCGGCAATCCCAAGAGCATGGGCAACCAGCTCAAATATGCCGACCGCCGCAACTCGCCCTGCGTGATCATCCAGGGCTCCGACGAGAAGGCCGCAGGCGAGGTGATGCTGAAGGATCTGATCCTCGGCGCCGAACTGTCGAAGCTCGGGGAAGGCGACCGCGAAGCGTACCTCGCGAAGCAGGGCGAAGCGCAGGTCAAGGTGCCGGAGGCGGCGCTGGTTGAAGAGGTGCGCAGGATTCTGGACAAGCACGCCGTGAAGTGGGGATGATCGAACCTCGGCTGTCATCCCCGCGTAGGCGGGGATCCAGTATTCCGAAATGCCAGTGTTCAAACATGAGCTTTGCGGAATACTGGGTCATCCGCTTTCGCGGATGACGACATCCATGCAGGATGCGAAACCGCGTGTCGGACGCGCGGACATGTTTCAACGCAAGAGCAACGGGAGACGACAATGCCTGAGATCACCATCAACCTGGCCGCCGGCCGCACCGACGAGCAGAAGAAGGGCATGATGCTCGACATCACTGCCGCGCTGGTGAAGAACCTCGGCGTCCCCGCGGAGGCCGTGGTGATCCAGATCAACGAGGCGCCGCACAACAACAAGATGAAGGGCGGCCAGACCTTCGTGGAACGCTACGCCGCGGCTGCGGCGGCGAAGAAGTAGGGCGGCTTTCTTCCCTCTCCCGCCTGCGCAGCTACGCTGCTTGGAGGAGAGGGAAAGGCGATCTACCCGAACACCGCGACGTTCTGCCGGCTGGCCATGATCGGCCGGCCGCGTGCGTTCCACAGCGTCATTGCCTGGCTGGAGTAGCCCTGGCCGATCTGTTCGGCGACGTTACGGATCAGCCACCAGCCGTCGTCGGTGGCGATGTCGTCGGTCAGCATGTCGATCGACCAGGTCATGGTGCTGATCGGCGCCGGCGCACTGGACATCACCGAGGCCGCCGGCGGTGGCGCGTCGGCCAGCGCCAGCAATGCCACCAGCGACGGCGCCACGGCATCGCGGTGGCGCAGCCACAGCGTCATCTGCGGATCGGTCGCGCGGCTGAACGGCAACGCGCCGGCCACGTGACGACCCTCGATATGTTCCAGGAAGCGCAGCATCGGCGGCGCGCCGCGAAAAAGTCCGGGCATTGCTCCGGCGCCTGCGGCTGCAGTGAGCCGAGTTCGGTATGGGCGAAGGCCGACGGCCGCGCTGCGCCGAAGCACAGCATCGCGCGGGTGGCGAGGCCGGCCTCGCCGATCAGGTCGACGCCGGCGAACACCGTGGATTTTCCTTGCGCAGCAGGGTCGGGCGCAGTTGCAGCGCGCCGGTCGCCGGGCCGATGAAGGCGAACTGCGCCGAGCGCAACGGCGGCAGGTCGGCGAACGCGCGCTGCGCGGTCTCGGTACACAATGCGGCGGCAAGGCCGCCATAGACGGTGCGGCCCTGCAGCCAGTCGTCGCCCACGGTGATGCCCCAGTCGTCGCCGGCGCGCTCCAGGCTGGCCATCAGGTCGCTAAATCCGGTCATGGGCAATCCTCGTTGCTGGCGGCTTGCTGCGCCTTTGCATGATCATCGTCATATACAGGAAATCGGGCGGCGTCGGCAAACCTTCCGACCGTCTTGTCTGCGGGCGGTCGCCGGCCTAAAGACAGGCCATGGACGCACGCGACATTATCAAGACCGGACTCAGCGCCGAACGCAACCTCACCGTCGCCGCGGAGAACACCGTCCGGCACTTCGTGCCGACGATGCCTGCGGTCTATGCGACGCCGATGATGATCCTGGAAATGGAATTGACGTCCGGCGATGCGCTGGACGGGCATTTGCCGGAAGGCTGGGTCACCGTCGGCACCGAGGTCAATATCCGCCATCTCGCGGCGACTCCGATCGGGCGCGTGGTGCGCACCACGTCGCGCGTCGTCAGCGTGGAAAAGCGGGTGATCCGTTTCGCGGTCGAGGCGTTTGATGGCGAGCGCAAGATCGGCGACGGCACCCATGCCCGCGGGCTGGTCAATGTCGCGGAATTTTCCGCGCGGTTCGGCGCGCGCTGATCCCGGCCTACTTCGTCGGCATCAGGCCCTTCAGCTTTTCCATGTCCTTGATGTTCATGCTGAAGCCGCCGGGCATCACGATGTCGCCGGGCTGCTGCGTGGCGGCGCAGGCGCCGAGCCACTTGGCCTCCAGCGTCATGGAAGTGTCCTGCGGCATGCCGGCCGGCGGCTTGTCGTTATGCGAGGTGACCTTGACGGCATAGGCGGAGTTGAAGTCGCCGGTGACCTCGGAATGCGAGGTCATGGTGGTGCCGTTGAAGCTGCACACCGCATCCGTGCTGTAGCCGGTCGCGGTCTTCTGGGTCTCGTTCTTCGCGCACTTTTCCTTCGACATCGGCGAGAATGTCGCGGTCATCTGCTTGTCGGTGGCCTCGTCGGTGCAGTGCTGCATGGTGATTTCGGGCGTCGGCGAGCCGGCCCGCACCATCTTCAATTCCCACAGCCCGGCCTTGCGAGTCGGCAGTTCCACTGCGGAAGCGAGCGCTGGCAGTGTCGCGAGCAGCAGCCCGGCGGTGCAGAAGGTGAGGGCAGGTCGTCGCATCATGGTTCGCTCCGTGACGAGGATGAGCCTTGAAGATGAGCCTTGAAGATGAGCCTTGCAGATTAGCCTCGAAGATGAGCCGTGCCGTCGCGCTCAGTAGCGAACGCGCAGCGGTCGGTCCGATGCCCCATAAGGCACCCAGCGGCAGGCGAACGAGATGTAGCCGCCGTAATAGGCCTGGGCGCCGAGGAACTTCGCCACCTTGCCGTAGCGCGCGCAGTGATCGACCGCCATTGCGCGGACGTCGCTCTGGCTGACCAGCGAATAGGCGATGATGCCGCCGGTGTCGTTGCCCTTGAACGGCGGCACGGTGTCGGCGCGCGCGGCGCTTCCCAGCACACCGAGAACAGCAGCAGCCAGGATAGCCGGCCGAATCATTCGCATCGTCGTCTCCATTGTCGTTGCCGCTACCTTAGAGCGCATCGGGGGCCGTGAAAAGAACGCCGGCAGATCCGGCCGGGTTTGTGCGCAGGGTGTTGCCGCGGTGCACTTGACCTCGCCCGGGCTTCGCGGCACCGTTCGGAACCATCATCAGCCGGCGGATTCCCCATGCGCGACCTCATCTCATCCTGGAAGAAAGCTGCTGTGGCGACGATCGCCGGCGTCGCATTCGGGGTGCTGGCTCTGGCGCCCGGCGCGCAGGCCGCCAACCCGCTGGAACTGAATTTCGGCCTGTTCGGCCCGAGCTATGACGGCCGCGTTGCCGACTGCCAGGCCGGCCTGTCGAGCATCAGTTCGCAGTTCGCCGAAAAGGAAAGCACGTTCTGGAACTCGGCGCTGCAGATCACCGGCTACGCCAATGTCCGCGAGACCGCGTTCCGGCCCTGGCAGTCCGACAACATTCCGCGCCGCTATTGCACCGCCAGCGCCATGCTGAACGACGGCAAGCTGCGCACCGTGCATTACTCCATCATCGAGGACGGCGGCTTCGCCGGTTTCGGCCAGGGCGTCGAATTCTGCGTGGTCGGCCTCGATCGCGACTGGTCCTACAATCCGGCCTGCAAGGCCGCACGGCCCTGAACCTGACGCGGGCTATTGCGTCCCGCGGATCGGATTTTGTTCTTGAGATGTTCTTGATGGCTGGCTAGGCTTGCCCCGGTCAGGGCTGGGGCGCGTGATGTTTGATCGATTTCCTTTGCTGATTGCGCTGTGCGTGGCCGCCTTCGCGGCGCTGGCCGGCCCGGTCACGGCGCAGGACCGCCGCCAGAACGCGCCCGGCGAATTCGATTTCTACGTGCTGTCGCTGTCGTGGTCGCCGTCGTTCTGCGAAGCGGCGCAGGAGCGCGGCAATGCCGGCCGCGCCCAGATGCAATGCGGCGGGCGGCCCTATTCCTTCGTGGTGCACGGGCTGTGGCCGCAATATGAGCGCGGTTTTCCCGATTATTGCCAGCGGCCGTCGCCGCGGCTCGACCGCAACATCATGACCTCGATGCTCGATCTGATGCCGGCGCCCGGCCTGGTCTTCAACGAATGGGACAAGCACGGCACCTGTTCGGGACTGGGGCCGCGCGGATATTTCGAAACCATCCGCAAGGCGCGCGCCGCGGTGAAGATTCCGGCTGAATTCCTCGCACTCGCTGATCCCAGGACCATCGCGCCCCTGGCCATCGAGGAGGCCTTCATCAAGGTCAATCCGGGCCTCAGCAATGCCGCGATCGCCGTCACCTGCGACCGCTCCCGGCTCAGCGAGGTCCGGATCTGCATGAGCAAGGACCTCCAGTTCCGCGCCTGCGAGGAGACCGACCGCCGCGCCTGCCGCCGCGACAACGTGGTGATGCCGCCCATGCGCGGCGGGTAAGGGCGGCAAGCACAGGCTGTCGCCCCCGCGCATGCGGGGGCCCAGTACACGCAGGCTTTGCGGCTCCATCAATTCGCCGGTGTTTACTGGATCGCCCGGTCCTGGCGCGCAATGGCGCGCCGGCCGGGCGATGACAGGAGTGTGCTCCGGCGTCCGCCACACGACCAATTCTTTGCTGAATCCTCCGGCTTAGCGTAGGGGTTGGCGCATGAATTATCGCCACGCCTTTCACGCCGGCGGCTTTGCCGATGTCATCAAGCACATCGTCCTGGTCCGCATTCTCAGCTACCTCAGCGAAAAGCCGTCGGCCTTTCGGGTCATCGACAGTCATGCCGGGGCCGGGCTCTATGACCTCAGCGGTGAGGAATCCCAGCGCACCGGCGAATGGCTGACCGGCATCGCCCGGGTGATGCAGGCGCGGCTGTCGGAAACCGCGCTCCCGCTGGTCGCGCCCTATCTGGACATCGTCCGCTCGTTCAACCCGCCGCGCGAACTAAAGACCTATCCCGGCTCGCCGCTGATCGCCCGCAGGATGCTGCGGCCGCAGGACAGCCTGGTGGCCTGCGAGGTCGAGCCCAAGGCGCGCAAGCAGCTGATCGGGGCGCTGCGCCGCGACAAGCAGGCCCGCATCGTCGATCTTGACGGCTGGGTCGGGCTGCCGGCCTTCGTGCCTCCGAAGGAGCGCCGCGGCGTGGTGCTGATCGATCCGCCGTTCGAGGCCAAGAACGAATTTGAGCGCATGGCCGCAGGCTTCGACGAGGCCTTCGCCAAATGGGCGACCGGCATCTATGTGCTGTGGTACCCGGTCAAGAGCCGGCGGGCCACCGACACGCTGGCGGATCACGTCGGTCACACCGTTGCCGCCGCCGGTCCCGGCAAGGTGCTGCGGCTGGAATTCAGCGTGGCGCCGCAGGCGCCCGATGCCGGGCTGACGTCGGCCGGCCTGCTGGTCGTCAACCCGCCCTGGAAGCTGATGGCCGATCTCAAGGCGATCCTGCCCGAGCTGGAAAAGCCGCTGGGGCAGGGCGGCGCCGGCCGCTTCCGGCTCGAGACCGTCAAGACCTGAACTACACTCAGTCCGGTACTGTAGCCTACCTTCGCGGCGCAACCGCGCACCGATCCGCATCAGGGCGGTAGTCAATCCGTCACAAACCGTATTATGCTACGGCCATTGGACTGGCTTTACGTTCCGTCTCCGCGAATGGGGGCGGCGGAGTGACAAGGCCTCGGGTTTGCGCGAAGCGGAAATTGTCGCCGGCTTCGCGAGATGGCCGAGCTTTCCGGCAGTGATGTCCGGTCGCGCCGATACGTGGGCGTAGCGGCGGAGCAATGCGGGGAGAGGAGTTTCCCGATGGCCATGAGCGGGACGGTCAAGTTCTTCAATGGCGAGCGCGGCTACGGCTTCATCAAGCCCGACGACGGCGGTCGCGACGTGTTCGTGCACATCACCGCGGTCGAGCGCGCCGGCCTGAAGGACCTCGCCGAAGGACAACGCATCACCTTCGAAGTCGAGCCGGACAAAAAGGGCAAGGGCCCCAAGGCGGTCAATCTGGTGATCACAGCTTAAACGCAACCGTCTGCCGCAAACTCACGCCGTCATCCCCGCCGAAATGCAATTGCGTTTCGGCGGGGATGACGGCGATGGAGTTGCCGGAGAGCAAAAATCCCGGCCGCCGCGGCAGCCGGGAGTTCGAATGCATATTTTTTATACTTGGAGCCGTGATGACTAGAAGTGATAGTTGACGCCGAGGCGGACGGTGCCGAAGTCGAGGCCGTTGCTCGCATTGGTGAGCGTGTAGTCGTTGCTCGACAGGTTGACGTAGAGATATTCGATCTTGGCGGTCCAGTTCTGGTAGATGCCGACTTCGGCACCGACGCCGACGGCGTAACCGGCCGAGGTCTTGGACTGCTGCAGACCGGTGATGAGCGATTCGCCCTGCAGGCTGCCGAAGGCGAGACCGCCGGTGCCGTAGATCAGGACGTTGTTGAAGGCGTAACCGATGCGGCCGCGCACGGTGCCGAACCACGGGTTGGAGAACTTGTAGCTGGCGAACTTGTCGTCGGCGCCGGTGGCCTGCATGTCGCCTTCGAGGCCGAACACGATGTTCCCGCTCTGCCAGTTGTAGCCGCCGGTCACGCCGCCGGCGATGCCGGAGGGCTTCGCGCCGGTGTTGGAGACGTTGCCCCACTCATAGCCCAGGGTGCCGCCGAGATAGGGGCCGGCCCAGCTGTAGCCGTTGAGCGGCTGGTTCACCGTATAGGGCGCGCGCGAGCGGTACGGAAGGTCCGCCGCCGACGCTGCCGCGACGCTGGCAACGGTGATGCCTGCTGCCATGACGGCCGCTGCCGCAAACGTGAACTTGGTCATCTTACTCTCCACAACGCTGACTCGGCAGTTCCGGCGGTCGGTTCGGGGCATGCCCGACCAAATCCTTAGGGTTACGAAACTGCATCTTTTCTCGAGACAAGTTATCGAGAGTTTTAACTTAAGCAGTTCTTAAGGGCCCGTTTCGGCGCCTTATTGGCGTTAATGAAGTCTTACTTGCGGCAGCCGGATGGAATGAGCGAGGCGCTGGCGATGATCCGCTGCAGTGCCTAAATTGGTCCCATGATTCAGGATCCCACCCCTTTCCCGGAGCCGGCCGAACCCGCGGCGGAGCCGGGTTCCACCGATGCACCGATCCAGCCGTCCACGGCTGCGCAGGATCTCGATCCGGCCACCGTCACCGCCGAGGACGATGAGGATTCGCGGCTGCCCGACGTGGTGGACGATTCCAGCGAGCCGGTGCTCGAGGGGCCGCTGGCGGTCGGTCGCGCGGCCATCGAACATGCCGTGAAACATGCGCCCACCTCGCCGGGCGTCTACCGCATGCTCAACGCGGCCTCCGATGTGCTCTATGTCGGCAAGGCCAAGAACGTGAAGAAGCGGCTGTCGTCCTATGCGCGGCCCACCGGCCATGTGATGCGCATCGCGCGGATGATCGCGGCCACCGTGGTGGTGGAGATCATCTCGACCGCCACCGAGACCGAGGCGCTGCTGCTCGAAGCCAACCTGATCAAGCAGCTGCGGCCGCGCTTCAACGTGCTGCTGCGCGACGACAAGTCGTTTCCCTATATCCTGATCTCCGGGGATCACTGGGCGCCGCAGATTCTCAAGCATCGCGGCGCACAGTCGCGGCCCGGGCGCTACTTCGGTCCGTTTGCCTCGGTGGGCGCTGTCAACCGCACCATCACCGCCTTGCAGCGCGCGTTTCTGGTGCGCTCCTGCACGGATTCGTTCTTCGAGAGCCGGACCCGGCCATGCCTGCTGTACCAGATCCGGCGCTGCGCCGGCCCGTGCACCGGCGAGATCGACTTTCCCGGCTATACCGAGCTGGTCAAGGAGGCCAAGGATTTCCTGTCCGGTCGTTCCCGCGCGGTGAAGCAGCTGCTCGCCGGCGAGATGGAGAAGGCGTCGGATGAACTCGCCTTCGAGCGCGCGGCCTTGTATCGCGACCGCCTGGCGGCGCTGTCGGCGATCCAGTCGCAGCAGGGCATCAATCCGCGCACCGTGGAGGAGGCCGACGTGTTCGCCATCCACCAGGAGGGCGGCTATTCCTGCGTCGAAGTGTTCTTCTTCCGGACCGGCCAGAACTGGGGCAACCGGGCGTATTTTCCGCGCGCCGAAAAATCATTCACCCCCGAGGAGGTGCTGTCCTCGTTCCTGGCGCAGTTCTACGACGACAAGCCGCCCCCAAGCTGATCCTGCTGTCGCATGGCATCGAGGACAGCGACGTGCTGGCCAGCGCGCTGACCATCAAGGCCGGCTTCAAGGTCGAGGTGATCTGCCCGCAGCGCGGCGAGAAAAAGGAACTGGTGACCCATGCGCTGACCAATGCCCGTGAGGCGCTTGGCCGCAAGCTGGCAGACACCGCCACCCAGGCGCGGCTGCTGCAGGGCATGGTCACCGCGCTCGGCCTCCCGCACGTGCCGAAGCGCATCGAAGTCTACGACAACAGCCATATCCAGGGCACCAATGCGGTCGGCGCGATGATCGTGGCCGGGCCCGACGGCTTCATGAAGAACCAGTATCGCAAGTTCAACATCAAGTCGGAGGGTCTGACGCCGGGCGACGATTACGCGATGATGAAGGAGGTGCTGCAGCGCCGCTTCAAGCGGCTGCTGGCGCCGCCGCAGGACGGCGTGGCCAAGGCCAAGGACGAGGATTTCCCGCAGTGGCCGGACCTGGTGATCATCGACGGCGGCCGTGGCCAGCTCAACGCGGTCAAGGAGATCTTCGACCAGCTGGCGCTGACCGACGTGACGCTGATGTCGGTCGCGAAGGGGCCGGAACGCGACGCCGGCCAGGAAACCCTGTTCATGCCGGACCGCCCGGCGATCAAGCTGCAGCCGCGCGACCCGGTGCTGTATTTCATTCAGCGGCTGCGCGACGAAGCCCATCGTTTCGTGATCGGTTCCCACCGCAAGCTGCGCAAGAAGGATATTCGCGAGGCCGGCCTGCAGGAAATCCCCGGCATCGGGCCGACCCGCAAGCGGGCGCTGCTGCACCATTTCGGCACGCTGAAGGAGATCGAACGCGCCTCGGTGGGCGATCTCGGCAAGGTTCCCGGCATCTCGGCGGAAAGCGCGCGCAAGATTTTCGATTTTTTCCACGCTCAGGGCAGCTGAGAGGTTGCCGACCACCGTCCGAAGATGGACGTAAAGTAATGCGCCGGCGACACGAAAGTCCCGCGCGAATGTCGTCGGTCCGGCCTATAAGATTTCCCGGGGGCGGTTGACCTCCGCGCCTTGGCAGTATTGGTAAGACGAATGACCGCTGCAACCACACGAGGGACTGTGAACTCCGCGCTGTCCCTGCCGAATCTGCTGACCTATGCCCGCATCGCCGCAATCCCGGTGGTGGTCGGATGCCTGTACGCCCAGTCGGTCCAGGACGGCCCGCTCTGGCTGCGCTGGGTGGCGCTGGCGGTGTTCATCGCCGCCGGGATTACCGATTTTCTCGATGGCTATATCGCGCGGATGTGGGACCAGCATTCGGCCTTCGGCCGCATGCTCGACCCGATCGCCGACAAGCTGCTGGTGGCGTCCTGCCTGCTGATGCTGGCGGCGGATACCAGCATTCACGGCTGGACGCTGTGGGCCGCCGTCGTGATCCTGTGCCGCGAGATCCTGGTGTCGGGCCTGCGCGAATATCTCGCCGCCTTGCGCGTCAGCGTGCCGGTGACCAAGTTGGCCAAGTGGAAGACCACGATGCAGCTGGTCGCCATCGGGTTCCTGCTGGCTGGTGAAGCAGGCGACATGGTGTTGCCGTTCACGACCCTGACGGGGATCGTGCTGCTCTGGCTGTCGGCGCTGCTGACCATCTACACCGGCTACGACTATTTCCGCTCCGGCATTCATCACCTCATCGCGGAGGATGCATGAAGGTTCTGTATTTTGCCTGGGTGCGCGAGCGTATCGGCAAGGCCGAAGAAATCGTCGAGCCGCCGGCCGCCGTGCAGACGGTGGGCGACCTGATCGGCTGGCTGACCACGCGCGGCGAGCAATATGCGTACGCTTTCGAGACGCCGAAGGTGATCCGCGCCGCCATCGACCACACCCACGTCAAGCCGGAGACCATGATCGCCGGCGCGCGCGAGATCGCCTTCTTCCCGCCGATGACCGGCGGCTAGCGTCGTCATGACGACCGCCGCCACCATCCGCATCCAGCAGGCCGATTTCGACATCGCGCAGGAGATCGCCGCGCTGACCGACGGCCGCACCGATATCGGCGCAGTCGTGACCTTCAGCGGCATCTGCCGCGGCAACGACAGCGGGCAGGGCGACGCCACCACGGCGCTGATGCTGGAGCACTATCCCGGCATGGCGGAAGCCGAGATCGCCCGTCACGCTGACGAGGCCATGACGCGCTGGCCGCTCACCGGCCTCACCGTCATTCACCGCGTCGGGCGGATCGTCCCCGGCGAAAACATCATGGTGGTGCTGACCGCGTCGGCGCATCGCCAGGCGGCATTTCAGGCGGCGGAGTTTCTGATGGACTATCTCAAGGCACACGCGCCGTTCTGGAAGCGCGAGGAGACCGCCGAGGGCTCCGGCTGGATCGAGGCCAAGAGCCACGACGATGCGGCCGCCGCGCGCTGGACCAAATCCTGATGGCTAAAAAGACAAAGGTCGCGGCGAAGAAGGTAGTGAAGCGCAAACCCGCCCCGGCGAAGCCGGCCAAGGTCGCCGCCGCGCCAAAAGTCGGCATCGGCGAACTGGTCACGCTGTTCGATTTCGTCCGCTATGGGGTCAGCCGCTTCGTTGCGGCGAAGCTGGTGTTCGCCCACGGCACCACCGATCCGGTGGCCGAGGCCGCCTTCATCGTCTGCGAAGTCCTGCATCTGCATCCAGACCAGTTCGAGACCTTTGCCACCGCCCGCGTCACCGCGGTGGAAGCGCGGCAAATTCTCGACGTGATCGACAAACGCGTCAGCACGCGAAAACCTGCCGCCTACCTGGTCAACAGGATCTATATGCACGGCATGCCGTTCTATGTGGACGAGCGCACCATCGTGCCGCGGTCCTTCATCGGTGAATTGCTGGACTCGCATTTTTCCGGAGAGGACGGCTCGCTGATCGACGATCCCCTCGCGGTGGAGTCCGTGCTCGATCTGTGCACCGGCTCCGGATGCTTGGCGATCCTAGCCGCCCGGGCGTTTCCGAATGCACGCATCGACGCCGTTGACCTGTCGAAGGACGCGCTCGCGGTCGCGGCACGCAATGTCGCGGATTACGGGCTGGAGGAGCGCATCACGCTGTACCAGGGCGACCTGTACAAGCCGCTGCGCGACACCCGCTACGACCTGATCATCAGCAATCCGCCCTATGTGGATGCGCAGGGCATGGCCGACCTGCCGCGCGAATGCCTGTTCGAGCCGCGCATGGCGTTCGATGGCGGCGACGACGGCATCGACCTTGTCAGGCGCATCGTCGAAGAGGCCGGCGATCACCTTAATCCCGGCGGCGGCCTGCTGTGCGAGGTCGGCCGCTGCCAGCCCACGCTGGAATATGCCTATCCGGACGCCGGATTCCTGTGGCTCGACACCGAGGACTCCGAGGGCGAAGTGTTCTGGCTGCCGGCGGCCAGCTAACGAACGAACCAAGGCGCCGATGTTTTGGTCCTTCTCCCGGCCACGCCGCTGCGCGGCGCCGGGGGAGAGGGATCCGTCATTGCGGTCGTGCAGCTGTAACGGGTTTCGCCAGCGCTCCGCCCGTCCTACAAGCTCCTCATGTTGAGCACGGATAAATCCCAAGCTTTTACGCGCGCGGCCTGGCTCGGCGAGTTCCGCGCGATGCTGGCGCTCGGCTGGCCGTTGGTGCTGACGAATCTGGCGCAGATCGCGCTGACCACCACCGACGTGCTGGTGCTGGGCCGGCTGGGCGCCTCGGCCTTGGCGGCCGCGGCGCTCGGCGTGAACCTGTATCTGGCGATCCTGATCTTCGCCATCGGCCTCATCACCGCGACGTCGCCGATGATGGCGGACGCCGTGGGCCGCAAGCTGCATGTGGTGCGCGATATCCGGCGCACGTTCCGGCAGGGTCTGTGGTCGGCCGTCATCATTTCGGTGCCGGCGTGGATCGTGCTGTGGCACACGGAACAGGTTCTGCTGCTGTTCGGCCAGGAGCCGCAGGCGGCGGCCGACGCGCAGACCTTCGTGCGCCTGCTGCAATGGGGCTTTCTGCCGACACTTGGGTTCATTGCGCTGCGCTCTTTCGTGGCAGCGCTGCAGCGGCCGACGTGGGCACTGGTGGTGACCGCCGTCACCATTGCCTTCAACATTGTCGCGAACTGGGTTCTGGTGTTCGGTCATCTCGGCTTGCCGGCGCTGGGGCTTCGCGGCTCCGGCCTCGCCACCACGCTGTCGAACCTGTTTCTGTTCGTCGCCTTCGCGGTGGTGGTCAGCTTCAACAGCAGATTCCGCCGCTACCATCTGTTCGGGCGCTGGTGGCGCGCCGACTGGCCGCGCTTCCTGAAACTGTGGCGGCTCGGCCTGCCGATCGGCGCGACCATGGCGTTCGAGATCACGGTGTTCAATGCCGCGGTGTTCCTGATGGGCCAGTTCGGCACTGCAGCGATCGCTGCGCATACCATCGCGATCCAGATCGCTTCGGTCACCTTCATGGTGCCCATGGGCCTGAGCCAGGCGGCCACGGTGCGGGTCGGCCGCGCCCACGGCGCCGGCGACCGCGATGGCGTCACGCGCGCCGGCTGGACCGCCTTCGCGCTTGCCATTGTCTTCATGGCCTCCATGAGCGCGCTGATGATCCTGGCGCCGCGGACGCTGATCGGCGCCTTCATCGACACGGGCGACGCCGCAAACGCTGCCGTCGTCAATTTCGCGGTGTCGTTCCTGTTTTGCGCCGCCGTGTTCCAGATCGCCGACGGCGCGCAGTCGGTCGGCGCCGGCATGCTGCGCGGCCTGCAGGATACCAGGATGCCGATGCTGTTCGCGCTGCTCGGCTATTGGGGATTCGGCATGTCGCTCAGCCTGCTGTTCGCCTTCCAGCTCGGCTTCGGCGGCGTCGGCATCTGGATCGGGCTGGCCGCCGGGCTCGTCGTGGTCGCGATCATGATGATCAGGCGATGGACGCAGCGGGCGCGGCTCGGGCTGGTGGGAGTGTAGTTGCCGCCGCGAACGCTGTTGTCTTTCCCTCTCCCGCGCGCAGCGAAGCTGCGCGAAGGTGGAGAGGGTGGCTTCGCGAAGCGAAGACGGGAGAGGGGGCGCACTCACTCGGAAACAAGAGCTCCCTCTACCGGCTCGAATGCGCTTCGCGCCTTCGATCCACCCTCTCCCACCAACGCCGCTGCGCGGCGCCGGGGAGAGGGGAAGAAGAGGCGCTTTCGCTCAGATCACCTTGCGGATCCAGTTATGCGGGTCGGGCGCGCGGCCGTACTGGATATCGACCAGCTGCTTGCGCAGGCCCATCGCGACCTCGCCGGCGACGCCGCCGTTGATGGTGAAGTCGCCGCTCGCGGAGCGCACCGTGCCGATCGGCGAGATCACCGCGGCGGTGCCGCAGGCGAACGCCTCTTTCAACTTGCCGCTGGCGGCATCGGCGCGCCACTGCTGGATCGTGTAGGCCTCCTCGCGCACCGTCCGGCCCGCGTCGCGCGCCAGCGCGATGATCGAATCGCGGGTGATGCCGGGCAGGATGGTGCCGAGCGGCGGCGTCGAGAGCGAGCCGTCGTCGAACACGAAGAACACGTTCATGCCGCCGAGCTCCTCGATGTAGCGGCGCTCCAGCGCATCGAGGAAAACCACCTGGTCGCAGCCGTGATCGATGGCTTCGGCCTGCGCGCGCAGGCTCGCGGCGTAATTACCGCCGCACTTGACGGCGCCGGTGCCGCCGACCGAGGCGCGCGTGTAGTTCTCCGACACCCAGATCGACACCGGCGCCGGGCCGCCCTTGAAATAGGAGCCGACCGGGGAGGCGATGACGGCGAAGATGTACTCCGCCGAGGGCTTCACACCGAGGAAGATCTCGCTGGCGATCATGAACGGCCGCAGATAGAGGCTGCCTTCGCCACCTGGAATCCAGGCGCTGTCGATGCGCACGAGTTGCTCGACGGCTTCGACGAAGGTCGGTTCGGGCAGCGGCGCCATCGCCATGCGCTCGGCCGAGTTCCTGAAACGCCGGGCATTGGCGTCGGGGCGGAACAGGTTCACGCCGCCGTCGTCGCGCCGGTAGGCCTTCAGGCCTTCGAAAATCTCCTGCGCGTAGTGCAGAACGGCGGTGGCCGGGTCGAGCGGGAAACTGGCGCGGGACCCGATGCGCGCGCCATGCCAGCCTTCCACCTCGTTGTAGCGGACGATCGCCATGTGTTCGGTGAAGACCCGGCCGAAGCCGGGGTTCACCAGCTTTGCCGCGCGATGCTCTTCGGTCACCGGATTTGCTTCGGGCTGAACGTCGAACTTCAGCAAGGCCGCGCCATCGATTTTGTCGAACGAAATTCCCATGGACCTAACTCCTGGCTTGCGGCGCAGCGGCTGGGCGGCAGCGTCGGTGTTTCTACGCTCACTTCGCGCTCTGCAACACAGTATTGTTGCCGGTCACCCGCTTTTGCGGATGACGCGAAATTCAGTATGGTGAGACGGTTGTCACGCGACAATCGCCGGTGGTGGATGCGCAGCCAGGCTGCGTATCCGTTGTATCGGGCGTTTCTGACCGCCGCGCGGCGAAGGTTCTAATATTTCGTCGCGATGGGTCGTTTTGTAAGATTGAACCCAAGATATGTCAATATGCCTGACATAAATTTCAAGAACGCCGCTTCACGATCGCCTGACGCGGTCGCTGGCGGGCCGTCCCCGGATGGGGCGCCGAAACCGCGCTGGGACGTCATCGAGCTGTTGTTCTTCGCCTATCGCGACTTCGTCGGCGATCCCGATCACGTGCTGGATGCCTTCGGCTTCGGCCGGGCGCATCACCGCGTGGTCCATTTCGTCTACCGCTATCCCGGGCTGAAAGTGGCCGACCTGCTCGACGTGCTGCGCATCACCAAGCAGTCGCTGGGCCGGGTTCTGAAGCAATTGCTCGACGAAGGGTATATCGTCCAGAAGGCCGGCGCCGCCGACCGGCGGCAGCGTCTTCTTTTCGCCACCGCCAAGGGCGAAGCGCTGGTGGCGCAACTGGCAGGCCTGCAGACCGATCGCATCACGCGGGCGCTGCGGGACTTCAAGCCGGCGGAGGTCGAGGCGGTGAACCGCTTTCTGATCGGAATGATTGATCGCGGCGATCCCGACAAGGTGCTGCAGGGCATCCTCGGGGCCGGGCCCGAACGAACCGCGGGATAGCAAGGGAATGATGCTGAACCTCGCTGCCAAACGAACGCCGCAGCCGTCGGACGACGCGCCGCACCTGCTGCTGGTCGACGATGACCGGCGTATCCGCGACTTGCTGTCGCGCTTCCTGGCCGGCGAGGGCTATCGCGTCACGACCGCCGCGAGCGCCAAGGATGCCCGCGCCAAGCTGCTCGGGCTGAACTTCGACATGCTGATCCTCGACGTGATGATGCCCGGCGAGACCGGCTTCGAACTGGCGCGCTTCATCCGCACCTCGTCGGCCGTGCCGATCATCATGCTCACCGCACGCCACGAGGCTGAGGCGCGCATTGAGGGCCTGCAAATCGGCGCCGACGACTATGTCGCAAAGCCGTTCGAGCCGCGCGAACTGGTGCTGCGCATCGGCAATATCCTCAAGCGCAGCGCCCCGGCGCCGGTCGAGCGGCTGGAGTCGATCGCCTTCGGGCCGTACATCTATCACCTGGAGCGCGGCGAGCTGCGCCACGGCGAGGAGATCGTTCATCTCACCGACCGCGAGCGCGAGATGCTGCGCGTGCTGGCCGCCGCGCCCGGCGAGACCGTGCCGCGGGGCGCGCTGACCGGCGGCGACGGCACCGTCAACGAGCGCGCGGTGGACGTGCAGATCAACCGGCTGCGCCGCAAGATCGAGCTCGATCCCGCCAATCCGCTGTTCCTGCAGGCGGTGCGCGGCATCGGCTATCGCCTGGTCGCGGCGCCGTGAACTTTCTCCAAGGCGATCCATTTGCCCGAAGCGACCTTGCTTCACCTCGCCCCGCCGCGCGAAGCGAAGCTTCGCTAGGCGGGGAGAGGTCGTCTCGAAGGCGCGAAGCGCGTTCGAGGCGGGTGAGGGGGAGTCGGCGTTTCACTCGCTGGCTCCCCTCACCCAGAGCCTTCGCTGCGCTCAGGCTCCGACCTCTCCCCGCAAGCGGGGCGAGGTGACGTCTGCGTTTGGGGCCCGCCCATGAGTACCCTCGACACCAGCCTCACGCTGATCCGCACCGCAGGGCGGCGCGTCTCCGCGGCCAATGGCTGGATGGGCCGCCGCTTCAACAGCTTCATGCCCAAGGGGCTGTATGCCCGCGCGCTGCTGATCATGATCGTGCCGATGGTGATCCTGCAGTCAGTGGTCGCCTTCGTGTTCATGGAGCGGCACTGGAACACGGTGACGCGGCGGTTGTCGCAGGCAGTGGTGCAGGACATCGCGGCGCTGATCGATGTCTATTCAGTCTATCCGCAGGACAAGGATCGCACCCAGCTGCGCACTATCGCCCAGCAACGGCTCGGCCTGGTGGTGGACTTCCTGCCGACCGGCGATTTGCCGGCGCCGGGCCCGAAGCCGTTCTTCTCGCTGCTCGACCAGGCGCTGTCGGTGCAGATCGGCCGGCAGATCGCGCGGCCGTTCTGGATCGACACCGTCGGCCGCTCCAATGTGGTGGAGATCCGCATCCAGCTCGACGGCGCGGTGATGCGGATCTTCGCGCAGCGCAGCGCCGCCTATGCGTCGAATTCGGAGATCTTCCTGTTCTGGATGATCGGTACTTCATCGATTCTGCTGATCGTCGCGATCCTGTTCCTGCGCAATCAGATCCGCCCGATCCTGCGGCTGGCGGATGCCGCTGAGAGCTTCGGCAAGGGCCGCGAGGCGCCGAACTTCCGGCCGCGCGGCGCCCGCGAGGTGCGGCGCGCTGCCAATGCCTTCATCGAGATGAAGGCGCGCATCGAGCGCTCAATCGAGCAGCGCACTGCGATGCTCGCCGGCGTCAGCCACGACCTGCGCACCATCCTCACCCGCTTCAAGCTGGAGCTGGCGCTGCTCGGCGACAGCCCGGAAATCGACGACATGCGCAAGGATGTCGACGAGATGGCCGGCATGCTGGAGGCCTATCTGGCCTTCGCGCGTGGTGACTCGGGCGAGCAGGCGCAGCCCACCGACATGGCGGCGGCGCTGGAGGAGTTGCGCAGCGACGCCGAGCGCAACGGCCATGCGGCCACCGTGCAATTCCATGGCCTGCCGGTGGTCACGGTGAAGCCGGCCTCGTTCAAGCGCTGCCTCGGCAACCTCGTCTCGAACGCAGCACGTCACGCCAACGCCATCGCCATCACCGGGCATCGCGACCATCGCTATCTGACGGTGACTATCGACGACGACGGCCCCGGCATTCCCGCCGACATGCGCGAAGAGGTGTTCAAGCCGTTTTTGCGGCTCGATGACGCCCGCAACCAGGACGAAGGCGGCACCGGTCTCGGCCTTGCCATCGCCCGCGACATCGCGCGCTCCCATGGCGGCGACATCACGCTCGGTGACAGCCCGATGGGCGGCTTGCGCGCAACGGTGCGGGTGCCGGTGTAGTTGGCGATTTCGTTTTCTTCACACACGCCAACGTCATCCTTCGAGGCCGTCGCTCTTGCGACGGCCTCGAAGGATGCGCTGCCAGCGCTTGCGTCCGCATCCTTCGAGGCTCGCCGAAGTCGGCGAGCACCTCAGGATGACGGCGTGTGAGTTTGCGATTGCTACTTCGCCAATTCCCGCGACCGCTTGGTCGCAGCCGCCACCGCGCGCTCCAGCAGCGGTTGGAAGCCATCCGCGCCCATCAACACCTCAAGCGCAGCCGCCGTGGTGCCGCCGGGCGAGGTGACGTTCTTCCGCAAGGTCGCGGAGTCCAGTTCCGAGCGGTGCAGCAACTCGCCGGAGCCGGACACGGTGGCGCGCGCCAGCTTTGTCGCGAGTTCGGGCGGCAGGCCGGCGGCGACGCCGGCGCGGGCCAGTTCTTCGGCCAGCAGGAACACATAGGCCGGCCCCGAGCCGGACACGGCGGTGACCGCATCCATCAGCGCCTCGTCATCCACCCATTCCACTGCGCCGGTGGCGCGCAGCAGTGCGTCGGTGGTGGCGCGCTGCGCTTTGCTGACATCGCTCGCGGCGACCGCCACGGTTATGCCGCGGCCGATCGCCGCCGGCGTATTGGGCATCGCCCGCACCACCTTGCCGTCGCACACATCGGAAATGGTCTTGATCGGCGTACCGGCCATGATCGAGATCACCAGCGTGTCCGGGCCGGCGAATGATCTGAGCATCGCGCCGGTCTCGCGAAACATCTGCGGTTTCACGGCGACGACGAGCGTGGAGACGGCGCCGACCTCGGCGGCGAGGGGGTTGATACGCACGCCGCGCGCGGAGAGCGCCTTGATGTCATCGGACGGGAACGGATCGATCACCGCGACGTCGCCGCCGTCGAGGCCCTGCGCCAGCCAGCCGGTGAGCAGCGCGCCGCCCATCTTGCCGGCGCCGGCCAGCACGATAGGGCCGGTGATATGAGTGAGCGCTTGCGTAGTCGATGAGGTCATAGCGAAATCCCGAGGAGCGAAATACGCCGGGACCATATCACCGCAAATGCCGCAGGGTAGCCCGCAGCGGGCTAGACCAGGCTCTTTTTCATAAAGAACCGCGCCCCGCCGCGCGGATAATCGTCGAGTGCGCCGAACACTTCGTAGCCCTGCTTCTCGTAGAACGCGCGGGCCTGAAACCAGTAGGTGTCGAGCCACACGCCGACGCAGCCGCGTTCGCGCGCGATGTCTTCGGCCTGGGCGAGCACCCTGGCGCCGAGATCCTGGCCGCGGAATCGCTCGGGGATCACGAACAGTTCGACGAAGCACCAGTTGTAGGCGGTCTTGCCCCACAGCCCGCCGGCCGGCTCGCCGGTGACCGGATCGTTGATCAGGATCGCCAGCGGCTGATAGCCGGACGGCCCGACCGACTTGTCGTTGTAGTCCATCAGCGCCTTCACCACGACATCGCGGTGGCTGTCGTTCGGTTTGGCGGGAACGACAATGGTCGGCTGCGGCGTCGTCATGGTCAGCTTACGCCTCACCCATGGTATCGAACATGGCCGCGGACATCGCCTCCGACGCCGACTTGCCGGCCCACACCACGAATTGCATCGCCGGATAGTAGCGCTCGCAGGCATGGATGGCGCCGACCAGCATGGCTTCGCATTGCGCGGTGGTGGCGGTGAGGCCGTCGGGCAGTACCAGGGCCTGCCGGAACATGATCATGCCGGTGTGAGTCCAGATATCGAAATGGCCGACCCACATCTGCTCGTTGATCGCGGCGATCAGCCGCTGCACCTCGGCGCGGCGCGCAGTCGGGATCTTCATGTCGAAGGCGCAGGCCAGATGCAGCGCCTCGATCTCGTTCATCCACGTGAAGGAGAGTTGATAGTCGGTCCAGTCGCCCTTCGAGATGATCGTGACTTCATCCTCGCCGGAACGCTCGAACGACCAGTCGTGATCGGTGGCGATGTCTTCCACCACGGCGAGCGGGTTGTTGCGTGAATCGATAGTGCCTTCGAGGAGGGACATGCCGTCTCGACCTTGCCTTTGTGGGATACGCCCAAATTTGCTGATACGCGCGGCAGGCCGATACGCAACAATCTCGGTGTGCCGCTGCTTGCTGCAGTCTCCGTTACTTCGGAGCTTGCGAGTTTGAAGTGATGTGATTTGCGGAATCGGCGCAACGGCACTGCGAATCCATCCACAGGCAAACATGACATCATCCACAGCTCATCGCATCGCGATGAGAACAAACCGGAATCGGATTCCCGGCATGCGAGTCCCGGGTGTCGCGCTCACGCGGCACGAGTCTGGTTTGACGCGTTAACCATTTGATTCGGGCAATGCAAAGTGAGTCCGTGCGACGGGCGCAAGCGCGAACGGCGCGATGCCGCTCATCCTGTGGATGGTGGTTGCTGCGCCGGCAGGGTTTCGGCATAGTTCCGGAAAGCCTGCCGATGGTCACCGAGAGCAAATCCAATGAACGAGATCGCGCCCGACGCCTCCGAAGCCGAAGCTGCCGGCGTCGCTCATCCACGCTTCGCCAAGCCGCAGCGCGTTGCCTTCGTGCAATCGTCGTGGCATCGCGACATCGTCACGCCGTGCTGGCTGTCGTTCCTGGCGGAGATCGAGGTGCGGCATATCCAGCCCTCCCAGGTTGACCTGTTCGAGGTGCCGGGCTCGTTCGAACTCCCGCTGCATGTGCAGATCCTCGCCAAGACCCGACGCTACACTGCGATCGTGGCCGCCGGCCTGGTGGTTGACAGCGGTGTGCGCGGCTATGTCGCCGATACTGTGATCAAGGCGCTGATGGAGGTGCAGCTGCGCACCGAGGTGCCGGTGTTCTCCGCGGTGGTGACGCCGGAAGAACTCGTCACAACTGACGAGAGTGTGGAGTTCCTGCGCCAGCATTTTGCCACCAAGGGAGTGGAGGTGGCCGCAGCCTGCGCCAATACCCTGCTCAGCCTCGAGCGGCTGCGCGGTCAGGTGGCGGCGGGGATTGTGTAGGACTCTTTCTTCCCCTCTCCCCCGCGCGCAGCGCAGCTGCGCGAACGTGGGAGAGAGGGGCTCAAACGAGCGAAGCGAGATTGAGACGGGGAGAGGGGGCTTACGTGTGTGTCTTGCCCTCTCCCGCCTTCGCTTTGCGAAGGCACCCTCTCCCGCTGCGCAAAGCTTCGCTTTGCTGGGGGAGGGGGAAAAGTGCGCGACTTGGTTTCAGTCGAACAGGCTAGAGACCGACTCTTCCGCGGCGGTGCGGGCGATGGCTTCGCCGATCAGCGAGGCGATCGACAGCACGCGGATGTTCGGCGCCTTGACCACGGCGTCGGTGGGCTGGATCGAGTCGGTGATCACCAGTTCCTTTAGCCTGGAGCCGGCGATGCGCGCCGCGGCGCCGCCGCTCAACACGCCGTGGGTGATGTAGGCGTAGACATCCGTGGCACCGTTGGCGAGCAGCGCGTCGCCGGCGTTGACCAGCGTACCGCCGGAGTCGACGATGTCGTCGATCAGGATGCAGGTGTAGCCTTCGACCTCGCCGATCACATTCATCACTTCGGACTCGCCGGCACGTTCGCGGCGCTTGTCGACGATCGCCAGCGGCGCGTTGATGCGCTTGGCGAGGCCGCGGGCGCGCACCACGCCGCCGACGTCGGGCGAGACCACCATCACCTTGGTGAGGTCGAATTTTTCCTTGATGTCGCGCACCATCACCGGCGAGGCAAAGAGATTGTCCACCGGGATATCGAAGAAGCCCTGGATCTGGCCGGCGTGGAGGTCGAGGGTCATGACGCGATCGACGCCGGCATGGGTGATCAGGTTGGCCACCAGCTTGGCGGAGATCGGCGAGCGCGAGCCGACCTTGCGGTCCTGCCGCGCGTAACCGAAATACGGCACCACAGCGGTAATGCGGCGCGCCGAGGCGCGGCGCAGCGCGTCGGTGATGATCAGCAATTCCATCAGGTGGTCGTTGGTCGGGAACGATGTCGACTGGATAATGTAGATGTCGGAGCCGCGGACGTTTTCCTGGATCTCGACGAAGATTTCCATGTCGGCGAAGCGCCGGACGCTGGCCTTGGTCAGCGGCAATTCAAGCCAGTTGGCAATCTCCAGCGCCAGCGCCGGGTTGGAATTGCCGGCGACCAGTTTGATGGAGCCGTTCTTGGCCGACATCGACGCGTCTCCCCGGGTCTTGGTGGACACAACGTTCAGCATATCGGATTACCCATGGACTCGCTGGATTGAACGAGCGAGGTGATATCAAGGACGGGCCTCTGCTGGCAACCCGTTGGGCGCGGTTTTCCTGCGCAAATTCAGGGTTTGATCGTTAACGCGCGCTGAAGCTTAGTGTGCTTTCGGCGACTGCCGTCGAATGCGGCACCAGGTCGTCGGCGCTGGCAATCGCCGGCCCGTCGCCGCGCGGTGCGGGAGCAGCGGGTGCAACCTCCGGTGCGGTCCCGTTGATCATGTTGCTCAGCCCGGTGAGGCCGGATTGCGCGACCCTGCGCAGCACCACGTCATCCACATTGGCCCAGGCATCGCGGCCGGCCTTGCCGGTGGGCTCCTCGCCGGACAGGCGCAGCGCGCGTTGCTGGTCGCGGTCATAGACGTCCCAGACCCAGGCGATGGTGGTCTTGCCGCCGCGGATCTGCGCCGCAAGGTATCCGCGCACCCGATAGGCAGCGGGATCCTGTCGCGAAACAACAGCGAGGTTGCGCAATCGCGCTTCGCTGTCGAGCTGGCTGACCAGGCGGTCGAACAGCTGCGGCGGCGGCCCGTCGATGGAGTCGAAGGCCACGGTGGCGCCGGTCGGGCTGCCCATGCTGGCCTGCGCATTGGAGGGGCCGCCGGCGCTGCCGACATTGGCGCAACCGCCCAGCGAACTGCCGAGCCCGCACAGCGCCGCCAGCACCAGCACGGCGCGCGCAAGGCGCGGTGCGCTTCGGTTGGCTGTCAGTGTGGCAAGGCGCATGCAACGTCCCGACTTCGACGACGGCCGTCAGCAGGCCATCCGATGGGTCGAGCGATATCGTTAAAATGCGTTAAGGTCTAGGGCAGCCCGGACACGATGTCCCGCAAGGTGACCGAACCGCTCCGGGCACGCGGATATTTTGCTTTGAACTTGAAGCACTTCCGGAGAGATCAGGGTTCCAACACGATGGCGTGGATCTGGCGGCCATAGTCGGACTCGCGGCGATGGACCGAGCGGCGATAGCTGTAGAAGCGCTCGTCGGCGTAGGTATCGATGCCGATATCGTCGATCTCGCTCACTCCGGCCCGCTGCAGCCGCATTTTGATAAAGCCGGCAAGATCGAACATCGCGTGGTTTTCTTGCGTCGACGCACCGAAGAACCCGGCGTAACCGGCATCGGCCGCGAGGAAATTGTCGACGAACTCGGCGCCGACCTCGTAGCTGGGCTGGCGGATCAGCGGCCCGATCGCCGCCACCATGTTGGCGCGGGCGGCGCCGAGGTCTTCCATGGCTTGAATGGTGGATTCCAGCACGCCGTTGAGGGCGCCTCTCCAGCCGGCATGCGCCGCGCCGATGACGCGCGCCTTGGGGTCGGCGAACAGCACCGGGCCGCAATCGGCGGTGGTGACGCCAATCGTCAGCCCAGCGACCGCGGTGACGATGGCGTCAGCGCGCGGTCGCGTCGCGTTGTCCCACGGCGTTTTGGCGACGGCCACGTCGGCCGAGTGGATCTGGTGGGCGGTCAGGAAATGCTGCGGCTCGACGGCCATCCGTACCGCCATGCGCCGCCGGTTTTCCAGCACATGGGCAGGATCGTCACTGGAGCCGAGGCCGCCGTTGAGGCCGGCATAGATGCCTTCGGAGACGCCGCCGTCGCGGCTGAAAAAGATGTGGCGCAGGCCCGGTGTCGACGCCAGCAGGGGGATGCAATGCTCATGATGCGGTTGCCTCGGTGTCGTCGCTGAGCGCCACCAGGTTGGGGATGGCGGGATCGGCGATGCCGATCACCTTGAACATCGAGCCCATGCCGCCGCGGCCGGAATCCGTCAGGCGTTTCAGGGCGCCGGAAATATCCTCCGACACCTCCACGCTTGCCTTGGCCATCAGCGTCAGCGCGCGGGTCTCGATGCCCAGCCGTCTCAGAAAATCGCCCTGGGTCACCGGGCCGTGCACGCGGGCGCCGACGTCCTCGGCGGCACGGCCGAGCGCCTGGAAGTCCACATGGGCGGTCACGTCGACCTGGCCGGGGTTTTTCAGCGGATCGGTGAAGCTGTGGCGGGCGATGGCCTGGAAGGTGTCGCCGGCGTCGGAGCGCAGATGGCCGTAATCGATGATCAGCGCGGCGCCGCCGTCGTCGCGGACGCGGCTGGCGATCTTCATCATCTCGACATCGGGGCGCCATTCGAACACCGCGCCCACTGGCGCCGCGCGCACCAGTGGCGGCAGCAGCTGTTCGAAGCGCGGGATCGGATCGGCGGAGGCGCCGAACTGCAGCCGGCCGTCGTCGGTGATCTCCACCGTGCGCTCGTGCCAGCCGGTGTCGCGCTTGATGGCCTGGTGCACCGGCAGCACGTCGAAATATTCGTTGGCGAGGATCACCGAGGGGCCGGCCGGCACGCTGTCGATGCTGTCGTGCCACTGTACGTTGCGGGCGCCCTGCAGGGTCGCCTTCTGCTTCTCGCGCAACACCGGGTTGATCTCGACCAGATGAATGTTCAGCGCCTGGTACAGCGGCGGCAACACGCGCAACGCGCGCAGCGCGTCGGCCATCATGGTGCCGCGGCCGGGGCCGAGCTCGATCAGGTGCAGCAGCGGCGGCGAGCCGATCGCGCGCCACACCGACGCGGCCCACAGGCCCAGCAACTCGCCGAACATCTGGCTGACTTCAGGCGCGGTGGTGAAGTCACCCTCGCGCCCCAGCGGATCGCGCGAGACGTAGTAGCCGTATTGCGGATGGGTCAGGCACAGCTGCATGTAACGCCATACCGGCATCGGTCCGGCGGACTTGATCAGGCGCTTGATTTCATCCTGCAGCGGTGAGGACTCGGTCACATCATGCTCTTGTCAAATTCGGCTCGGGCCGCAGCGGCGGTCTGCGCCAGGCGGTGATCATCACAACAAGTCCAACCACAATCATCGGCAGCGACAGCAGCATGCCCATGGTGAGACCGCCCCACAGGAATCCCAGTTGCGGGTCCGGCTCACGGAAGAATTCGCCGACGATACGCGCCAGCGCATAAAAAGATGAAACTGCCGAGGATCAGGCCGGGGCGCTTCAGCGCGCCGGCGCGGATCATCAGCGCCAGGATGGTGAACAGCACGATGCCTTCCAGGCCGGCCTCGTAGAGCTGGCTGGGATGGCGCGGCAGCGGCCCGCCATTGGGGAACGCCATGGCCCAGGGCACGCTGGCGTCGGCCGGCCGGCCCCACAATTCGCTGTTGATGAAGTTGGCCAGCCGCCCGAGCAGCAGCCCGATCGGCCCGACCGCGCAGGTGAGGTCGCCGAGCGACAGCACCGGCAGGCTACGCTTCCAGCAGAACGCCATCACCGCGACCACACAGCCCATGAAGCCGCCATGGAACGACATGCCGCCCTTCCACAGCTCGAGGATCTCGGCGGGATGGGCGACGAAGAAGTCGAGATTGTAGAACAGCACATAACCGGTGCGGCCGCCGACAATAATGCCCAGCGTCACCCACAGGATGAAATCGTCGAAATCGAGCAGCGAGATCGGCGAGGGGCCGCCCCACAGCCGCTCGCGCTTGATCAGCGCGCGGGCATAGGCCCAGCCGAGCACGATGCCGCCGATATAGGCCAGCGCGTACCAGCGGATCACGATGGGACCGAGCGCGATGGCGACGGGATCGAAGACGGGAAAGGTGATGGCGAGAAAGTGCATCGTCTGGACTTACGATTCAAAGCCGCGGCGGTAAAGCACTAGCAGGCATTTGCGACGAATTTGGCGGGGCCTGTGGCGCGGGGCGCACCTGCCGGGGGCCGCGGGCTTGATCTGCGCCGCCGGGATCGCCATTGTCAGGCATCAGTTGCCGCCGACCGGAGTTCCGCGACCATGACCCAGACCAATAATCGGTTTTTCGACGAGATCGGCCGCCTGATGAACGATGCCGCCGGGGCTGCCCAGGGCGTCAA
Organism: Rhodopseudomonas sp. P2A-2r; assembly: GCF_026015985.1. Classification (GTDB taxonomy): domain Bacteria; phylum Pseudomonadota; class Alphaproteobacteria; order Rhizobiales; family Xanthobacteraceae; genus Tardiphaga. Next base: position 5,410,406 of record NZ_CP110389.1, on the reverse strand, counting down.
GCGCGAGGTCGACACCGTCGTGCGCAACCAGGCCGAGAAGATCCTGCGCGATCTCGACATCGTCAAGCGCGAGGAATTCGAGGCGGTGAAGGACATGGCGCGCCTCGCCCGCGAGGAGAACGAGGCGCTGAAGGCGCGTATCGCGGCGCTGGAAGCGAAGCTCGGGGCAGGTGAGGCACCGAGCATCTGACACGAAGCGCCACGGCCAAGGCCGGGCATTGACCGCGGTTGCCGGCCCCCTCAGGTCTCGACGTATTCCGCAATGCTGGTCGGCGCCGGCACCGGAAGGCCATCATCCTTCAGGCCGTCGATATGAAAACGGATCGCGTCGCGGATCTCGATTTCGACGGCTTTCACGCTTTCTCCTGTCGCAATACAACCGGGCAGGTCCGGCACATAGGCAGAATAATTGCCGTCAGCCTTCTCGATCACGACCGCGTAGCGCATCAGCGTCGCTCCTTCAGGCCAGCTTGTTTTAAGATACTGGCAAACGTCCCCGGTGCAAGGTCATCGGAGAGGTGACCGGCGATCGTAACGCGGCCTGGCTTCAGCAAATGCTTATATTGCCGACGGCTTCGCCGCGTGGCGACCAGAAACCAGTCGTCGTCCTCGATCATGCGGATGGCGTCGCGAACTTTCATCGCCGGCCCGGAACCTGATAGGGTATGGAGCAATCCTATCCCGCGCCGGATACCGGGTACAAACCGCAAAATTCCCCCACGTTTCCTTGTGTTTTCGCCCCTTTGGGGCTAAAAGCCCGGCACGTCTGCAGCCCCCGCACCCCTGGAGGCTTGCTGCGACGACGAAACGGGCCGCGTTGCGGCCTTTAACTTTTTGAAAACAAGGACTTAAACGATGGCTTCCGTCAAGGAATTGAAGGCGACCGTACGTTCGGCAGGCGGCAAGGGGGCCGCACGGGCTGTACGGCGCGCCGGCCGAGTGCCGGGTGTGATCTATGGTGACAACAAGCCCCCCGTGTCGATCTCGGTCGATGATGCCGAGCTGCGCCAGCGCATTCTGGCCGGCCGTTTCCTGACCACCATCTACGACATCGAGCTCGATGGCGCGAAGCACCGCGTGATTCCGCGCGACTTCGCTCTCGATCCCGTCAGGGACTTCCCGCTGCATGTGGACTTCCTGCGCCTCGGCGTCGGCGCCACCATCCGCGTCAGCGTTCCCCTGCATCTGAAGAATGCGGAAACCGCTCCGGGCGTGAAGCGCGGCGGCACCATCAACGTCGTCACCCACACGCTCGAACTCGAAGCCGAGGCCGACAGCATTCCGCAGTTCGTCGAAGCCGACGTCGGCCAGCTCGACATCGGCGGCTCGCTGCACATGTCGGACATCGCCTTGCCGAAGGGCGTCAAGACGCTGAAGAGCGCCGAGGACGTGACCCTGGTCACCATCGTGCCGCCGTCGGGCTATGGCGAAGAATCCGCCGCGCCTGCCGCTGGTGCTGCTGCTGCGCCCGCAGCTGCCGCAGCTGGTGCCAAGGCTCCTGCCGCTGGTGCCAAGGCTCCCGCAGCCGGTGCTAAGGCTCCCGCAGCCGGTGCCAAGGCGCCTGCCGCCGCCGCCAAGGCGCCTGCGGCTCCCGCGAAGAAGAAGTAAGAGACCGCGGACAACCGCGCCGTGCGACTCTTTGTTGGTCTCGGAAACCCTGGCGCGAAATACCAGGGCAACCGGCACAATATCGGGTTCATGGTTGTCGACGAGTTGGCACGGCGTCACGGTTTTGCACCGTGGCGCCGCCGCTTTCAGGGCGAGACCTCGGAAGGCACGCTGGAGCGCGAACGCGTGATCCTGCTGCGCCCGCTGACGTTCATGAACGACTCCGGGCGCGCGGTGCAGGAAGCCGCTGCTTTCTTCAAGCTGACGCCGGCCGAGATCGCGGTGTTCCACGATGAGCTGGAATTGCCGTACGGCAAGGTGCGCGTGAAGGTCGGCGGCGGTATCGCCGGCCACAACGGGTTGCGCTCGATCTCCGCCCATGTCGGCAACGAATATCGCCGGGTGCGGCTGGGTATCGGCCATCCCGGCGTCAAGGAACTGGTGCATAACCACGTGCTCAGCGACTTTGCCAAGAGCGAGCGGCCGGCGCTGGAGGCGCTGATCGACGCGGTGGCCGACAATGCCGGGCTGCTGGCGGTGGATCGCGACTCCAACTTTCAGAACAAGGTGCATCTGACGATGCAGGCCAAGGGTTTCACGTCGAAAGACGACAACGGCGTCATCGCGAAGCCGTCGAAGATTTAGGACAGGTCATGGGATTCAAATGCGGTATCGTCGGGCTGCCGAATGTCGGCAAATCGACGCTGTTCAATGCGCTGACGGAAACGGCGGCCGCGCAGGCGGCGAACTATCCGTTCTGCACCATCGAGCCGAATGTCGGCGAAGTCGCTGTGCCCGATCCGCGGCTCGACAAGCTGGCCGCCGCCGGCAAATCGCAGCAGATCATCCCGACGCGGCTGACCTTCGTGGACATCGCCGGCCTGGTGAAGGGCGCTTCCAAGGGCGAAGGCCTCGGCAACCAGTTCCTTGCGACCATCCGCGAGGTCGATGCCGTGGCGCATGTGGTGCGTTGCTTCGTCGATGACGACATCACGCATGTGGAAGGCAAGATCGATCCGCTCGCCGACATCGAGATCATCGAGACCGAACTGATGCTGGCCGATCTCGACTCCTGCGAGAAGCGCGTCGACAACCTGACCAAGAAGGCCAAGGGAAACGACAAGGACGCCAAGGACCAGCTCGACCTGGTGCAGCGCGCGCTGGTGCTGCTGCGCGAAGGCAAGCCGACGCGCTTCCTCGAGCGCAAGCCGGAAGAGGAGCGTGCCTTCGGCATGCTCGGCCTGTTGACCTCGAAGCCGGTGCTCTATGTCTGCAACGTCGAGGAAGGCTCCGCCGGCACAGGCAACGCCTATTCGAAGCTGGTGGCCGAGCATGCCGCGAAAGAGGGTGCCGTCGCCGTTGCCATCTCCGCCAAGATCGAATCCGAGATAGCCACCCTGTCGCGCGCCGAGCGCGCCGAATTCCTGGAGACCCTGGGTCTCGAAGAAGCCGGCCTCGATAAGCTGATCCGCGCCGGCTATCAGCTGCTGAAGCTGATCACCTATTTCACCGTCGGTCCGAAGGAAGCCCGCGCCTGGACCATCACCCGTGGCACCAAGGCACCGCAGGCGGCGGCGGTAATCCATACCGATTTCGAGAAAGGTTTCATCCGCGCCGAGACCATCGCCTATGACGACTACATCGCCTTCGGCGGCGAATCCGGCGCGCGCGATAACGGCAAGCTGCGGCTGGAAGGCAAGGAATACGTGGTCGCCGACGGCGACGTGCTGCACTTCCGGTTCAATAACTAAACGCTGATCTGTTCCCCGGACGCTGCGCAGCGCGAAGCGGTGCGCCGCAGATCCGGGGCCACGGTTCTTGCAAAGAAGTTACTTGGATCCCGGATCTGCGCAGCGGCATGGCGGCGATGCAAGCGCATCGCCTCAGAATGACGCAGCGCGTCCGGGACACGATGCATACGATAGTTCAATGCACCTGGCCCTGGTCGCGAATGGCGCCGAGATGCTCGTTGATACGAAAGACGATAAGGATGAATTCGGCGGCGATACGCGAGAAGACGATGCCGACGACGACGCTGGCGATGCTCGACAGAACGATAATGAATCCGCCGAACGGACTGATGGCCATGGCGGCGAGGCCGGAGAAAACGCCGGAGACGCCGAACAACAGGATCAGCACGATGATCAGCCAGTAAAACGTCTTGATGATCGTGGGCGTGATGAAACGGTCCCACTGAAAAAGATCTCGAAACTCGAACATCGAACGCTCTCCTGGCGATTCAGCGAAAGTGACATGCAAAAATCTGGCCGTACAGGCACTATCGCTGAAGGTTGTTGCGGGCAAGATCGCGGGCAGGCCATGCGACCGCGTTGCTTGAGAATGACGCAAATAGCGGCCACAATCAGGCCTCCTCACCGGCAATTCCCATCATGACCATGACATTCGAAGATTTCCCGCCGGGACATTTCGGCACATTCGGGCCGCGCCATGTGACGCGCGAAGAGATCATCGCGTTTGCCACGGAATTCGATCCGCAGCCGATGCATCTCGACGAAGCCGCCGCCAGCAAGTCGATGCTCAAGGGCCTCGCAGGATCCGGATGGCACATGTGTGCGCTGATGATGCGGATGATGTTCGACGGCTTCCTGCACAACACCGCGTCGATGGGCTCGCCCGGCGTCAACGAGATGCGCTGGCTGGCGCCGTTTCGGCCCGGCGACGACCTCACGATGGATGTTGAGGTGCTGGAAGCGCGACCGTCGCAGAGCCGTCCCGAGACCGGAATCGTGACATTCAAGTGCAGCACGCGCAACGCCGCCGGGCAGGCCGTGGCGGAGATGGTCGCGCCGATCATCATTGGCCGCGCCGCTGCAATGGACCAGGGTTGAGCGATGCGATTTCTCGAAGACATCAAAGTGGGCCATCGGCGCGAACTGGGATCGTTCACCTTCACCGCCGAGCTGATCAAGAAGTTCGCTGCCCAGTTCGACCCGCAGCCGTTTCATCTCGACGAGGACGCCGGTCGACGATCGCTGTTCGGCGGGCTTGTCGCGTCGGGCTGGCACGTCGCGGCGGTAGGCATGAAGCTGCTGGTGGCCGACGGCCAACGGGAGACCGCGGCGCAGATTGCCGCCGGCGAGACGGTGGCGACATGGGGGCCGTCGCCGGGGTTTCGCGAGTTGCGCTGGCTGAAGCCGGTAAGGGCAGGTGATACGATCAGCTACGCCAACCAGGTGGAGACCGTGCGCGCGACCGCGACGCGGCCGGGCTGGGGCATCGTCCAGGCCCGCAACATCGTCACCAACCAGCACGGCGAACAGGTGATGACTTTCATGGCGACGGCGTTCGTGCCGCGCCGGAGCGACGCTGGTTAACCAATCCAATTTTCTTCAAGGGAACAGGGCGCGCGTTAACGCGTTCTGAACCTTGCGAGAGTGTCTTGATACTTACGCTACGATGACTGAATACGCTTTGGGGATGACAATGGCTGACCGCACCGGACTGAAATTTGTAGGCTTCATCTTTGCCAGCATCACGCTGGCAGTGATGCTGGTCACGGGAATGGTGGTGAAGGGTTATGCCGACGGCGGCTACTCGCTGGACAACGCCCCGGTCGCCGGCCGCTAGTCAGACTTTGCTAACCATGTCGCGCGAGCGGCATTGCGTGAGCCGGTCCATCAGCGGCTCCACGCCCAGGCCAGCAGCCCCACCGCAATCACCAGAAGGCCGACGAATCGGACGATAATCGTTCCCATCCTGGGCGACGACGGCCGGTGCGGGATCGGATCTGTTGTGTTCGGCCGAATGGTTTGCACGATCGTTTGCCCCCAACAAGGACTGCGGCTGCGTTGCGCGCATCAGGGCTTGGTCGCGGCTGGAACAAATTGCGTTCAATTGGATTCAAAAGAAAACCGCCGCGATCCCCACGGAGCCGGCGGTTTTCTTCGTGGACCCGGAGGTCGCTCAGGGCTGGCGCAGATTGTCCGCCGTGCGCTTCCATTGCGCGACATTGTCGGCAATCAGCCGGGTGGATTTCATGGCCGCCTGGCTGAGCTGGGCATAGCCCGAGATTTCGCGTTGCACGCGCTGCCCTTCGGCATGCAGCAGGTCGCGCAGGCTTTCCAGCTCCGCCACCAGGTTTTCGATCTCGGTGAGCGAGGTGCCGGCGACCCGCTGGATCAGCGAGTTGACGCTGTTGACGGTGGCCTCGGTGCTGGCCTCCAGCGGCAGGTCGGTGCTGCCCGGTGTGTTCAGCATGCCCGGCACCGGGCGGCGCAGATAGGCGACGTCGTTGCGCACGAAATCGCGGATCCCTGCCTCGACTTCGGAGACGGCGGCGAGATCGCTGTCCACGGTCGATTCAGTTTTTTCGGAAAGTATTGCATTCATCGGCTCTTCCTTGCTGGTTCGCATCTAGCGAGCGCGGATTGTCCCCCGCACGACAAACTCAGTTTACTATCTGGGCAGCTGAATTTGACGAGATCGCGGCCAATGTGCGGCGCGCTCCCGTTCTTTGCATGATCGCGGTAGCAGTTGACCCGCGCACGGTTACCAGCAGGTTACCAGCTGTGTTTGAAGCCTGCGGTCAGGCTCTTGTTGGCAGGGCCCTGCAGCGTCTCGCTGACCGTCGCCGAAATGTTGACGCCGCCGAAGATCTGTTGCTCCGCGCCCACCTTGCGCAGCCACTTTTCGTCAACGGTCGAAAGCGACTGGCCGGCCACCAGGCTGGTGCCGGTCTCGTTGAAGCGCAGCTTCGCCGACTGATCGGTCTCGTAGCTGCGCGTCGGGCGTCCGTTGAAGCCGATCACCGGCAGGCCGGCCTGCTGCACCACGTTGTAGCCGTTCTGCAGGGTCAGCGAATACTGGTCGCCGGCGAGCGGCATCGATTTGCTGAGCGAGGTCGCGAGTTTGCTCTGGTCCTGGCCGGGATCGATGCGGGCCTCGATGGCGGTCTTGTCCCAGATCGAACCCACGCCCGGCGCGGTCACGGCCGCCCAGGCCGTACCGCCGGATTGCGATGGTGAACCGTCGGGTCCGTATTTCTGTCGCAGCATGTCGGAGGTACTCATGCTCGGTGCGCTCCGTGCCACGTTCATGTCGGCACCGATCCTGGCATCCCAGAACGGCACCAGCTGCTGCTTGACGGAGAGGGCGGCGGAGCCGTCGGCCTTGTTCTGCGATGTCCACGCCGTGGCGTCGCCGGACTGCCCGGCGCGCGCTTGGCGGGGCGACGATTTTGCGGCGGCATTGGTGCTGGTATCGAGCAGGCTCCAGTCCGGCTCCGGCAAATCCAGCACTGCGGCCGGCTGATCGTGGGTTTCAGGTGCATCGTCCGGCGCTGCCGCCGGTGCCAATATGCTCCAGGGATCCTGTGCCCGGGCTGGCGCGCTGATTGCGCCTGCGGCGAGCAGCGCGACTGCGGCGCCCCGTGTCAGTTTGATGGTCAAGGCCGTCACCATGCGAGCCGCCCAGCGAGTTGGCGTGAGAAGCCAATAGTACCGCTTGAGGCCCGGCAGAATTGTGGCAGCGCAGCAAAGTGCGTGGTGGACATTCAACGTTCAAGCACTTGCTTCAGGCTTGCCTGAGTTTAGGCGATCCGCGGCAGATGCAGCGGGTGGCCCAACGCCTGTTCGACCAGGTCAAACGTATCGATCACCACCCGCATGCTGGTCAGCATGCCGGCCTTGAACTGGGCGAACTGCGCCAGTCGCAGGCTGATCGGGCGGTTGGAATCCAGCGCCGTGAGCGAAAACCGCATGATCGAGGCCCCCGAATCGGCGCCGAGCAGCACGGATTCGCGTTCGAAACGATGGATCCGGATGTTGTCTGCGACCTGTTTGCAGACCTGCATGACTGCAGCCTTGCCGCGCCGTGCGCCGAGGAAGGGAAACATGTCGATCGGTCCGTAAACCGCCCATTCGATGTTGTCGTCGATCAGGTCGGTGAGGTCTTTCAGCTGACGTTCGTTGATGGCACGATGCAACGCGCGCGAGAAACGCCAGAGACTGTGCTCTGTCATGAGGTCATATCCTGAAATGAAATAGCGCCGCACGGCCAATATTGGGGCCGACGCGGCGCGGAAAGTTCAATCGTTTGAGCTTGGAATAATCTCGTTTAGCTCAAATACAATCCGTTTTTGTGCATTGCACAATTGCAGGAAGAGGTAGGTACTTTAGTATTCGATGTGGTTTCTTGTTACCGGTGAGCGGTCATTTTCATGCGCTGCAAGATGCTCGATGGCGATTTCCACGTCGCTGGCGGCAATCCCACCCAACAGGATCGCGCCGCGCGTCAATTCGGGCACCAGCCCGGCAGACTGCGCCATGCGATTTGATTGCTCTCATGGGTGCCTAAGGCCAATCGGTCGTGGCAACAGGGCGGCCGGTTCAACGGTCGCGCGGATCTGCCGCCGCAGCAGTGCTAGCCGGGACGCATGGCGAGGCGGACGCTGCTGGCGTAGTCGGGGGTCAGGTCGCGGCCGAGTATCTGCTGCACCAGGTCGAAGGAATCGAAAAACGAACGATGTTCGAAGACGAGTCCATCGCGCAGGGTGAAAAAGTCGGCGATCTTGAAACTGAGGATACGCTGGTCGCTGCGTTTCTGCAGCGCCACCTGGAGCATGGTCGCAGCCTTCGCTCCGTCCACGGCCATGAAGGTGATTTCGATGCGGCGGCTCGAATAGCGCTCCTGCTGGGTGCGGATGGCCTCGGCCGCCCAGGCCTTGCCGCGGTGTTGGCCGTGGTGCGGGAACAGTTCGATCGGCGCATAGGTGATGCTGTCGATATCGTCGTGGCAGCAGTTTGCGAGGCGCGCGGTGTCGCCCGCATAGAAGGCATCGAGAAAGTCGGATACGCATCGGCGCGTCTGGAGATCGTCCATTATTGGCTCTTCTGGTGTCTGCTCTCCCCGTTCCCGCGGTACTCTTGTCAGGTCGGACCGGTCGGGATCAACCCTTGCGCGGGGCAAAGGTTGGGAAAGCCTTAACGCGACATCGTGGATCACAGGGTATTGACCGGGCCTTGGCGCATCGGGCTGGGCGTCACTTGAGACAGGACCATCCGGCGAGCCAGGCGACACCGCCGGTGACGGCCCCCGCCACGGCGGCAACCACCCAGCGCTCGCCGAAGCGCCACGCCGCGGCCATGCCGCCCAGTAACATGCCGGGAAAGCTCACCTTTAGCGCCAGCAGGCTGGCGCCGGCGAGTCCGTCGGCCAACGCGATGCGCGACCGGAAACAGAAAAACAGCAGCGCCGCATTGAGGGCGATGCCCGCCAGCGCGCCGAGCGCGGCACCACCGACGCGGCGTTCACGCCAGGCGATGGCGCCCAGCAGAAGCCCGGTCAGAAGACCGGGCGAGCAGGCCAGCAGCGCGATCGCGATGAGGTCGATCGCGTTCCAGTGCAGCCCGATGTCGGACACCTGGTCCGGGCCGTACGCTTACTTCTTGTTCGGTGCGGAGCCGGCCGGGGTCTTGCTCGATGCGAACGGGTTGACGTTGGCGACGCCGCCCTTCTTGAGGTTCTTGTCCGCCTTCGGTTTCTTCTTTTCCTTGTTGGACTTCATCTGACCTTTAGCCATCGCGGTCTCCCTGCGCCCGGTTGATGGACTCGGCGCAGATGACGCATAGCAAATGCAGATGGGTTTGTATGTGGGCTTGCGCGACGCGCGGCAGGCTAGAGCTGGCAGGTGATGACGCTTATTTCGCGGTCGCCAGGCTCGTAGCCCGGCCGCGGCGCCAGCGATTTCCGGTGGGTGATCAGCGCGCCCCTGGCGTCCTTGAGCGGCAGCATCTTCCAGCCTGCGACGCCTTCGGGGCCGAGCTCCCAGACGTGGGCGATCGGCTCGTCGGCGGCGTTGAAGCCGACCGTGTGAACCTCGACCAGTCGTGAGGTGCCGTCATATTGCAGTTCGAGCACATGGCCCGAACGCAGCGCTTCACAAGCCGTCTGTACCAACATCGGATATTCCCGCCGGTTGTTTCAATGATCCTAACAGGTCGGCGGTGCCGCGTCGCGATCCTTCTGCGTCGTGCTGCCTAAGCGGCCCTGACGTCGGCGAGGAAAATATTGACCTGGCTGGCGAGATCCGTGGATTGCCGGGACAGCTGCTCGGCTGCACCGAGCACTTGCGATGCCGCCGCGCCGGTGTCGTTGGCCGCCTGCTGCACGTCGGAGATATTGGCGGTGACATTCTGAGTGCCGTGCGCGGCTTCCTGAACGTTGCGGGCGATTTCCTTGGTCGCCGAGCCCTGCTGCTCGATGGCGGCGGCGATGGCACTGCCGATCTGCTCGATCTCGGCGATCACGTTGACCACGTTGCGGATCGCCGCAACGGTCTCGTCACTGGCGCCCTGGATGGCTGCGACCTGTGCGGAGATCTCGGTGGTGGCCTGTGCGGTCTGCCCGGCCAGCGACTTCACTTCCGAAGCGACGACGGCGAAGCCGCGCCCGGCCTCGCCGGCGCGGGCCGCCTCGATGGTGGCGTTGAGCGCCAGCAGGTTGGTCTGCGCGGCGATGTTCTGGATCAGCGTGACCACATCGCCGATCTTCTGCGCGCCGGCGGCGAGCGACTGGGCGGTGTCGCCGGTGCGGCGCGCGTCCTCGACCGCGCGGGCCGAGATCTGCGCGGATTGCGCGACCTGACGGCTGATTTCGGAAATGGAGGACGTCAGTTCCTCGGTGGCGCTGGCCACCATCTGGACGTTCGACGATGTCTGTTCGGAGGCTTCGGCGACGACGCCCGCCTGCCGGTTGGTGGTCGATGCCGTCGAGGACATGGAGCGCGCGGCGTTTTCCATCGTTGACGACGACGACGACAGCCCGCCCACCAGCTCGCCGATACGCGACTCGAACGAGCGGGTCAGGTCGTCGATCAGTTGCGCGCGGCGCATCTTGGCGTCGTTCTCCGCCGCCTGCTCGGTGGACAGACGGGCGGCGGTGAGCATGTTGTCCTTGAAGACCTGGACCGCGGCGGCCATCGCGCCGATCTCGTCGCGGCGATTGCTGGCCGGGATGTCGCCGGACGCGTCGCCGCCGGCAATGCGCGACATGGCGGCGGTGATGTCGACGATCGGCTGGCAGATCCGGCGCCGGACCATCACGATCAGGCCGGCACTGGCGGCCACGACGGCTGCGAGCACCAGCAGGGCGATGATGAAGCTCGTACGCGCGCTGCCATAGGCCGCGGTCAGCAGTTGCTCGGCGTTGTCGTAGAAGGCGTCGCGTACACCGATCACGGTGCCAAGACCGAGCTGCGTTTCGGCGAAATAGGTGTCGACGTCATGTTCGTATTTGCCGCTGACGGCGCCGGCCTTGACCAGCTTCAGCTCCTTACCGAAGCGTTCGACGAAGACTTCCTGCATCTTGTTGAGCGCGGCCGCGACATTGGCCGGTGTCGCGGGATTGCCGCGCAGTTCGAGCAGCGAGGCCTGGATCTGATCGGCGGCACCCTGGGAGCGGGCAATGTCCAGGCGCTCCTGCTCGGTCGCCACACGGTTGGCGCCGACGAGATTCTTGTGCAGGCTGGAATTGAGGCCGCCGATGTCGCGCAGCGTCCATGCGACGTTGGCGTAGGTTGCCTGGCGATAGGCCTCGCCGTTCAGCGAAGCCATCTTGCGGACCTGCTCGGCAAGCAGGGCGGTGACTGCGGTGTTGAAGATCGAGTTGTCGGCGACGATCTTCTTGGCCGCATCGCGGCGGGCCTCCGCCGGGCCTTCGATCGCTTTGTCGATGGCCGCGCGCAGCGCCTTGAACTGAGCGTTCAGCGCATCGATCTTGCCGGCAATCTCGGCGCTGTCGTCGAACGCGCCGAGCGATGTGGTCCTGAGCCGGTTCATCTTGTCGACGGCACCGTCGGTCTGCTTGCGGTACTTGTCCTGCTCCGCGCGCGCCTTCGGATCGACCGCGGCGGGGCCGTACAGGATGTTCGTGGAGAAGCCGCGTTCCGGATTGAGATAGCGCGGGATGTCGCCGACGGTACGAACCAGTTCGAGGCGCCCCTGCGCGTTGGAAATCTTGTCCATCGTCTCGTAACGGCTCGCGGCGACATAGACCGCAAGCCCGCCGCCGGCGGCCGACAGAGAGGCGATGGCGATGGTCAGCAAGGTACCGATTTTCATGAAATTACCGTCGGTTAAGAATTGAGTGCAAATGAACGCCCGTCAACCTACGGAAGGTGCATTAAGCTTCCATTGACGGCGGTACGCGGCGGCGGGGCGCTCGCGTCCGTCGGCAACCTCTCGGCTCATCAGAGTACCTTTTGCGACGATTTCTCCCGCTGCAGCCGGCGGCGGCGAGCAGCGGATCCGGTCGATCGTCCGACGCGCAGCGGCGCCGGCAAAGGCGCATTGTTGCGCGATGATATTGCAGGCAAGGTCGCCGCCTGAGTCAGAGGTCTTGCCATGCGTTCATTGCGATGGATTGCCATGCTGTTTGTTGCCGCCGCAACTCCGGCCTTCGCCCAGCCGGCGCCGTCGGCGGAGGTGCTGCGCGATCTCGCGCCGACCGGACAGCTGCGCGCTGCGATCAATTTCGGCAACAGCGTGCTGGCGCAGAAGGGCGAGGGCGGCGCGCCGCGCGGCGTCTCTGTCGATCTCGCCACCGAGCTTGCGAAGCGGCTCGGCGTGCCGGTCGCCTTCGTGCCCTATGAGGCCGCGGGAAAGGTCTTCGAGGGCGCCAAGGCCGGGGTCTGGGACATCGGCTTTATGGCGATCGAGCCGGCGCGCGCGGCCGAAATCACGTTCACCGCGCCCTATGTGATCATCGAGGGCACCTACATGGTGCGGCAGGATTCGCCGTTGCAGTATGTCGGCGACGTCGACAAGCCCGGCATCAAAATCGCCGTCGGCCTCGGCTCGGCCTACGATCTGTACCTGACCCGCACCATCAAGAGCGCCACGGTGCTGCGCGCGGAGGTGGGCGGCGGCACGGCGATGATCCGGAAGTTTCTCGACGAGAAGCTCGACGTCGCTGCCGGCGTCCGCCAGCAGCTCGACGCCTATGCCAAGGACCACCCGGAGATGCGGGTGATGTCCGGTCATTTCCAGGAGATCAAGCAGGCCATGGGGATGCCCCGCGTTGACGGCCAGCCGCGCGCGGCCGGCGCGGCCTATCTCGCGGCCTTTGTTGAGGAGATGAAGGCGTCGGGCTTCGTCGCCGCGGCGCTGGCACGCAGCGGGCAGGTCGCCGACGTCGCGCCGGCCGAGAAATAGCGCCGGGTGGCGGCGCGGATATTCCGCCACGCGAAGTTGCGCTGTGGCCGGTCAGGCTTGACTTCGCGCCCGCGTCGGCCAATCTCGCGACCGTAAAAATATCAAAAACACTTCGGGAGATCATCATGGCCGACGCCTATATCATCGACGCAGTCCGCACGCCGCGCGGCATCGGCAAGGTCGGCAAGGGCGCGCTCGCCGAGCATCATCCGCAGCATCTCGCGGCTACCGTGCTCAAGGCCATCGCCGAGCGCAACCACCTCAATACCGCGGATGTCGACGACGTCATCTGGTCGACCTCGACCCAGCGCGGCAAGCAGGGCGGCGACCTTGGCCGCATGGCCGCGCTCGACGCCGGCTACGATATCAAGGCGTCCGGCACGACGCTGGACCGGTTCTGCGGCGGCGGTATCACCGCAGTGAACTTCGCGGCGGCGCAGATCATGAGCGGCATGGAAGATGTGGTGATCGCCGGCGGCACCGAGATGATGTCGCTCACGGGAGCGATGGCCGCCGAGGACATGGCCGCCGGCAAGCCGCCGCTCGGCATGGGCTCGGGCAACAAGCGGCTCGCGCAGGTGCATCCGCAGTCGCATCAGGGCATCTGCGGCGACGCCATCGCCTCCATGGAAGGCATTTCGCGGGAAGCGCTCGATGCACTCGGCCTGGAGAGCCAGCGCCGCGCCGCGGTCGCCATCGCCGAAGGGCGCTTCGACAAGAGCCTCATTCCGGTGAAGGACGATGAAGGCAATGTGGTTCTGGCGAAGGATGAATTCCCGCGGCCCAACACCACAGCCGAAGGCCTCGCCGGCCTGAAGCCGGCCTTCGCCGCCATTGCCGATCATCCGCTGGATGCGGACGGCACGACCTATCGCAAGCAGATCAACCAGAAATATCCCGACCTCAAGATCGAGCACTTTCATCACGCCGGCAATTCGTCGGGCGTGGTCGACGGCGCCGCAGCCTTGCTGCTGACCTCCAAGGACTATGCCGACAAGCACGGCCTGAAGCCGCGCGCGCGCATCGTGGCCATGGCCAATATCGGCGACGACCCGACCTTGATGTTGAACGCACCGGTCCCTGCTGCGCGAAAAGTGCTCGCAAAAGCCGGGCTGACTGTCGATGACATCGACCTCTGGGAGATCAACGAGGCCTTTGCCGTTGTGGCTGAAAAGTTCATCCGCGACCTCAAGCTCGACCGCGCCAAGGTCAACGTCAACGGCGGCTCCATCGCGCTTGGCCATCCCATCGGCGCGACAGGGGCGATCCTGATCGGCACCGTGCTCGACGAACTCGAGCGCCGCAACCTGAAGCGCGGCCTGGTGACCATGTGCGCCGCCGGCGGCATGGCGCCGGCGATCATCATCGAGCGGGTGTAGGCAGCTCCACCTGTCGTCCCCGCCTATGCGGGGACCCAGTACACGCAGGTGCCCGCGTTTCATCACGGTCGCCGTCGGTTACTGGGCCGCCCGCTTTCGCGGGCGATGACAGCGGCGTGTGTCGCGCCTGCGTGCGTTGCCTCGCCATTCCGATTCAATTGTCAAACATCCCGGCGGCGTCGGTTCGCTTCGCCCACGCGCCGTCGGTTTCGCGCCGCCGCGCAAAACCGCCTTTCCCGACGGCCCCTCGCCCAACGAGGGGGACGGCGCGCCGAAAGGCGCGAACTGTAGCAGTGGCGCTCCGCGCTGCGGCCTGCGATGGCCGCATCCCGGCGCGCGCGCGCCTTTCGGCGCGGCCCGCAGACAAGTTTACGCAGTCTGCGACTGCGACTGGCGGCGATTTCTGTCCGGAGGACCGTGCTTCCGGGTACGGGAGGCACTGTGCTCGCCCCCTTGCGGGTTGGAGCTGCCAATCGATCCGGCGGGATTTCCCCGCCTTCACCCGCACCCGTCCGGCCATTGAAGGCAGAGCCCCGTAGTGGGCCCGGACGGCGACCCCCGGCCTCCCGAGTGCAGGGCTGCGAACCCCGCCCGCAGGCGCCGCATCCCGCTCCACTCAACGAGCGCCCTCGAGAAGCGCCCCTCTTGAGCAGGACGACGGGGGGTATATAGTCTTGTAGGAATATTGTCGAGATGTGGATGGTGAAAAGTCAGTCTGCAGACAGAAACGCGATCGCCTCCTGCTCGGTCGGGAAGTATCCGAGCACCCGATAATCCGGATCGTGTTCCGCCGTCTCGGGCGACCAGCGGACTACGAAATTCGATCCTTCCTGTTCAATCAGGGTGGTGAGGTCTTCGCTGGTGTGGGGCGTCATGTACCGGGCGCCACAATGCGGACATTCATCGTCGCACATGCAAGACCATTCGTCAGCCCACCGGCGCTTGCCGCGTTCGCACTTATAGTGATTGAGAAACCAAGCCATGGCGCGGCTCCTATTTGCTCAGACGATAACTGCCTCGAGAGACAAATTCAACGAATCCACGATCCCTGAGATATTGAAGTTGCTGGCGTATCTTCGGCCGAACATTCTGGTTGTCGGGATAGCGATGGCTAAGATGCTGTTCGAACGCATAGACATCGTCGAGCGTGAACTCCGGCTTGCCCAGCGCTTCAACGCATTTCATAACGTCTAGCAACCATCCGCGAGATTCGAGCGACTCTTCTCTGAGAAAGAGCGTCTTCTGCCATTCCTTAAGCACGAGGTCTTTCGGGCGAATAACGCCGTCCCGGATAATTTGAATTTTGCCGGTGTCGGGCACGTGGCCGAGCAAGATGTTCGATCCGATCCATCCAGCACGCCGAGCAGTGGCGGCTAACGGCTTTCGTTCCTCGATGGTATCTCGGACGAAAAAGTGCTTCGGGATGATGAACAGATTGACGACCGCAAGCGATTTCAGATCGTAGTTCATTAGAAGCAATTTGGGATTGTTGCTCGCAGAAAGCCGTTCGACCTTGGTCTTAAATGCGCCGTCAACAACGCGCTTGCCGAATTTTCCTTTCTGACTCTTAAGCTCGAATTCCTCATCGCATGAAGTGCAGAAGAAATCCGCGAGAGGGCTGTTGTTCGGAAATTGTGAAACTTTGGCATTTCCGCAGTGTGGGCAGTAAGCCCACGCGCTAACCCAGGCCTCGGTCCACGAGCGCGCATTTTGTGAACTGCTCGAATAGGCGGATTGAGGTTCTTCAAATCCAAGCTTCATCGTTGCAAACTAAACGAGCTGACCAAGATTGCCAGTAGATAAGCTGATCCTTGTGTTACCTAAACGCCGCGTCCTCACTCCCCATACCCCACGCTCCACTCCGTCAGCACCGGCTTCACCGCCAGCAGTTTGGCGTCCGACGACGACAGCTTCTTCTCGCCGAGCAGGCCGGCGTGCTTCCTGGCGTCGAGCGCCATGCCGGGCGAGAAGCGCAGGGTCATGGCGCAGCCGCCGGGCAGGATGGCGAGCTTGCCCTTGAGGTCGACGACGAAGCCGCCGTAGTCCCATTCGAAGCCGTTGAGTTTGAACGGCTGACCGTTGAGGCGGGTGACCTCGTCCAGCGTCATGCCCACGCGGATGCCTTCGGGGCCGCTCCAGGCGGAGGGCTTTTTCACACTGGCCGATGCGAGCCCGCTGCGTTTCCTGTCGTCGCTCCAGGCGACTTCCAGCCGCTTCTCCGGGGTGGAGCGATAGAGAACGCTGGCTTCAAAGCTCTCGCCCTCGGCACCGTCGACTTTCTGGATCGCGACGTTCGGCGCGCCGAAGGTCTGCTGAAGGCGTCCGTGGGAGGAATCTTTTGCGAACGGGCCGCTGCAGGCGAGGGTCAGCGGCGGGGTTGGTTGCTGGGCGTAAGAGGGCGTGGCGAGGAAGAGCATGAGGGCGGGCAGGGCGAAGCGACGATGCGGCATGAAGGTCCCCGGGGTTAAAGACGGTTAGTCGTCGGAAACGACGTATCCGTCCAATGCCGGCATGAACGCCGTTCCGTGGGGCGCCCCCTCTCCCTGACCCTCTCCCACCCCGCGAAGCTGCGCTTCGCCGGGGGAGAGGGGACATGACGGCCGGTGCCTTACCTCACGCTGCTATCGCTTCTTCCATCCGCCGCGATGCCCCGGCGCGCCGCCGGAGCTTCTTGCCACCGGTCCGAATTCCGGGCCGGACTCCCGCGAGTTGGTGGGCTGGATGATCTTGCTTCCGTCGGAAGGCGCAGTCTTGCGCGATTTCGGCAGCGCGTTGGGCATCGACTCCGTCATGCTCTGCGGCTGATAGATCTTGCTCTCGGTGCCCGGGCCCATCTCATCCAGCGTCGGCTTGCGCGGGCGCGCGACCTTGTTGCCGCGCGCGGGCTTGACCTCGTGCCAGCCGGCGATACCCATTTCGTCGAGATCGGGCTTGTGCACTTTGGATGATGGCGTGTTGTTGCCGCCGCGCTCGCTCGATTGCTTCGGCATGTTGGCGGAGGCGCCGAACTGCTTGTTGCCCTTGAAGGCACCGGCGGCGCCGGCCACCTTGCGTTGCTTGGCGGTGGGGTCGTCGACCACGGCCAGCTCGGTGGCGCGCAGGCGCTTGACCTCGTCGCGCAGCCGCGCGGCTTCCTCGAAGTTGAGGTCGGCGGCGGCCTCGCGCATGCGGGTTTCGAGATCGGCCAGCACCGCCTCGAAATTGTGGCCGATGCTGCTGACGTCGTCCGACCAGGAATGGCCCTTGCCGCCGCCGATTTCCACCAGCACGTGATCGCGCTCGTAGACCGAGTTCATGATGTCGCCGATCGACTTCTTGATGCTCTCCGGCGTGATGCCATGCAGCGTGTTGTACTCGACCTGCTTTTCGCGGCGCCGGTCGGTCTCGGCGATGGCGCGCTCCATGGAGCCCGTCACCCTGTCGGCATAGAGGATCACCTTGCCGTCGACGTTGCGCGCGGCGCGGCCGATGGTCTGGATCAGCGAGGTCTCGGAGCGCAGAAAGCCTTCCTTGTCCGCGTCGAGGATCGCCACCAGCGCGCATTCGGGAATGTCGAGGCCCTCGCGCAGCAGGTTGATGCCGACCAACGCGTCGAAGGCGCCGAGGCGGAGATCCCTGATGATCTCGATGCGCTCGATGGTGTCGATGTCCGAGTGCATGTAGCGCACGCGGATGCCCTGCTCGTGCAGGTATTCGGTGAGATCCTCCGCCATGCGTTTTGTCAGCACGGTGATCAGGCTGCGATAGCCGGCGTTGGCGGTGGCGCGAACCTCGCCGACGAGATCGTCGACCTGGGTGCGGGCAGGGCGGATGTTGATCGGCGGATCGATCAGTCCTGTCGGGCGAATGACCTGCTCGACGAACACGCCGCCGCTCTCGTTGAGCTCCCACGCGCTCGGCGTGGCCGACACTGCGACCGACTGCGGGCGCATCATGTCCCATTCCTCGAAACGCAGCGGCCGGTTGTCCATGCAGGAGGGCAGGCGGAAGCCGTATTCCGCAAGCGTCGCCTTGCGCCGGAAGTCGCCTTTGAACATGCCGCCGATCTGCGGCACGGTCACGTGGCTCTCGTCGGCGAACACCAGCGCATTGTCCGGCACGTATTCGAACAGGGTCGGCGGCGGTTCGCCCGGCCGGCGGCCGGTGAGATAGCGCGAGTAGTTCTCGATGCCGGCGCAGGAGCCGGTGGCTTCCATCATCTCGATGTCGAAGGTGGTGCGCTGCTCCAGCCGCTGCGCTTCCAGCAGGCGACCCTGTTCGTGCAGTTGCTCGAGCCGCCATTTCAGTTCGGCCTTGATCGACTTGATGGCCTGGATCAGGGTCGGGCGCGGCGTCACGTAATGCGAGTTGGCGTAGATCTTGATGAATTCCAGCTCGTCCTGCTTGTGGCCGGTGAGCGGGTCGAATTCCTCGATGGTCTCCACGGTGTCGCCGAACAGGTTGACGCGCCAGGCGCGGTCTTCGTAATGCGCCGGGAAGATATCGATGACGTCGCCTCTGACACGGAAGGTGCCGCGGGTAAAATCGTGCTGGGTGCGCTTGTACTGCAGCGCCACCAGATCGGCGATCAATTGCCGCTGGTCGATGCGCTCGCCCTTCTTAAGCGCAAACGTCATTGCGGTGTAGGTCTCGACCGAGCCGATACCGTAGATGCACGAGACGGACGCGACGATGATGACGTCGTCGCGCTCCAGCAGCGCGCGCGTTGCCGAATGGCGCATGCGGTCGATCTGCTCGTTGATGGACGAATCCTTCTCGATATAGGTGTCGGTCCGCGGCACATAGGCCTCGGGCTGGTAGTAGTCGTAATAGCTGACAAAATACTCGACGGCGTTGTCGGGGAAGAAGCTCTTGAACTCGCCATAGAGCTGCGCCGCCAGCGTCTTGTTGGGCGCGAGGATGATCGCCGGGCGCTGCGTCGCCTCGATCACCTTGGCCATCGTGTAGGTCTTGCCGGAGCCGGTGACTCCGAGCAGCACCTGGGTGCGGTCGTTGCGCTGTACGCCCTCCACCAGTTCCTTGATGGCGGTGGGCTGGTCGCCCTTCGGCTCGTATTCCGACTTGATCACGAACGGCACGCCACCCTCGGATTTCTCCGGCCGTGGTGGGCGGTGCGGCACCCAGATCTTCTCGTCCTTGAATTCCGGACGGCCGTCGCGCACCAGCGCCTCCAGCGCGTCGGCGGTGGCCTGCACGCCCAGGGCTTCCATCTTGTTGCGCGGCGGACGCGCCAGTGCGGCGTTGTCGTCTTCCTCGGTGGTGAAGCCGAGCTGTTTTGCCAGTTCCGGATCGAGTTCCGGAATCGCCGCATGGGTGCCATAGACCGCCTGCGGGGCCTCCTCGAAGGCCTGTTCGCTCAGGCGGGGCGCGTAGGGTGCCACTGCGGGCTGCGGAAACGGCTGCAGCGGCGTTGGGCGCGCGCCGGCGTCGCCTTCGAACTTCTTCGGCGTCGAGGCGCGGGCGCGATGGATCGCGGCCTCGCCGCCGGAGCGGCGTTCCAGCGAATTGCCCGGTGGCGGCTGCAGCCCGGTGCCGGAACCCATGCCGGCATCGCCGCGGTTGATCGCGGGATTCAGCAGTTCCGCAAGTGCCGGGCCGATCGGCTTGACCTCGGGCCGCCCTGCGCCGGGTTTGGCCGCGGGGGTCTTCGCGCGCTTGGTGACGGTCTTCTTGGGGGAGTCGGGATTTTTCGCCATGACACCAATATGGGGGGAAAAGGCCGTCGAAAAAGGTCTCCCGATCACCCGATTGATGGTCGGACCCGCAGTCTCTCGCCGGTTCAGCTGCGCTGTTCCGACGCTGGTGACCGAGCCCGGCGCCTTCAAGCGAGCCGGGCCCCTCCCGGTGTTGATAGCTCTGTCTTGCGCCGGTCGGAGGCCTCTTGCCGGCTCACATCAGCAGCTTCAGCAACGCGCGGCCGGCGGGCGTCGCCAGTTCCTTCGCATCCAGCGTGCCGTCATTGTCGGGGTCTGCAGCGCGGAAGCGGGCTTCGACGATGGTCATGTATTCGTTCTTGTCGAGCGTGCCATCCTTGTCGGGATTGGCGGCGGCGAATTCCTTGGCGCTGACCCGGCCGCGCAGCTCCTTGGCTTCCAGCGTGCCGTCCTTGTCGCGGTCGAGCTTGTCGAACAGTTTGGACGCGGCAGCCTTGGCTTCGGCCAGATCGACGGTGCCGTCCTTGTCGGGATCGAGCAGCTTCAGCGGCGAGGCCGCCTCCGCGGTGGCAAGGCCGGCGAAACCCAGGGCGAAGGACAGCAAAACAGCGCGTCGTGACGTGGTCATGGCGACTCTCCAGGGGCAATTTTTGAGGGCAATTCTCGGTTGCAAGTTGCCGCAGGGCGACCCCGCGTACAAGATGAAAGTACCACACGGCGCGCTGTCCTGCCATTCGCGGGCCGTCGGGGAGCCAATTGAGGCCCTTCGCGCGGCGCCGTCATGGCCGCCCTGTCGTGGCCGGGCTTGTCCCGGCCATCCACGCCTTTAGTGTACGGATCGCAGCAAGATGAATGCCCGCGACGTGCGCGGGCATGATGGCTTGGCAATCGACGCCGGCAGGAAGCAAGTATGGCCATCCAACTGTTTGAACTGGTCGGCACCGACGAGTCCCGTCCGTTCAGCCCGTATTGCTGGCGCACGCGGATGGCGCTGGCGCACAAGGGTCTCGACGTCGCCTCGATTCCGTGGCGCTTCACCGAGCGCGAGGCCATCGCCCCGCACAGCTCCGAGAAGGTGCCGGTGCTGCTCGACGGCGACCGCGCCGTCTCCGACTCCTGGACCATTGCCAACTATCTCGAGGATACCTATCCCGACCGTCCGTCGCTGTTCGGCGGTGAGGGCGGCCGCGCGATGGCCCGGATGCTGAACTGGTGGGGCGACATGGTGGTGATCGCCGGCATATTCCCGATGATCGTCGCCGACATTCACGGCCATCTCGGCCCGGTCGATCAGGCCTATTTCCGCAAGAGCCGCGAAGCGCGCTTCGGCAAGACGCTGGAAGAGGTCTCGGCCGGTCGCGACAGTGTCGTCGCCGGTTTCCGCAAGTCGCTCGATCCGTTGCGGCTGACGCTGAAGACGCAGGCCTATGTCGGCGGCGACACGCCGAACTACGCCGACTACATCATGTTCGGCGGCTTCCAGTGGGCGCGGGCCACCAGCCCGTTCAAGCTGCTGGCGCCCGACGATACAATTTATGCATGGCGCGAAAGAATGCTCGATGCCTTTGGCGGGATGGCGCGGAACTCGCCGGGATACGCGGTGTGAAGAGCCCGCCCGACGGCCGCACACGGGTTGAGAGTTTCTTGACAAGTCGTGCGTAAGAAACGGTAGAACCGCACCCGAACACCGATTGCGAAGATGTCCATGTCTGCTCTATTCACCGATCCAAACGACGACGCCAAGATGTTCGATCTGGCGCCGGTCTCGCTGTGGATCGAGGACTACAGCGACGTCAAGGCGCTGTTCGAGCAATGGCATGCGCAGGGCGTCGACGATATCGAGACGTTCCTGCTCGCCAACCCCGAACGCGTCCGGCAGTGTTCGCAGCACATCCGCATCATCAAGGTCAACCGCAAGACGCTGTCGCTGTTCGGCGCCCGCGATCTCGACCATCTGATGGTCAGCCTCAGCCTGGTGATGCGCGACGACACCTTCAAGAGCCACGTCTCGGAGCTGGCGCAGCTGTGGAGCGGGCGCACCCACTTCTCCAGCAACACCGTCAACTACACGCTCACCGGCGAACGCCTCGACGTCCAGCTCCACGGCATCGTGCTGCCCGGCCATGAGCAGAAATGGGACCGGGTGATGATCTCCATCGAGGACGTCACCGAGCGGGAAACCGCGCGGCGCCGCCTTGTCGACAGCGAGAACTACGCATTCGGCCTGTTCGCCCATTCCCCGGTGTCGTTGTGGGTCGAGGATTTCAGCGATGTGAAACGTCTGCTCGACGAGGTGCGCGCGCGCGGCGTCGAGGATTTTCGCGTGTTCACCGATGTCCACCAGGAGTTCGTTGAGCGCTGCATGAGCGAGATCCGCGTGCTCGACGTCAACGGGCGGACGCTCGAACTGTTCGGCGCGCCGGACAAGGCGACCTTGCTGAGCCACCTCGGCGATGTCTTCCGCGACGAGATGGGGCCGCATTTCCGCGAGCAGCTCGTCGATCTGTGGAACGGCAAGCTGTTCCAGCAGCGCGAGGTGGTGAACTATGCGCTCGACGGCACCAAGCTGCACCTGTTGCTGCAGTTCTCGGTGCTGCCCAGCCACGAAGGCGACTGGTCGCTGGTGCAGGTCGCGCTGACCGACATCACCGCGCGCAAGAAGGCGGAAGCCTATCTCGAATATCTCGGCACCCACGACGTGCTGACGCGGACGCTGAATCGCGCCTTCTATGTCGACGAGCTCAACCGGATCGAGCGCAGGGGACTGCACCCGGTCACCATCATCATCGCCGACCTCAACGGCCTGAAGACCGCCAATGACGACCTCGGCCATAGC
The DNA here is from genome assembly GCF_026015985.1 of Rhodopseudomonas sp. P2A-2r. GTDB lineage: Bacteria > Pseudomonadota > Alphaproteobacteria > Rhizobiales > Xanthobacteraceae > Tardiphaga. The sequence goes on along the minus strand of NZ_CP110389.1, from coordinate 5,387,758 downwards.
GTCGGCGACGCGCTGTTGCGCCGGGCCGGCGAGGTGTTCGGCTCGCTGGTGGAGAAGCCAGCCTCGGTGGCGCGGATCGGCGGTGACGAATTCGCGGTGCTGCTGCCCGGCACCGACGCCGCCGGCGGCGACGCAGTGCTGGCCTCGCTGGCGGAACTGATCGAGGTCAACAACCAGTACTATCCCGACCTCGAGCTGAGCATGTCGATCGGCATTGCCACCAGCCGGCCGGGCGACCGGCTGGAGCAGGTCATCAAGCTCGCCGACATGCTGATGCTGCAGGCCAAGCGGCAGTATTACGCGCAGGCCGACTGCGACCGCCGCAGCGTCAGCGATCAGGCCTGACGCATTCCGGTTACTTCGTCTTGGTGCTTCCCACCGTGGCCGGAGCCTTGGCGAGGTCCTGCGCCATCTCCAGATGGTGCTTCAGTGCGGGCAGGGTCTTGCCGGCCCAGCTCTTCAGCTCGGCATTGTCGCCACCCTTGGCGTAGCGCTCGAACAGTGACACCGCATCCTTGTGGGCGCTGACCTGCATGGAGTCGAATTCCGAGCTGAAGTCCTTGCCGGTCTTGGCCTTCAGGGTGTCGAGCTTCTTCTGGTGCGACTCGTCGAGCCCGGCCGGCAGTTCGGCCTTAACCTTGCCGCCGCTGACCAGGGCCTTCAGCTCGGTGCTGGTCTTGGTGTGGTCGGTGACCATCATCGATGCGAATTTCTTTTCCGCGGCATTGCCCTTGTCCTGAGCCAGTCTGTTCGATTCCAGTTCGAACATGTCGCTGATGGCGACTTCCTTGACGAAATCGGCGGTGGCCGGGCTGATGCCGAGCGTGGAGTTGACGCCGGTCTTCTCGGCCACCGACTGCGCCAGCGCGGGCGTGGCGAGCAGCAGGCTTCCAACGATGATGGCGGTGCGGTTGAGTTTCACGGATGTCTCCTATGGCGGCGATCAGCGGCGCCGCAGCACCATGCTGCGACCCGGTGACGGTTACCGCTCCAATCGCGAAAGTGGTGATTGGTTCCGACCCATCGGCGGCTCACGGTCCGGTTCGCACCAGTCGCACCGAGAGCTGAAAACCGCGGCTGTGGCCGTCGGCGGCGCCGTTCATGAAGTCGAAGTAGTAGACCAGGTTCGCCGCGCCGACCTCGTTGGTGGTCCAGTATTTGGCCATGCCGTCGGCGTCGGGCCTGATATCCGTAAACACCGCTGTGTCGACCACCGGACGTCCGCAGCCGGTATCGACGATGGTTTCGAGTTCGGGCCCGGAGGGCACACGCCAGCCCGCACCGGCTTGCTCCGCCGCGGCGCGCGCCTCGGCGAAGTTGGCGGCGGCCGGCTCGCCCTCGCAACGCCGCTTGCCGTCCCAGCGGGTGCCGAGACTGCATCGCTTCCAGACCAGTCCGGTGCTTGTATCGCGCGCTTCGTCGCCGCTCAGCTTGAACCGGGTCTCGGTCTCTCCGGCGTTGCGGCCGTAGCAGGATGCCAAAGCGGCATCGGACGGCATCGCGCTGATGGTGACGAACAGCAGGGTGGCAAGTTTTGTCGCGGACGTCATCGCGCATGCATCTTTGAATGGATCGAACACCGATCCTAACCTGCGGCATTCCAGCCAGGCAATCAGCCGGCGTTCATGTCGGTGGCGATGCCGAGCGCCGGCTGGCCGAAGCGGGCGCGGTACACCTGCAGGTTTTCGAGCACGCGCTGCACGTAGTTGCGGGTTTCCGCGAACGGGATCCGCTCCACCCAGTCGACCACGTCCACATCGGGCCGGCGCGGGTCGCCGTAGCGCGCGATCCATTCCTTCACCCGGCCGCGCCCGGCATTGTAGCCGATCAGCGCCAGCACATGATTGCCGTTGTAGTCGCTGAGCAGGTTGACGATCTCGGCGGAGCCGAGCCGCAGATTGTAGGCGGAGTCCTCGTGCAGTCGCTTGACGTCGAAAGCGAAGCCCATCCGCCGCGCCAGCGTCTCGCCGGCCGCTGGCGTGACCTGCATGAAGCCGGTGGCCCTGGCGCCCGAGGTGATGCGTGGATTGAACGCGCTCTCGGTGCGGGTGATCGCATAGACGAGGCTCTTGTCGGCTTTCGCGCCGAGCGGCGCAAAGGCCGGCAGGCCGGCCGCGGGGAAGGCATAGCTGTCGAACGCCATGCCGCGGTTCAGCGCGGCGCGGTCGATCGCCAGCATGGCGGCGGCGTCGTTGCGGCGCGCGGCCACCTCGGCGATGTGCACCAGCGCGCGGCTGTCCTTCACGCCGTCGAGATCGGCGACGAACGGCACCACCAGCTTGCGGTTGCCGGTGAGATACAGCAGTTCCGCGGCGCCGATGAGATCGCGATGCGCGGCGCTGGCCGACTGGATGCTGCCGGGCGATGGCGGCTGGCGCAGGCGGGTGTTGCGGCAGCCGAGGCGGGCGCAGGCGAGCTGGCCGTAATAGGCGGTGCCGTGCACGGCCGCGGCCTGGTAGTGCTGCCGCGCCGCCGGCGTGTTGTGACGGGCACCGGCAACGCGGCCGAGCCAGTAATGCGCCCGCGCCACCGAGGTCGGCTGCGAGGTGATGCTCAGGATCTCGGCGAAATTCCGTTCGGCCGTCTTCTGGTCGTGCAGGTAGCGCAGCGCGATCCAGCCGGCCATGAAGGCGCGATCGACCTGATAGGTCTGCTTGTCCGGCGCCGCATCGCGCGCGGTGCGGTAGGCGCCTCTGGCGTCGCCGGCATCGAGCAGTTGCCGCGCCAGCGCGCGCCGCTCCAGCCACCACGCGTCGGCATTGCCGAGCGCGGCGGACGTGCGCGGCGCGGTCGCCATCAGTTGCGCAGCCTGCGCAGTGTGGTCGTTGCGACGCAGCCACTGGATCCGCGTGAACAGATAGGCCGGGTCGCTGCGCGCGCCGGCCGGAACCGCCGCCAGCAGCGCGCCGGCCCGCGGGCTCTTGTGGACCATCGCCGTGCGCGCCGTGACAATGGCCACCTCGGCGGCGCCGAGCCGCCTTGCGGCGCGCATCGCGGTGGCCAGGTCGTTGGCGTAGAGCCGGTTCTGCATGCGCGCCCGGTGGTCGGCGGCGTCAAGCCGGGCGCCGAAGCTTGCCAGAATGTCGGCCTCGAGCCTGGCGGAGAGATCGTCGTTGCGCCAAGCCTGGCGCGCGTAGTCGGTGGCGGCGGCGTGCTGGCCGCGCGTCCATTGCGCCCGCGCCATGGCCAGCCGGCCCAGCGCGCTGCGCGGCGCCCGCTGCGCAAAGAAGGCGAGCACGGTGCCGCTCTCGGCGCGTTCGGTCCACAGCCGTGCTTCTGCCCGTCGCTGCAACAATCCCATGCTCGGCCACGCCGGATTGTCGCGCATGAAGGCGGCGTAGCGCGCGAAGTCGGCGTCATTGTCATTGGCGCGCAGGATCACCCATTCCGCCACGCGGCGTCCGAGCGGATCGCGGATCTGGTCGCGGCGCTGCGTGGCCGCGGCCGTCTTGCCGGACATCGCGAGTTTCGTGGCGTCGGCGATGGCCGCGATATCGTCGCGGGATGTCGCGTGCGCCGGCGCATGAACGGCGACCAGCGCGACCGCAACCACTGCGGTGAGCGCTGCGACGCGCGATACCGGCATCGGACGAAGGAACGTGATCGCAGATGAATATCTCATGAGTCTCCGTGACGTCGCATGCGGCTATGGCGCTGTGGGGTTTCGCCGACGGTCGGCCATAAACCTTCACGAAATGCCAACGCATGGGCGTCGCTGCATGTGGTCAACAGCGTCACGATGCCACGCCGCGTGGAATGACGCGGTTTCAAAGCCCGCCGCGGGTTTTCAGCAGCGCCAGCGCGGCATGCAGGTCGGGAACCACAGCGGCGCATTGTGCGATCGTCTCGGCGGAGGGTGCCAGGATGTCGGGCACCATGATCGGGATCGTGCCGGCGCCGTGCGCGGCGGCGATGCCCGGTCCGGAATCCTCGATGGCGACGCAGGCCGCGGGCGGCACGCCGAGCCGCTGTGCCGCCAGCAGATAGAGGTCGGGATACGGCTTGCCGCGGGCGACGTCGTCGCGGGTCAGCACGGTCTCGAAATGCGCGCGGATGCCGCCGGCCGCGAGATGCGCTTCGGCGGTGGCGCGGCCCGACGAGGTGACCAGCGCCACCTTGCAGGCGGCGGTGCGCAGCGCATCGAGCAGTTCGACGGCGCCGGGCTTCAGTGGCATGCCCGCGCGAAACATCTCGTCGCGTCTGATGACATAGGCGTCGTTGAGCGCCGACAGCGGAAAATCCGCGCCATAGTGCTTCATCAGCATCAGCTCGCATTCCGGCCCGGGAATGCCGATCATGGCATGGCCCAACGCGGCGCCGTCGGTGTAGCCCATCGACTGCAATGCCGTGTCCAGGCTGGCGAGATAGACGCGCTCGGTGTCGAGCAGGGTGCCGTCCATGTCCAGCAGCACGGCATCGACCTGCCACGCGACGTTCGCCGCGGCGCGCAGGCAGTCCGGGCACAGGCAATCGCCACCGCCGACCGCCGGCATCGGCAGTTGCACCGGCTCCGCCATACACCAGCAATCGCCCGACAGCGTGCAGGAAAACCCGGTTCCGCAGCGTTCGCAGGTCAGGCTGCGTGGCAAGGCCAGGTCATCTGTCCGATTTGTCATGAAGCGGGCCAACTTTCACCGGCTTTTTCAGGCCGGGTTCATCGTTGCAGGCGTAGGGTTCGGCACCGACTCTACCCGCGCCGACCGGCAAGGGAAGACTGTTCAGAGGACATTCGATGGCGCGTGATTCTCGTGGCGGCCTGGTGGCGCTGAATCGTTTCGGCTTCGGCGCGCGCGGCGGCGCCTCCGGCGACATCCTCAATGCGGCGTCCGATCCGCGCGGCTTCGTCAAGGCCGAACTCGGCCGCCCCAGCGGCGTGCTGCTGGAACTGCCGGGGCTGCAATCCACCCCGGCGCTCGGTCAGGCCATGTTCGCCTATCAGGACGAGGTCAAGGCGGCGCGCGCCGCCGCCGCCAAGGTGGCAACCGCCACACCGGAGCCGATGAAAGTGGCCGCCGGCGACGCGCCGCCGCCGCCCACCGCAACCATGACCGTGCAACCCGATGTGCCGAAACCGCCGCCGATGCCGCCGCAACCGCCCAACGTGGTGCAGAACACCTTTCGCAACGAGGCGCTGGCGCGGATCCAGCGCGCCACCATCGCCGAATGCGGCTTCATCGAACGGCTGGTGGTGTTCTGGTCGAACCATTTCTGCATCTCCGCCAACAAGGGCGAGCCGGCGCGGATCTGGGCCGGCTCGTTCGAGCGCGAGGCGATCCGCCCGCATGTGCTCGGGCGCTTCAGCGACATGCTGAAGGCGGTGGAACAGCATCCGGCGATGCTGTTCTTCCTCGACAACCAGCAGTCGATCGGCCCGCAATCAAAGGCGGGGCAAAACGGCAAGCGCGGCCTCAACGAAAATCTCGCGCGCGAGATCATGGAGCTGCATACGCTGGGCGTCGGCAGCGGCTATTCGCAGGATGACGTCACCACGCTGGCGCGCATCATCACCGGCTGGACCTTCGCCGGCCGCGACGGCAAGCTCGGCGTGCCCGGCAGCTTCGCCTTCAACGCCAATGCGCATCAGCCCGGACCGCAGGTACTGCTCGGCAAGACCTATGACGACAACGGCGTCGGGCAGGGCGAGGCGGCGCTGGCGGACATCGCGCGGCATCCGGCGACGGCAAAATTCATCGCCACGAAATTCGCCGCGCATTTCGTCGCCGACACGCCGCCGCCGGCCCTGGTCGCAAGACTGCAGGCCACGTTCCGCAGCACCGACGGCGACCTGCGCGCGCTGACGCTGGCGCTGCTGGATTCCGACGAGGCATGGAGCGCGCCGCTGACCAAAGTGCGCAGCCCCTACGAATACCTGATCGGCACGGCCCGGCTGCTCGGGCGCATCCCCGACAATCCCTATCAGGTGATCGGCGGGCTCAACACGCTCGGCCAGCCGCTATGGACGCCGCCGGGTCCGAACGGCTTTCCCGACAGCAACGCCGCCTGGGCCGCGCCGGAAGGCATGAAGCTGCGGCTCGATCTCGCCGCCCAGGTGTCGTCGAAAATCGCCGACAGCATCGACGCGCGCGAACTGCTCGACGTGATCGCCGGCGATGCGGCGTCGAACGAGACGCGGCAGACCATCGCGCGTGCCGAGACCCGTCAGCAGGCGCTGGCGCTGCTGTTGATGTCGCCGGAATTCCAGAGGAGATGACCATGGACTGCTGTGAAAGCCGCACCTCGTTGCGCAGTTCGCGCCGTTCCCTGTTGCTCGGGGGCGCCGCCTTCGCCGCCTGGGCCTATATCCCGAAATTCGCCCGCGCCGCCGATGCCCGCGATCCCCGCCTGATCGTGGTGATTTTGCGCGGTGCCTTGGATGGTCTTGCCACCGTGGCGCCGCTGGGCGATCCCGACTATGCCGGCCTGCATGGGTCCATCGCGCTGACCGCCGATGGCCCGAATGCCGCGCCGATGCTGGATTCGTTCTTCGCCATGCATCCGGCGATGCCGGAATTCACCCGCATGGTGCGCGAGAAGAAGGCCGCGGTGGTTCACGCGGTGGCCACCGCCTATCGCGAGCGCTCGCATTTCGACGGCCAGGACGTGCTGGAGAGCGGCTTCGCCGGTCCCGGCCGGGTGCAGTCCGGCTGGCTCAACCGCGCCATCGACGCGCTGCCCGCGGGGCAGCGCGTCAGGAGCGGGCTGGCGATCGGCCCGACCACGCCGCTGATCCTGCGCGGCAACGCGCCGACGGTCGGCTGGGCGCCGGTCAATCTGCCGACCGCCGCCGACGACACCGCGCAGCGGCTGATGGAGCTCTATCGCGGTCGCGATCCGGCGCTCGGCGCCGCGCTGGCGCAGGGCCTGCAGCTCGACAAGATCGCCAAGGGCGACACCATGAAACCGGACAAGGGCATCACGGCGATGCAGCAGATCGCCCGCGGCGCCGCCAAGCTGATGGCCGCCGATGACGGTCCGCGCATCGCAGCGCTGGCGTTCGATGGCTGGGACACCCATGCCGGCGAAGGCGGCCCGGTCGGCCGCCTCGCGCAACTGCTCGGCGGACTCGACGGCGCATTGCTGGAATTCGAGAAAGGCCTCGGCCCGCACTGGCGCGACACCGTGATCGTGGTCGCCACCGAGTTCGGCCGCACCGCGCGGATCAATGGCACCGCCGGCACCGACCACGGCACCGGCACCGTGGCGCTGCTCGCCGGCGGCGCGGTGAAGGGCGGCCGGGTGATATCGGACTGGCCCGGCCTCAAGCCGGCCAACCTGTTCGAGGCCCGCGACCTCGCGCCGACCACCGACCTGCGCGCCATCCTCAAAGGCGTGCTGCACGACCACCTCGGCCTGTCGGAACGCGTGCTGGCCGAGTCGGTCTTCCCCGACAGCGCCATGGTGAAGCCGGCCAAGGGGCTGGTGGCATAGTTCCGGTCGCATAGGCCGCGGCGGGCGCGCGATCCCACGCCTGGACTTCTGCTTCAGCGGCGTCGTCGGTGCGGTCAAGCGGACCTGCCGGCGGCCGCAGGCGGCGTGCCGGCCGAAAACAGCGATCCCTGATACATTTTCTGCCACGGCGCCTTGCGTAGCTGGCCGTGGGCGGTAGGATTGCGCCTATTGTTATTGCCCTGTTTCTTCATTTTTTATTTGGAGCCGACCGGCTCATGCATCGATATTTCAGTTTGATGACAGCGGTGAGCCGGAGGTTGTCCTTCGGCGGTGCTGGCATCGGCGTCGTTCCCGCTCCGAACATGGACCAAACGATACGGGAGTGCCCGTCAGCGGACGCGACCGCGAGGGCTGTGGCCGAAGAGATCAATCATTCGCTGGTCGCACCCACGGCGTGGTCGCTTGGACCCATCGTCGCTGTCCTGATGGCGCTGCAGGTTCTGCTGATCTGTTACCGCGTGCGCAACAGCTGGCTGTTTTCCGACGATTTCTTCGGTTTCATCGTGTACCAGGACATGGGCTTCACGCTGAAATACCTGTTCCGCGATGTGTTCGGGCAGGTGGCGCCTGGCTTCAGGGCCGTGCACGCGTTGCAGTTCGAGCTCGCCGGCGTGTCGTTTGTCGCGACCCAGTTCTATATCGTCGTGCTGTCGGTCCTGTCGTCGTATCTGCTGGTACGGATCGCCATGCATTTCACCACGTCGCGCTGGAGCATCGTGGCGCTGCTGATCGTCTATATCTTTTCGCTGCAGGCCCTTCACATGCAGCTGTGGTGTTCGTCGGCGCTGCATACGGTGTCGTGCATGGCCACGATGTTGCTGGCGATCCACGCCGCGCTGCAGGGGCGCTTCCTGCTGTCGGCGGTGGCCTATGCGATCGGCCTGTCGTTCACGGCGAAGGCGATCTTTTCCATCATCCCGGTGGCGGGATTTTATTGGGCGTCCGTGGCGCCGCTGGGCAGCCGTTCCGATGTCTGGCGGGCTGCCGTGCGCTTCAAGTTTCACGTGCTGGCGCTGGCGCTGTATGTGGCGATGGTCGTGGTGGTATCTCCCGGCATGAGCGCGCCGCGCGGCAGCGTCGCCGACGTGGCGCTGTTCGTCTGGAATGCCTTTGCCGATGGCGCCGCGGCATCGAGCATCGGGCTGGGCTCGCAGGCCTCGTCGGCCCCGCAACCCTTTGCCGCGATCGGGGCGGTGGTGTTGCTGGTCGTCGTCGCCATTGTCACCATCCGGGCGCAGCCGCGAAACGCGATCCTGTGGGCGACCTACCTGGCCTATGTGGTTCTGGGGATTCTCCCGGTGGCGATCCAGAGGGCAGGGATGTTCGGCAGCGGCAGCGGCAGCTCGCTGCGCTACAATTTCGAGACCTCCGCGCTGCTCATTGTCGTGCTCATGATCGCGCTATCCAGCCTGCGGCCCACCTTGCTGTTGCGCATGTCGGCCGTCGCCGCCGGCGTGGCGATTGCCGGGGTGCTGCAATGGCAGAGCACCAATGTGTTTCATGCCTGGGACATCGTCGCCACCAAGAAGTACATGCAGAATCTGCAGCTCTCGCTGGCGTCGTTGCCGCCGCAGGCGGCCATCGTCGATGAGGAAACGCCGGAGTTTGTCATTCCGAAATGGCTGGCGCCCTACAACACCACGCAGCGGATCAGCTATCTGCTGCGGCCCGCTCTGAAGCGGGCCGGTCCTGCGTCTGCAAGGTATCGCATCGATCCGTCGGGGTTCGTCGTCCAGCTGGTGAGCGAACGCACCGCGCCGCAGTAGCGGCGCAGTGCGGCGCGCCTAGCGCAGCGAGATCGCCAGCCCGCTGAGGTCGGCATTGACCATCAGCCCGGTCTGCCGTCCGCTCAGTTCCAGCAACGCGCCCTTTTCGTTGGTCAGCACGATGGCGCTGACGCCGCGGCCGACCGCAGCACCGGCACCGCCCGCGCCATAGACGCCCGCGACATCCGAAGGACGGTTGATGCGGCTCACCCGACCGGACAGATAGGTCTGCGACGCGCCGAACACCAGGCCGGCGCTGAGGCCACCGATCGACAGCGGATACTGCCGGCCGCGAAACGTCAGGGTGCCCGAGCCGCCCGACGCGCCGATGAACCAGCCGCCCTTCAGCACATTGATGCGAACCGTGCCGCTGTCGGCGCGCGCGGCGGAGGCGGCGAGGCTCGTGAGGGCGATGGTGGCAGCGACGAGGGCGGTGCGCAGGGTGGAGGTCATCATGAGAAGTCCTTGGGAACGTGATTCTTGCGCCGGTGCGGCTGAGGCGCAGAGTGCGGGAAATCGCAGGCGGGGTCCATGGGGAGCTCAGGGACCCGACCGCCTGCGTCCTCGTTGCGATGCCCCGACGCTACTTCTTGGCAATCTCGTCCAGTGCGGCGGCGAAGGCACCCATCACGACTTGCAGCGGCGCGGGCCCTGTCATCGCCGCGCGATCGATCGGGGTATGAAACAACGGGTGCAGGCCGAAAATGCCGATGAAATTCGGATAGCCCGCGGCAAAAACGTCGCGCAACTCGCCGATCGCCGCCCGGTTGCCCTGCATCCGGACCGCCGGCACATCTTGAAACCGGCGATCAATGGTCGCCGCGAGGCTTGCGCTGACGCCGATAAAGCGGGCTTTTGCATCGACCTCCGGCACGATGCGCCAGTCTCCGCCGTCGCGCACGCGCTGATAGCAGGCAAGCGATGCGCCGTAGTGAATCCATGCAGCAACCCGATCCGGCTTCGGCGCCTTGTCATGCAGGAACAACTCCATGCCGCCATGGCCGATTTCGTGCCCGGTGGTGGCTACGAAGATGAAGTTGGCATCGGGCAATGATGTTGCGGCGTAGCTGGCGGTGGCGAGAAAGGCCGCAATGCCCGGGCCTCGTTCGCAGGTGCTGGTGAACCAGCTGGAAACCGGGGTCGAGACCACGACGGTGCGGTCCTTGCCGCGGTCAAGCCGTCCGATGAGGTTTCGCCCGGCGACGCCCTTTTCATAATGCCCTTGAACCGACGCCGAAACCGAAGCTCCGGCGGTCTCGGCGGCTTCGAGCAGCGGCTCGTCTTTCGCCGCCACAAGAATGACCGGCACCGGCCACGGTTCATCGGTCTGCGCAACGTTGTAAGTGAAGATTTCACCGCTGGGGTGGCCGATGCTGAGCAGCACCGCAGCGGGGTGTTTGGCGATGGCGCCGGCGATCAGCTCCCGGTGTGTCTTGTTGAGATAGGCGCCCTGGTCATAGGGAATGTGCAGCCGGACAAATTTTCCCGTTGCATCGCCGCCATTTGCGATCGGGGCGGAGAGGCTGAAGCTCGCTTTGTCCTCCGGGATCCACCATTGCGGCAGCACGGCGAGGGTCTTGTCGCCGACGGTCAGGGACGCCGCGTCGAGAAAATACTGCTTGCCGATCGAGAAGCGCTGTTCCTCGATGGTGAGCCCGTCCGTCCGCAGCCGGTCGGCCAGCCAGTCCATCGCCCGCTGAATGCCGACGCTGCCGTACCTGTGAATGCCGAAGGAGTCGTATGTCTCGACGTCGGCATACAGCGCGTCGCCCGCCAATGGATCGACAGCTTGCTGCGATATCTTGACGTCGCGCGCCTCGTGCAGGGAAGGGTCTGCCGTCTGCGCCACAGCGGCAAACGGCAGGGTCCATGTCACGACAACGAATGTGAGCGCGATCCTGAAATACGACACCGGTTGCCTCCATTTTGGATGACCGACAGAAGCCAACATAGCCGGGAGAGTAGAACGATATCCGGGACTTCGGCGAGTCCTGCATATCTCTGCGCTCATGCGGGTTGTTTGCTTTCCGCTCACGCGCTCTTGCGCTTTGCCACGACGCGCGGCGGCGTTGCCTTCCGCTTGTCGCCCGGTCCAACGAACTGAATCTTTCCTCGCTTGATGCGCGCTTTCAGCATGTCGTTGATCCGCGTCTGCCAGCCCGGTCCGGTGGCGCGCAGGGCCGCCACCACGTCATCATCAAGCCGCAACTTCACCGGCACCTTGGGATTGTCGAGGCGCGGGCGGCCGATCCTGTTCTTGAATTGCGCGAGGATTTCCGGCGGCAGGTCCTCCGCGGGCTTTGAGGCCGCGAAATCGGCTGCCGTCCAGTCGGGGTTGTCGTCGAGGGTGCCGTTCCGGCTTTCTTCTTACGGGGCATGTCGTTTCATCTCCTTGGCATGAGCGCGGCGCAGGCTGATCGGCCGCACGATGCCGTCGCGAACGGTGAAGGCGAGATAGTAGGCTTTGCCATCGATATGGCCCCACGCGCGGTAGCGGACTTCGCCATAGTCCGCGCGTTCGTCGACGATGTAACGCGCGATCACCATGTCGGTCGCGCGATCCAGCGAAATCCTGTGCCGTGCGCGATTGATGGCGTCTTTCGCGGGATCGAAGGGCTTGGCCATGAAACTAAATGTGCACCCGGAAAGCCGGTACGTCAAATAGTTGGGTGTACAATAATGAGATTCGCGGGGATGCCAACCGCGTGGAGGATAATTTTCACATCGTGGATTGACGGCTGCGTTGATTTGGATTATAAACCTAGTCACCTCATCCCACTGAGGGGCGTTTCCTGGGACGCTTGGAAGTGCGGGATGAGGCGGTGGCGCCTGCGGGCGCGAGGCAGACGTTGCCTTGCGCACTCGGGAGGCCCTGTGTGGCCGTCCGACCCTACTAAGGGGGTCTGCCTTGAGTGGCTGGACGCGGACAGCGAAAGGCGGGGAAATCCCGCCGGAGTGGCGCAAGCCACGTGCTGGCCCGGAAGCACGGCCCTGGAGCCCAAAATCGCCACGGTGGGAGCGCTGACAAGGCGTTCCCCGGCCTCTCCTCCCGATGCGTCGGGATCACGCTGCGGCCACTACTACAAAAGCTGCGCCTGTCGGCGCTCCGCCTCCCTCGTTTCGGGAGGCCCCCTGGCAAGACCTTCACGCAAAGCATTTTGCGGGCAACGCACAGGCTTGCCCGGCCGCGGCGGCGTGCCGCGATCAATCATCCGAGAGGAGAGCGAGGCATGGCAAGGACGACGATCTGGGACGAGGCATTTCTGAAACAGCGCGCGGTCGATGCGCGCGCGGCGGCGCTGGCGCGGCAGACCGACGCCGACTGGGAGCGCGCGCAATTGCAGATCAAGCGCGAGGTGTCCGACGTGCATCGCGGCTTTGTGCGTTGTCCGGATAAGCGCTGCCGCCGTGCGCGGCACTGCCGGCCGGCAGCCTATCTCGCCTGCTTCGCCGTGCTGCGCGTCAGGCTCCCCCATGCTGTCGAGCAGGAGCTGATCGAGTATGTCTATGCCGAAATGCAAGCGCTGAGGCGGGATGCGGCGGATGTGGGGACGGAGGTAGAGTGCGAGAGGTAAGCGCGGTTCGTGCTTCCCCTCTCCCCAGCAAAGCGCAGCTTTGCGCAGCGGGAGAGGGTGCCCGAACGAAGTGAGGGCGGGAGAGGGGCTTGCGGCGTATGCGGCTGCGCCCCTCTCCCGGCCGCGCGGGCGCGCGTCCACCCTCTCCCGCCGCGCGCAGCTGCGCTGCGCGCGGCGGGAGAGGGAAAGGAAGTGCTGCCCTTCAGCAGCAGCGTGCAACTACACCAGCGTGATGGTGTCGATCTCGGCCATGTCCTCGGCGCTGAGTTTCCATTCGATCGCTCTGACGTTCTGCTCGATCTGCTCCGGCGTCGAGGCGCCGGCGATGACGCTCGACACCTGCGGCCGCGCGGCGAGCCAGGAGAAGGCGAGTTCGAGCATGGAGTGGCCGCGCGCACTGGCAAAGGCGGCGAGCTTGTCGACGATGGCTTCGTTGCGCGGCACCAAGTAGCGGTCGCGCAGCGCCGGCGCCTTGGCGAAGCGGGTGTTGGCGTCGACATTGGTGGCGCCGGCGTATTTGCCGGTCAGCATGCCGCCGGCCAGCGGGAAAAACGGCAGCAGGCCGAGATTGTATTGCTGCGCGGCCGGGATCAGTTCCTTCTCGTGGTCGCGCACCAGCAGGCTGTATTCGTCCTGGCACGACACGAAGCGGCTGGTGCCGGCGCCGCGCGCGGTGAATTCGGCCTCGGCGATGCGCCAGGCCGGGAAGTTGGAATTGCCGATGTAACGCACCTTGCCCTGGCGCACGAGGTCTTCCAGCGCGCGCAGGGTTTCCTCGATCGGCGTCAGCGAGTCGAAATCGTGCTGCTGGTAGAGGTCGATCCAGTCCGTCTTCAGCCGGGTCAGGCTGGCTTCGACCGCGCTCATGATGTAGCGGCGCGAGGCGCCCTGCTTGCTGCCGTCGGTGGCCATCGGCTTGCAGAATTTCGTCGCCAGCACGATGTCCTTGCGGCGATCGCCGAGCACCTGGCCGAGCACGGTTTCCGAGCCGCCCATGCCGGCATAGATGTCGGCGGTGTCGAACAGCGTGATGCCACAGTCGATCGCCTTGTGGATCACTTTTCGCGAGGCTTCGAGGTCGCTGCGCTGGCCGAAATTGTTGCAGCCGAGGCCGACCGCGGAGACGCGCAGGCCGGAGCCGCCGAGATTGCGAAGTTGCATGGAAGGTCCCATCAGGTTGTCACAGCCTCGTCTTATCGCGCGCACCACGCGCCGCGGCAAGACGCACTGCATCATGGCCGCCGCGCGGACGGGTCAGGCGGCGGGCAGCGGCTGCGGGTCGACCGTGGCAACAGGCGCCTGCTTCGGCGCCCCGGCGCGCAGCGCCGCGGTGGTCATGCGGCGCACCGCCAGTTCCGCATCCCTGGCGATCTGCTTGCGGTCGGCGCTCATGTCATAGGCCACCGCATCGCCCCAACTCACGGTGATGTCGATGGCGCCGGAGGCCAGCACGCCGATGAAATGCGGGATCAGGTCGGCGTCGCCATACCACGCCACGCGCTCGCGAAAGGCGCGTCCGACCGGCAGGCCGTCGACGCGCACATAGGCCAGCGACATCGGCTGCACGATGATGGACTTGTGGTGAGTGCTGCTGCCGAGCGCATGATGCACCGCGCCGACCAGCGCCGAGCGGAACGGCAGGATGCGGATGCCGTCGCTGGAGGTGCCTTCGGCGAACAGCACCACGGCGTCGCCGCCAAGCAGCCGGTCGCCGATCTCGCGGGTGGCCGCCCCGGTCTTGTGGCGGGCCTGGCGGTCGATGAAGATGGTGCGCTGCAGCTTCGACAGAAAGCCGAACACCGGCCAGCGCGCGACCTCGCTCTTGGCGATGAACACCACCGGGTTCAATGCACCGATGACGCAGATGTCCAGCCACGAAACGTGGTTGGACAGGATCAGCACGGGCGAGTCCATGGTGCGGGTGCCGACCTGGCGAATGCGGACGCCGAACAGCGCGCAGACGATGCGGTGAAACAGATGCGGCAGGCTGCGCTGCAGGCGCAGGTTGAAGGCGATGGCCAGCAACTGCAGCGGCAGCAGCAGCAGGGTCAGGACCGTGACAACGATGAGGACGGCGATGAAGCGGATCATGACACCTTGTACCGCGATTTCGGACCGCAGCGCGAGGACAGAGCAGGGAGCTCGGATAGTTATCCCGGCGGGATGCGAGAAAAAATGCGGTCCCTGCCGGACGCGGCGACAGGCAGGGACCGCTTGGGGACATCCGGTCGGCGACGGGGAAGCGGCCGGACGCAGGCGCAGGCTAGTCCGGGGTTGTTACGCGGCTGTGACACGCCTGGTTATCCCCAGCCGCACGGCCTATTCGGCGGCGTGCAGATGGCCGTCGGCGAACACGTCGCCGGTGCCGCGCAGCGCCAGGTAACGATCGTAGTCGGCGGGATTGTCGCTGCGCCGGATCAGATCGGTGATCGGCGTGTAGCTGAGCATGCGGCCGCCATCGGGCAGCGCCGTGCAGCTCAGCCGCACCACGATGCCGCTGCTGAGCCTGATATCGCACGGCGTGGTGTCGCCGGCGCGGATCATTTCGGTGCGCCGCGCGATAAAGCCGTCCAGTTCGTCGTCCGGCAGCGCATAGGCGCGGGTGTCGCGGCCGTGATACATCAGCGCGATGAAGGGCGGGTTGCTGTCGGCGAGCGCGTCCGGCACCGCGAACAGATCGCGAAACGCCCGGTTGATGAATTCGGCGCGGGTGTCGGCGTCGAGCAGGACGATGCCGATGGTGGTCTGGTCGAGCGCAGCGGCGAGCCGCCGTGCGGTGGCATGACGCGCGCGCTCGCGCCGCGATGCCTTGTGCGCGGCGGTGTGCAACATGCCGGTGACGATCGCTGCCATGGTTGCGCCGATCGCCAGCAGCGCGATGTCGATCAGGTCAGCCAATCTGAAGCCCAACGGCGTGCCGTGGACGAGCGCCAGCAGTACAACGCAGCCGACCGCGATGGCCGCGCCGGCAAGGCCCGCGCCGATGCCGCCCAGCGCCGCGGCGCAGACCACGAGGCCGACGAACAACGGCGCCAGATCCAGCGTTACGGCGAAGTACAGATTCGCCGCCATGGCGGCCAATGCCGCCGTTGCGGTCAGAAGAAGTCCGGACGTGGTGCGCGCGCTGAATGGCATCGTGTTGTCCCGTGTGGCCCAGAGACTAGGGCGACGCCATGACGAACGGTGCGATGTACACGAGTTCTTTTGTCGGTATGCCTAGGGCCGGATGGATTGATCCGGCGCATTTTTCCGTTTTTTCGATTCAATTGGTCGCGACATCGGAAGAAGCCGGTAAGGTTCGAGGCGCCGTCGCGTTGCCCGCACGCGGTGCCGGGCCACGATTGCTACTTCGCCGGCGACACGCGAAGAATTCGTCCGGCCGTACTGTCCGTCAGCAGATACAATGCGCCGTCCGGTCCCTGCCGGACATCGCGGATGCGTTCGTTGAGGTCCCGCAGCAGGCGTTCCTCGCCGGTGACCTTGTTGCCGTCGAGCGACAGCCGCACCAGCATCTGGCCGGCCAGCGCGCCGGTGAACAGGCTGCCGCGCCATTTCGGAAACAGTTCGCCGGTGTAGAACGCCATGCCGCTCGGCGCGATCGACGGCACCCAATACTTGACCGGCTGTTCCATGCCGGGCTTCGACGTGCTGCCGTGGATCTTGGCGCCATTGTAGTCGATGCCGAAACCGATCACCGGCCAGCCGTAGTTCTTGCCCGGGCTGATGATGTTGACCTCGTCGCCGCCGCGCGGGCCGTGCTCGGTCTCCCACAATTCGCCGGACGCCGGATTGAAGGCGAGGCCCTGTTCGTTGCGGTGGCCATAGCTCCAGATCTCGGGCCTGGCGCCGTCGCGACCGACGAACGGATTGTCCGAAGGGACCGAGCCGTCCGGCGCAATGCGGATCAGCTTGCCAAGATGATTGGCGAGATTCTGCGCCTCGTCGCGATACGTAAAGTGCTCACCGAGCGTGACGAACAGCTTGCCGTCCGGGCTCTGCGCGATGCGGCAGCCGTAGTGATTGCCCGACGACAGCGGCCCGTCCTGGCGGAAGATCACCTTGACGTCGTCGAGCCGCCCGGCCGCCGCGTTGAGTTTCGCGCGCGCCACCGCGGTGCGGCCGCCGTTGCCTGCGCGTTGGGCGTAGCAGAAATAGATGTCGCTATTGTCAGCGAAAGAACGATCGATGATGACGTCGAGCAGCCCGCCCTGGCCGGATGCCCAGACCTCGGGCACGCCTTTCAGCGGCGGCGAAAGCTGCCCTTCATGTGTGACAAGGCGCATGCGGCCAGGCCGCTCGGTGACCAGCATGCGTCCGTCGGGCAGTAAGGCGAGCGCCCACGGATTGACGAGGCCGCCGGCGACGGTCTGCACCTGGAGTTGTCCCGCGGAGGAGGCGAACGAGGAATTCTCGCCGCGGGTGCCGGTGGCGATCAGGAACGTGGCGGTCACGATGATCGCGGCTGCCAGCGATGCGGTGACCCAGACAACTGGCGACTTCATCCTGGTCTCCATCGCGGGCGTGACCGTGGTTCGCTGGCGTCGTCGATCATCCCCGGTGGATCGCGAGAGGGAGACGATGTGCGTGAGGGGAGAGGTCAGGAGTTCAGCCGAGGACAGGCATCGCCGTGGCTACCCTGATCGACAGCATGGTGAGGGTGACGATGAGGCAGAGCGACAGACAGCCGACGGCGAGCGCCGCAGCGACGGCGTTGGTCAGCCGGGATGAAGCAACCGGGGCAAGGCGAAGCTGGAAACCGGGGCCTTGGCGAAGCGACCGTATCATGGCCGTAAATCCTTCAATACACGAGCGAATCACCCGCGTACCTCCAGATTTTGCAGCGATGGCAGGCAATATTTGGGCGAAAAACCGCCAACCGTGGCGAAAGGAGGGCGTAAATGCCGGTTATGCCCGCTATTTTAAGAAATTATGCCTCGGCGGCAGCTGCTGCGGTATCGAGATCCGCAACCGCGCCGGCGCGTTCGGCCATGGAGACGAAGCCGGGTTCCTGCTCGACGCGACGCAGCCAGCGCCGGATCGACGGGAAGGTGGACAGGTCGAAATCGCATTGCTCGGCGACGTGGGTATAGCCGTACAGCGCGATGTCGGCGATGGTGAGCTGCCCGGCGGCGAAGTAGTCGTTGGTGTTGAGATGGTTATCCATCACCTGCAGCGCCGCGTAGCCGCGCTCCATCCAGTCTTCCAGCGCGTGGGTCTGCAGATCGCGGCCGCCCTTGACCAGGCACAGCCAGAAATAGGCGGCGCCGATATTCGGCTCCAGCGCGTGCTGTTCGAAGAACATCCACTGCAGCGCCTCGGCGCGGTCCATGCGGGATTCCGGCGCCAGCGACGTGCCGATGGCCACATACCACAGGATGGCATTGGACTCGGCCAGGAAGCGGCCTTCGGCGACCTCGAGCAGCGGCACCTGGCCGCTCGGATTCATGGCGAGAAAGTCAGGGGTGCGGCTTTCGCCACGCAGAATATCGACCTCGACGGCGCGATAGGGCGCGCCCAGAAACGCCAGCGCAAGGCGGACCTTGTAGCTGTTGCCGGATCGCTGCATGGAGTAGAGCTTGTACATTCGCGGTCGTTCGATTCATCGGTGATTGACGCGCGCGTACCCCCGCAACGCGTTCAAACAATGATGCCGATGGCCTTGCGTCGCAAGCCCCGGATCTGGAAAAAGTCGAAAACCACCGCCACGCGAAGAGGGCGTGAAAGATCATGCCATGCGCCGCGCCATGCCGCATCGCGACGATGGCACGACGTTCATCGGCGCGGCGCCGCGATCACTCTTTCGCGAACGCTATGCAGCAGCGCTGACCTATGCGGCCGTCAGGCTGTCGCTCAGCGGCATTCGCGAAAAATCGACTGAATTGCCATCGATGCCGCTCGCTCCGGACAAAATCGGCAAAAAAGCCCGTCTGATGCGGCGTGTTTTGCCCAAGCTTCTTGCGATGCTGCGTTGCGGGCTTTAGGGTGCGCCGATCCCAACAGGATCGTTCATAATTGAAGTCGCGCCCGGCTGTTGCGCGACGTTGCAAGGAGATGATGATGTCGTTTTTGTCCGCTGCGCTCGACCGTGTGAAGCCGTCCGCGACCATCGCGGTGACGGATAAAGCACGCGCGCTGAAAGCAGCCGGCCGCAACGTCATCGGCCTCGGTTCGGGCGAGCCCGACTTCGACACCCCGGCCAACATCAAGCTGGCGGCCATCCACGCCATCGAAGCCGGCAAGACCAAGTATACCGCGGTGGACGGCATTCCCGAGCTGAAGGACGCGATCATCGCGAAGTTTCAGCGCGAGAACGGCCTGACCTACAAGCCGAACCAGATCATCGTCGGCACCGGCGGCAAGCAGGTGCTGTATAACGCGCTGATGGCGACGCTGAACCCCGGTGACGAGGTCATCATCCCGGCGCCGTACTGGGTCAGCTATCCGGAAATGGTGGCGTTGGCCGGCGGCACTCCGGTGCCGGTTGTCTGCACCGCCGAGTTCGGCTTCAAGCTGCAGGCGCAGGCCTTGGAAGCGGCGATCACGCCGAAGACCAAGTGGATCATCCTGTGCTCGCCGTCGAACCCGACCGGCGCCGCCTATTCGCGCGCCGAGCTGAAGGCGCTCACCGACGTGCTGGTCAAGCATCCGCACGTCTGGGTGATGACCGACGACATGTATGAGCACCTGGTCTATGACGACTTCGTGTTCACCACCCCGGCGCAGATCGAGCCGAAGCTGTATGACCGCACGCTGACCGTGAACGGCGTGTCCAAGGCCTATTGCATGACCGGCTGGCGCATCGGCTATGCCGGCGGCCCGGTCGAGCTGATCAAGGCGATGGCGACGATCCAGTCGCAGTCGACCTCGAACCCCTCGTCGATCGCCCAGTGGGCGGCGGTGGAAGCCCTGAACGGTCCTCAGGACTTCATCCCGGCCAACAACGCGGTGTTCAAGGAGCGCCGCGATCTGGTGGTGGCGATGCTCAACCAGGCCAAGGGCATCGATTGCCCGCGTCCGGAAGGCGCCTTCTATGTCTATCCGTCCTGCGCCGGCACCATCGGCAAGACCGCGCCGTCGGGCAAGGTGATCGAGAACGACGAGGACTTCGTCACTGAACTGCTGGAGACCGAAGGTGTTGCCGTGGTGCAGGGCTCTGCCTTCGGCCTCGGCCCGGCATTCCGGATCTCCTATGCAACCAAAACCTCGGATCTCGAGGATGCCTGCAACCGGATTCAGCGCTTCTGCGGCAACCTGCGCTGAGTCAAAATATAAAACGTCAAAAATCGCGACCTTTTGACGCCGTTTATTGGGAAGCGCCTTGTTTTGGACACGGCGCTTCCTTCCTGTGCCCACGCAATTTGAATCCCAAAAAGGCGGAGTAAATCTATGCACTTCTCTAAAATGTTCGGTATCGCAACCGTTGCGCTCGTCGCGTCATTCGCTTCGGCGAACGCGCAGCAGGGCGTCCGCGTCGGCGTGCTCGAATGCACCGGCGGCCAGAATGTCAGCTTCGTGGTTGGCTCGAATGCGACCCTGAACTGCGTCTTCCAGAGCGAAGGCGGCCGTGCAGAAGGTTACGTCGCCAACATCAAGCGCTTCGGCCTCGATCTCGGCTTCACCCAGAACACCACCGTTCAGTGGACCGCCTTCGCACCCTACGCGCGCGTTCCCCGCGGCGGTCTCGCCGGCAGCTACGGCGGCGTTGGCTCCAATGCCTCGGTCGGCATCGGCTTCGGCGGCAACTTCCTGCTCGGCGGCAACGGCAATCAGTACACCCTGCAGCCGATCAGCGTTCAGGGCCAGACCGGCCTCAACGTGGCAGCCGGCATCGTCAACCTCGAGCTGACCCCCGCTGCGCCGGTGCGTGGCAAGCGTCACTCGCGCCGTCATCATCGTCACCACTAATCGACGACCGGTTACGGTTAACGAAAGGCCCGCGCAAGCGGGCCTTTTTGCTTGTTGGGATCGGCTGCGCCCGTCGTCATTGAACAGACACGGCTGCTGTGACTAGATACCGCCGCGGATCGGCAAGGGATTCTGTCGCGCCGGCCCCGCATCGTTGTGCATCACACCGCTGACCCCTTGGAGATCATATTATGAGCCGCCTCTCGCTACTTCTCGGCACCGCTGCCGCCATGCTGGTCGCCGTCGCCGCGCAGGCGCAGCAGCCGCAGGCCGTTCAGATCGGCGTTCTCAACTGCCGCGGCGGCGCGAGCGTCGGCTTTGTCGTCGGCTCGGTGACCAATCTGGGCTGCCTGCTGCAGGCCAGCGGTCGTCCGGACCAGCCCTACGTCGCCACCATCCGCAAGGTGGGACTCGACCTCGGCATCACCCAGGAAACCGCGTTGTCGTGGGCGGTGTTTGCCCCGGTCGAGCGCGCCGGCATCGGCGATCTCTCCGGCAACTATGCCGGCGCCCAGGGCTCGGCCTCGTTCGGCGTCGGACTCGGCGCCAATGTCCTGGTCGGCGGCTCCGCCAATTCCATCGCATTGCAGCCGCTCAGCCTGCAGGGCTCGACCGGCGTCAACGTCGCGGCCGGCCTGGAAAGCCTCGAGCTGCGTCCGGGACGATAAGCAGCAACACGCAGAATGTCCGTGCCCCGGATGCAGCGCAACGCGCCGCGGAGTGGCGTGGTGCGCTGCATCCGGGGCCGTAACGGGCGGCGGTATCTGTGACGGTCCCGGATCTGCGAAGCGGCATAAGAATGCCGCATCGCGTCCGGGACACAACACCCCTGCAGCGCAGCAACGTTTGTGACTTGCCAATAGCGCAGCGCGGGCGGACGATCCCGTGCCGACCCAATCACGGGCCGAGCTCCAGATCAGGAGGCGGCAATGGGACAAGACCTGAGAAGTCCCCGCGGGCCCCGGTGCATTGCACTGGTGGGCCCTTTCCAGAGCGGAAAAACCACCCTGCTTGAAGCGATCCTGACCCGCACCGGGGCGATCCCGCGGGCCGGCAGCGTCGATGCCGGCTCAAGCGTCGGCGATGCCAGCCCCGAGGCGCGGCACCACAAGATGGGCGTCAGCCTCACCGCCGTCAGCACCACCTTCATGGGCGACAGCTACACCTTCATCGACTGTCCAGGCTCGGTGGAATTCGCCCATGACATGCGCGCGGCCTTGCCGGCGGTCGATGCTGCGGTCGTGGTCTGCGAGGCCGACGAGCGCAAGCTGCCGCAGCTGCAACTGATCATGCGCGAACTCGAGGATCTCGGGATTCCGCGCTTCCTGTTTCTCAACAAGATCGACCGCGCCAGCAAGCGCGTGCGCGAAACCCTCGACACGCTGCAGCCGGCGTCGCGGATTCCGCTGGTGCTGCGGCAGATCCCGATCTGGAACGGCGAACTGATCGCCGGCTTCGTCGATCTCGCGCTGGAGCGCGCCTTTGTCTATCGTGAGCATAAGGCGTCCGAGGTGATCGCACTCGATGGCGGCGATCTCGCGCGCGAGAAGGAAGCGCGCTTCTCGATGCTCGAAAAACTCGCCGATCACGACGACGCGCTGATGGAGCAATTGCTCGAAGATATCGTGCCACCGGCCGATGCGGTGTTCGACGACCTCGCGCGCGAATTGCGTGAGGGCGTGATCTGCCCGGTGCTGCTCGGCTCGGCGCTGCGCGAGAACGGCGTGCTGCGGCTCCTGAAGGCGCTGCGCCACGAGGCGCCGGGGATTGCGGAGACCGCGAAACGTCTCGGCGTGCCCGCCGCGGGCAAGGAGGCGCTGGCCTGCGTGATCAAGACCACGCACCAGCCCCATGGCGGCAAGCTGTCGCTGGCGCGGGTCGTCTCGGGCCGGCTTGAGGACGGAGTGACGCTGCAGGCCTCGTCCGGTGAGAGCGGTCGGGTATCGGGCATACTCGCCGCCGATGCCGGTCACGACAGCAAGCGCGCGGCGGCAGAAGCCGGCGAGGTGGTGTCGCTGGGCAAGCTCGAGCACATCAGGACCGGCGACACGCTGTCGTCGGGCAAGACCGCGCCCAGGGCGCTGTTCAGCGTGGTGGCGACGCCGCCGGTGCTGGCCATGGCGCTGGCTGCGGCCGACCGCAAGGATGACGTCAAGCTCGGCCAGGCGCTGTTGAAGCTGAACGAGGAGGACCCCTCGCTGAGCGTCGTCAACAATGCGCGCAGCCATGACGTGGTGCTGTGGGGGCAGGGCGAAATGCATCTGCGCGTCGCGCTGGAGCGCCTGCACGACCGCTTCGGCGTCACCGTCAGGTCGCAGCCACCAACCATCGGTTACCAGGAGACCATCCGCAAGCCGATCACCCTGCGCGGCCGTCACAAGAAGCAGTCCGGCGGCCACGGCCAGTTCGGCGACGTGGTATTGGAGATCCGGCCGTTGCCGCGCGGCGGCGGTTTTGCTTTCGACGAGAAGGTGGTGGGCGGCGCGGTGCCGCGCAACTACATTCCGGCGGTCGGCGAGGGCGTGGTCGACGGGCTCGCCCGTGGCCCGCTCGGTTTCCCGGTGATCGACGTGCAGGTCACGCTCACCGACGGCTCCTATCACAGCGTCGATTCGTCGGATCTCGCGTTCCGCACCGCCGCGCGCATCGGCGTCTCGGAGGGGCTGCCGCAGTGCCAGCCGGTGCTGCTGGAGCCGATCCATGTGGTGGAAGTGGCGTGCCCCACGGAGACCACGGCGAAGATCAATGCCATCCTGTCAGGACGCCGTGGCCAGATCCTCGGCTTCGACACCCGCGAGGGTTGGCCGGGCTGGGACCGTGTGCGCGCCATGTTGCCGGAAGCGGAGATCGGCGACCTGATCGTCGAACTGCGTTCGGCCACCGCGGGCGCCGGCAGCTTTGTCCGCGCCTTCGACCGCATGGCCGAAGTCACCGGCCGCGCCGCCGAGCAGATCATCGCCGCGCACAGGGTCGCGGCGTGAGGTAAACTGCGGTCCATGATTTTAGGACCGCGAGATCGTCATCATCGGCAACAGCGGCTCAGGCAAGAGCACGCTGGCGCGACTGCTTGAGAGCAGGATCGGTGGCGAGCATACCGATCTCGATCGCATCCACTGGCTGGACCAGGTTGGGGTCAAGCGCGACGAAGCCGAGGCGAAGGCGATGGTCGCCGCCTTCGCCGCGGCGGGGCAGCGCTGGATCATTGAAGGCGTCTACGGCTGGCTGGCCGAAGCGGCGCTGTTCCGCGCGACGACGCTGATCTGGCTGGACATGCCGTGGAGTCTCTGCCGGGAAAGCCTTGCGCAGCGCGGCCCGTGGCGCGGCGCGACGGCCGAACAGCACGGCGAATTTCTCTCATGGGCAGAGCACTATTGGCAGCGTCGGACCTCCACCTCCTATGATGGTCACCTCGGCCTGTTCGAGGGGTTCATGGGAGACAAACTTCGCATCCGGGATCGATCGGACATCGGTCCGTTACTCAATGCCAAACAGATCGACGGAATCGCCCCTGCTTGATCCCGCTCAATACCTGCGGCCGTCTACCGGGATATGGTAGTCTGGCATCGGGACATGGGGGCGAGGCACCGCATGGAGCAATTGAAGCAGCCGACCTTTGCAGAACTGTTCACGCCCAAACTGGTCACGGTATTGCGCGAGGGCTATGGCGTCGCCGATTTCCGCGATGACGTGCTGGCCGGGCTCACCGTCGCGATCGTGGCGCTGCCGCTGTCCATGGCCATCGCCATCGCGTCGGGCACCTCGCCTGATCGCGGGTTGGTCACTGCAGTCGTCGGCGGTTTTCTGGTGTCGGCGCTCGGCGGCAGCCGCTTCCAGATCGGCGGCCCGGCCGGCGCCTTCATCGTGCTGGTTGCCGCCACCGTCAGCCGTCACGGCATCGACGGCCTGGTGCTGGCGACCATGCTGTCCGGCGTGATCCTGATGGCCGCGGGCTATCTGAAGCTCGGCACCTACATCAAGTTCATCCCGTTTCCGGTCACCGTGGGCTTCACCGCCGGCATCGCCGTCATCATCTTCGCCAGCCAGGTCAAGGATCTGTTCGGGCTGACGCTGGATGGCAAGGAGCCCGGCGAATTGCTGCCGAAGCTCGAAGCGCTCGGCCGGGCGCTGCCCAGCTTCAATCCCGCCGTGGTGGGCCTGACCGTCGCCAGCCTCGTCATCATCCTCGGCCTGCGGCTGTGGCGGCCGGCGGTGCCCGGCATCCTGATAGCGGTGATCCTGAGCGCCGTGGCGGCATGGGCGTTCGCGCTGCCGGTGGAAACCATCGGCACCAAATTCGGCGGCATCCCGCAGAGCTTTCCGCGGCCATCCTTGCCGGCGATCTCGCTGGCCAAGCTGCAGGCGGTGCTGCCGGACGCGATTTCCTTCGCGCTGCTCGGCGCCATCGAGTCGCTACTGTCGGCGGTGGTCGCCGACGGCATGACCGGGCGACGCCACCGTTCCAATTGCGAGTTGGTGGCGCAAGGTATCGCCAATATCGGCGCGGCCCTGTTCGGCGGCATCTGCGTTACCGGGACCATCGCGCGCACCGCCACCAATGTCCGTGCCGGCGCTCATGGTCCGATGTCGGGCATGCTGCACGCGGTCTTCCTGCTGGTCTTCATTCTCGTCGCAGCACCGCTGGCTAGCTACATCCCGCTGGCGGCACTGGCGGCCGTGCTTGCGGTGGTCGCCTGGAACATGGCCGAGAAGCACGAATTCGCGACGCTGGTCCGCTCGTCCTGGGGCGATGCCGTGGTGCTGCTGGCCACCTTCCTGCTCACCGTCTTTCGTGACCTGACCGAAGGCATTCTCGTCGGCTTCGCGCTCGGGGCCGTGCTGTTCATCAACCGCATGGCGGAGACCACCGGCATCGAGGCCGGCGCGCCGCTGGCAGCGGGCGACCGCGCCGACGACGCCAATGGCGAGCGGGTGCCCTACGACACCCGGTTGGTGGTCGATCCCGACGTGCTGGTCTACCGCATCACGGGCGCATTCTTCTTCGGCGTCGCCTCGACCATCAGTTCGGTGTTGGACAGCATCTCGGATCGCCACAAGGCCTTCGTGATCGATTTTGCCGCGGTGCCGTTCCTGGATTCCACGGCCGCCAATGCCATCAAAGGCATTGCCGAAAAGGCCAGGCGGCGCGGTGTCCGCGTCATCCTCACCGGCACGTCGCAGCCGGTGCGCCGTGCGCCGCTGACCCATGGCGCGCGACCGCCGCTGGTCAAATACCGGTCGGACATCGCCGACGCCGTCGCAGAGATCAAGGCACGGACCGGCAGGCTTGACGCGATCGGACCGGCCGCGTCGCAGTCTGCGGCGGGCTGATGGCGGGGCCGCGCTGCGCCCTGTTGGGGTGGTCTGCGGCCTCGCCTGCCACCGTTGCTGCGCTGCCAGCGCATGCAAATGTGACACGGCATTGACAGCCCGGACATCAGCATGATTTGAGCATCGCAATGCCTTGATGATAGGGCAAAGGAATCCACATGCCCTACCAGAGCAAACCTCGCGCCGCATGCCTGATCGGTTGGCCGGCGGCGCATTCGCGTTCGCCGCTGATTCATCACCACTGGCTGCGCACGCTCGATATCCCCGGCGGCTACAGCATCGAATCGGTCCCGCCGGAAGGCTTCGCCGAATTCGTGCTGAACCTGTCGAAGCACGGCTATATCGGCGCCAACATCACCATTCCCCACAAGGAGCGGGCGCTTACCTTGACCGCTCCGGACCAGCGTGCCCGTGCCGTCGGTGCCGCAAACACGCTGTGGTACGACCACGGCACGCTGCGTTCGACCAATACCGACATCGAAGGCTTCATCGACAATCTCGATCACGCGGCGCCGGAATGGGATGCCGCCGACGATGCGCTGGTGCTCGGCGCCGGGGCTCGGCGCGCGCTGTGGTGTTCGGCTTGCTCGAACGTGGCGTGAAGCGCGTGTATCTTGCCAACCGCACCACGGACCGGGCGCAGGCACTGGCCGACCAGTTCGGCGCGGGGGTCGTGCCGGTGGCATGGCAGCAGATCGAAATGGTCCTGCCGCAGGCAGGGCTGCTGGTGAACACCACCTCGCTTGGCATGAATGGTCAGCCGGCGCTGCAGGTCGATGTCGGCTTGCTGCCGGACCATGCCGTCGTCGCCGATCTCGTCTACGTGCCGTTGGTGACGCCGCTGCTGGCGGCGGCGCGTGCTCGCGGCCTGCGCACGGCCGATGGTCTTGGCATGCTGCTCTATCAGGCGGTGCGCGGATTCGAGTTGTGGTTCGGGCTTCGGCCCGAAGTGACCCCTGAGCTGCGCGCGCTGGTCGAGGCCGATCTCGCCGTCACAGTGGCGTGATGCGGGAATAGCAATCCGGCCATGGTGTTTCCATCTGCAGGGTACTGGGTGCTCTCTGCAAAGGATTGATCATGTCAGGTTCTGTTTCACTGTTCTCGCGCGCCGGCGCGGGAATGCTGTTGGCCGCGACGCTGCTCGCATCGGGCGCGTGGGCGCAGCAGCCGCAGCCGGTGCGTATTCGCGGCAGCATCGAAAGCGTCGATGGCGCGCTGCTGACCGTCAAGACCCGCGACGGCGACGAGCGGAAGGTGCATCTGTCTCGACAATGTCGCCGTCACCGGCATCGTCAAGACCACGCTCGCCGACATCAAGCCGGACTCCTATATCGGCGTCACCGGCCAGCCGCAGCCTGACGGCACCCAGAAGGCGATTGCGATCCACATCTTCCCGGAAGCCATGCGCGGCACCGGTGAGGGGGTCCGTCCCTGGGATCTGCGCCCCAACAGCACGATGACCAATGCCACGGTGGATCAGAAGGTCGAGGCCACTGACGGTCAGACCCTGACGGTGAAATACAAGGACGGCGAAAAGAAAGTCACGGTGACGCCGGAAACGCCGATCGTCACCTTCGTCCCGGGCAACAAGGCCGAGCTGAAGGCGGGCGCCAAGATCATCATCATGGGGGCCACCAAGAAGGAGGATGGCACCTACGACACCGCGCGCGTCAATGTCGGCCTGGATGGATTGACGCCGCCGATGTGAGCTCACTTGCTTCCCCTCTTCCACGAACGCAGCGAAGCTGCGTTTGCGGGAGAGGGAAGGACGCGGCCGTGTCGCTACTGCACCAATACGTGCTTGTCGATTTCGGCAATTGAATTGACGCCGCACAGGCCCATGGTGACGCTGAGTTCGTTGCGCAGGATATCCAGCGCCTTGGTCACGCCGGGGCCGCCGTAAGCACCGAGGCCGTAAATATAGGCCCGCCCGATCATGCAGGACTTCGCGCCCAAAGCGAGCGCGCGCATCACGTCCTGGCCGGAGCGGATGCCGCTGTCGAACATCACTTCAATATCCGACCCCACCGCATCGACGATCCCCGGCAGCACCGAGATCGACGACGGCGCGCCGTCGAGCTGACGGCCGCCATGGTTGGAGACCACCATGGCCTGGGCACCGACCTTCACCGCCTCGCGCGCATCGACGACATCGTGGATGCCCTTGATCACGATCTTTCCCGGCCAGATGCTGCGGATCCAGTCGAGATCCTTCCAGTTCAGCGAGGCGTCGAACTGTGTCGCCGTCCATTGCGAAACGGATTCCAGGTCGTCGGCGTTCTTGACGAAACCTGCGATGTTGCCGAAGTTGCGCCGCTTGGCCTGCAATGTGCGCATCAACCATGCGGGCTTGCTGATGAAATCGATCATGTTCTTGAGATTGTAGATCTTCGGCGGCACCGACAGGCCGTTCTTGATGTCGGCGTGGCGCTGACCGATCACCTGCAGGTCGACGGTGAGGACGAGCGCGCAGCACTTCGCAGCAATGGCGCGCTCGATCAGTTCCTTGATGAAGCCGCGGTCCTTCATCACGTAGAGCTGGAACCAGAACGGCTTTTCCACGTTCTCGGCGACGTCCTCGATCGAATTGATCGACATGGTGGACAGCGTGTAGGGAATGCCGGCCGCCTGCGCCGCGCGGCAGGCGTGGATCTCGCCGTCGCCGTACTGCATGCCGGTGGAGCCCACCGGCGCGCAGATCAGCGGCATGGTGGCCTTCTCGCCAAGGATCGTCGTCGACGTGTCGCGGTTGGCGATATCGACCAGGATGCGCTGGCGGAATTTCAGCTTCTGCAGGTCGGTGCAGTTGGCGCGAAAAGTGTCCTCGCTATAGGAGCCATGATCGACGTAATCGAAGAATGCCTTCGGCACCTTGCGCTTGTGTTCCAGGCGAAGGTCTTCGATGCAGGTGATCTTGTTCAGGGACATTGCGCTGCCTTCTTGTATTTGCCGCTCGGGCAGTCATCTAGCATGGTTGGGCCAGCTGCCAAATCCTACGTTGCACACCTCGCCACGATTCACAGGAGTCCACCATGCCGGAATCCAAGAACCAGCAGACCGCCGCCGAGATCGAGAAGAAGCAGCTCGACGACGCCTTGGAGGAGGGCCTCGAGGAGACCTTTCCGGGCTCGGATCCGGTCAACGTGACCCAGCCGGCGCCCTCGAAAGCCGACAATCACGTCAAGCGGAAGGGCTAGATCGGCGCGGCCCGGGCGGCCGTATCCATGACATCGTTAAGCAAAATCAGTGACTTATGTGATTTTAGCGGCCCGCCCGGTGGTAATTATTCATCATATTTTTTGAAGCGATTTTAGGCCGAGGGGCTTTATAAGATCGTCACACGCCAGTGGGGCGTCGCGCTTGGGGCGTTGGGCCGGGGGTTGCCGGCAGCCGCAGGCGACGGTGGGGGGTAGCATGAGCCGCAGATATTTCGGGACCGACGGCATTCGGGGCCGCGCCAATGGCGTCATCACGCCGGAGCTGGCGTTGAAGGTCGGGCAGGCCGCCGGCCTGGTGTTCCAGCGTGGCGAACATCGCCACCGCGTCGTGATCGGCAAAGACACAAGGCTGTCCGGCTACATGATCGAGAACGCCATGGTGGCGGGCTTCACCTCGGTGGGCATGGACGTGCTGCTGGTCGGCCCGATGCCGACCCCGGCGGTGGCGATGCTGACCAAGTCGATGCGCGCCGACCTCGGCGTGATGATTTCCGCGTCGCACAACCTGTTCGAGGACAATGGCATCAAGCTGTTCGGTCCGCTCGGCTTCAAGCTGTCGGACGACGTCGAGAAACAGATCGAGGAATTGCTCGACGAGGATCTCGGCCGGAAGCTCGCACAGAGCGCCAGCCTCGGCCGCGCTCGCCGCATCGACGGCGTGCACGACCGCTACATCGAATTCGCCAAGCGCACGCTGCCGCGCGACCTCTCGCTCGACGGCCTGCGCGTCGTGGTCGATTGCGCCCACGGCGCCGCCTACAAGGTGGTCCCGGAAGCGCTGTGGGAACTGGGCGCCGACGTGATCTCCATCGGTGTCGAGCCCGACGGCTTCAACATCAACAAGGAATGCGGCTCCACCGCACCGGAAGCGCTGTCGCGCAAGGTGCGTGAGATGCGCGCCGACATCGGCATCGCGCTGGACGGCGACGCCGACCGCGTCATCATCGTCGACGAGCGTGGCCATGTGGTCGACGGCGACCAGTTGCTGGCGGTGATCGCGCAGAGCTGGAAGGAGGACGGCCGCCTCGCCAAGCCGGGCATCGTCTCCACGGTGATGTCCAATCTCGGCCTCGAGCGCTTCCTCAACGCGCAGGGCATCGAACTGATCCGCACCGCGGTCGGCGATCGCTACGTGCTCGAGCAGATGATGAAGAACGGCTACAATGTCGGCGGCGAGCCGTCCGGCCATATCATCATGTCGGACTACGCGACCACCGGCGACGGCTTCGTCGCGGCCCTGCAGGTGCTGGCGGTGGTGCAGAAGTCGGGCCGCCCGGTCTCCGAGGTCTGCCACCTGTTCGAGCCGCTGCCGCAGATCCTGAAGAACGTGCGTTATCGCGGCGGCAAGCCGCTCGACGACGCCGAGGTGCAGTCGACTATCGCCGCCGGTCAGGTCCGGCTGAACGGCCACGGCCGACTGTTGATCCGCGCCTCAGGCACCGAGACGGTCATCCGCGTGATGGGCGAGGGCGACGACCGCATTCTGGTGGAGGAGGTCGTCGATACCATCGTCTCCGCGCTGGGGCAGGCCGCGGCTTGATGGAGCGCCTACGGGTGCGCGGACCACAACGTTTTAGAACTACACTCAATTATCATCACCCGCGCAAGCGGGTGATCCAGTAAGTGGCGTTGCCTCGGCTTTGTCACTGTCGCCGGTGACTACTGGATCGCCCGCCTGCGCGGGCGATGACAGTGAGATCCAGGCGTGCGCGTCAGACCTCGATCGCCGCGCATCGCTGCTATCGACTAATATCCATAGTCCGCCCGGGCGGTTCATTGTACGAGGAGCGTCCCATTGCAGGATGCCGTCGTGAACAAGCCCGTTGTCGTTACCGAGGAATCGCAGGTCGCGCCTGTGAGCACGCCCGCACTGGCTGCGCCAACCGGTCCGGCCTATCTGGTGCTCGGCGGCATCAGCCTATCGCACTTCCTCAACGACACCATGCAGTCCTTGATTCCGTCGGTCTATCCGATCCTGAAGGAAAACTATGCGCTGGATTTCGCGCAGATCGGCCTGATCACGCTGGCGTTCCAGATCACCGCCTCGCTGCTGCAGCCGGTGGTGGGCCATTTCACCGACAAGAAGCCGCTGCCGTTCTCGCTGGCGATCGGCATGGGCTTTACCTTCTTCGGCCTGTTGCTGCTCAGCATCGCCCATGTCTATGCGGTCATCCTGGTCGCTGCGGCGCTGGTCGGGCTGGGCTCGGCGGTGTTCCATCCGGAATCGGCGCGGATCGCGCGGCTCGCGTCCGGCGGGCGCTATGGTCTGGCGCAATCCGTGTTCCAGGTCGGCGGCAATGCCGGATCGGCGCTGGGGCCGGTGCTCGCGGCGTTGATCGTGGTGCCGTTCGGTCAGCCCAGCATCGCCTGGTTTTCGTCGATCGCGTTCGTCGCCATCGTGCTGCTGTGGCAGATCGGGCGCTGGTACAAGCCGCGCATCGTGCCGCGCGCCGCCAGGGCCGTGGCGCGGCATCCGGATGCCCCGACATCGCGACGCGTGGCCTTTGCCATCGGCATTCTGATCGTGCTGGTGTTCTCGAAGTTCATCTACATGTCGAGCCTGACCAGCTACTACACATTTTACCTGATCGAGAAGTTCGGCGTCTCGACGCAGGGCGCGCAACTTTATCTGTTCGCGTTTCTCGGGGCGAATGCGGTGGGCACCTTCTTCGGCGGTCCGATCGGCGATCGTATCGGCCGCCGCTACGTGATCTGGTTCTCGATCCTCGGCGTGTTGCCGTTCACGCTGGCGCTTCCGTTCGCAGGCCTGATGGGCACCGCGGTGCTGAGCGTGATCATCGGTTTCGTCCTGTCGTCGGCGATGCCGGCGATCCTGGTCTACGCCCAGGAACTGGTGCCGCATCGCTTCGGCATGATCTCCGGCTTGTTCTTCGGCTTTGCCTTCGGGGCAGGGGGCATCGGCGCGGCGCTGCTCGGCGAGGTCGCCGACCGCATGGGCATCGCCTTCGTCTATCAACTTTGCGCGGTGCTGCCGGCCATCGGCCTGCTCGCGGTTCTGCTGCCGAAGATGCCGCGCTCTGCGCACTAGCCAAACCGCCGCGCGCTCCAGTTTGATATCAACACATTGTTAGTACTTGTGGCGCGACCGCGTCGTGCGCGGGTTCCACAGCGGTCCTCACATATTGTCAACCTTAATTGTTAGGGTTAAGCGCCGCTTAAGAATTTGGTGTCATCGTCCGTCCGTGAGTTTCTGAGTGTGGGGCCCCCGGTATTGCCTCTCTTGAAAAAGGACGACGCCAATGCGTAGCGTGAAATTGATATTGGCCGCCGGAGCGGCTTCCCTGATGTCGACCGCGGTTTTTGCCGCCGACATGCCCATGCCGCCGCCGCAGTACTACGCGCCGCCGGCCCCGCCGGCCGAAGAATTCGGTGGCTGGTACCTCCGCGGCGACATCGGCTTCAGCAACCAGCGCGTGAAGAACATCGAAATGGGCGATAACCGGAACGCCGCTCTGCTGTCGCTTCAGGAGACCACGGCTTTCGACACCGCAGGCATCTATCAGGTCGGCGTCGGCTATCAGTTCAATAGCTGGTTCCGCGGCGACATCACTGGCCAGTACCGCGGCAATTCGAACTTTAAGGGCACCGACCGCATCACCTTTCCCTCGAGCGGATTCGTTGGGAGTGGCGTCAATAACTATAATGCGAGCAAGTCTGAGTGGGTCGCAATGGCCAACGGCTATGTCGATCTGGGCACCTGGTGGTGTGTGACACCGTTTGTCGGTGCTGGTGTCGGTATGGCTCGCGTCAATATTGCGAATTACACTGATAACGGTGGGACGCTCGTCAACTTCGTCAGCTCGTCGAGCTACGCGGGCGCGCCGGCCGCGTCGAAGTGGAATTTCGCCTGGGCGCTGCACACCGGTCTGGCCTACAAGGTCAACCCGGCGATGACCGTCGAACTTGGCTACAGCTACATGAATCTCGGTAGCGGCACCACCGGGCCCGTTTCGGACTACACTGGCTTCACGAAGGGGTTGCCATGCAGTTCAAGGACATCACCTCGCATGATCTGAAGCTCGGCGTGCGCTGGAATCTCGACAGCCCGCCGGCCTATGCGCCGCCGCCGCCGCCGTTGATCCGCAAGGGCTGATCGGCCCAACTATCTTAAGACATCTTAACGGCGCGGGACCTTCCCGCGCCGTTTTGTTTTGCGCGAACCACACTCGCGCAACCATTGGTTAAGGTTAACGCGGGATGATCATGACAGTCGATGAGTTGAGGGATGTCGTGATGCGTAAGTTTCTGATGGCGACGGCAATGCTTGGGATGGCGCATGGCGCACAGGCCGCAGACATGCCGGACCTTCCGGTGCTGCGCGGCGCCTTTTCGGACGGCGTGAGCTCCTCGCAGGTGAACTGGCAGGGCTACTATATCGGTGCCCAGGCTGGCTATGGCCGCTCCGACATGAATTTCGCGGGAGCCACGCGCGCGGTTACGGCGCGAATGCTTGACGGCCTCGCGATCGAGCAGGACGGCCAGGTGTCGCAATGGCCCGTCATGGGCAAGGCATCACAGAACGGCAACGGCTTCGGCGGCTTCGTCGGCTATAACAGCCAGTGGGACGACGTGGTGATCGGCGTCGAGCTCAGCTATCTACATGGCAAATTCGGCGGCACGCAGAGCGGCAGCGTGGGACGTTCGTTCGTCGACTCGCTCGGCTACACCGATGGCGTGACCAACTACGGTTCATCCAGCATGTCGATCACCGACATCGGCACGTTCCGGGCCCGCGCGGGCTACGCGTTCGGATCATTTTTGCCCTACATGTTCGGCGGTGTCGCGCTGGGACAGGCGGACATCATCAGGACGGCGCGCGTCTTCGGCCAGTCCGTCAACGTCAACGCGGCGCCAGGTTTTCAGTACATTTCGTTCGACCACAACAAGACCGATGCCCAATATAGCCACTTGCTCTACGGCTATTCCGCCGGACTTGGCGTGGACGTCAATTTGATTGGCGGCCTGTTCCTGCGTGCCGAGTGGGAATACATCCGCTTCTCGTCGGCGGTCGATACCAGCATCAACACCGTGCGCGCCGGCCTCGGCTACAAGTTCTGATCGCGCGCCGCCGCCCGCCAAACCTGTTGACAGGATTTGGCCGGGCTGCTGCCCTGGGCTTCCGACATGGAGCAGGGCGATCATGAAGATCTACGGCGACAGCAGTTCCGGCAACTGCCTGAAGGTGAAGTGGGTCTGTGACCAGCTGGCGCTGCCGTATGACTGGGTCGACGTCGATACGATGAAGGGCGAAAGCCGGACGCCGGAATTCCTCAGGCTCAACGGGGCCGGGCAGGTGCCGACCATCGTGCTCGACGACGGCCGCGTGCTGGCGCAATCAAACGCCATCATCCGCTATCTCGCGCGCGACAGCGATCTTGTTCCCCGCGATGCCTTCCAGGCCGCGAAGATGGACGAGTGGCTGTTCTGGGAGCAGTACAGCCACGAGCCCTATATCGCCGTCTGCCGTTTCCAGATGGTCTATCTCGGCAAGCCGGCCTCCGACCTCGATCCGGAAAAGATCAAGCGTGGCTACTTTGCGCTGGCGCGGATGGAGCATCAGCTCGCGGCGACCCGGTTCCTGATCGGCGATCCTTTCTCGCTCGCCGACGTGGCGCTGTTGGCCTATACGCGCGTCGCCCATGAAGGCGGCTTCCATCTCGACGGCTACGCATCGATCCGGCGCTGGATCGCCGCGGCGGAACGTGAACTGGACCTGCCGCCGGCCCGTTGATTGCCGCAGCGAGGCTGCGATCCGGCCGGTTCCGGTTAACTGTTGGCAACCAAATGGGCGCGCGATGGTAATGTCGTGCAACGGACAGACGTCTCGCGCGTATATCGAGCGTGAATGTCGAAATCAAGAAATGCTATGCGATCGTCAAAATCGGCAACGACTACGTTGTCCAGGTGAACGATCGCGGCGTGATGAAATTCACCAGCAAACGGAAGGCGATACGTTCAGTGACCGTGGCGGCGGGATTGCTCGCGCGGGAGCAGGAAGCGGAGCAGGATGAACCGTCATCACCTTTTCGCGCGTGCTGGGAAGTTCCTTGACGCCGGAAGGCGATTCCCATATCCACGCCAGCGGGCCACCTCCCCCAACGGGAGGCTTGCTATCTGGAAGGATAGATTATGACTGCAGCTAAGCCATCTTCGCGGCCGAACGTGCCGCATTTTTCCTCCGGTCCCTGCGCCAAGCGCCCCGGTTGGACCCCCGAAAATCTCAAGGATGCAGCCCTCGGCCGTTCGCATCGCGCGAAGGTCGGCAAGGCCAAGCTCAAGCTCGCCATCGAACTGACCCGCGAAGTGCTGGAAGTTCCGGCCGGCTACAAGATCGGCATCGTGCCGGCGTCGGATACCGGCGCGGTCGAAATGGCGCTGTGGTCGCTGCTCGGTGCGCGGCCCGTCACCACCATCGCATGGGAATCCTTCGGCGAAGGCTGGGTTAGCGACATCGTCAAGGAACTGAAGCTCAAGGACGTCACCAAGCTGCATGCCGGCTATGGCGAAATTCCTGACCTCTCCAAGGCCGATCCGGCGTCGGACATCGTCTTCACCTGGAACGGCACCACCTCCGGCGTGCGCGTGCCCAATGCCGACTGGATCAAGGCCGATCGTGAAGGCCTGACCATCTGCGACGCCACCTCCGCGGCGTTCGCGCAGAAGCTCGACTGGGCCAAGCTCGATGTCGTCACCTTCTCTTGGCAGAAGGCGCTGGGCGGCGAAGCTGCGCACGGCATGCTGGTGCTCAGCCCGCGCGCTGTCGCGCGTCTCGAGAGCTACACGCCGGCCTGGCCGCTGCCAAAGATCTTCCGCATGACCAAGGGCGGCAAGCTAAACGAAGGCATTTTCGAAGGCGAGACCATCAACACGCCGTCGATGCTGTGCGTCGAGGACTATCTGGATGCGCTCGGCTGGGCCAAGTCGGTCGGCGGTCTCAGCGCGCTGATCGCGCGCGCCGACGCCAACACCAAGGTGCTGGCCGACTGGAAGGCCCGCACGCCGTGGGTGGACTTCCTCGCTGCCGATCCGGCGATCCGCTCCAACACCTCGGTGTGCATGAAGGTGGTCGATCCCGCCATCACGTCGCTGTCAGCCGATGCCCAGGCTGACTTCGCCAAGAAGCTGGTGGCGCTGGTCGAGAAGGAAGGCGCCGGTTTCGACTTCGCGCACTACCGCGACGCTCCCGCCGGCCTGCGCATCTGGTGCGGCGCCACCGTGGAAGCCAAGGACGTCGAGATCCTGACGCAGTGGATCGACTGGGCGTTCGCCGAGATGAAGTCCTCGCTCGCCAAGGCGGCTTAAGCACTTCTTACCCTCCCCTGGAGGGGAGGGTCGACGGACCCTGAGCGACGCGCGGCGTCGTCACGATTCGGCGGGGTGGGGTGAAGAACTCCCCCGCTCGTTCACTCAATTGTCAGCTCGTAGCTTCACCCCATCCCGGCGCTTCGCGCCGACCCTCCCCTCAAGGGGAGGGTGAAGGAGCCTCATCATGACCGCCCCCAAAGTCCTCATTTCCGATGCTCTCTCTCCCGCCGCCGTGCAGATCTTCAAGGATCGCGGCATCGACGTCGACTTCCAGCCGAACCTCGGCAAGGATAAGGACAAGCTCGCCGAAATTATCGGCAACTATGACGGCCTGGCCATCCGCTCGGCCACCAAGGCCACGGCCAAGATCCTTGAGAAGGCGACGCGACTGAAAGTGATCGGCCGCGCCGGCATCGGCGTCGACAATGTCGAGATCCCCGCGGCGACCGCCAAGGGCATCATCGTGATGAACACGCCGTTCGGCAATTCCATCACCACAGCCGAACACGCCATCACGCTGATGATGGCGCTGGCGCGCGAGATCCCGCAGGCCGATGCCTCGACCCAGGCCGGCAAGTGGGAGAAGAACCGCTTCATGGGCGTGGAGATCACCGGCAAGACGCTGGGCGTGGTCGGCTGCGGCAATATCGGCTCGATCGTCGCCGACCGCGCGCTCGGCCTGCGCATGAAGGTGATCGCCTTCGATCCGTTCCTGTCGCCGGAGCGCGCCAAGGATCTCGGCGTCGAGAAGGTCGAGCTTGAGGACCTGTTCAAGCGCGCCGATTTCATCACGCTGCACACGCCGCTGACCGACAAGACCAAGAACATCATCGACGCCACAGCAATCGCCAAGATGAAGCAGGGCGTGCGCATCATCAACTGCGCCCGCGGCGGTCTGGTCGACGAGCAGGCGCTGGTCGATGCGTTGAACACGAAGCATGTCGCTGGCGCCGCCTTCGACGTGTTCGTCGAGGAGCCCGCGACCGCTAACGTGCTGTTCGGCCATCCCAACGTGATCTGCACGCCGCATCTCGGCGCAGCCACCACCGAGGCGCAGGAAAACGTCGCGCTGCAGGTCGCCGAGCAGATGTCCGACTATCTGCTCACCGGCGCGATCTCGAACGCGGTCAACTTCCCGTCGATCACCGCCGAGGAAGCGCCGAAGCTGAAGCCGTTCATCGAACTCGCCGAAAAGCTGGGCTCGTTCGCCGGGCAGCTGACCGAGACCGGCATCGCCAAGGTCACCATCACCTATGAAGGCGCTGTCGGCGAAATGAAGATCAAGGCACTGACCTCGGCGGCGCTCACCGGGCTGCTGCGCCCGATGCTCGGCGACATCAACGTCGTCTCCGCCCCCGTCGTCGCCAAGGAGCGCGGCATGGTGGTGGACGAAGTGGTGCGTGCCGCGCAGAGCGACTACGAGAGCCTGATCACGGTGACGGTGACCACCGACAAGCAGGAGCGCTCGGTGTCCGGTACGGTCTATGCCGACGGCCAGCCGCGTCTGGTCGATATCAAGGGCATCCGGGTCGATGCCGAATTCGGCAAGTCGATGATCTACGTTACCAACGAGGACAAGCCCGGTTTCATCGGCCAGTTCGCCTCGCTGCTCGGCGACGCCAGGATCAACATCGCTACCTTCCATCTCGGCCGCAACAGCAAGGGCGGTGACGCCATTGCCCTGGTCGAGGTTGACGGTGCCGTGCCGGCGGATGTGCTGGCGAAGGTGCAGACCCTGCCGCAGGTGAAGCAGGCCAAGGCGCTGACGTTCTAGGATCGCAAGCGCTTCGGTCGCCGCAGGCGACTCTTTGCAACGACGAAAATGAAAATCCCCGCCCCAAAAAGGCGGGGATTTTTTTGCGTGAATTCCACGTCGCGGTATTTTTGATCGGCGGCGGGCGTAAGCATTTGAAAACACTACGTTGATATATTCTTTCCAGGGGTCATGCCGAGCGCTGCTGAAAGTGTGGGCCAAGGGAGCTATAGCCGTGAAATTCAACAACATTCGCATCACGACCAAGCTGGTTATTCTGGTGGCGGTCACGATGATCGGCCTGTGTGCTGCAGGCGTTCTGGCGGCCCACATGGTCAAGAGCGAGATGCTCGCGGCGCGGACCGAACAGTTGAAGTCGATCGTCGAAATCGGCAGCAACGTGGCTGCCGGCCTGCAGAAGGACGTCGCCGCCGGAAAGCTGACGCGGGAAGCCGCCACCGCCGAGCTGGTGCGCCGGATCGAGCCGATGACCTATGACAACGGCAACTATCTGTTCATCTACACCATGGATGGCACCGTGGTTCATCTGCCGGGCTTCAAATCCGGGGCCGATCGCCTCAACACGCTGGTCAACGGCGTGGCCGTGACGCGCGAGTTTCGCGACGGCGTGGCAGCCAAGGGCTGGCACATTCTGACCTACGAATTTGCCAAACCCAACGCGCAGGTTCTGTCACGCAAGATGGGCTATGCGGCGGCGCTGCCCGGCTGGAACATGTTCATTGCTACCGGCGCCTATCTGGATGACCTCGACGAGCACCTGAAGCCAATCATCTGGGCGCTCGGTCTGGCAATGTTCGCGATTGCCGCCGTTGCCGGCCTTATCGCCTGGTTTATCGGACGCAGCATCACCCGCCCGCTCGGCCGCCTCGGGGCGCGCATGAAGTCGCTCGCCGATGGCGCGCTCGATGAGAGCATTCCCGGTGTGGAGCGCGGCGACGAGATCGGCGCGATGGCGGCGACGGTGCAGGTTTTCAAGGACAACGCGCTGCGCATCCGCGCCCTCGATCAGGTCGAAGCCGACGCGCAGGGCCGCGTCGCCGCCGAACGCCGCGCGGCGATGGAAAGCATCGCCGACGATTTCGAGCGTAGCGTCAACGGCATCGTCCGCTCGGTCTCGACCGCGGCGGCCGGCATGCAGACCACCGCGCAATCGATGACCGCGACGGCAAGCGATGCCAGTTCGCGCGCGGCCACGGTCGGCTCCGCCTCGCAGCGCTCGTCCGACGACGTCGGCACGGTCGCCTCCGCAGCCGAGGAACTGTCGGCATCGGTCAACGAGGTGCTGCGCCAGGTGGCGCAGTCGACCGAGGTCGCCCGCCGCGCTGTCGGCGACGCCGAGCGGACCAACGCCACCGTGCAACTGCTGTCGCGCGGCGCCGAGAAGATCGGCGAAGTGGTGCAGCTGATTCACAACATCGCCTCGCAGACCAACCTGCTGGCCCTCAACGCCACCATCGAGGCGGCCCGCGCCGGCGAGTCCGGTCGCGGCTTTGCAGTAGTGGCATCCGAGGTGAAGGCGCTGGCCAGCCAGACCGCCAAGGCGACCGAGGAAATCTCCGCCCAGGTCTCGGCCATGCAGGCATCGACCAGCGAGGCGGTGGCGTCGATCACCGGGATCACCGGCACCATCGGCGAGATGAGCGAGATCACCAGCCGCATCTCCGGCGCCGTCGAGGAGCAGGGCAAGGCGACGCGCGAGATAGCGCAAAGCATCCAGTCGGTTGCTGCCGGTGCCAGCGAGATCAGCAATCACATCGGTGGCGTCAGTTCGGCCGCCGAAGCCACCGGCGCCGCGGCCTCGCAGGTGCTGTCCAATGCCCGCGATCTGGACGGTCAGTCCGGCATGCTGCGCGCGGCGGTCAATGATTTCCTCGGCAAGGTCCGGGCGGCGTGAGCCATGCCGGTGCTGCTTGCTGATCCTCTGACCTGCCGGCTCCCCGGAAATGCCGTGCGTTACGGGAAGGTATTTATGGTGGCAATCACGCGTTGCGATTCCCCGTATTTTTACGGAGTCGCAGGCTAATCAATAGCGAGGATATGAACGCTACTGTCGGATCAGGTCCGTCGCCGCGACCGTTCGGGAGATAGCCAGTGCAATTCAACAACCTTCGCGTCACCTCCAAGCTGATCATCCTTGTGGGGGTGACTTTGATGGGGCTGTGCGCAGCCGGCCTTCTCGCCGCCAATCTGATGCGGAACGAAATGCTGACGGCGCGTATCGACCAGACCAAGATCTTTGTCGAGGCCGCACGCAACATGGCGATCGGGTTGCAGAAGCAGGTAGCCGCCGGGAAACTTACCCAGGAAGCGGCGATCGCGGAATTCGTCAGTCGCGCAAATACGCTGACCTATGACAACGGCGCGGGCTACCTGTTCGCCTATACAATGGAAGGTGTGGCTCTGGCGCTGCCGGATCCCAAGCTGGTCGGCCAGAACCGGATTGACTCGCTGCTTAATGGGCGGGGGTGATCCGCGAATTGCGCGACGGAGCCGCCAAGGGTGAAATTGCGCTCCGCTATGAAAACCTCAAACCCAACTCGCAGGAGATGTCGCGCAAGGTGGCCTACGCGGTTCCGATTCCCGGTTGGAACATGTTCGTCGGCAGCGGCGCCTATCTCGACGACCTCGATACCAAGCTCAAGCCCATCATGTGGACGCTTGGCTTGGCGATGGTCGCCATCGGCGCCATTGCCGGGCTGATCGCCTGGCTGATCGGCCGCAGCATCACGGCGCCGCTCGGCCAGCTTGGCGCGCGCATGGAGGGGCTCGCCAATGGCGCGCTCGACGAGAGCATTCCCGGCGTGGAGCGCGGCGACGAGGTCGGCGCCATGGCCAAGACCGTTCAGGTGTTCAAGGACAATGCGCTGCGGATCCGCGGCCTCGAGCAGGTCGAGGCCGACGCCCAGAACCGCGCGGCCGCCGAGCGCCGCGCAGCGATGCAGAGCATCGCCGACGAGTTCGAGCGCAGCGTCAACGGCATCGTCCGGTCGGTTGCGACCGCGGCGACGGATATGCAGACCACCGCCCAGTCGATGACCGCGACGGCGTCTGACGCCAGCTCGCGCGCCGCCACCGTCGGCGCCGCCTCGCAGCGCTCGTCCGACGATGTCGGTACGGTGGCCTCGGCCGCCGAGGAACTGTCGGCGTCGGTCAACGAGGTGCTGCGCCAGGTGGCGCAGTCGACGCAGGTCGCCAGCCGTGCCGTCAGCGATGCCGAACGCACCAATGCCACCGTGCAATTGTTGTCGCGCGGCGCCGAAAAGATCGGCGAGGTCGTCCAGTTGATCCACAATATCGCCTCGCAGACTAACCTGCTGGCGCTCAATGCCACCATCGAGGCAGCGCGTGCCGGAGAGTCCGGCCGCGGCTTCGCGGTGGTCGCCTCCGAAGTGAAGGCGCTGGCGAGTCAGACGGCGAAGGCCACCGAGGAAATCTCGGCCCAGGTCTCGGCCATGCAGGCCTCCACCGGCGAGGCGGTGGCGTCGATCACCGGCATCACCGGCACCATCAGCGAGATGAGCGAGATTGCCAGCCGCATCTCCGGCGCGGTGGAGGAGCAGGGCAAGGCGACGCGCGAGATCGCGCAGAGCATCCAGTCGGTCGCCGCCGGCGCCCACGAGATCAGCAACAACATCGGCGGCGTCAGCGCGTCCGCCGAAGCCACCGGTGCAGCGGCCTCGCAGGTGCTGTCCAATGCCCGCGATCTCGACGGCCAGTCCGGCATGCTGCGCACGGCGGTCAATGACTTCCTCAGCAAGGTGCGGGCGGCGTAACGCTGACTTGCTCGCTCTCCCGGAATGGGGCAGGCGAACCTGCCCGCGCAGCAAAAGCCCTCCCGCAAGGGAGGGCTTTTCTCGTGGAGACAAGGCCGAGCAGCGAAGCTTACTTCGCCTTCAGGAAATCGCCGACTTCGAGCAGTACGAACTCGTTGTCGTCGGCCTTGTTGGGCTCGCGGCTCGATGAGAACGGCAGGTTGTTGTCGTTGCCGACGATGATATGCGTGGCATCGACCTGATCGACGTTCTCGATGGTGAAGAACGGGAAGGTCAGAACGCCGTCGTTCAAGGGCTTGAGCGACTTCTTGTCGGGATCCTGGATCTTCATCAGGTCGATATAGCCGATCTTGCGCACCGGCTTGCCAACATTGGCGTCGCTGAGTTCGATCTTGAACACGCGCTTGAACTTGGCCAGATCCGGGAAGCAGTCGGTGCCGCGCTTGCCGTCGGCGCAGGCCTTGTCCTTGGTGCCTTCGCCGTTGTCGCGCTCGATGATCAGGCCGTTGTCGGCGGTGATCATGTTGAAGTCGCCGATCGCATTGCCGTTGTTCTCGAACACATACTGCCAGGAGCGGCCGGTGAACTTCTCGGCCTTGACGTCGAATTCGAGGATGCGCGCGGCTTCCTTGCCGTCGACCTTTTCCCAGTCCTTCTTCTCGGCATCCCACACCGGGCCTTCGAGCAGGCCGTAGATGAACTTGCCGTCCTTCGACGACGCGAAGCCCTCATAGCCCTTGGAGCGGCGCAGGTTGACGTTGGTGAAGGTGGCGCCCGGTGCGCCCGGCGACTGCACCTGCCAATGGTCCGGCGAACGCACCGGCTTGCCGTCGATCACGGTCTCGAACACCGCAAGTACCTTGCCGGTCATGTCGGTCTTGAGGATGTAGGGCCCGAATTCATCGCCGATCCAGAAATTGTCGCCGATGATCTGGAAGCCTTCGGTATCGAAATCAGCGCCGGTCAGATAGCGCTTGGCGGTATCCTCGTGGACGATGCGGAACGGCACCTTCTTGTCGGGGTCGTGCAGGAAAACGGTGGCTTGACGCTCGACCTTGCCGGCCTTCCAGTCGATCTTGTGGTGGTTCAGATACAGCATGTAGTCAGCTGAATTGTAGCGCGAGCCGGCGCCGTTGTCGGTCAGTACCCAGAACGAGCCGTCGGGCATCACCTTGATGCCGGAATGCCCCTGCAGCGGCTGGCCCTTCATCGGCAGCGAAATCCCGGTATCGCGCTCAAAGGACTTGCCCATCACGGTGCCCAGCGCGTCCACGCGCTTGCCGGTGGTGTATTTTCCGGAGGTCTTGAGGTCGTTCGGCGCGTCGGCCGGCGCATCGATGGTCGACATTGCCGGCAGCACGGCATGGCCGGCCAGCTTGGCGGGAAATTCGCCTTCGCTTTGCGCCAGAGCCGCGGACGACAGCAGCAGCATCGACGCTACGGAACAGAGCAGGGATTTGCGCATGGTGGTTCTCCTTGTGGTGACCATGCTGCGTGTTCTGGGGCGCGCGCGTTACGGCGCGCTGACGGATGCATGACGGCGGAATGACAGCGGGGGACAAGGCTGCGGCAAGGGGGCGCAGCCGTCGTCCCCGCCGAAACGCAATTGCGTTTCGGCGGGAGGTGCGCAAGAGCGCGCACCTCAGGATGACGCTCCGTCTGTGGCAGTAGTCCCTACTGCTTCTCGATGCCGGCTTCCCTGATCAGCTTCTCCCACACGACGAGCTGTTCCTTCAGGAAGGCATCGAACTCCTCCGGTGGTCCGGAGAACGCCTCCATGCCGCGGTCGGCGAGATCCTTCTTCATTTCCGGACGGTCGATGATCTTGCGGATCTCGGTATTGAGCTTCAGCACGATATCCCGGGGCATGTTGGCCGGACCGAGATAGCCCTGCCACGAGGTGATATCGAAGCCCTTGACGCCCGCTTCGTCCATGGTCGGCAGATCGGGTAACAGTTTCGAACGAGTCTTGGTGGTCACCGCCAGCGCCTTCAGCGCCTTGCCGTTGACGTGCGGCAGTCCGGTCGGCACGTCCGTAAACATCATGCTGACGCGGCCGGCGATGACGTCGGTCAGCGCGGGCGGCGAGCTCTTGTAGGGAACGTGCAGCATGTCGATGCCGGCGAGCCGCGCGAATGTTGCGCCCGACACGATCGCCGACGATGAGCCGCTCGCATAGGAGTACTTGCCCGGGTCCTTCTTGGCCAAGGCGATCAGCTCGGCCACCGAGTTGGCGGGGATCTCCGGATTGATCACCAGCATGAAGGGCAGGTCGCCGGTGCGGGCGATCGGGGTGAAGTCCTTGATCGGATCGTAGTTCATGGTCTTGAGCAGATAGGGATTGGCCGAATGCGAGGTGTTGGTGGTGACGAACAGCGTGTAGCCGTCCGCCGGCGCGCGGGCGACATAGCTGGCGGCGATCGACCCGTTCGCGCCGGGCTTGTTGTCGATCACGATGGTGACGCCGAGCGCCTGGGCGAGTTGCTGCGAGATGACGCGCGTGGTGGTGTCGGTGCCGCTACCGGCGGCAAACGGCAGTACCAGCGTGATGGCGCGATTGGGGTAGGTGCCTTGCGCCAGCGCGCTGCCCGCCGTGCCGATGGCGATGACGGCCGCCGCCGCCCGCAGTGCCCCGCGGACTCCATGAATGTCGATCATCCCGTTTGCTCTCCCTGTCTCCGGCCTGAGTGGCCGGCATTGTTGCGGGCAAACTAACTGACGGTCGCGCGGCGTCAAAGCCGAAACGCGGCACGCTGATACCGCGTGGCGGAAGGCGCCGCAGACGGCGATGACGATCAGCCGTCGCTGCTCCCGATCGTCCCCCGGGGCAGTGTCCGCAGGGCGGCGTGCGGGAGCGATCGTTGCGGCATGT
The DNA here is from genome assembly GCF_026015985.1 of Rhodopseudomonas sp. P2A-2r. Lineage (GTDB taxonomy): Bacteria > Pseudomonadota > Alphaproteobacteria > Rhizobiales > Xanthobacteraceae > Tardiphaga. The sequence goes on along the minus strand of NZ_CP110389.1, from coordinate 5,342,772 downwards.
CGAATAGCAAGACCGTGGTCCCTGTGCCGCACCGCGGCAATCGTTTTGACAAAACCGCGGGCCGTCGTTATATCTATTAGAATAATTCTAATCTAAAATAAGGCATTGAAGATGAAGGCATTTTCAGACTTGACGGAGCGCGAGGTGCTGGCGGTCGCGATCTCCGGCGAGGAGGAAGACAGCCGCATCTATTCCAGCTTCGCCGAGGACCTGCTCGATCGCTACCCGGATTCGGCAAAGATCTTCAGCGAGATGGCCGAGCAGGAAAAGGGCCATCGGCACATGCTGCTGGAAATGTATGAGCAACGGTTCGGGCCGAACCTGCCGCCGATCCGCCGCGGCGACGTCAAGGGATTCATCCGTCGTCGCCCGATCTGGCTGACCCGCAATCTCCCGCTCGATGCCATCCGCAAGGAAGCGGAGACCATGGAATTCGAGGCCGAGCGATTCTACGCCAGGGCCGCCGAGCAGACCACCGACGTCCATGTCCGCAAGCTGCTGGGCGATCTCGCCGAGATGGAAAAGGGCCACGAGCAGCTGGCGTCGCGGCTGTCGGAGACGTTCCTGACGCCGGGCGCACGCAGCGCAGAGGATCACACCAGGCGGCGGATGTTCGTGCTGCAATATGTCCAGCCCGGGCTCGCCGGCCTGATGGACGGCTCGGTGTCGACGCTGGCGCCATTGTTCGCCGCGGCCTTCGCCACACACCAGAACTGGGCGACCTTCCTTGTCGGCCTCGCCGCTTCCATCGGTGCCGGCATCAGCATGGGCTTTGCCGAAGCGCTGTCCGACGACGGCTCGATGACCGGGCGCGGCTCGCCGTGGCTGCGCGGCGGCATCTGCGGATTGATGACTACCGTGGGCGGCCTCGGCCACACCATGCCGTATCTTGTGCCGGACTCCTGGGCCAACGCGTTCTGGATCGCTACGGCCATTGCCGGCGTGGTGGTGTTCTTCGAACTCTGGGCGATCGCCTGGATCCGCGCCAAGTACATGGACACGCCGTTCATGCAGGCGGTGTTCCAGATCGTGCTCGGCGGCGTCATCGTGCTGGCGGTGGGCATCCTCATCGGCGGCGCGTAGCCGGAGCCATCGTGCTTTGCAGCCGCGCGTAGCGGCTCCGATTGCGACGTCGACGGCTCACTGATGCGTCGCATCCGCGCGCGAATTGATAGCAGGACCCGCGCCGTTCGAAACACGAGTCACCCCGCTTCTGACGGACGACATAGCGGCAATATGTAGCTTGGCATACTGAGAAAATTTTCATTTTCCAATATCGAGCTACCACTCGCGTTTGTCGCGCAGCCCGCCCGTTAATGCACAGTTATGCTCCGGCCAATACCTTGACGGCACGAACCATAGGAACGTGCCATGCAAATCGGTCGTCTGTTTTCGCTCTCCATGCTCGCGGTCACGGGATTGGCAGTGCTTCTGGGCGCCGAGGTGCTCGTCCCGCAATATCGAACCGTCGCCAGCAAGAGCGAGGCCATGAGGGCCGTCGAGGCCTTCGGCGCAGTTCTGGTGGTGGGACAGAACATGGCGGGCTTGCGGGCGCCTTATGTCGGACCCTTGTTCCAGGAAGCCGCGGCGACGCCGGTGCAGCTCGACGCCGTTGCGAAGGTGCGCGCGGCATCGGACGCCGCTTTTGCGAGCGCGCGCGAGGCTATCGGTGCACTCAGCGACGGCGCGGCGGTAATTGACGGCCTGTCCAAGGCCGCGGCGAGCCTTACCGACGTTCTCGGTAGCGCCGATCGCGCCATGACCTCACCGATGACGGCGCGCGACCCCGCCATCATCAAGGGCTTCCTGCCTGGCGTCGGCAAGGCCGTCGCCAGCGTCGAGCCGCTTCTGAACCGCCTTGAAAACGATGTTGCCGTGGCGGACGCATCGCTCACGACATTGTTGAGCATCGCCCGCACCGCCCAGGATATCCGCGTCACCGGCGGCAGCCGCGCGGCGACGTTCTCGCTGCCGGTCAGCACCCGCCGGCCGCTGACGCCGGCGGAGATGTCCAGCATGGATCGTGGCCAGGGCCGTATCGACGCCGGCCGGGAACGGATCGAGGCGTCTGTCGATCAGCTCGGCAAGCCGGAACGGCTGCTGGCGCCGCTCAAGGTCGCGATCGAGGGCTATTTCGATCGCGCCGCGCCCGCCATCGAGAAGGAGATGCCGGCCGCACGCAGCGACGGCAAATACGCCATGACGTCCGACGTCCTCGCCGCAACCATCGTGCCGGCCATCCAAGCTTTCATCACGGTCCGCGATGCAGCGCTGGCCGAGGCCGCGCAGCGTGCCCGCACCGGGCGCGACCACGCCATGATGATGCTGGCTCTGACCTGCGCCGCAGTTCTTGCCTTGCTTGGCGTGCTGGGCGCGGTGACGGTGATGTTGCGCCGTCGGGTGATCGCGCCGGTGGCGACGATCACCGAGGCCGTCAGCGAACTCGCCGCCGGCCGGCATGACGTCGTCATTCCCGCGATCGACCGGACCGATGAGATCGGCACGATGGCGAAATCCCTGCAGGTGTTCAAGGAAACCCTGATTGCCAAGAAAGCCGCCGACGAGGCCGCTGCCGCGGAAGCCGATGCCAAGATCCGGCGCGGCCAGCGCGTCGATACGATGACGCGCGATTTCGAGGCGATGATCGGCGAGATCGTCGACATCGTCTCGTCGGCCTCCACCGAATTGGAGGCCTCCGCCGGAACGCTGACGTCGACCGCCGAGCGCTCCGAGAAAATGACCACGCTGGTGGCGGCAGCTTCCGAAGAAGCGTCCACCAACGTACAGTCGGTGGCCTCCGCCACCGAGGAGATGGCCTCTTCCGTGAACGAGATCAGCCGCCAGGTGCAGGACTCGGCGCGGATCGCCGGCGAGGCCGTGGTGCAGGCGCAGTCGACCAACGACCGCGTCGGCGAACTGGCGAAGGCGGCTGCGCGCATCGGCGATGTGGTCGAACTGATCAACACCATTGCCGGACAGACCAATCTGCTGGCGCTGAACGCGACGATCGAAGCGGCGCGCGCTGGCGAAGCCGGCCGCGGTTTCGCGGTGGTGGCGTCCGAAGTGAAAGCATTGGCCGAGCAGACCGCCAAGGCGACCGGCGAGATCAGCGCGCAGATCACCGGCATCCAGGCCGCGACGCAGGAATCGGTGAACGCCATCCGGGAGATCGGCAACACCATCGCCAGGATGTCGGAAATCGCCTCGACCATCGCGTCTGCGGTGGAAGAGCAGGGCGCGGCGACGCAGGAGATTTCCCGCAACGTCCAGCAGGCGGCGCAGGGAACCCAGCAGGTCTCGGCCAACATCACCGACGTGCAGCGCGGCGCCAGCGAGACCGGATCCGCGTCCTCTCAAGTGCTCCATGCGGCCAAGTCGCTGTCCAGCGAAAGCGCGCGCCTCAAGGCCGAGGTCGCCCAGTTCCTCAACTCGGTTCGCGCCGCGTAGCGCGATCCGCCAGCACTTGCCACGCGCAAGCTGCCTGCATTCGGAAGCTGGGCATTGCTGAGGCGCTCTCCGACAAGGGCTCGATGACCAGGTGCGGGTCCCCGTGGCTGCGCGGCGGCATCTGCGACTTGATGATCAAGAGCACACGGATATGCCGTTAGTGCAGGCAGTGTTCGAGATCGTGCTCGGTGGAGTCATCGTGCTGGCGGTCGGAATATTGATCGGCGGCGCGTAGCCGCCGCCGGTTGCGTCCCTGCAGTCCTACGTGATGCCAAATCAACTCGAAATTAACCGAGTGCCACCTAAAGCTTTATTTACTGTCGTTGCATCACCAAAATTGCGTTCAAAGAAAATGCAGGCCGGCGTTCGAATGGACGCAAGCGCAGATTCTCCGCTGTCGGCGGGCATGCGCGGGCACGACCATTCGCGCGCCTGACCAGACCGTTTCGGGGCCCCCATGAATCTTCGAATCCGCACGCTGCTGCCGCTGGTCGTCTGCGCGCTCGCCCTGATTGCGGTCGGCCTTGCCGGACTTGGCGTCCGTGACGCGCTGCAGCGCGGCGCGCAGTCGGAGGCCTTTCTCGAGGTCAACCAGATCGCGCGGGCGTTGCTGCGCAGCTCGGGGCAATGGGCGACGGAGCGCGGCATCATCAATTCCACGCTGAAGGCGCCGGAAGCGGCGGGCGTGGCGCGGCTCGGCGAGATCAAAGCCCTGCGCGAGGCCGGCGACCAGTCCCTCCGCCAGGCGCTCGAACTATTGCGTGCGCAAGCGCAGACAAAAGCCACCGCTGCGGTGATCGCCGACGCCGAGCAGATGCATCGGGCGCTGCAGGCCGTGCGCGGCAAGATCGATCAGGAACTCGGCAAGCCGATGAATGTGCGGGCGACTGAGGTGGTGCAGGGCGCCTTCGCCCAGATCACCCTGGCGATCGAGACTTCGGCGAAGCTGCGGCAGACGCTCGAAACGCTCAGCTCCCCACCCTCTGCGGCGTTGGCGCGACTGGTGATGCTGCGCCACCTCACCGCGGACATGGCCGAGTATGCCGGCCGCGAGCGCGGCTATCTCGGCGGCATTATCAGCGCGCGTGCCAAACTGGGGAGCGAGCAGTTACGCAACCTGTCGATGTTCCGCGGCCATATCGATCTGGCCTGGTCGATGGTGGCAGCTTTGAAACAGCGTGTCGACACGCCTGCCGCGGTCAGCGATGCGATCGACGGCGTCGCGAAGGAATACTACGGCGTCTATAACGCGGTGCGCGAGCAGATATTCGCCTCCGGAGAACGCGGTGACTACGCGCTCAGCGCCGACGAGTACTTCAAGCGCGCCACGGTGGCGGTCGGCCACATCCTGCGGCTCGCCGAGGCGATCGGCGGCGCGGCCGATGAGGAGGCGGCCAACGACGCGGCGCGCAGCAGCGCTGCCGTGAACCTCAACGGCGGGGTGCTGGCCGCGGCGCTGCTGCTGGTCATCGTCAGCCTGTGGCTGACCTTCGCTCGCATCCTGCGGCCGTTGTCGACGCTGACCACCGCGATGCGCGGTCTCGCCGCGGGCGATCTGACCGTCGCTCTGCCGGGGCTGCGGCGCACCGACGAGATCGGCGAGATGGCGCAGGCAGTGGACGCCTGCAGGCGCCACGTTCAGGCCCGGGCGCGAGAGGAGATCGAGGCAAAAACCGCAGACGACGAGCGCATTGCGGCGCAGCGCCGCAAGGACATGCACCGGCTGGCCGAGGGTTTCGAGAGCGCGGTTGGCGAGATCGTCGAAACCGTGGCGTCGGCCTCCACCGAACTCGAAGCTTCGGCGGCCACGCTGACGTCGACTGCCGAGCGCGCCGAGGAACTGACCACGCTGGTGGCGGCGGCGTCTGAAGAGGCCTCGACCAACGTGCAGTCGGTGGCCTCGGCGACCGAGGAGATGGCGTCGTCGGTCAACGAGATCAGCCGCCAGGTTCAGGATTCGGCGCGGATCGCCGGCGAGGCGGTCGAGCAGGCGCAGAAGACCAACGACCGCGTCGGTGAACTGGCGAAGGCTGCCGCCCGCATCGGCGATGTCATCGAACTGATCAACACCATCGCGGGACAAACCAATCTGCTGGCGCTGAACGCGACCATCGAGGCGGCGCGCGCCGGCGATGCCGGCCGCGGCTTTGCCGTGGTGGCGTCCGAGGTCAAGGCCCTGGCCGAGCAGACGGCCAAGGCTACCGGCGATATCAGCGCACAGATCAACGGCATCCAGGCCGCGACCCAGGAATCCGTGACAGCGATCAGGGAGATTGGCGAGACCATCGCGCGCATGTCGGAGATCGCCTCGACCATCGCGTCAGCGGTGGAAGAGCAGGGTGCGGCGACGCAGGAAATTTCCCGCAACGTCCAGCAGGCGGCGCAGGGAACCCAGCAGGTCTCGGCCAACATCACCGAAGTGCAGCGCGGCGCCAGCGAGACCGGATCTGCGTCCTCGCAGGTGCTCACCGCAGCGACGTCACTGTCATCGGAAAGCGCCCGGCTCAAGCTTGAGGTCAGCAAGTTCCTCGACTCGGTGCGGGCCGCTTAGCGCGGTCCCCAAGTAGAGGTGTTGCGTCCGCAGTAGCGTAGCGGTTGGCTTCCTGAGCGTCGCGCGCACCACCCCTCCGTCGACACTTCCGGCGCCACCGGAATGCAGGGGCGCATGGGCAACTACCGCCGCGATGCCACGACCACGCCGGCCAGCACCAAGGCATAGCCGACCAGATGAAACAGTTTGGGCTGTTCGTCGAGGAAAACGATGGCCATGGCCGAGCCGAACACCGGCATCAGGTGGAAAAACGGCGCAGCGCGGTTGGGCCCGATCAGGGCGATGCCGCGGTTGAAGAACAGGTAGGCCAGCGCCGAGGGAAAGACGATCACATAGATCAGCGTGACGAGCGTCAGGCGGTCGAGGATCAGCGGCGTGCCGGACGTAAGTTCCCAGATGTTGAGCGGAATGGTCATCAGCGCGCCGGCGCCGATGGTCACCACGATCAGCGACAACGGATGGCTGGCCGGTCGCCGCAGCATCAGCGCCGAGTAGATCCCGAAGATGAACAGCGCCGCCGCCAGCATCGCGTCGCCCTTGTTGATCTCGATGCTGGTCAGCGCCGCGAGGTCGCCACGCAGGATGATGATCAGCACGCCGATGAGCGATGTGAAGATGCCCAGCAGCTGTGGCAGCGTCAGCCGCACGCCGAACAGGATCAGCGTCCACAGCGCCACGCACAGCGGTCCGGCCGACTGGATCAGCAACCCGTTCAGCGCCTGAGTATACAGCAGGCCCCAATAGGCGAGCACGGTGTTGGCGGCAAATCCGGTGAAGCCGAGCGCAAGCATCAAAGGCCAGCGCGCGATCAGCACCGGCCAGTCGTCGCGCAGATGCGGCCAGGCAAACGGCAGCAGCAGCAAGAACGCGCCGACGCAGCGCACGCAGGCCATCGTCACGGGCGGGACATGCCCGGACACGTAGCGTCCCAGCACCATGTTAGTGGCCCAGAACAGCGACGTCAGGCTGAGCAGCAGATAGGGCTGGTTGGAGAGCCAAGTGACGGGAGACAGCTTTCGGCTTTGGTCCATCATCGAGCCCGTCAATCGCCACGCAAGGAGTTTAGATCGATTCAAATAATCGCAACTCACGCAAACAAACAACCGTCCGACGCGGGACGCTTCCATGCACCAACGTGCCGCCGCGCGCAAAGCTGCGGCAGTCTGGCAACAGTGCACAGCGAAAGGCTCTGTCTGGAAGCCTTCCATTGGAGTTGCCTGGACAAGTCGCCTAAGCGGAATCCAGCGAAGTGTTGCGTCATCCACATCAGCAGATGCGCCGGATATGAGTGGAGGCTTGCGTTGAAGAAGATCCATCTGTCGCGGCTGGCGGCCTTGTCGTCGGCCTGTGCGTTGAGCGTGCTGACATTGAATTCATCCGCGGCACAGCAAGCGAACGCGGGGGCTGGGCAGGGCGCGCAGACCCTGCCTCCGGTGGTGATCAGCCAGCCGCAGGTGCGCCGTGCCGCGGCGGCCGCGCCAAAGCGCGCCGCCCGTGCGCCGCGCAGCAGCGCTGCTGCTTCGCGCAGGCCGCCGGTCGAGCGCGCCGCCCTATTCGTCGAGAATCCGCGCGGCGCGATCCGTGGCTATGTCGCCGGGCGCAGCATGGCCGGCACCAAGACCAACACTGCGATCAACGAGAACCCGCAGTCGGTTTCGGTCATCGGCGCCGAACAGATTCGCGACCAGAGGCCGAAGAAGTTCGATGAGATCGTGCGCTACACGCCCGGCATCGTCGGCGGCTATTTCGGCGCCGACACCCGCAACGACTGGTTCCTGATTCGTGGCTTCAAGTCCGACGACAATAGTCTGTTCCTCGATGGCATCCAGTTGTTCTCGACCGCTTTCGCGACCTGGAAGCTTCAGCCGTTCAATCTCGAGCGTGTCGAAGTCCTGCGCGGGCCTTCCGCGGTGCTGTACGGTGGATCGAGCCCGAGCGGCATCGTCAACGCCGTCAGCAAGATGCCGCCGGCGGAGCCGATCCGCTACATCGAAGCCGGCGTCGATAGCTTCGGCAACGGTTACACGGCGTTCGATTTCGGCGGCCCGGTCGCGATCTCGCCGGAGCATGGCAAGCTGTACACCCGTCTCGTCGGCCAGGTGCAGAACGGCGGCACCCAGACCGACTTTACACCCAACAACAACTACTTCATCGCACCGTCGGTGACCTGGAAGCCCGACGCTGACACCAGCCTCACGGTGCTGGCGTCGGCATCCTATAACCAGACCCGCGCGCAGAATTTCCTTCCCTATGCGGGCACTGTCACCGCCGCGCCGTTTGGCAGGATCGGGACGGGGCTGTTCGCCGGCGAACCGAGCGCCGATACGTTCAAGCGCGAGCAGGAGATGCTGGGCTATCAGTTCGAGCGCCATCTGTCGGACAACGTCACGTTCCGCCAGAATGCGCGCTACGCGCACACCGATGTCACGCTGTCGACGCAGCAGGGGTTGGGCTACGCGACGACGCCCGCCGCCGCAAACCTGGCGCGCGGCAACTTCTTCACCCATGGCATAGGCAACCAGGCCGACCTCGACAGCCAGGTGGAATACCGTTTCGACACCGGCATTCTCAGTCATACCACGCTGTTCGGCCTCGACCTCAAGCACTACAGCATCGATGACTACCAGGGATTCGGCGCGGCGACGCCGCTCAACCTGATCAATCCGGTCTATGCCCCCACCGCGCAGTTCAGCGGGACGCCGTACCAGAATGCGATGCTGACGCAGAACCAGCTCGGCGTCTACGTGCAGGACCAGATCAAGCTCGATCGCCTGACGCTGGTGCTGAGCGGTCGCAACGACTGGGTCGGCACCAACAACGACAACCGCATCGGCGCGGGCCTGAGCCGCGACGACAGCAAGTTCAGCGGTCGCGCCGGGCTGATCTACAATTTCGACTCTGGCGTCGCCCCCTATGTGTCCTACGCCACCAGCTACAACCCCGTCGTAGGCACCAACTTCTCGACCCGCACGTTGCTGATGCCGGAAACCGGCCAGCAGACCGAAGTCGGCATCAAGTATCAGCCGGTCGGGTTCGACGGTCACTTCGGCTTCGCCTATTTCGACCTGAAGCGTCAGAATGCCCTCACGAGCGATCCCAGCAACGCCAACTTCACGGTGCAGAACGGTGAAGTGACGTCGCGCGGCCTTGAACTGGAGGCGGTCGCCAATCTGGCGCCGGGATTCAAGGTCATCGGTTCATTCACGACCTATAACCTGTTCGTCAGCAAGGATGGCAACCCGGCATTGATCGGTACGGTGCCGACCAATACGCCGCGCCAGATGGCGTCAGGCTGGGCCGACTACACGTTCCAGGACGGACCGCTGCGCGGTTTCGGCTTCGGCGGCGGCGTGCGCTATATCGGTTCGTCGTTCGCCGACGCCGCCAACCTGCTGCCGGTCCCCTCCACTATACTGGGCGATGCGGCACTTCACTACGAGTGGCAGAACTGGCGCGTGGCCGTGAATGCGGTCAATGTCACCGACCAGATCTACGTGGCGAGTTGCGCTACGGCATCGTCCTGTTTCTATGGCGATCGCCGTCGCGTCACGGCCAGCGTCGGCTACAAGTGGTAGCAGGCCGTCAAGGCAGCGGTGCCGATCGGCTCAAGGAAGACCAGCAGGATTAGTCCACCCCGGCCGAAGCCGCGGCAATCGCCGGCTTCGGCTTCCTGGCCGCCACCACGATGCCGCACAGCACCAGCGCATAGCCGACGATGTGAAACAGGTGCATCGTCTCGCCGAGGAAGAAGATGGCCATGGCCGAGCCGAACACCGGGATCAGGTGAAAGAACGGCGCCGAGCGGTTGGCGCCGATCAGGGCGATGCCGCGGTTGTAGAACGTATAGGCCAGCACCGAGGGGAACACCGCGACGTAGGCCAGCGACAACAGGTTGCCGGCATTGATCTCCGCCGGTGGCCGCGTGAACAGCTCCCATATGAACGGCGGCACGAGGCACAGCGCGCCGCAGGCAAAGGTGAAGGTCAAGAACGACAATTGCTGGATCGCCGGCCGTTTCAGGGTAAGCACCGCATAGAGACCGAAGATCGCCATCGCCAGCAGGAACAGGAGGTCGCCCTTGTTGAGCTCGATGGCGGTCAACGCCGCAAGATCGCCACGCAGCAGGATTACCAGCACGCCGATCATGGAGAGCGCGATGCCGCAGGCTTGCGCGATGGTCAACCGCACGCGAAGAATGAGCAGCGACCAGATCGCGACGAACAGCGGTCCCGACGATTGCAGCAGCAGCGAGTTTAGGGCCGTGGTGTATTCAAGTCCCCAGTATTGCAGCGAGTTGAACAGGCCGATGCTGATCAATGACAGGAAGATCATGAATCCGAATTGCCGTCGGATCACCGGCCAGTCCTGCCGCATCGCTCGCCAGCCGAACGGCAGCAAGATCAGTGCGGCGAGGCCCCAGCGAAAGAATGACAGGGTGAACGGCGGAATGTGGCCGGCAGCGGCGCGACCGACGATGGCGTTGCCGGCCCAGAACAGCGAGGTCAGGCTGAGCAGCAGATAGGGCTGGTTCAACAGCCATCCGATCGGTGTGCGTTCGGTCGAGATGGAAGGGGGCATGATTGGGCCTGGACAGAAAACGCTGGTACCGCGCGGCCAGCTACTGGCCGGCTGCCGGATCGGTCTGACAGACACGGATTTGCCGCCGATATCAATGGCGGAACTGCATTGCGATCATGCAGGACAGCGCGGTCGCGCCGCCGCCGCGCAACCTTCGCAGTGCAAAGAAAAGGCCCCGAACGGCTCGGGGCCTTTTTCGCTGCGGACCGACCTTACCAGCGTCGGTTCCAGTCGTTATTCCAGTTGTTGTTCCAGTCGTTATCCCCGCGAGCACCGTGGCGGCGGCTCTTGCGCGGGCGCTGCTCCTGACCGAAGGCCAGTCGCGGATTGACGATGCAGTCGCCGCCGATTCCGCTCACCGTCGCCATGCACTGGTTGAACGACGTAAACGAGCAGCTCGGATTGAAGCCGGTGACCGAGGTGCGCGAGCACCACGGGTAATCTCTAGCCATGCTCGGCGTCGCGCCGAGGACAAGGAGAAAGGCGGAGGCCGCCAAGATTGAACGCATGGTAGAATCCTTGCTCGTTGACAATGACCGTCCAATTCTAGGGACAGTTGATTGTTCCGCCATGCGCGGTCAAGTCTCGTGGGTGACGTCAGCAGTCTCCGGGTTTGGCCGTCGAGGTGGCGCCCTGGGCCTGCTGCGCCGCTGTCGGCTGACCCTCGGTCTGTCGCCGCACGTCCTCCGACGAGGTGGCACCGCCGGCGGTGGCATTGCCCATGGCGCTGGTCGGCGGATGTTGCGCCGTAGTGGCGGAGCCTGTGGTGATCGTCTGTCCGGTATTGCCCGGCGTGGGCCCGGCGCCGGCATCGCCCATCTTGCCGTCCTTGCCCGTCGTGCAGGGGCCTGCCTGTGCGGCGCCGAGGCCGAGCATCAGAATGGCCATTCCGGCCATCATGGTCTGGTGGATCTTCATGTGTCTCTCCTGGGTTTCCCCGTCATCGGCCGCGTCTTCGCGTGGCTGGACGGCAAGGGGAAACCCGCCCGACGCGGACCTGTTCCGGGAACTTATCTGTTTACGTTCAGGCCACCACGCTGCTGGCGGTGGCGCCAAGTGCCTTGCAGGCGTCGTTCGGATCCAGCGCGATCTGCAAGCCGCGCTGGCCGCCGTTGAGATAGATGCTGGCCTCGCTCAGCGCCGCCTGCTCGATCACCACCGGCACACGCTTCTTCTGGCCGAACGGGCTGATACCGCCGACATGATAGCCGGTCAGACGCTCGGCGTCGGCCGGTCGCATCATCTTCGCGGTCTTGCCGTGCAATGCGGCCGCCAGCTTTTTCATGCTGACTTCGCAGTCGGACGGCACTACGACGCAGACCGGCTTGCCGTCGACCTCGGCCATCAGCGTCTTCAACACCCGCCGCGGTTCGGCGCCCAGCGCGGCTGCGGCCTGCAGCCCGATACTGTCGGCGTCGGGATCGTAATCGTAGCTGTGCAGCGTGAAGGCGATGCCCAGCCTGGTCAGCGCCAGCGTCGCGGGGGTGGTCTTCGACATGGTGCGTCCTGCTTCGTCCGGCGCGGGGCCGGAACCTGTTGTTGCCCTTGACGTTGCTCCGTGCAACCGCAGGAGAGCGCCATGGGACTTGCGACATACGCCATTATCGAAACGGGGAAAACCGGAACCTCCGGCCCCAACATCTACAGCACCTGGGGAATCCTCCACGACGGAAATGTCGAGGGCGATTACGAAACCAAGGAGGCGGCTTTCGAGATCCGCAGTGGCCGCGGCCTCGCTGGCGGTGCGCGAAGGCCATGAAGTCCATGTCAGCGTGCCTTCGCGCGCGGCCGGCAATGGCACGGCGCTGGGCGCCACCACCAATTAACCCCTACGTACGCAGAAGCAACAGGAGCCGGCATGAGCCAGGAGACCCCAAAGGACGATCCACGGCAGCGCGACGACTGGAAGCCCACGAAGGGGACCGACGAACCGTGGAAACAGCCTGCACAGAAGTCGCAGGACCCGGCGGCACCGGATACGCCGAAACCCGATCTTGAAAAGTGGAGCGAGACCAACACCCATTGAGCGGCGTGGCGTGGCGGCGCGTGTTACTGCGTGGGCGCGCCGCGCCGCCACAGCCAGACATTGATGCTTCCGGTGCGGCCACGGACTTGCACGTCCTCCGGGCCGTTCAGCACACCGGAGGTCTGCACCGGCGAGTTCGGTCCGGCCTTGCGCAGCAGGTCGTCGGTCAGCGCGATTTCGGCGCCATGGCTCTTTGCTACGTCCATCATTCGGCTGGCGACATTGACGGTGTCGCCGATGGCGGTGACGTGCTGGTGACTGCCGCCAAGCCGTGACGCGACGATGGCGCCGAAATGCGCGCCGATCTTGAAGCCGATCCGGCTTCCGACCTGCGGCGGCAGCGAGGCTAGCCAAGCGTGTGTGCGGGCGCTTAGGCCGAGACAGCAATTTACGGCGTTGACGGCATCGTCGGCGGAAGCTTGCGGCAGGCCGAACAGGATCATCGCGCCGTCGCCCATGAAGCTGGTGATCAGGCCGCCGCAGGCCTCCACTTCACGGTCGACGATGCGCTGGAAATCGCTCAGCAACTCGCGCGTTGCATTGGGGCCGGCCGTCTCGCTGTGTGCGGTGAATCCTGACAGATCGATAAACACAATGGCCGCGTCCTGATGCACCGGCTGCAGCAGGAAGTCGGGATCCTCGGTCAGCCAGGCGTGCAGCCGCGGCGCCTGGAACTGCTGCAGCAGGTCGCTGCGATCCGCAAGGTGCTGGGCGCGCCGGCGCCCCATCCAGATCTGCACGGCGCCGAACAGGATCGTCGGCGGGGCGGCGGCGGCAATCGGGAGCGCGGCGCTTAGCCAGACCCCGTGTGCGAACGCCGCAACGTTGACCGTCGACCAGATCGCCGCGACGGCGGCGATGGCCACAAGCCCGACCGTATTACGGCGCCACGCCAGCAGGCCGACCAGCAGCATCGGTAACAGCACCGCGACGGCGCCATCGGCGAGCCGCACTGCGTGGTTGCGCACCAGCGCATCCTTGGCCAGCAGATGGGTGATGGCAGTCGCGACCACCTCGACGCCGGGCATCACCGGATCGAACGGCGTCGGGAAAAGTCGCCGCCGCCGGTCGCCGTGACGCCGATCACCACAGCGCGGTCCTCGATGTCGTGGCGCGCCAGCGTGCCGTCAAGCGCGGCGGAGGCGCCAACAGTAGGGATGGTGCCGTGCGGGCCGTAGAACGAGATCGGCAAGAGATGCCCGACGTCGGTCGGGACATCCGGCCCCGACAGAACGAAATCGTTCGGCGCGATGCTGGGGTCCTGGCGCGCGGCCGCCGCCGCCGTGCGCAGCGGCAGCGACACCAGCACGGCATCTGCCGTGCGGAACAGCAGCGGTATCGAGCGCGGAATGCCGGTCTGATCGGTGGTCACGTTGACCACGCCGACGCCGGCCTGATCGGTAAAGTCTTTCAGCGGCAGCAGGAAGCGCGCCGCGGTTGGAAGCCGCGCCAGCGGTCCGTCGCCGTCGGCGGCGAGGCGCTGCCGCGACTCGGCGAATATCGCCGCCGCGGCGATCACCGCATTGGTGTTGCCCAGCGCCCGCGCCAGCGCGGCATCGTCCTCGGGCGTGCTGCGATCGACCAGCAGCAAGTCCACTGCGATCACCCTGGGTTTGAGCTGTGCGATCTGCTCAATGATGCGGGCGAGGGCGGCGCGTGGCAGCGGATAGCTGCCCTGTTCGCGCACCACTTGGTCGTCGATGGCGACGATGGTCACCGCGTCGGGCGGCAGCCGGGTGCCGCGCGCCAGCACCCGCAGATCGGTCAGCGTCGCCTCGAAACGGTCGAGCAGCCGCATGCCGGAGGGCCCGTTTCCCCAGGTCAGCGCCGCGCCCCAAAGGCCTGCCAGCACGATGGCAACGGGAGCCTGGAATGCCCGGGCCTTCATCGGCTGCCTAGCGGCCGAGCCGGGCCATCAGCGCCGCAACGCGGGGCGCGGCCCAGCGCTTCACTTCCAGCGGCGTCGTGCCGGCCTCGACATCGACGCCTTCGCCCGGGCCGAGCACCACCTGGCCCGCAACGGTGGGGCGGCGGACGGCGACACGGCCGGTGTCGACGAATACCGAGGTCTTGGCGGCGTCGGCATCGACCGCCCATTTGGTGCCGCGCACCGCGGCGATGGCCTGCGGCGTCGTCACCTCGAAGCGCTTGCCGGATTTGTTTTTCGGCGCCTCGACGAACACCGCCTTGCTCTGCAGGTCGATGGCGTCCACATGCCCGTCACGATTGCGATCCTGCAGCGTGAACGTTGCGCCGCTCTCGGCGACGATGGTCAGCCCACCGCCGCAGCGCAGGGTCTGCGTACCCGCGGCCGACGCTTGCGCCGTGCAGCCCATCCCTGGTTGCTGCGCCGAAGCGGCGCCGCAGAATATTGCGCCCACCAGCGCGGCGGTCGCCATCTGCGTGGGGATACTCATGCCAATACTCCAAATTGTTCGACAGCCATGGTCCTTTAGGCGTGCATCGCGCGGTTTCGTTCAAGGCCCAAGGATTGGCGGGGCGCCGGTACCTATATAAGGCCGGCCGAAACCCATGCCACCCGCCGGTTCAAGTTTTTGGAGGCTTGGCCGTTATGTCGGTGCGGTTTTGCGCAGGTTCGCGATGACGCAGCGAGATCCGCATGCGCATCTCGGGCGGCTCGGCTCCGCGCACCGGCGCGATCAAGCCGCTGTGAACGCGAGCCGCTGTCCGCCTGATGCCTAATCGGCGATCAGCGTACGCAGTTCGTCGATCATCCGATCGGTCTCGAACGGCTTGCCGAAAAACCTGCTGTCGGCGGGCAGCTCATTTTCTGAAACCTGCAGATGGCCCGAGACGATCACGATCTTGATAGGGGGCCAGCGGTCGCGAACGGCGTGTGCGAGTTTGAGGCCGTCCATCGATCCGGGCATGTTGACGTCGGTGAACAGCAGCGCGATGTCGGAACGAGACTCCAGGATCGCGACGGCCTCGTCGGCGTTAGAGGCCTCGATGGGGATGAACCCGGCTTCTTCGACGATGTCGGCGGCATGCATGCGCAGCAACGCTTCATCTTCGACGATCAGGATGGCGTAGCGTTCAGGTTTCTTCGATGTTGCCATTGCGATCTCGTATCAGAGGCTGGGGGCGGCCGAAACCAGATCGCTCAATCTGGTCTCGAACCGGCAGAGCAGGCCTTCCGGCAGGTAGTCGATTTTGACCGAATTGCCAAAATCCGATGCCAATGTTCTCTCGATCAGGCGCGATCCGAAGCCGCGGTGCGTCGGCGGCGCCACAAGGGGGCCGCCGGCTTCGCGCCATTGGAAGTGCAGCAGCGGCTCTTTGTCAGACGCGATACAATTCCAATCGATCGCGATCGTTCCGCCGGGCACCGACAGCGCGCCATATTTGGCTGCATTGGTCGCAAGCTCGTGAAGCGCCAGTGCCAACGACAGCGCCTGCTTCGCGGTGAGCTGGACAGCGGGGCCGCCGGCGCGGATGCGGCCTTCGCCGGTGCGATGCGGCGCCAGCGCGCCGTCCACCACGGTAGGCATCGAGGCACTGGTCCAGCTCGACCTTGTGAGAATGTCGTGGGCCTGATTGAGCGCATGGAGGCGGGCATCGAAGATGCTGCGCGCTTCCTCCTTGGTCGCCGCGGTACGGAAGGTCTGGTTGGCGATGGCGCCGACCATCGCCATGGTGTTCTTGATGCGGTGTTCCAGTTCGCGCGTCAGCAGCCGCTGCTGCGCCTCCGCGCGCTTCAGCTTGCTGATGTCGCAGATCGTGCCAATGAAGCGGATCGCTTTGCCGTTCTCGAAATCCGACTTGCCCTTGGCGGAACACCACCGCTCGATGCCGTCCTCGAAGCCAATGGTGCGAAACTCGATGTCGTAGGCTTGCGGTCCGTCCGGCCGCATGGCGTCGGTACACGCTTTGTCAGTTGCTTCGCGATCGTCGGGATGGACGCCCGCCAGGAACACGTCGAAGCTCACCGGCTTGCCGGGCGTCAGGCCGAACAGCTGGTAGCAACGCGCATCCCATTTCAGGACGCCGGTTTGCGGATCGAAGTCCCAGGTCCCGGTGTCGGCGGCGTTGAGCGCGGCGGCCAGACGGGCTTCGCTGGTCTGCAGCGCCACTTCGGCAAAATGCACGGCGGTCACGTCGCGAGACACCGACAGTAATTTTTCGGGTTTGCCGTCGGGGCCGGGGATGGGCGTGACGCTGACGTCCCACCATCTCGGCGAGCCGGCCATGGTGGCGGCGTAGCCCCGGAAGTGTCCGGCACCTCCGGCCTTTGCGGTGGCCACTGCCGCCTTGGCGTCGATATGGCCTTGGTCCTGCCAGAAGTCCGGCCATGGACAGCCCCGGATAGCAGCGAAGTCGGTGACTTCCATGATCCGCTGGCCGCCCTCGGTCATGAATTCGAGGTTGCCTTCGAGGTCGAGGATCTTGATGCAGTCGCCCGACGAGGCCAGCAGGCTGCGCAGCAGCAACGTTGGGTCTGACAGCGGCCCGAACGATTGATCCACGAATACCTCTGACAATGAATTCTCGAGCGGTCAGTTGCTGCGTATCAGCAGTGCTTGCATCAAGTTGCGAGGTGGGTGACGGTTCCCTGTCGCTCACCGCCACGGCAACGCAGCCACCCCGCTGATTACGCCGGATGTGCCGGAACCCGCGCCATCATTGCCCGGCGCCTCCACGGAGTACGGATTTTTGGGGGATATCAAGGGTTTGACCGCGCTCTGAAGTCCTCAAAACGGCCCTTCTTGCTTGCTTCCCCAAGCGGCTTCCGTTAATCCCGTGATGCCTCGCATGCGAGCGGCTGCGGCCGTGTTTGGCTGGGCGCTCCGGCATGATTCGCACGGCGGGAAACCGGTTTTCCCGCCACAGTCATGCGCCATGAAGTGAATTGCAGGGATTACCTCGAAATGGCCAATGTTGTCGTCGTCGGCGCCCAGTGGGGCGACGAGGGAAAAGGCAAGATCGTCGACTGGTTGTCGGAGCAGGCGGACATCGTCGCGCGCTTCCAGGGCGGCCATAATGCCGGCCATACGCTGGTCATCGACGGCACCACCTACAAGCTGGCTCTGCTGCCGTCGGGCGTGTTGCGTCCGTCAAAGCTCGGCGTCATCGGCAACGGCGTGGTGTTCGACCCGCAGGCGTTCCTCGATGAGGTCAAGCGGCTTCAGGCTCAGGGCGTGCACATCGGTCCCGACAATCTGCGCATTGCCGAGAATGTCACTTTGATCCTGCCGCTGCACCGCGAACTCGACAGCCTGCGCGAAAACGCCAGCAAGGCCAATGCCATCGGAACCACCCAGCGCGGCATCGGCCCGGCCTATGAAGACAAGGTTGGCCGCCGCGCCATCCGGCTGATGGACCTCGCCGATCCCGACACGCTGCCTAACAAGATCGACCGCCTGCTGGCGCATCACAATGCGCTGCGCCGCGGCTTCGGACTGCCGGAATTCGACGGTGCGGAGATCCAGAAGGGCCTGATGGCGCTTGCGCCGGAACTGCTGCCTTACGCCGAGGCCGTCTGGCGGCTGCTCGACCAGAAGCGCCGCGAAGGCAAGCGCATCCTGTTCGAGGGTGCGCAGGGCGCGCTGCTCGACGTCGACCACGGCACCTATCCCTACGTCACCTCGTCCAACACCGTCGCTGCGCAGGCCGCCACCGGCACCGGCATGGGTCCAGGCGCGGTCGGCTACGTGCTGGGCATCTGCAAGGCCTACACCACCCGGGTCGGCGCCGGCCCATTCCCCACCGAACTCGACAACGATATCGGCCGCCGCATCGGCGAGCGCGGCCGCGAATTCGGCACCAACACCGGCCGCCCGCGCCGCTGCGGCTGGTTCGACGCCGTGCTGGTGCGCCAGACCGTGCGGACCTGCGGCATTCACGGCCTGGCCCTGACGAAACTCGACATTCTCGACGGCTTCGACACCATCGAGGTCTGCGTCGGCTACATGCTGGACGGCAAGGAGATCGACTATCTACCGGCCGGCGAGGGCGCCCAGGCCCGCATCGTGCCGGTCTACGAGACCATCGAAGGCTGGAAGGAACCCACCGCCAATGCCCGGTCCTGGGCGGATTTGCCGGCCCAGGCCATCAAATACGTGCGCCGGGTCGAGGAACTGGTTGGCTGTCCGATTGCTTTGCTTTCCACCAGCCCGGAACGCGAAGATACTATCCTGGTGCAAAATCCGTTCGAGGCTTAACGAAGTATTACCAGAATACTCTCAAAGTGAGGGTATTCACAGAGTCGAGTACCGATGGCTGACTACTACCCGCTGATTGCCCGTGCCATCGCTGGCCTGGATCCCAGTGCTCCCGGCGAGCAGCGCCGCGCGCTGTACGAGCGCGCGCGCAGCGCGCTGATCGCGCAATTGCGCAGCGTCGAGCCGCCGCTCACCGAATCCGAGATCACCCGGGAACGGCTGTCGCTCGAGGATGCCGTCCGCAAGGTCGAGTCCGAGGCCGCCGCCCGGGCCCGCGACATCAGTCGCGGTGGCGACGGCAAGCCGCGCGCCGGCGACGCGTTCCGCAACAACAACCGCGCCAATCCACAGCCGCCGGCCGAGCCCTCGCCGCGCGGCCGCCAGCCGATCGTGCCGACGCCGGCACCGCCGCGCGACCGTCCCGACGATGTCGCGGCGGAGCGCCCGAAGCGCAACCTGCGCATCGATCCGCCGCCGATTCCGCGGCAGCAGCAGCCCAGCGTCGCCATGCAGGAGCCCACCCTGCCGCCGACCCGCGAACGCTCCGCTGCGCCGCGCCCCGACCAGCCGGCGGCTCCCGGTGCCGCGGCCATGCGCGGCTTTCGCGACGTCACTGCCGATGTCGACGATCTCGGCCGCGCCGCCGCGCAGGCCAACCGCGCCGCGCGAAAAACCTATGCCAACGTCCCGTCGGAGTCGCCCGAGTTCGACCGGCTCGAGCCGAGCATGGAAGACCGCGGCGGCGATTATGCCTATGACGAGTCCGGCAACGACGGCCGCTTCGAACCCGAACCGGCGTCGCGGCAGCGCCCGGATTCGGTAAAGCCGAAGAAAGAGAAGAAGATCAAGCCGCCGCGCGCACCGCGCACCGGCCGGTTTCCGCTCAAGACTGCCGTCGGCATCGGCATCGCAATGATCCTGGTCGGCACCGCGATCCTGGCGGGTCCGAAGATCATGCAGACGGTGCGCGGGTTCGGCTCCTCGACGCCGGTCGTGGTCGATGCCACGAAGGATGCGCCGCTGGCGCCGCGGCCGAAGATTGCCGATCGCGTCGGCCAGCCCAGTTCGTCGGACCAGGTCGCCCCCGTGGCACAGCGCGTGGTGCTCTATGACGAGGATCCGGCCGAGCCGAAGGGCAAGCAATATGTCGGCACCGTTGTATGGCGCACCGAGCAGATCAAGGCGTCGGGCGGCAAGCCCGGCGACCTCGCGGTGCGCGCCGACATCGAGATTCCCGAACGCAAGTTCAAGATGTCGATGTCGTTCCGACGCAATACCGATACGTCGTTGCCGGCCAGCCACACCGCCGAACTGACCTTCGTGTTGCCGCCAGATTTCTCCGGAGGCGGTGTCAGCAACGTGCCGGGCATCCTGATGAAGTCCAACGAGCAGGCGCGCGGCACGCCGCTGGCAGGACTCGCGGTCAAGGTCACCGACGGCTTCTTCCTGGTGGGCCTCAGCAACGTCGAGAGCGACCGCTCCCGCAACATCCAGTTGCTCAAGGAGCGTTCGTGGTTCGACGTGCCGCTGGTCTACAGCAACCAGCGCCGCGCCATCATCGCCATCGAGAAGGGCTCGCCGGGCGAGCGCGCCTTCAACGAGGCCTTCGCGGCCTGGGGCGAGTAGTCTTCCTTCACCTCTCCCCGCTGGGAGAGGTCGGATTGCGAAGCAATCCGGGTGAGGGGCCTCGCTCGGACACAAACCTCCACGCCAGCGAGGGCGGATCAGCGAAGCGTGATCTGCCATTCGGCGTCAGACAGGCGCAATACGCCGGGCCATTGCGACGTTTGAATGCTCTACGGATGGTGCTGGATCAAGCCGGCGCGGCGGCGAAATATCTTGGCGCGTCGCGCCAGTCGCGGGCCGCGGCCCTGACCGCCTTGGCGCGATAGTCCAGTTCGAGGTCGCACAGCATGCCGCGCAGTTCGGCGTCGGCTTCCTGGCTGGCGAGCCGGTTGCAGTCATCGGCGCGTTGCCGCAGGTACATTTCTGAAATCATGCAGCCTCCGTCCATCAACGAACAATTGACGGAGGCTGTGCGCGGTTATGGGCAAGGGCGTGGCGGCAATGTGCACAAATGCGACCGCCGGGAACCCGAAAAACTACGGCGCGCCGCCGGCGCCGGCGGCGATCGCGTGGGTCACCAGGTCGTGGGCGTCGGTGATGCCTTCCGATGCGCTGCGCACGATGGTTTCGGCCATCTTCGCCTTGGTGGCGGGAGTGCGATGCTGCTCGGCGATCTGCTCCACCGCGATATCCAGCACTTCGCGCAAGGCAGCGATGTAGCTGGGGTCGAATTTCGGCATCGTCTCTGTCGTCATGGGGCCCTCTGTTCTCAATGGGCGGACCATGACGACGCAATGGGGCTGATGTGAGTCAGGGCCATGAACTGGCGATGACTGCGGCTGACATTGAAGTGATGGCGACATCGCGCCATCGACACCAAACTGTAACCTTTTCCGTGTGCACGCCGGCGCGGCGCGGGGACGAGCGGGCGCGCCTTGGCGCGGTTGCGGCATATGCCGAAGCTACGGCTGCGGCATGCGCGAAAATCGGAGCACGGGCGGTGACGACTCGTTTATGGTGTTGGCGTAGCGTGGCGGCCGTCAGAGCCCGGCTGCCCGCGCTCGCTTTGGGGCTCGCCGATGATGCCGACCACGATTCTGCCGATCCTGCCGATCTGTTCCGACCTGCGTCTGCGTCGTCTGGCGCAGGCCTCTATCGTGCTGCTGTCGCTGTCGCTGTCGCCGTCGCCATCGACGGCGCGCGAGGCGCCGAGCGCGCCGTTCCTGCAGAAGAACGGCTTCTATCTGGAGTCGGCGGGTTTCAAGGCGCGGTTCGTCAGCGATGCGGCCTCGCAGGAGGCGATGCGCAAACTGCCGGCCCACCGCTTCGTGGTGCACAAGACGCCGAACGGTCCGGTCTACGTCTATGCCGATCCGAAAGCCTGCGTCTGCATCTTCACCGGCCGCCGCGACAATTATCTGTCGTATCTGGACATCCTGCGCGCGCCGCTGCCGCAGGCGGATGCGGTGTCGCCGGACTACAAGTCCGAAGCCGGCGCGCTGCTGGCCGACGACCCCGTCGACTCTGCCGGCATCGACTGGCAGCCCGATAGCGCCGCGGCCTTTCTGCGCGACTATTATTAGCACGCGGGTTCTGCAGTTCGGCGACGACGGTAGCACCGGGCGGGTCCGAGAGGTTGATTTCCGACGCCCTCGATGCCGCGCGCGTTACACGCGGAAATCCATGACCTGACCAGGCGAGCCTCCATCCCCGCGCGAAGGCGGCGATTTTGCGCGTCGGCCTTAAGGAGAGATTAGAACTCGGCGTCTAGATTTGCGCTCCAATTGCGCGATTGAGAGCCCCGCAAAGGTGGACCGGAAGGTCCAGGAAGGTACCTCGATGCAAACCCTTGGTTCAGCTTTGGACGACCAAAAGGGTTTCGGCCGGGGATTCGATTTCCTTCGGATATGTCTGGCGACCGGAATCATTGCCTGGCACACCGCCCAGCTGAGCGGGCATCTGGAGTTGGCCAGGGCATCCGTCTTCTGGCTTTCCGAATACATGCTTGTGCCGATGTTTTTCGCCTTGAGCGGATTCCTGGTGGCAGGAAGCAGCACGCGTCTCTCTGCAAAGAACTTCATGCTTAACCGCGCTGCGCGCATCCTGCCGGCGCTCATCGTCGACATCTTCTTTGCGGCGCTCTTGATCGGCCCGCTGGTGACGACGTTGCCCGCAAGAGAATATTTCACCGACGCGACTTTCTTCAGCTACTTTCTCAACATCACGGGATGGATCCACTACTCTCTTCCGGGCGTGTTCGAGAACAATCCTTCGCCGGAGGTGAATGGCGCGCTCTGGACGGTCCCTTTCGAAATGGGCTGTTATGTCATTCTGATCGGACTGATGCTGTCCGGGGCGATCAAACGAACCAGAGTGGTGCCGTTGTTCACTCTCGGCGTTCTGATCGCCGGAATCTATCTCAGGCAGATGTCATCGCACCTCGTCAGCGACCATGCCTCGTTTTTCGATCTGCTGGCGATGAACCTCTTCCTTTTCCGCGGATCGTTGCTCTGGCCGTCCTTCCTGATCGGAATCGTCCTCTATCAACTGCGGTATTGCGTGCCGTTCTCCAGGACGGCGGCCATCGGCCTGCTATGCGTGGCGGCTCTTTTGAGCGCATTTGGAAGTAATGCGGCGTTGTTCGGCAACCCCGGCGTTCATGCCATCGCGCTCCCGCTGCTCGGCTATCTCACCGTCCTGGTCGGGCTGTCGCCGATGCCACGTCTTCCGGGCTTTGGGACCGGCGACTACTCCTACGGGCTGTATCTCTATCATGTCCCGTTCCTGCAGCTGCTGATCCACTACTTTCCGGAGGCCTGGACCGGCGACCGTTGGTGGACACTGTTTCTGGTCGGGTTTCCGCTCTCGCTGACAGCCGCTGTGATCTCGTGGCACCTGTTTGAATATCCCGTGCTCAAGCTCAGGAACTCTTTCGTGATCAAACGACGGCCGGAAGGTGCTACGGCAGTCTTGGGCGTGCCACGCTTGCCGCCAACAGCCAGTTTGCCGCTGACAGCGCATCTGTCACGGGATAGTTGACCGCAATTCTCGATCGCGATGCAGCGCCAGGATCGGGAAATATCCGGCCTCGTCGCCGTCGGTCGACGCCAACCTGCAGACTGGCGTCATCGCCGACACGCTGCTAAATCCCGACCAGTTCACTGGAGTCTGAAGATGTCCCATAAAACCTGGATCGCGAAACGGTCGCTGTCGATCGATCTGGAATACGACACGGCATTCGAGGTCAGGGAGGGCATGACCTATACAGACGACGGCACCACCGTGTTCGGCGATTATGTCTGCGACGAATTGTTTGCGCCGGCCACGCCGGGTCCCGGCACGATCGTCGTGACCCATCCCGAGGCGCGCAGGTCGCGAAGAAACTAGTCTACAGCGTTTCGAAGGTGGCTCGTCCGCACCAATGCGATGGCTCGGCCTTTTCCTGTCGAAACACCTTGTTGTGCAGGATGGTCACGACGTAGGTCTGCTGCCCGATCGAATTGCCCATCGCGCCGTTCACGGTCGCGCGGACACAGGTCTCCCAGGCTCCGGCTGCCTGCAGCGGCGGCGAAAAACTGATGTTGGACGGTGCCGCTGCGGGCATGAAGAATTCGGACAGCCGTGTCGCGAGCAGATTGCGGATGTCCGGAGCCGGCTCGGGTTGGGGCGCCGCGGCGGCCTTGTCCTTGAGGATGTCCGGCGCCCAGGTGGCGCCGGGATCGATGGAGCATCCCGACAGGGCCACAGCGATCAGCGGAATGACAAGGCATCTGGACATCGGTCCAAGCTAGTGCCCGCCCGGTTGTCGAGCAAGGGGGCTCGCGGCGAGCCATGCTCCTGGCTCGCCCGGCGTTGCGTGGGTACGTCTATGCCGGGCCGCGGTCCCCGGCAGCCGGCGCGCTCCGGCTGACGTAGCGTCCTCCGCCCTCGGGGCCGACCAGCGCGCCATCGCGCACGACAAAGCGTCCACGCAGCATGGTCGCCACCGGCCAGCCGGTGATCTCGATGCCTTCATAGGGCGTGTAGTCGGCGCCGTGATGCAGGCCGGCCTGCGACAGGGTCGCCGTCTTCTTGGGGTCCCACAGCGCGATGTCGGCGTCGTAGCCGACGCTGATCGAGCCCTTTCCTGTCAGTCCGTAGGTCTTGGCGTGGTTGGTCGAGGTCAGTGCCACGAACTGGTTGACGGTGATGCGTCCCTTGCTGACGCCTTCGGAAAACAGGATCGGCAGCCGGGTCTCGACGCCGGGAATGCCGTTGGGAATCCAGCGGAAGCTGGTGCGTCCGCCCGGCGTCAGCTTGCCGGCTTCGTCGTCGAAGCGGAACGGGCAGTGGTCCGACGAGAACAGCGTGAACACGCCCTGCTGCAGGCCTTCCCAGCACGCCTGCTGGCTGGCCACGTCACGCGGCGGCGGCGAGCAGACGTATTTCGCGCCCTCCATGCCGAGATCCTTCAGGTCCTCCTCGGTGAGCACCAGATATTGCGGGCAGGTCTCGCCGGAAATCTTCAGCCCGCGCTGCTGGGCGCGGCGGATCTCTTCCATCGCCTCTCGGTTGGAGACATGGACGATGACCAGTGGCACGTCGATCAGCTCGGCCAGCGAGATGGCGCGATGGGTAGCCTCGCGCTCCACGGCGATGGGACGCGACTTGGCGTGGTAATACGGCCCGGTATTGCCGGCACGTTCGAGGCGGTCGGCAAGAAAACGAATGGCGTCATAGTTCTCGGCATGAACCTGCACCAGCGCGCCGGTCTCACGGGCCACCGTCAGCACCTGCAGGATCTCGTAGTCGCTCAGCACCATGTCCGCATAGGTCATGAAGATCTTCAGCGAGGTGTAGCCGTCGGCAACGAGCGCCGGCAGTTCCTGGCCGAGCACGGCGTCGGTGGGATCGGAGATGATCAGATGGAAGGAGTGGTCGATGTAGCAATGCCGCTCCGCCAGCGCATGATAGTCCTTCAGCGCCTCGCGCAGCGGCTGCCCCTTGGCCTGCAGGCAGTAGGGCATCACGAAGGTGTTGCCGCCGAACGCCGCTGCCCGCGTCGCGCTGGTAAAATCGTCGGCCATCACGATGCCCGGACCGGACGGCTGCGAGATGTGGACGTGGCTGTCGATGCCGCCCGGCAGCACCAGCAGTCGGGTGGCATCGACGATTTCACTGGCGTCGGTCAGCGCCTCGCCGAGCGCGACGATGCGGCCGTCCCTGATGCCCACGTCGGCCTTGAAGGTCTCGCTGGCGGTCACCACGGTGCCGTTGCGAATGACGGTGTCGAAAGTGGCCATGGCGAGACCTCCCGTTGAGTGTGTGTTGCGAACCGGTCAGACGTTCTGGAACAGCGAGCCCCAGCCGGTCACTCGCTTGGTGTCGACGCCGGCCATCTTCAGGCACTTCCATACCACGGTGGCGATGGTGTCGTAGACCGGGATGCCGGTTTCCTGCTCCAGTTTCGCGGTCGACGGCGCCACCCGCAGATTGGTGCAGATGATGGCAATGGCGTCGGGCTTGTCAGCGGCGACGTCGCGGGTCATCTGCTCCAGTTGCGGCACCGGCACTTCCGAGAACGAAAAGTTGTCCTGCAGGTTGAGATGGCGCTCACCGCCGCAAGCGATGCCGAGCTTGCCGTAATTGTCCAGGATCTTTGCCTGAACCGCATCGAGATAGGGCGTCACATAGCCGAGCTTCTTCACGCCCGTAGTGGCAAGGATCTCGTTCAGCGCCAGCATCGAGGTGGTGGCGGGAATGCCGGTGGCGGCCGTGATCTGCTCGCACAGGCGGACGTCGGCTTCGAAGCCAAGCCAGCCCGACGACGTGCCGTTCCAGCCGATCACGTCGACCTTGGCGTGGGCCAGCAGTTCGGCGGCCCGCAGGATCTCCGAATTGTCGAACTGCGCCAGCGCGGTGTTGGACAGGGCTATCTCGGTGACCTTGAAGCGGGAGAAGTGTGCGGAGACTTCCGGAAGCCCCGCCAGCATGGCGGTGGTGATCGGCTCCAGCGCCGTGTTGGACGATGGGGTGAGCTGGCCGAGCAGAACGCGTTTGGTCATGGGTGATCCAGAGTTTCGAGGGTGGGTGTTGCCCGCTCCGAGCGGAGCAGGTCGAGGATGTGCCGCTTGATCTCGTTGAACTGCGGGCTGGTGATATCGCGCGGTCGCTCGAGGTCGATCGGGATGATCTCCTTGATGCGGCCGGGCCGGGCGCTCATGACTGCGACATGGGTGCCGAGGGTCAGCGCCTCGTCGATGCCGTGGGTGACGAAGACGATGGTCCCCTGATGCTGCTGCCAGATCCGCACCAGCTCGTTCTGCATCTCCATCCGGGTCTGCTCGTCGAGCGCGCCGAACGGCTCGTCCATCAGGATGACCTGCGGATTCATCAAGAGCGCGCGGGCGATGCCGACGCGCTGGTTCATGCCGCCGGACAGCTCGGATGGATAATGGTTTTCAAAGCCGGTGAGGCCGACCATGTCGATGTAGCGCTGGGCGACGGTGCGGCGTTCTTCCTTCTGGCCGCCCCGCAGCTTGAGATGGAAGCCTACGTTTTCCCAAACCGGCAGCCACGGCATCAGATTGGCCTGCTGGAACACGACACCGCGATCGGAGCCTGGCGATGTGATCAGCTGGCCGTCGACGGTGACGGTGCCGGACGACGGCTTCTCGAAGCCGGCGATCATGTTCAGCAGGGTTGATTTGCCGCAGCCGCTGGGGCCGAGCAGGCACAGGAACTGGTTCTTGGAAACCTCCAGGTTGATGTCGTCGAGCGCGATGACGTCGGCCTTGCGCTTGGCGTCCTTGAAGACCTTGGAGACGTGGGAAATATCGATCGTTGCCATCGCCTATTCTCCCGCGATCGTGGTGTTGCGCTGCCAGTGCAGCACCTGGCTCATCACCGCGCGGATGCCGAGGTCGCTGAGAAAGCCGAGCAGGCCGATGCTGGCCATCGCCGCCAGCACGAGGTCGTACCGCAGGAAGTAATAGGAATCCCAGAGCACATAGCCGAGGCCGCTTTTGACGGCGACCATCTCGGCGGTCACGGTCAGCATCCAGGCGGAGCCGATGCCGATGCGCAGGCCGGCGAAGATGCTGGGCAGCGCCGCCGGCAGCACGATGAAGCGCAGCAGCTCGCGGTTGCCGCCGCCGACCATGGCGCCGGCGCGGATCAGGTTGCGGTCGCAGGTCTTCACGCCGTGGATGGTGTTGAGCAGGATCGGGAAGAACGCCCCGAGAAACACCAGGAAGATCGCCGGCTTGTTGGCGATGCCGAACCAGATGATTGCCAGCGGAATCCACGACACCGGCGGGATCGGCCGCAGCATCTGCAGCGTCGGCTCGATGATCACCTCGATCTTGCGCGACCAGCCGATGGCGACGCCGGTGGACACCGCCAGTACCGTGGCGATGGCAAATCCCGCCAGCACGCGGGACAGGCTGGCGGCCATGTCGGACAGCCAGTGCCCGCTATAGGTCTGGGTGTTGCCGTCGGTGCCGAACAGCCAGTCCGCCCATGCCCACACCACGGTGGACGGGGCGGGGAGCAAGGCGGCGGGAAGCGCGCCCGAGCGCGAGAACGCTTCCCAGCCGGCCAGGATCAGCACCGGCACGATATAGCGGTCGAGTTTTCTGAAGTGCCGGAGGCTGGCCATGATCGATCTCAATAGCCGAGTTCGGTCTTGGGCTTGCCGGTGGCGGCTTCGAGGAATGTGTAGTTCATGTTCTTCTCGACCGCGGCGGAGACGTCGGAGTTGATGTACTTCAGGTCCCGCATCATGTTGGCGATGGCCAGCGCCGAGGCGCGGTACATCTTCGGATCGGGATCGAGATTGTCGACGGCGCCTGTCGCGATGGCCTTGTCGAGGCCGGTGACCTTGGAGATGACGTCGATCAGCGCGCCCTTGTCGGCGGCGACGAATTCATCGACCTTGACGATCGCCTTGACGGTCGCTTCGAGTTCCTTGGGCTTGTCCTTGACCACGTCGGAGCGGGTCAGGATCAGGTTCGTCAGCTTGCCGGCGGCCTGGTCGTAGGGCAGGCCGAACATCTTGGCCGCCTTCTGCTGCAGAATCTGCGTGGCGAACGGCTCGACGGTGCAGATCAGTTCGATCTCGCCGCGGCGCAGCGCCTGCAGATGGTCCGACGGGTTGGGAATATTGACGAACTGCACATCCTTGTTGATGTCGATACCCTGCTTGGCGAAGGCGCCGCGCATGTGGATGTCCTGCGCATTGCCGCGCGACGCAGCCACGCGGAACGGCTTGCCGGCTGCCTTGTAGTCGGCGATGACCTTCTTCAGCGAGGCCCAGTCGTTGGGCGTAACCGGCAGGTCGTTGCCGACCAGCATGGCGGAGCCGCCGTTGACCTGGCCGGAAATCGCGACCACGTCGAAACCCTTGTCGAGCGCGATGGCGTAATGAAGATAGGTGACCTGCGCGACATCGAGATTTTTCGAGATCAGCGCGGTGAGTGCGTCGGTGCCGGTGTTGAAGCCGACGGCATCGATCTGCACGCCCTTGGCGTATTGCGGGGTCAGCGACATCGGCGTGCAATGGGCGCACTTGGCGTAACCGAGCTTGATGACGGGCTCTGATTGGGCGAGGGCGCCGGATGACATGGCCGAGGTCAATCCAAGGGCGAGACAAATGCCGAGCAATAATCGTTTCATGGTCGCAATCTCCGGGCGTGGGCGATGGGTTCGCTTTGACCTGCATCCATCAGCAAGCCTCATGCCACTTCGAATACGATATGCAATTTGCATATTATCTTGAAATATCAATTATTAGATGCTAATAGTAGTCATCAATAATTGCTGCATCTTTAGGCGGAGAACACGATTTTGAGGCATTTCGAACCGTCCAGCGATGTGGCTCATGACTGAGCTGGCCCCCGCGCGCGGCTGCGGACGCGCTTCAAGCCCACCCGGCTGAAACTGTCGTCCGACCATTCGAAGCGGCCGCTGGAGCGCATGTCGCTGCACGACCAGCTGGTCGCCAAGGTGCGGGAGATGATCGTCGACGGCGAACTCGCGGCCGGCGCGCCGTTGCCGGAAAAGATGCTGTGCGAGACCTTCGGCGTGTCGCGCACGCCGCTGCGCGAGGCATTCAAGATCCTGGCCGCCGAAGGACTGATCGAATTGCGCTCGCACCGGACGCCGGTGGTGACGCCGGTCAACCGCGATGAGATCGCTGACAGCTTTGCCGTCATGGTGGCGCTCGATGGCGTGGCCGGCGCCCAGGCCGCAATGCTTGCGACCGACGCCGATATCGCCCGGCTCGATGCGATGCATGAGCAGTTGGTGGCGCTGCACCGTGATGCGGCACGCGCAGCCTATTTTCGCATGAACCAGGATATTCACATCGAAATCACGCGGCTCGCCGGCAACCCGGTGCTGCTCAACATCTGGACCACCTTGAACGCCAATATCTATCGTGCGCGCGCGACGGCGAATTACGATGCGAAACGGTGGACCGAGTCCGTCAAGGAGCACGAGGATTTCATGGCGCTGCTGCGCGCGCGATGCGCAGGGCTTTGCGGCGTCGCTCAGCGCGCATACCCGCAAGACCGGCGACGCGGTTCTCGCGGCGTTGAAAACCGCAGCCGAGGCGGGTGGCTAGTCGCGGACGCCATCTTGCCTTGCGTCATGCTGCCTGTTGAATGAGCGTTGCGCGCTCCAAAAACTTGCTTGGAGAAGACCGGGCCGATGGTCCAAAGAGTGCCGGTTGAACCGGCAGTGCGGTTCCTGGATCGAGCAATGAACGTCCTGATCTTTGGCGGCACCGGTTTTGTGGGGCTCAATATCGCCGATGTCCTGCTGTCGCGGGGCCATGCGGTGACATTGTTCGACCGCGCAGGCTTGCCGCCGGCGGCGCAGCGGGCCTTCCGCCGTCATGGCGACAGGCTGACGATGGTATTGGGCGACATCCTCGATCGCGCCGCGGTCGATGCGGCCATCGCCGGCGGCATCGATGCGATCGTGCTTGGCGCCGCGATCACCGCCGATGCGGAACGCGACGCCGCCGATCCCGAGAGCATTCTGCAGGTCAACCTGATGGCGCAGACGCCGATCCTTGTTGCGGCCAAGCGTCACGGCGTTCGACGCGTGATCAACCTGTCCTCCGCGGGCGCCTATGGCGCCGCCGCCTTTCGGCACGCGCTGCTCGACGAGGAACTGACCTGCGATCCCCAGTCGCTTTACGCCATCACCAAATTCGCTTCCGAGAAGGTCGCCGCGCGCCTCGCCGCGCTGTGGTCCATGGACATCGTCAGCGTGCGGCTCAGCGGCGTGTTCGGACCGTGGGAGCGGGCGACCGGCGTGCGCGACACGCTGAGCCCGCAGATGCAGATCATCGACGCGCTGCATGCGGGACGCGAAGCCGTGCTGCCGCGCGCCGGCGTCAAGGACTCGATCTACGCGCCGGACGTGGCCGACGCCATCGCCCTGCTGCTCGAGGCTGCCAGGCCGCAACATCGCCTGTACAATATCTCCACCGGCGTCGAATGGTCGGCGCTGCAATGGGGTGAAGCACTGGCGGCGCTCAATCCGGGCTTCGTCTGCCGGCTCGCCGCGCCGGGCGAAGCCCCGAACGTCAATCTGCACAGCGCCGCCGACCGCGCGCCGCTGGCTGTGACGCGCCTCGCGGAGGAGTTTGGCTGGCGGGCGCGCTTTGGCTGCGCCGATTCCGCGGCTGACCTTCAGGACTGGTCGCAGCATCAGGAAGGAAACTGAGATGAGACTTCATGGACGCACGGCGATCATCACCGGCGCAGGCTCCGGCATCGGCCGCGCCAGCGCGCTGCTGTTTGCGCGCGAGGGCGTATTCGTCGCATTGGTCGATCGCGACGAGGCCGGCCTGCAGGAAACTCTTGCGGAGATCCAGGACGCGAAGGGCGATGCCTCGATCCACGTCGGCGATGTCGGCGACGGCGAATACGCGTCCGGAACGGTTGAGCATATCGTGGGCCAGCGCGGCCGGCTCGACATCCTCATGACCTCCGCCGGCTTCTCCGTCGGCGGCACGGTGGTGACCACCGCGCCGGAGGATTGGGATGCGGTGTTCCGCACCAATGTGGGCGGCACCTGGCTGTGGGCGCGCGCGGCGGTGCCTCAGATGCAGCGACAGCGCAAGGGCTCGATCGTCACCGTTGCCTCGCAGCTGGCCATAGCCGGCGGCAAGGGCAACAGCGCCTATATTGCGTCCAAGGGCGCGATCCTCAGCCTGACCCGCACCATGGCGGTGGACTTTGCCACCGACGGCATTCGCGTCAATGCCATCGCACCGGGGGCCATCGACACGCCGCTGCTGCGCCGCAGTTTTGCGCGGCATGCCGATCCCGATCCGGTCCGCGAAGCGTCGCGCAACCGCCATGCCATGAAGCGGTTCGGCGAGGCCGTGGAGGTCGCCGAAGCGGCGCTGTATCTCGCCAGCGACGCGTCGTCCTTCACCACGGGGACCGTGCTGCCGGTCGATGGCGGATGGCTCGCGGCATGAACGACGCTCTCTCGGCTTTGGAAGCACAGGTTCGCGACGATCTCCACAAGACCGCGCATCCCAATGTGCCGTGGCTCAAGGCAAGGCCCGGTCCGGATGGCAAGCCGGCGCTGGACGTGCTGATCGTCGGCGCCGGCCAGTCCGGTCTCGCCATCGGCTTCGGCCTGCTGCGTTCGCAGGTCGGCAATATCCTCGTTCTGGACAAGGCCGCTGAAGGTCTCGAAGGTCCGTGGCTCACTTACGCGCGCATGCCGACCTTGCGCAGCCCGAAGCATTTCACCGGTCCGGACCTCGATATGCCGAGCCTGACCTACCAGTCCTGGCACGAGGCGATGTTCGGCCGGGAGCACTGGCAGCAGCTCGATCGCATCCTGCGGCAGCACTGGGTGGACTATCTGATCTGGTTCCGGCGTGTGGTCGGCGTGCCCGTGCGCAACGGCTGCGAGGTGCTGGACATCAAGCCGGCCGCGAATGGTTTGCTCGCGGCTTCGGTGCAGACCGCCGGCGGCATGGAGACGCTTTATGCGCGAAAAATCGTGCTGGCGACCGGGCAGGAGGGCATGGGCAACTGGATGATTCCGGAGCCGCTGGCGCATCTGCCGCCCTCGCTGTGCGTCAACGCGTCGGCGGACATCGATTTCGCAGCGCTGCGCGGCAAGCAGGTCGTGGTGATCGGCGCCGGCGCGTCGGCCTTCGACAACGCCGCCACGGCGCTGGAAGCAGGCGCCGCCGAGGTGCACCTGCTGTGCCGCCGCGCCGAGGTGCAATTGATCCAGCCTTATCACTGGCTGACCTTTCGAGGCTTCCTGCGGCATTTCAGCGAGCTCGACGACGCCTGGCGCTGGCGCTTCATGCGCACCATCCTGGACATGCGCGAGGGGTTTCCGCAACCGACCTGGGACCGCTGCGCGCGCCACGCGAATTTCGTCCTGCATGAGGGCGCGCCGGTCGAGGCTGCCCAACAGGCGGGCAACAAGGTCGAATTGCAGACGCCAGGCGGACCGGTGGTCGCCGATTTCGTGATCTGCGGCACCGGCATCGCCATGGATTTTACCAGCCGGCCCGAATTGCAGAACTGCGCGGCCAATATCGCCACCTGGGCCGACCGCTACCAGCCGCCGCAAAGCGAGCGCAGCCCGCGGCTCGGGCGCTTTCCCTATCTTGCCGAGGATTATGCCCTGACCGAGCGCGTGGCCGGAGCGACGCCATGGATCTCCGATATCCATCTCTTCGCCATCGCCTCAACCATGAGTTTCGGCGCATCCGGTTCATCCATCAACGCGATGACAACGGCAGTGCCGAAGCTTGTGCATGGACTGACTCGTGGCTTGTTTCGCGCCGATATTGAGGGACACTGGGCCTCCCTGCAGGCTTACGACGTCCGGCAGGCCATCATCCGCAGGGAACCGGAGACCGCAGACGATGCTGGATGATCCCGGTGCGATCGTGCAGGCTGACGCAGCCCGTCGCGGAGGCCGGCCGGACCGCTTGGCGCATTAATTGCTTTAGATATCGAATAGTTCACGGTGCTGGGCATCGAAGGGTTGTTGATTTCAGGGGAACAGGACGATGAGACTTTCTTATTCGAAGCAGATGCTGGGCGCGGTCGCCGTGCTGGCCTTTCTGGTCGCCGCGGCGCCGGTCAAGGCGCAGACCCGGGCCGAGACGCTGCGCTATGTCACGGGCGCTTCGGTCAATACGCTCGACCCGAACATTCCCGGCTCGACCCGCGAAGCCTTTGCCGTCAGTCTCTCGACCTATGACCGGCTGGTCTCGTTCGGACGCAAACAGCTCAACGGCAAATGGGTGTTCGACCTCGATACCATCCGCGGCGAACTCGCCGAGTCCTTCGATGTCAGCCCCGACGGACTGAAGATCACCTTCAAGCTGCGCAAGGACGCCAAGTTCCAGGACGGCTCGCCGGTCACCGCCGATGACGTGAAGTGGTCGCTCGATCGTGCCGTCACCGCCAAGATTCTCGGCAAGGCACAGTTGTTGACGGGCTCGCTGACCGACGCCAGCCAGTTCAAGGTGATCGATCCCCTGACCTTCGAAGTGACGCTGCCGAAGCCCGACAAGCTGGCGCTGCCGAACCTCGCCACCGTCTATCCGATCATCATCAATTCGAAAGTCGCCAAGGCGCATGTGACCGAGGAAGATCCCTGGGCGCAGGCCTGGCTGAAGGAAAATACCGCGGGTTCGGGCGCCTATGTCATCGACAGTTTCAAGCCCGGCGAGCAGGTAATCCTGAAGCGCAACGACGCATGGAATCGCGGTCCCGGCGGCAAGCAGGCGTTCTTCAAGCGGCTGATCCTGCAGTCGGTGCCGGAGCCTTCGACGCGCGCCAACCTGGTCGAGAAGGGCGATGTCGACATCGTCATCGACCTGCAGGCCAGCGATGCGCAATCGCTGGAGGCCAAGGGCAAGCTGAAGGTGATCTCGACCCCGCAGTACAATGCCATCACCTTCATCTCGATGAACAACCAGATGCCGCCCTTCGACAAGGTCGATGTGCGCCGGGCCGTTGCCTATGCGTTGCCCTATGACGATATGTTCAAGGCGGCTTTGTTCGGGCGCGGCGATTTGCTCACCGGCGCCACCTGGACCGATGGCAAGCCGCCATCAGGCGGCTTCCCGATCAAGCAGCCGATCAAGCTCGATCTGGACAAGGCCAAGGCCTACCTGAAGGCGGCGGGCTTCCCTGATGGCTTCTCCACCACATTCAGCTTCAACGTCGGCCAGTCCGCGACTGCGGAACCGATGGCCGCACTGGTGAAGGAATCGCTCGCCAAGATCGGCATCAAGGTGGATATCCAGAAGCTGCCCGACGCGCAGATGTCGACGCAGATCACCGAGAAGAAACTGCCGTTCTTCACCGAAGGCATCGTCGCCTGGCTGCCGTCGACCGACTACTTCTATCGCAACTTCTACACCGGTAACCAGCGCTGGAACTACAGCTCGATCGACAATGCCGAACTCACCGCCATCGCGCAGGAAGCTCGTTTCGAGCCGGACAAGGCGAAGTATGAGGCCGACGGCATCAAGCTGAACGCCATCAATTTCGACCAGATGCCCCAGGTGCCGTTGTGGCAGCCGAGCCAGGACGCGGTGATGGCGCCGTCGATCGAAGGCTACACCTATCAGTTCCACCGCCAGGTCGATTATCGCGACCTCAGCAGGAAGTGATAGACCGATACTGCACGACAAACTAGAGCGTAGGGTGGGCAAAGGCGCACTTGCGCCGTGCCCACCACTTTGATGCTCGGTGGTGGGCACACTTCGCCGCGCTTCCCGCGTCGCAGCTTTGCCCACCCTACAATTGCAGCTCCCCGCAAGCGGGGAGAGGTAATGAAGATCATGAGCCGTGTGATCTTTCTCACGACAGTTTAAGGCGAACCATTTGTGTTGATGAAGCTGGCATCCACTGCGAAACGCGCCGCACGGCGTTTTGCCTCGTCACTGCCCGCATTGTTCGGCGTGCTGATCTTTACGTTCCTGCTGATGCGGGTGTTGCCTGGCGATCCTGCCGTGTTCTTCGCCTCCGGTCCCAATGCCGGCAAGGAAGAGATCGAGACCATCCGCAAGCAGATGGGGCTCGACAAGCCGGTGCCGCAGCAACTCGCGCTGTACCTCTACGACGTCGGCCGCGGCAATCTCGGCCGTTCGCTGATGACCGGCCAGACCGTCACCAAGGATCTCAAGGAGCGGCTTCCGGCGTCGCTGGAACTGACCTTCTCGGCCCTGCTGATCGCGCTCGTGCTCGCTCTGCCGCTCGGGATTCTGGCGGCGCTCAGGCCGGGGTCGCTGATCGATCACGGCGTGCGCATGTTCTGCGCGCTCGGCGTCTGCGTGCCCACTTTCGTCTCCGGGCTGCTGCTGATCTATGTGTTCTACTATCTGCTCGGCATTGCGCCGGATCCGACCGGACGCGTCGATATCTTCATGACGCTGCCGCCGTCGCATACCGGCTTCCTGCTGATCGACTTCCTGATCGCCGGGGATTTCGAGGGCTGGTGGGCCGCCTTCAAGCAGTTGATCCTGCCGGCCTGCACCATGGCGCTGTTCGTGATCGCGCCGCTGGCGCGCATCACCCGCGCCTCGATGCTGGCCTCATTGGGCAGCGACTTCGTGCGCACCGCGCGCTCGGTCGGCCTGTCGTGGTGGCGGATCGTCGTCACCTATGCGCTGCGCAACGCCATCCTGCCGGTGATCACCATTGCCGGCATCGTGTTCTCCACCATGCTCGGTGCCAACGTGCTGGTGGAAAAAGTGTTCTCGTGGCCCGGCGTCGCGTCCTACGCGCTCGACGCGTTGCTGTCGTCCGACTACGCGCCGGTGCAGGGTTTTTCCTCTTGATGGCGTTCGTGTTCGTCATCGTCAATCTGGTCGTCGATGTCCTCTACGGCATCGCCGACCCCAGGATCTCCATCGGATGAGCAGCGCTACCCTCAGTCACGCCGCCTTCATCCTGCGCGGCAATCCCATCACCGGCATCGCTGCCGCCGGCTCGACGCTGCTGATTCTCGTCGGCATTTTCGCGCCGTGGCTCGCGCCCTACGATCCGATCGTCTCCGACGTGGCCAATGCCCTGCAGGGGCCGAGCGCGGCGCATTGGGCTGGCACCGACCAGCTCGGCCGCGACGTGTTCAGCCGCATCATCGTCGCCACCCAGCTCGATCTCGCCATCGCGATTTCCGCCGTCGGCATCTCCTTCGCGCTCGGCGCGGTGATCGGCGCGCTGTGCGGCTATAGCGGCGGCCGGCTCGATCGCGCGGTCGGCCGCTTCGTCGACGTGCTGATGGCGTTTCCGCTGTTCGTGCTGGCGATGGCCATGGTCGCCGCGCTCGGCAACCGGGTCGAGAACATCATCATCGCCACCGCCATCATCAACCTGCCATTCTACATCCGCTTCGCCCGCGCCGAAGTGAACGTGCGGCGTAACCTCGGCTGGGTCGAGGCCGCGCGCGCCAGCGGCGAGAGCCATTTCTCCGTGGTGCTGCGCTTCCTGCTGCCCAACGTGCTGCCGGCCATGGTGGTGCAGATGTCGCTCAATCTCGGCTGGGCGATCATCAACGCCGCCGGACTTTCGTTCATCGGACTCGGCGTCAAGGCGCCGACGCCGGAATGGGGCATCATGGTCGCCGAAGGCGCGCGCTTCATCTCCACCGGCAAATGGTGGCTGGTGGCGTTTCCCGGCCTGGCGCTGATGATGGCAGTCTTGTGCTTCAACCTGCTCGGCGACGGGCTGCGCGACATTCTCGATCCGAGACAGCGGACTTGATGCAGCGCACATGAGCAAGCTTCTCGACATCGAAAACCTGCACGTCACCTTCTCCACCCGCCGCGGCCCGGTCGAGGCGGTGCGCGGCGTCTCATTGGCTTTGGCGCCGGGCGAGACCCTCGGCATCGTCGGCGAGAGCGGCTCCGGCAAATCCGTGACCGGCTTCGCGGTAACCCGGCTGCTCGACACCTCCGGCAAGATCACCGGCGGCCGCATCCTGTTCCGCGACCGCGAAATCACGAAAATGTCCAATGCCGGCCTGCGCGAGATGCACGGCTCGGCCATGGCCATGATCTTCCAGAACCCGCGCGGGGCGCTCAATCCGATCCGCGCCATCGGCCAGCAGATCGCCGATGCCATCCTCGCGCACAAGAAGATCTCCGCCGAAGCCGCGCGCGCGGAGTCGCTCGAGCTGCTGCGCGCCGTGCAGATCCGCGATCCAGAGAAGCGCATGAGCGCCTATCCGCATGAGCTGTCCGGCGGCATGTGCCAGCGGGTGATGATCGCCATGGCGATCTCATGCAATCCGTCTCTGCTGATCGCCGACGAACCGACCACCGGTCTCGATGTCACCACCCAGAAGGTGGTGATGGATCTGCTGGCATCGATCGCCGCCGCACGGGGTATGGCGACCATCCTGATCACCCACGATCTCGGCCTCGCCGCCCGTTACTGCCGTCGCGTGGTGGTCATGGAGCAGGGCAGGCTGGTCGAGCAGGCCGACGCGCTGACCCTGTTCCAGTCGCCGCAGCATCCCTACACCAAGCGGCTTGTGGCGGCGTCGCCGACGGCGACCTCGCGGGTCGAGGACCTCGTCACCGGCGAAGACCGCGCGTTGCCGCCGACCGTTCCCGCCGCGCCCCGGCCGGCGCTGGCGCACGGCACACCGCCGCTGCTTGACGTGCAGAACCTGGTGAAGCGCTTTCCCGACGGCACCCTGGCGCTCAAGACCTTCTCCATGACCATGGCGGCCGGCGAGAGCGTCGGCCTGGTCGGCGAGTCCGGCTCCGGCAAGAGCACGACGTCGCGGATGATCTGCCGGCTGCTCGACCAGAGCGAGGGACAGATCAACTTCAACGGCGAATCCATCAGCCACATCCCGGCGCGGGACTTTCACAAGGCGCCGCAGCGCCGTGCCATCCAGATCGTGTTCCAGG
The DNA here is from genome assembly GCF_026015985.1 of Rhodopseudomonas sp. P2A-2r. GTDB lineage: Bacteria > Pseudomonadota > Alphaproteobacteria > Rhizobiales > Xanthobacteraceae > Tardiphaga. The sequence continues at coordinate 5,304,505 of NZ_CP110389.1, read as the reverse complement.
ATCCCAACGACAGCCTCAATCCGCGCTTCACGGCGTTCGACTGCATCGCCCATCCCTTGATGCGGCTGGTCGGCATGCGCAACGGCGATGCCCTGCGCAAGCGCGTGGGCGAATGCGCCGAACGCGTCGGCCTGCCGGCCGAGCTGCTGCAGCGTTTTCCGCATCAATTGTCGGGCGGCCAGAAGGCACGTATCGGCATCGCCCGCGCCATTGCCTGCGAGCCGAGCCTGCTGGTGCTCGACGAGCCGACGGCCGCGCTGGATGTCTCGGTGCAGGCAGTGGTGCTGCAACTGCTGGAGCGGCTGCGCCGCGAGGACGGGCTGTCGTTTCTGTTCGTCAGCCACGATCTCAACGTGGTCAGGATGATGTGCCAGCGCACCATCGTGCTGCGCAACGGCGAGATCGTCGAGCAGGGCGAAAGCCACGCTTTGTTCGACAATCCGCAGACGGACTACACCCGCGAACTGGTCGACGCCGTGCCGCATATCGAGAAGCTGCCGATGGCCGCCGGCAGCTGAGCGGAAAACTCCGGCGTCGGCCAAGGTCCAGGCCAACGTCTATGAGTTGTCAATTCGCCGGTGTCGGTCCCCCGGCGGTTCGCACCAGCCGATCGGCCTTTTGCAGGACGTAATGGCTTTCCGGCTGTTCCCGCGCAAAGAAGCTGATCAGGACAAAGGCCAGGCAGAACAGCAGGCCCGTGACCATGATCCTTCGATGCGTGCTCTTGTCGGCATTGTGCATGGAGCTGGACATCTCTGATCCCTCACCAGGGCAGACTACAAAGACGACCGCGAAATACAAACCTTCTCACGTCTTAACCTAACCAGTAAAGGTTACGGCGTCGCTTGAATGTGAGCGAATGCGTTCGTATTCGTTAACGTCTCGCCGTCGCTGCAGTGCGACGCGCTCATAGCCGTCAGCAGGCTTGCGGTCGCATGAGCGTTGTTGGGTGCTCCGGTCAGGCTTTGACTTCCAGAGAAGCCAGCGGCACGTCGAGCACATAGACGAATCCGTCCGGCTCATAGGCCAGATGCACTTCGCCGCTGAGCTGTTGGCCCAGCGATCCCATCATCCTGGTGCCGAAGCTGCGGCGGGTCGGCTCCTTAACCGCGGGGCCGCCCTTTTCGGTCCAGGTCAGGCGCAGCCGTTGCGCGGCGGCGTCGATGGTCCAGGCGATATCGATGCGGCCGGAGGGCACGGACAGCGCGCCGAACTTGGTGGTGTTGGTGCACAGCTCGTTGAAGGTCATGGCCAGTGCGATCACCGCGCCGGAGGTGATGCGGATATCCGGTCCTTCGATCGAGAAGCGGCCGGCGCCCTGGCTGTCATAGGGCTCGGTGGCGCCGCGGACGGTATGGGCGAGGCTGGCATTGGCCCAGCTGACCTGCATCAGCAGGTCGTGGGCACGTCCCAAGGCGATCAGCCGGCCCTCGATGGCGTGCTGGGCATGTTCGATGGAGGTCGCCGTGCGCAGGCTCTGCGATGCGATCGCGCCCACGGTGGCCAGCGTATTCTTGATGCGGTGATGGAGCTCGTCGAGGATCAGTTTCTGCAGCTTGTCGGCAGCCTCGCGCTCCTCGGCGTCGATGCCGGCCTGTGCCAGCAACACCTTGGCATCGATGACCGCCTGCTCCAGCAGCAGCCGCAGGCTGTCGTTCTCGGCGGTCAGCGACTCCTGTGCCGACGAGGGCGGCCCGCTCGGTCTGGTCTTGGTGAGCGCTTCGACGGCGAGCGGAATCGTGGCTTTGGAAACGGCCGTCAGGACGCCCTTGCCAATCATGTTCTGCAGCTCGCTGATCATCTGCTTGACCTCCAGCGGCTTGCCGAAGAAGCGGCTGTCGGTCGGCTTTTCGCTGTCGGCCACCTTGATCTGGCCGGACACCAGGATGATCTTGATCGCCGGCCAGCGGTCATGCACTGCATGGGCAAGCTTCAACCCATCCATGCTGCCGGGCATCTGGATGTCGGTGAACAGCAGCGAGATGTCGGAGCGCGACTCGAGGATGGCGATCGCTTCGTCGGCATTGACCGCTTCCACCGGCGTGTAGCCGGCATCCTCGACGATGTCGACGGCGCGCATGCGCAGCACCATCTCGTCTTCGACGATGAGGACGTTGGTCTGGGAGTCCGGCGGAAGGGTGGCCATGGAGGGACTGACGCTTTCAAAAGGAGCCGACAATATCGCGCGAGTCCGACGCAGTGCTCGACCCAGGCGGCAGGATGCAATTGATGATTGGACGCCCTGACCGCGATTGCGCAGTCAGGATTAGCCGGAAGATCGGCATCCATCACACATCAGTGCGCCACCGCCCGGCAGATGGCGAGGAAAATGAATTAAATCTTGCACGGAACCATTCGGCGTCGGCGCTACCGCGAACGGTGGCGGCTATCCAGGACACAGCGGCTTGCGCTAGGATCGGGTTGGCCAACCGTCACGGCCAGTCTCCGTCTGCCGGTGATCCTGATGCCAGTCCGCTCGGACATCCTTCGCGCTGCGGCGCTGTGCATCGCGGCCCTGCTGCCGGCCGGCGCGCGCGCCGAGGAATCGATACCGAGCACCTGTTCGGCTTCATGATCGGATCCGACGTCGGCGATCGCGGCGAGCGTGAGTTCCAGACCCAGTCGACAGGGCGGTTCGGCAAGCGCGGCGGCGCCTACCGCGGCGGCGAGCAGGAATTCGAAGTCGAGTTCGTGCCGGCGCCGGATTTCCGCGTCGAACTCGGCAGCAGCTTCGCAGCTCACGACATCCGCAACGTCCCCGGTCTCGACGACCGCCGCCAGCTGGCCTGGCAGGGCGTGTCGCTCGATCTGCGCTATCGGTTTTTCGGTCGCGAGGCGGCGCCGTTCGGCATGACCGTGGCGCTGCAAACTCACGCCGAGCGGATCGACGAGACCAGCGGCCTGCCGGGCCGCGCTTACGGCACCGAGCTGACATTGGCCTTCGATCGCGAACTGGTGCCGAACGCGGTGCTCGCCGCGCTCAATGTCAGCTACCAGCCGGAATGGACGCGGCTGGCCGGGGCCGCATCCACCGAGCGCGAATCGACGCTGGGCGTGGCGATGGCCGTGATGGCCCAGGTGCGGCCGGGACTGCTGATCGGCGGCGAAGCGCGCTATCTGCGTCGCTACGACGGCCTTGGCCTCGACGCGCTGGAAGGGCAGGCGCTGTTCGTCGGGCCGACGGCCTATCTGAAACTGTCCGAGCGGTCGCGGCTGACCGCCGCCTGGAGCTCCCAGGTCTGGGGGCGCGAGAGCGGCTCGCGGGCCGCGCTCGACCTGGTCAGTTTCGAGCGCCATCAGGCGCGGATCATCTATGGCGTCAATTTCTGAGCCAGGCCGGGGCGATGATACCAGCGACTGCTGTCAGCTGCTCGTCGCAGTGGGTTGTCTTGAAACTTCTCGGGCGCCGTTCCGTTGCTTTTCGTGGTATCGTGGCTGCGAAGCAGGAATGCCTTGAGAAGAGGATGCCTGGAATGAATCCCATCAATCTGATCGTGACCGTCTGTGCGGTGCTGTCGCCGGCGACCTGTGAAGAGACGCGTCTGACGTTCAACTGGAGCGGCTCGCTGCAGCAATGCAGCATGGGGGCGCAGCCCTACATCGCCCAATGGGTCGGCGAGCATCCAAAATGGACCGCGGTGCGCTGGCGCTGCGAATATCCCCACACCAACGACAAGGCCTCGGCCGGGACGCCGGCACGCGGCTAGTTGCCCTTGCTGCAGTCCTTGAGATCCTTGTCGGCAATCGAGAACACCGCGTCGGCGACGATCTCGATGTCGCGCACTGTGCATTGCCGCTTGTCGCGGTAGCTGACGCGGGCGTCATAGCGCCCCGGCACCACGTCGGTGATGCGCAGCCGTTCGTCGTGGTCGACCTCCTTGTCCTTGTCATTGAGAGTCTGGTTGGGGCCCCATTCGCTCTTGCCGGCCGGAGACAGCTGGAAGCCCGATATGGTCTCCGCGGTCAAGTTCCAGAGCCGGATGCCCTTGCCTTTGACCTGCGCCGCGACAGGGGCGGCGGCGGCGATCAGGATCGCCGACGAGAGCAGCAGCACGCGCATCATGAGGTTTCTCCCGGACTTGTCGTTCGTTATCTCTTGCTATCATGCTGCGAGGGGATCGTGAAAGCCGGCGCACTCGTGGTGCAGCGCAAAATCGTTGGACACGAGACTGTGCTGTTTGCTGCCGGCGCTGGCCGTAGTAGCGTAGTGAAAAGGCGGAGACCTGACGATGGCGGCCAAATTCATATCGATGACAATCGCGGCGTTGGTCGTGTTCGGCGCGGTGACTGCTGCCACGGCCGAGGACGTCAACGACTATCCCACCTCGGCGCGGGCGGAATATGTGTTCGGCTGCATGAAGGCCAATGGCGAGAACCGCCAGGCTCTCGACCAGTGTTCCTGCTCGGTGGATGTGGTGGCGTCGCTGTTGCCCTACGATCGCTATGTAACTGCGGAGACGGTGCTGAGCATGGCGCAGGTTCAGGGCAATCTCGGCGGCCAGTTCCGCTCGTCCCTGCAGGCCACCACGGCGCTCAACGACCTACGCCGCGCCCAAGCCGAAGCCGAAGTGCGCTGCTTCTAGAATTCGTCTTGCGGCAGAAGCTGGCGCCTTCCCTCGCGCGCCGCTCCGCGAAGCGCAAGGTTCGCTCACATCCCCGGCGTTTCCGCTTTCCATTCGCCCTGGAAAATGTGGCCTTCGGTGTCCTTGGCCTCGACGCGGATCTGCCGGGCGCCGTTGGAGGCGTAGGTGAAGCGGATATTCGGATCTTCGGAGATCGAGATTCCCCCTCCATCGATAGCACCAGCGCGTCGTCCTGCGTGATCTTGATGGCGTCGATAAAGAATGCCGGAATGTAGAGCTGGGTCACCTGGTCCATCTGCAATCCGGAATTGTTGGGATGACCGATCATGACCTGGGCGTCGCGGGTGCGGCTGACGGGGCCGTTGCCGGCCTTGGCGTCGCTGGCGCCGGAGAATTGCCGGAACCGGAGCTGGCCGATTCTTGTCTTGGACTCGTCGGCATTCTTGGCGGTGGGCGCCGAGCAGCCGCCGGACGCCTTCACATAGGTCTTCACCATATAGAGGTTGCCGTCGCTGAGCTCGGCGACGGCGTGCACATCGGTGTAGTTGTTGACGCGGACGCGGGTCGAGATCTCCGACACCGCGGCGTCCGCGCCGAGCACGAAGCGCGCGGCCATCGGCGCCGGGTTCTGGTCGATCACCAGGGTGATGGCTTTGACGTGGCGCGGATCGGTCGGCGGCAGCAGTGCCCGCAGTGTCACCGGAACGATCGCGGCATCCTCGGCGCGGGCCGGCATCTGCAGCGCGATGATGCCCGTACCGTCCTTGATCTCACGACTGTTGAAGATGTCCTGTACGAGACCGGGCCAGGGATCGGGCGCTGCAGCGCGCGCCGCGGGCGCGACGGCAAGCAGGGCGGCCAGGCAAAAGAGGCGGAGTCCGGATCGAAACATGGTCGCGCTTCCTGTCCATGGTTGACGCAACAGTCCACAGAATAGGCCTGCTGCGCGTTCATTCCCACTCAATTTCTGAAAAGGCTGTTGTTGCATTGCGGCCGTTATAGTCGTCGAACAGCTGCCAGCGCGTGCGCTCCGACGCAGCGGCGGAACTGGCCGCGGCCATTGGCGCCCCTCGGGCGACGAGCGCCCGGATGTCGGTGATGAGCGTTGTCAGGTAGCGACGCTCATCGTCCAGCCCGTGTCGCCCCGCAGTCACCGGCCCATGTCCGGGGACCAGACGCTGGACCGGCAATTCGTCGAGCCTGTCGAGCACCTTGAGCCAGCCGCGCAGGCTGCCGTCGAGCACAGGGATATGCGAAATGAAGGCGAGGTCGCCGGCAAAGAGAGTTCCCGTGTTCCGATCGAACACTGTGAGATCATGATCGGTGTGGGCGGCAGGCCATGCCTGCAATGTGAGTTTGCGGCCGCCCAGGTCAAGTTCCATCGCGTCGTCAACCAGCAGGGTCGGCGCGACGATGCGCACCTCGGCCATCAGATCTTCGCCGATGACGCCGCGGAATGTGTCGAGATAGAAGTCGCCGCGTGCCTCCAGAGCGCGCGCGAGCTTCGTGTGGCCTACGAATACGGTTCCATCGGCCACGAATGCCGCGTTCCCGAAGACATGGTCGGGATGCCCGTGCGTATTCACCACATAACGAATCGGTTTTTTCGTATGTGCACGAATGGCGGCGAGCAGGCGGCGGCCTTCGCGCACGCTGCCGCCGCTATCAATCACCGCCACGGCGTCGTCGCCGATGATGAAACCGGCATTGGCCGCGTCGCCTTCATTGCCCGGCGTCATCAAGGAAATGGCGCCGATGTGAACAAAAATTCCGGGTGCTACTTCGTCGACCGCAAGCGCCGAGCTGTCATGCTGCGCTTGCACAAGTGTAGTCGCGGCGATTGCGACGGCAGCAACAAGCGCATTCCACCGCATTTTCATTGATGTTTTGCTCCATCGGACATGTGCGTCAGTGGCACTGACCAAATAAAAGTTGCGGCGACGCAAACGGAATTTTGTGCGATGCGCGACGAACCGGGTAGTGAATTATTTCGATTGCGCGCGTCAGTTCACGGGAATACCATTTTCGTACTCGAACTCCAATTGGACCTCGGTTGATTGGGATGGCCGACGTTCACGGAAGATGAGTTGGTCTGCAACGAGATCGATGACGTTGCCGCGTCATGATCGCGAGAGTGTCGCTAAACTGCATCCCTGTTGTTGAAGTCGGGCTCGAGGGCTGCGGGTCCGTCGCGTTTGAAATAAAAATGAACAATATCATGTGGGAGAAGTCGAAATGCACAAGGTGCTGCTTGCGACCTGTCTTGGCGCGACAGCGGTGTTTGCCTCAGGCGCCGCATTTGCCAATGATGAACTCATCAAAATGTCGCAAAATCCAAAGGATTGGGTGATCCCGGCTGGCGACTATGGCAGTCAGCGTTATTCCAAGCTGAAGCAGATCACGGCCGACAATGTCGGCAAGCTGCAGGTGGCTTGGACATTCTCGACCGGCGTGTTGCGCGGCCACGAAGGCGGACCGCTCATCATCGGCAACATGATGTACGTCCACACGCCGTTCCCCAACAAGGTCTACGCCATGGACCTGTCGAAGGAGAACCAGATCGTCTGGAAGTACGAGCCGAAGCAGGATCCCAACGTCATTCCCGTGATGTGCTGCGATACGGTCAATCGCGGCGTCGCCTATGGTGACGGCAAGATCTTCCTGCATCAGGCCGACACCACGCTGGTGGCGCTCGACGCCAAGACCGGCAAGGTGGACTGGACCGTCAAGAACGGCGATCCCGGCAAGGGCGCGACCGGAACGTCGGCGCCGCTCGTGGTCAAGGACAAGGTTCTCATCGGCATTTCCGGCGGCGAGTTCGGCGTGCAATGTCATATGACGGCCTACGATACCAAGACCGGAAAGCTGGCCTGGCGTGCCTTCTCGGAAGGCCCGGATGACCAGATCATGGTCGATCCCGTAAAGACCACCGAGCTCGGCAAGCCGGTCGGCAAGGACTCCAGCATCAAGACCTGGCAGGGCGATCAGTGGAAGATCGGCGGCGGCTGCACATGGGGCTGGACCTCCTACGATCCTGAGCTGAACTTGGTGTATTACGGGTCGGGCAATCCCTCGACTTGGAATCCGAAGCAGCGCCCGGGCGACAACAAGTGGTCGATGACCATCTTCGCGCGCGATGCCGACACCGGCATGGCCAAGTGGGTCTATCAGATGACGCCCCATGACGAATGGGACTATGACGGCGTCAACGAGATGATCCTGAGCGACCAGCAGGTCAACGGTGCGCCGCGAAAGCTGCTCACCCACTTCGACCGCAACGGTCTCGGCTATACGCTCGATCGCGTTACCGGCGAATTGCTGGTGGCCGAGAAGTACGATCCGAAGGTGAACTGGACCTCCGGTGTCGACATGAACAAGTCGTCGCCGACCTACGGGCGTCCGAAGGTCGTCGCGCAATACTCGACCGAGTCGGGCGGCGAGGACCACAACAGCAAGGGTATCTGCCCGGCTGCCCTCGGTACCAAGGACCAGCAGCCGGCCGCTTATTCGCCGGACACCCAGCTGTTCTACGTGCCGACCAACCATGTCTGCATGGACTACGAGCCGTTCAAGGTGAGCTACACCGCCGGTCAGCCCTATGTCGGGGCGACGCTGTCGATGTATCCGCCTCCGGGTGACACGCATATGGGCAACTTCATTGCGTGGGACAACAAGACCGGCAAGATCGCCTGGTCGAACAAGGAGGCCTTCTCGGTCTGGTCTGGCGCCCTCGCCACAGCTGGCGGCGTGGTGTTCTACGGAACGCTGGAAGGTTACCTGAAGGCGGTTGACGCCAAGACGGGCAAGGAACTGTACAAGTTCAAGACCCCGTCCGGCATCATCGGCAACGTCACGACGTATGAGCGGGATGGCAGGCAATATATCGCCGTGCTGTCCGGCGTGGGTGGCTGGGCAGGCATCGGTCTGGCAGCTGGCCTGACCGATCCGACCGCAGGCCTCGGCGCGGTCGGCGGCTATGCGGCACTCAGCAACTACACCGCGCTCGGGGAGCGCTCACGGTGTTCGCGCTGCCGCAATAGACGGCAACCATCGGCCGGCGCGTGGATCCTTCCACGCGCCGGTTCGCTCACCCCCATCAAAGCCCGAACGTCGAGGACATGCTCTTGCGTAAAATCTGCTTTGTGGTTGCTGCGATCGCTGTCGTGGCATCCGGAGGACTCGCTGTCGCTGAAGACCTCTTTGATCCCACCGCCGTCAAATCAGAAGACGGCAAATACTACGACAAGCAGGGCAATCCGACCTACAAGGTCGCGCCCGACGGCACGGTCGACTGGTACACCTATTCCGGTTACCGCCGCTATCATTCCGAGTGCCACGTCTGCCACGGCCCGGATGGCGAAGGGTCGACCTATGCGCCGGCACTGAAGGAATCGGTCAGAGCGATGAGCTATGGCGATTTCCTGGGCGTGGTGGCGAGCGGTCGCAAGAATGTGACCTCCTCGCAGGAAAACGTCATGCCGGCCTTCGGCGACAACCCCAACGTCGCCTGTTATCTCGATGACATCTACGTCTATCTGCGGGCGCGCGGCTTCGACGCGGTGGCGCGAGTGCGGCCGGCCAAGCACGAGGACAAGCCGCCCGCCGCACAGCAGGCAGAAGATTCCTGTATGGGCCGGAAGTGACGCGGTTCGGACGCCGTACGAAGTCCGGCTGGAAGGAACAACGGCCATGACAGACGCCGCTTTGCGCAATTGGCCAGGTATCGTCGCCTCTGCTTTCTTGCTCGGCATGACCGCGGTCCCGGCGGCGGCACAGGCGCCGCCGCCCGATAGTGCTGACCCGTCCATCGAGCTGGTGGATCCGAAGGTGCTGCGGGTCTGCGCCGACCCGCGCAACCTGCCGTTCTCCAACGACAAGGGGAGGGCTTCGAGAACAAGATTGCCGAGCTTTTTGCTGCGAAACTCGACAAGAAACTCGACTACATGTTCTATCCGGACGCCACCGGCTTCGTCCGCATGACCCTCAATGCACATCGCTGCGACGTGATCATGGGCTTCCCGCAAGGTGACGATCTGGTGCAGCTCACCAATCCCTATTACCGGACGGCCTATGCCGTTGTCGTCAAGCAGGGCGGGGGCCTCGACGATGTGGCGACGCTCGGCGATCCCCGCCTGAAGGGCAAGCGCATCGGCATCGTCGCCGGCACGCCGCCGGCCACCAACATGGCCGCCAATGGACTGATGGTGAACGCCAAGCCCTATCCGCTGATGATCGACACACGGATCGATTCCTCCGGCCAGGCGATGATCGACGACCTCAAGGCCGGCACCATCGACGCCGCCGTGCTGTGGGGGCCGATGGCCGGCTACTACGCCAAGCGTGCCGATCCGCCGCTGCACATTGCGCCGCTGGTCAAGGAGACCGTCGGACCCAGGACGGCCTTCCGCATCGGCATGGGCGTGCGCCATGCCGATCAGAACTGGAAACGCCAGCTAAACCGCTTGATCCATGAGAACCAGCCGGCGATCAACAAGATCCTGCTCGACTATGGCGTGCCGCTGCTGGACGAGAACGATCGCCCGCTCGGCGCAGACAGCGCGGCCAAGCAGCCGTGATGCGACCAGCGCTGGCCGGCATCGTCCTGCTGGCCTTCGCGACATGCGCGCATGCCCAGCAGGTCGTACCGGAGCCGGACGGCTACCGCAGCGACAATTATCGCACGCCGGTCCCGGCCACATTGCGTGGCGCCCGCGTGGTCGCGACGCCGGAGGCCGAAGCGATCTGGCGCGCCAAAGCGGCGGTGTTCATCGATGTCATGCCGCGCGCGCCAAAGCCGCGCAACCTGCCGGCCGGCACCATCTGGCGCGACATACCGCGGTCCAACATTCCCGGCAGCATCTGGCTGGTCGACACCGGCTACGGCGCGCTGGCGGCGCCGACCGAGGCGTATTTCAAGCGCGGCCTGGCACAGGCCACCGGCGGCGACCCGGCAAAGCCGCTGCTGTTCTATTGCCAGGCCCAATGCTGGATGTCGTGGAATGCCGCCAAGCGCGCGCTGAGCTATGGCTACAGCAACGTGGCATGGTATCCGGACGGCACCGACGGCTGGGACGGCGCACTTCTGCCGCTGGTCGACGCGCAGCCGCAACCGCGGCCGGAGGACGCTGCGCCGGCACGGTAAAGCTGCTAGACCGTCATTCCGGGGCGCGAGAGCGCAGCTCGAGCGAACCCGGAATCCCGGGATGTGTTGCGCTGAACATCTCCAGATTCCGGGTTCGCGCGCAGCTGACGCTGCGCACGCCCCGGAATGACCACCGGTGCTACTCCATCTCCTGCTGGATCACCCGTCCGAGCGCGAACAGGCGCTGGTCGATAGCGACCGGGACCTCGCAGACGAAGGTGATGACGCGGCGGCGGTCGTCGAAGATCCGGGTTGCCCAGACCAGCTGGTTGCCGAATTCCTCGACCTTGGCCGGATCGGGCGTGGCTGCGCCTTGCTGGGCCTGCAGCGCCAGCGTATCGGCGCGGATCTTCTCCGCCGCCGCGCGCTGCTTGCGGGTGATCCGCTCCAGCCCGTTCATCACCGACGCGCGCTGTGCATTGAGCGTTTCGAACAGGCCGGAGAACAGCAGCTTTCCCGCCTCGGCCTTTCCCGCGCCCGCTTCCGACAGGAATGCGGTGACGGCTTTCTCGGCTTCCTCGAGCGGCGTCCGCCGCGCGACAAGCCGCGACACCAGCGCGCTGATCTTCGCGTCGTCCTTCCACTTGCCGGCGACATCGTCGAGATCCGGCCCGGCCCATACCGCGGCCAGCGAGACCTCGGGCACCTTGGCCTGAACGCAGGGCCAATCGGGATAGCGCGGATCGGCCGCGAAGCAGGGGCGGCCATGGCTGCGACAACGAGCGACGCGGCCAGCGTCATCAGCCATTTCATGTCTCGCCTCCTGCAGGTCTGGATCGCGCGATGCCGCGCGACGGGTCATAGGCCAGCACGGCGCCGATCATGAACACGGCGGTGCAGCCGCCGACCACGGCGAAGGATAGCCAGTTCATCTTGCCGTACAGCGCGAAGCGGATCAGTTCGACCGCATGGGTGAACGGATTGAACAGGCAGACCTGGTAGAGCAGTGGGCTGCCCTCCAGCACCCGCCACAGCGGGTACAACGCCGATGAAGCGAAGAACATCGGGAAGATGACAAAGTTCATGACTCCGGCGAAATTCTCCAGCTGCGTGATGCGCGAGGAGATCAGCATGCCCAGCGAGCCCAGCATCAGCCCGCTCAACACCAGCGCCGGCAGCACGGTGAAATAGCCAATATGGGGCGGTTCGATATCCCAGAACCACGCGATCGCCAGGAAGGCGTAGACCTGCAGCAGCGACACGGCGGTGCCGGCCAGCAGCTTGCAGGACAAGAGATACCAGCGCGGCAACGGGCTGACCAGCAGCGTGCGCATGTTGCCCATCTCGCGGTCGTAGACCATGGAGAGCGACGATTGCATGCCGTTGAACAGCTGGATCATCGCCACCAGTCCCGGCGTGATGTAGACCTCATAGAGAATGTAGGTCTCGTATGGCGGGATGATGGAAATCCCGAGCACCTGGCGGAAGCCGGCGGCGAAAATGAACAGCCAGACCAGCGGCCGCACCAGCGCGGAAATGAAGCGCTCGCGCTGATGCAGGAAGCGCAGGCCCTCGCGCCAGACGATGCCGTTGAGGCAGATGACATACTGCGCAAACGTAAATCCGCGTGGCGTGTCCGAGGTCACGACGGTCATGGCACGATGCTCCCGGCGTCGGCGGCGCCTGCGGTCAGCTGCATGAAGGCTCCGTGCAGGTCGTGCGCGCCACTGTCGGATATGATTGTATCGACGACACCTTTCGCCAGCACGCGGCCCTGATGCAGCACCACGAGATCATCATTGGCGACGATCTCGTCCAGCAGGTGCGTGGCCCAGAGCACGCCGATGCCCTCATCCGCGACCAGGCGGCGGACATGGCCGAGAATGTTCTCGCGGGCCTTGACGTCGAGACCGACCGTGGCCTCGTCGAGCAGCAGCAGGCGCGGCCGATGCAGCAGCGCGCGGGCGATCTCGAGGCGGCGCATCTGGCCGCCCGAGAGATCGCGCACCTTGCTGTCGGCGCGATCGCCGAGTGCGATGCGCGCCAGCACCTCGCCGCCGCGCAGTCGCGCCTCGCGCCGGCCGATGCCGTGCAGGGCGGCGTGATACAATAGATTCTGCATCACCGAGAGATCGGGATCCAGCGTTCGCGGCTGGAACACGACGCCGAGCAGCCGCAGCGCCTCGCCGGGATTGCTGACGATGTCATGGCCGAAGATGCTGATGCGCCCGGCCTGCACGCCGAACAGCCGCGTGATCAGCGCGAACAGCGTGCTCTTGCCGGCACCGTTGAGGCCGAGCAATGCTACGAAGCGCCCGGGGGCCACGTCGAACCCGACATGCTCGAGCGCGCGGCGCGGGCCATAGGCATGGCTGATCCCCTCCACCGATAGCGCGGGCGTTGCGCGCGCGCTGTCGTGCAGTTGCGGCTCCGGCATGCGGATCGGGTGGGCTGCAGCGATCTGCGTCATGGCGGCGCCATGGCAATGCCCCAGGGCAGTTCGCCGACCTGGATGGTCTTGATCACCTTGAGCGCGGCGACGTTGATCACCGAGACGTCGTTGGACACGCCATTGGTGACCAGCAGGTATTTCTCGTCCGGCGTGAACGCCATGTGCCAGACCCGCTGCCCGACCAGCAGATATTTCTTCACCTGATGGGTGGTGGCATCGACCACGGCGACGCGGTTGGCCGGGCCCAGAGCGACAAAGGCGGTCTTGCCGTCGCGGGTCATGCCGATGCCGACCGGCTGGATGGCCTCGCGGCGCAGGCCCGGAATGTCGAAGGTGATCTTGCCGGTGACCGCGCGTTTGGCGGGATCGATGATGGTCACGGTGCCGCCGATTTCCGCCGACACCCACAGTTCCGAACTGTCGCTCTTGAACTCGGCGAAGCGCGGCCGCGCGTCGACCAGCACATTGGCCACGATCTGGCGCGTCGCGGTGTCGATGAAATGCGCCATGTTGGTGGTTTCGGAGGTATTGATCAGCGTCTTGCCGTCGGGGCTGATGGTCATGCCTTCCGGCTCCACGCCGACCGGCACCTCGCCAAGCCGTGCGCGCTTCTCGATATCGATCACCGTCACCGTGTTGTCGTTCTCGTTGGCGACGTAGAGGATCTTGCCGGCGGTGTCCTGCACGAACAGTTCCGGATCGGGCCCGGAGGGCAGGCTGTCGACGATTTGCCGGGTGGCGGTGTCGATCATCTGGATGGTATCGTCGTCGCCGACCGCCACCAGCACGAACTTGCCGTCGCGGGTGAGTTCGATGCCGCGGGGCCGCTGGCCGACCTTGATGGTCGCGGTCACCGTCCAGGTGTCGGTGTCGATCACCGAAACGGTGTTGCCTTTCTCGTTGGAGACATAGGCGATGAAGGCGTAAGCGGGCGAGGCGAGGCAGGCAATAAAGGTCGGAAGCAACAGCCAGCGTCCGATGCGTGCGACAGCAATTGTCAGTTCAACTTGCATTTGCTCTCCGGGCGATCGATGCCAAGCGTGTCGAGTTCGGATGTCTGGTGCAGGAAGCCCTCCTGCGGCGAGACCGACACCACCATGCGGCCATCGGCCAGCAGGATCGGCTGGCGCAGCTGCAGGTTCCAGTCGCGCAGGGTGAGGCGCTGGCCCTTGAACGCGGCGATGGAGAAATCCGGGCCTTTGAGAAAGGCCAGCAGCGCCTTGGCATCGCCGGAGTTAGTGCGTGAGGCCGCCTCGCCGACGATGCGCGCCGCGGTCCAGGCCTGCATGTCCAGCGCGGTCATGCGCCGCCGGTTGAGCTTCGTGAAGCGGCTCTGCAACTGCTCGGCCCCCCATTGATCATGGGCGGGATCCCAACTCGTCGGGACGAGTCCGGCGGAGCCGGCCACCGGCCGCGCATCCCAGGTGCGATAGGGCAGGTAAGACGCGAACACCTCGCTCTCGTCGGCAGCGACGAGCACGTCGTAGGCCGGCGCCGATTGCGTGAACACCGGCATCTGGCGCTGTATCAGCGTGACGCCGCTGTCGGTGCGCCGCGCCCCGCCGGTGTCCTCGAAGGTGCGGGACTGCACCACCTTGGCGCCGAACCGTGTCGCGGCGCGCTGCAGCGCGTCACCGAACAGTTTGTCCTCGGGATGCGAGCCGACCACCAGCAGCCAGCGCTTCCATTGCTTCCAGACCAGATATTGCGCGAGGCCGTCGGCGAGCATCGATCGCGTCGGCGCGACGTGGATGACATTGCCGCGGCAGTCCTGCTCGCGCAGCCGGTCGTCGATGGCACCGGCATTGACGATGACGGCATTGCGGTCGCGCACCGCATCGGCGGCCTTCAGCAGCGCATCGGCGGGCAGGTCGGCGATGATGAAGGACACGTTGCGGTCGGCAAGGGACAGCGCCGCCTTTGCGACGTCGTCGCCGTCCTTGAGGCGGATCTCGTCGAGCGCAAAACGCTGGTTGAGAAAGCGGCCCGTGGTGTTGTTGTCCTCGATGGCCAGCTGTGCGCCGGCAATGCCGTCGTTCTCCGCCGGCTGCGCCAGCAGCGACAATGTCGACTTGCCTCCGGCCCGGCCGAGATAGCCGATCCTGATCTCAAGCGGATCCGCTAGCGCGCCGGAGGCCAGCGCAACCAGGACCATCGCGCCGACCAACGAGCGGATCATTCAATCTCCCTGACGCGTCCCTTTTGCGGTACCAGGCCACAGGGACTTTCTACTTGAAACATGGCTGATCCGGCCTAGGTTGCAAGTGACAAATTCGTTCGCTTGAGTTCGTTCACTTGGATCGCGCGGGGAACCCGCTGATGCGCCCCTCTTGCCGTGCTGTATTTCTTCTGCTCGCGCTGGCGGCGCCGGCCCATGCGCAGGCACCTGCGGCGAGCCTGCCCAAGGTGGCGGTGTTCGATTTCGAACTGTTCGACACCAGCCTGCAGGGCGAGACCGACGGACCGCGTTCCGACGAGCACGACCGGCTGCTGCGCGCCGGCGATCAGATCCGCAAGGGGCTGGCGGAGTCAGGTCGCTATGCGATCGTCGATATCGCGCCGGTCAATGCGGCGGCCCACGAAAAGAACCTGCAGGCTTGCGGTGGCTGCGACGTGCAACTGGCCCAGCAGCTCGGCGCCGATCTGGCCGTCACCGGCGTGGTGCAGAAGGTCTCCAACCTGATCCTCAACATGAACATCTACATGCGCAACGTCCGTACCGGCCATATCGTTGCCAGCATGAGCGCCGACCTGCGGGGCAACAACGACGAGTCCTGGACCCGCACCGCCAGCTGGCTGCTGCGCAACCGGCTGCTGGCGCCGGATTTCGGCAAGCCGCAGTAGAGGGACGACTGTCATTCCGGGCGGGAGCAGCGCGAGCTGCGCTTCCTCGCCCGCCCGGCGAAGCGAAGCTTCGCCAAGCGGAGAGGGTGTCGCGAAGGACCGCAGGTTCTTCGCGACGGGTGAGGGGACTATCGAGTGAAACGCTGGCTCCCCTCACCCGGAACCTCGCTGACGCTCGGCTCCGACCTCTCCCCGCAAGCGGGGAGAGGTAAAATGCATCACGCCTTCAATCTCTCCGCATGCCAGCGCAGATGGTCCTCCATGAAGGTGGAGATGAAATAGTAGCTGTGGTCGTAGCCGGGCTGGCGGCGCAGGGTGAGCGGAATGCCGGCCTTTTCGCAGGCATGTTCCAGCCGCTCCGGCTGCAGCTGCTGGGTCAGGAACGGATCGGCGTCGCCGACATCGACCAGCAGGTCGGGGAAGCGCGCGCCGTCTTCGATCAGCGCCACCGCGTCATGCTTGCGCCAGGTCATGCGATCGCCGCCGAGATAGCCGGACAGCGCCTTGACGCCCCACGGCACCTGTGCCGGCGCGACGATCGGCGCGAAGGCGCTGGCGGCGCGGTAGCGCTGCGGATAGTTCAGCGCGACGGTCAGCGCGCCGTGGCCGCCCATGGAATGGCCGAGGATCGACTGCCTGCTGGCATCGACGGGAAACTGCGCGGCGACCAGCGCCGGCAATTCCTCGGTGACATAGCTCCACATGCGATAGTTGCGCGCATAGGGCTCCTGCGTGGCATCCACGTAGAAGCCTGCGCCGAGTCCGAAGTCGTAGGACTTGTCGGGGTCGCCGGGCACGTCGGCGCCGCGCGGGCTGGTGTCGGGGGCGACAAAGATCAGGCCGAGCTCGGCGCAGGCCTTTCGAAATTCGCCCTTCTCGGTGACATTGGCATGGGTGCAGGTCAGGCCGGACAGATACCAGACCACGGGAAGCTTCGCGTTGGCGCCCTGGGGCGGCACGAACACCGAGAAGGTCATGTCGGTGCCGGTGGAGCGGCTGGCGTGCTTGTAGACGCCCTGGGTGCCGCCATAGGCCCGGTTGAGCGAGACTGTTTCGATGGTCATCGGCAGGAATCTCTGGATTGGACGGCAGGAGTTATATCATGTGCAGCGAAGCCATCCGGAAGGATATCCGGATGGCTTCGGCTTGGTGGCTTCGTTCCCCGGATCTGCGGAGCGGCACTTCGTGCCGCGCCGCGTCCGGGACACCGTGTCGGATCAAGCGTGAGCGGTCAGGCCGCCTTTTTTTCGATTTTGCGACGTGGGCGGCGATGGCGTCCATCAACCCCGGCGACAGGCAGTCATAGGGTTCGAGTCCGAGCTCCTTGAGGCGCGCCCGGATGCCGTCCATCTCGCCGGGATCGACGCCGGATTCAATCACCGACGACACGAAAGCGGCAAAGCCCGGCGCTGCCGAACCAGTTTCCTCGAACAGTTCCGGATGGATGAAGTCGAGCCCGTAGAACGGATGATCCTTGTTCTCGATCCGGCCGTACATGTGCGTGCCGCAGACCCGGCAGGCGTGACGCTGGATCGTCGCCGAGGCGTCAACGATGTGCAGCTTGTCGCCGTTTTCCAGCACGGTGACGTTGTCGCGCGGCACCACGGCGACCACCGAGAAGGTCGCGCCGTCCGGCTTCCAGCATTTAGTGCAGCCGCAGGCGTGGTTGTGGGCGACGTCGCCCTTGACGCCGACCTTGACCGGGCGGTCCTTGCATTTGCAAACCAGCGTGCCGCCGGCGAAGCTGCCGGAGCCTTTCTTTACGCCACTGTCGACTGAGGGGTGGATGTGAACAGTCATGGGATCAATCCTCCGTTTTGCGTCTTCGCTGGACGCTTGTGATTTGAAAGTGCTGCGTCTTGCCGTTTCTCCTGCCGAACTTGAAACTCAGTAAAACTCAGTAGACGACCACCGATCGGATCGACTTGCCCTCGTGCATCAGCTCGAAGCCCTTGTTGATGTCTTCGAGCTTGAGCACATGGGTGATCATCGGATCGATCTCGATCTTGCCGTTCATGTACCAGTCGACGATCTTCGGTACGTCGGTGCGGCCGCGCGCGCCGCCGAACGCCGTGCCCTTCCAGACCCGGCCGGTGACCAGCTGGAACGGCCGCGTGGCGATCTCCTTGCCGGATTCCGCCACGCCGATCACAACCGAGACGCCCCAGCCGCGATGGCAGGCTTCCAGTGCCTGGCGCATCACCGTGGTGTTGCCGGTGCAGTCGAAGGTGTAGTCGGCGCCGCCGTCGGTCAGGCCGACGAGATGCGCGACGATGTCGCCGTCGATCTTCTTCGGGTTGACGAAATGGGTCATGCCGAACTTGCGGCCCCATTCTTCCTTGGAATCGTTGAGATCGACGCCGATGATCTTGTCGGCGCCGACCATGCGCGCGCCCTGGATCACGTTGAGGCCGATGCCGCCAAGGCCGAACACCACCACGTTGGAGCCCGGCGTCACCTTCGCCGTATTGACCACGGCGCCGACGCCGGTGGTCACGCCGCAGCCGATGTAGCAGCTGGAGTTGAAAGGCGCGTCGTCGCGGATTTTCGCCACCGCGATCTCCGGCAGCACGGTGAAGTTCGAGAAGGTCGAGCAGCCCATGTAATGATAGATCGGCGCGCCCTTGTAGCTGAAGCGCGAGGTGCCGTCGGGCATCACGCCCTTGCCCTGGGTGGCGCGGATCGCCGTGCACAGGTTGGTCTTCTGGCTGAGGCAGCTTTTGCACTGTCGGCATTCCGGCGTGTACAGCGGAATCACGTGATCGCCGGGCTTCACCGACGTGACGCCGGGACCGACTTCGCGCACAATGCCGGCGCCCTCATGGCCCAGCACCGACGGGAAGATGCCCTCGCTGTCGAAGCCATCCAGCGTGTAGGCGTCGGTGTGGCAGATGCCGGTGGCCTTGATCTCGACCAGAACCTCGCCGGCCTTGGGGCCTTCGAGATCGATCTCAACGATCTCCAGCGGCTGTTTCGCCGCGAAAGCAACGGCTGCGCGTGTTTTCATCTGTCGTTCTCCGGGTCGCCAAAGCTTGAAGTTAGATTCGTTGTGTTCGGTCGTTCCGTCCGTTCGCGACGCGGGACCTGCAAGCGCACCACTGGTCGCTGAAGTTTTGTCAGATCCGCACCGGGCGATGCATCTTGGTCAATGGCGTCCGGTATTACCGCTCAAATAATGCGGAGCCTGTGAAGGTATGTCAACGCCGAAGCATCCATAGTGATCTCCTGCTTTCGCTGCGTCGCAAGATAAGTCCCATAAACACCGCCGCATCGCAGCAGGAAAGGGTTGTCGCATAATTTGCAGATAGGTGATTCGCGCGCGCATCTGCACCGCGCACTGCCTTGACGCAACGCGCTGCATCCTTCCGGCTGCCGCCGACGCCGCATCGCGGCGAGGCGGCAGCTGCAATATCGGGACGACACGCGCCATGAACACGCTCTATCACTGCGCTGCGGCACGTTCGTTCCGGCCGCTGTGGACGTTGGAAGAGCTAGGACTGCCCTACGAACTCAAGATGCTGCCGTTCCCGCGCGCGTCCATCCCAAGCATAATCTCGGCATCAATCCGCTCGGCACTATTCCTCTGCTGTTCAATGGTGACACGCGTATGACGGAGTCGGCGCCGATCGCGCAATATCTCGTCACGAAATACGTCCCGACGCCGCTGGCGGTGGGAATCGACGAAGCGGACTACGGCGCATTCCTCAACCGGCTGCATTTTGGCGAAGAGAAGCGACGCTGACCTTTCCGCAGACGCTGGTGCTGCGCTATTCGCAACTGGAGCCGGACGGGCGACGCCAGCCGCAGGTGCTGGAGGACTATTCGAGTGGTTCCTCGGCCGGCTGAAGGTGATCAAAGCCGTCACCGCAACCTCCGAATTCATGTGCGTCAGGCGCTTTACCGCCGAGGATGTCTCCCTCGGCTTTACACTGCTGATAGATCAGTGGTTCGTCGGTCCGACTTGCACCTTGGTCCGCTAGGTAAACGACATCCGCGCGCGCCGGGGCCGGCGGAAAACGGGTTCGGCGAGAGGCTCGGACCATGTTCTAGTCGCTATAGCTACCTGCAGATCGGCGAGAAGCATGACTATTGCGAAGGTATGAGCCGAAGTGGCTCCGACTGATACTGATAGCTCATGTGTTCGCTTCCGGACGTCATCCCCGTGGTTGCAGTTGATGAAGTCCGCTGTGATCAGTGCCTACCATGATACAGATAACTTTAGTGACATGAAGCAACAAAAGGCAACGTGTGAGCTCTAACAGTCTGCTGAAAAACCCTAGATTTGAGAGTTTTCTTGTCTCTCTGCGGTCGTTATCGAAGTGGGGAGCGGTGAGGGAGCGCGCTTATCGGCGGGGTGCCGGGGTTGTCCCCGAAGCCGGTGGCCTATGCTGCGAGCAGTTTGGGGATGCGGATCAGATTGTAGGCGATCAGGTTAAGGAGAAAGTCGGCGGCGACGCGACCGATGCCGCGATGCTTGGTCTTGCGCATGGTGCCGTGTTGTTTGCCCCAGCCGAAGATGCACTCGATCATCGCTCGGCGTGATTGCGACATGCCATAGCCGGGATGTCGTGTGGTGCGATCGTCGATGGCGCTGGTGCGGGTCTTGCCGGCTTTGGTGACGGCGTTGTTTTGCGTCACATGCGGCGTCACGTCGATGGCGCGAAGCTTGGCCACATGATCGGCGGTGTCGTAGGCCTTGTCCTCACCGGCCGTGATGCGGCGGCGGGCCGTCTTGCGCCGAGCCTTCAACATCGTCTCCGAAGCGCGGCGCTCGGCCGTGCCATTGGCGTGCGTAACCATGCCGGCGACTGCCAGGCCATGCCGGTTCTCCATGGTCGCGTGGCCCATATAGCAAAGCCTGGCCTCGCGCCCGGCCGCCTTGCGGTAGAGCCTGCTGTCGGGATCGCTGGTGCTGGCATGGGTGTCGTTCTTGCGCTTCTGGCCATGGAAATTGGCGCCGTTGTCATCGTCGCCACTGCCGTCCTTGGGACGAAAGCTCTTCTGCGAAGCCCAGGCTTCGATCAGCGTCCCGTCCACCGAAAAATGCTCGTTCGACAATAGCGGCCTGACCTGGGAATGGTTCAGGAGCCTGGCCATGAACTTCGCAAACACCTCGCCGTTCTGCAGCCTGTCGCGGTTCTTGGTGAAGGTGGTCGGGTCCCAGACCGGATCGTCCGGTGAAAGCCCTACGAACCAGCGATATAAAAGATTATAGTTCAGCTGCTCCATCAGCTGGCGTTCCGAGCGGATGCCGTAGAACACCTGCAGCAACAGCGCGCTCAGTAATTGTTCGGGAGGAATCGAAGGACGTCCCTCGCTGGCGTAAAGCTTCGCCAGGCTACGGCTCAACTCACCCAGCACATCCCGGACAAGCTCGCGGATCTTCCTCAGAGGGTGGTTCGTCGGCACCCGCTTGTCTGGTGAAATGTACGAAAACAACCCGCCCTGATCCACAAAATTGCCGCGCATGCTCGTCTCCACCGATTCGAGATGACAAAGTGAATCATCAAGAAAACCGCTTGGCGAGCTGGTTTTTCAGCAGACTGCTAAGCAGAGGTGGCTGATAGATGAAATGCAGAAAGAAGCTTCGAGATGAATATGCGAGTTGTTGACTTGTTTTGCGGGGCGGGCGGGTTTTCACAGGGGATGCAGGAGGCGGGCCACCATGTCGTAGGTGCGATTGACTATGAAGGGGCTGCTCTTGCCGTTCATGCTGCTAACGTAAAGGCGATCAGCAGCAGGATCGTTTTGGGGAAATATGATCGCGTTGGAATTGGCCGCGTTTCAAAGAGGCGGCTCCGCCAAGCTGACATTACCGATATTCTATCGATTGCGCCTGATATCGCTGAACTGAATCCTGATATAATTATAGGTGGTCCGCCCTGTCAGCCATGGTCGAAGTCTGGAAAGAGAGGTGGCGATGATGATCCCCGCGCCAGACTGACCGAAGCCTTCGGAATCATGGTTGCGGCAACGAGACCGCAATACTTTGTCATGGAAAATGTGCCGCAGATTAGCGGTAGCAAGGTGTTTCGGCGGATGAAGGATCTCGTTCGTCGGGCTGGCTACGGTCTGACGGAGATGGTGGTCAACGCGGGCGACTATGGCACAGCCCAAAAACGGGCTCGCTTTTTATGTGTGGGGGCGCTGAATGAAGCCGATGGATGGTTTCACGACTATATGTCAGAAATCAAACTGACACGACCATTTTCGGTAGCGGGTATATTGCCCGATTTTGGGGTAGAGCTGCATCGTAAACGGTCCAAATGGGTCGCGACGGGCAAACAGCGCGTAGCTAAACGGACTATAAAAGATGTTGCCTCGGACGTTGACGGTGGATATCGGCTCCGGGCCGCAGACATCCGGCTTCTAGAGAGGTCTGGCGATAGTTTCAAAGCGTATTGGCGTTATCCCGGCGGACGTTCGTCGGGCGGCATTCGCCGAACTGATGAGGCCTCACCGTCGATTATCAAGAGCTCGGGCGGAGGGGTCGGAAAAAATACCGGCCGGTTAAAGGTGACGCGATCAATCTGCGCTTGCTGCCAGTCCCAACGCTCGATCAACTGTCGCAGATTGCGGGATTCCCCGCAGGATGGGATTGGAAAATTGAATCTGAAAAGAACGCTCCCTCCGGCGATAGCCAGGGAAAATCTTTGACACCAATCCAGATGCTGGCAAATGCTGTAGCTCCACCGCTAGCGGCATCGATCGGGAGGGCTCTGTCGTCGCATGCAGCGAAACACATTCCTGTTGTAGTGAGGGCCGACTGGAAGGTGCCGGAAGCATATACAGAATGGCTTGTTCGAACGCGGGTCGTAGAAGAGAGCGCTATTCCACATCACGAAGCTGTTTTGCGTGAAGCAAAAAACTATGTGCGCGGGCATAACCTTCCGGACACCGACGCTGAGATACGAGCGTTCGATAAGGTTGCTGCGGTCGCGCACGGCGAATTAGACGAGCGGCACAAATGTTCGCTGCGGCGGGCGCTTTGCAATTTTGCCGATTGGGAAGCCTATTCAAAGTCACTCCCATCATCAGGCATGCTCAAAAAGGTGATAAAAATGAGGCCGCACCTGCTTAAGTATCCTAAAGCCCTGAGATTGGAATTAGCTGCAGCTGAGATCGACAGCGAAACCTACAATCATTCAAAGGAACGAAGGAAAGAGTGGCAACAACAGATAATTGCATTTTTTGAGGCGGGAGACCCGCGGCCTTATGGTACTTCGATCGCCGAAACCGAAGACTATAACCTCAGAGATGAGGAAGAAGACAGCGGTGCGCTTCCAATATTGAAAATAGGGTCGAGGTCAAAATCGCCTCCGGAAAAGTCAGCCTAGACAACGATGCCCGCACATCGGTTTGTGACAGATGTGCGGGCATGCAGCGCCCCGGCTACAAAGCGCAGCCGGTAGCGGTCGGTTGGTGACTAACCTCACCGAGGATCTCACATTTAAAGGCGTCGGTATTCGATTGCGCGCAGGTAGACCAAAGGCCATGCGCTTGTCGTCTTGCGTCCACCAAAGCAAAGACCGTTCCTTGAAGGATTATTGAAGATCCGTGAGGGTTTGCAGGGCTCCGGATCGGATAATGCAACATCTCGAGTATCTAACCAGGATGGCAATTCCCTGGGTGGCAGCTTCGGGCCAGAGTTCTTGTCGACGTGTTGCGAAATAGACTTCAATGCTTGGACGCCATTCGATCGCGGGTCTGAATGATAATCTCAAGAATACGTCGCAGATGACGCACGGATCCACCGGGCCACGCGGCAGTGACGCTGGCGAGTTCATGGGCATCGAGCGGAGTGATCCAGCGGTTATCAATGCCGCGATCGGCGGCAAGACCTCTGATCATCACAGGCAACAGCGCATCAAGATCCCGGATTGTCGGTTTTGGAAACGCAATGATCCTGAAGCGGTCGAGGAGCGGAAGGGGAAGTGGATCAATTGTGTTGGCGGTCGCAATGTAGTTCACGTGGCTTAGATCGAGCGGGATCTGCAATGCAGGATCCGGATAACAAGCGCTTGTTTCGGACTCCAACAGGCCAAGCAGACAATCCCACAACCGACCGTAATCATTGCGCGTGCTGGTCTTTTCGATCTCGTCGATCAATACAAAAGGATTGGCGGTTTTGCCCCGGGCAATCGCGAGGAAGGCATGGCATGGTTGGGCCGTGTTCCATCGCCGATCGGTGCCGGCAAAGGTGTTACCGTCTGATTGTGCGGCGTCATTGCGCCAGATGGTCAAGCCCAAAACCTCGCCGAGCCGGCGGGCGAATCGGGATTTTCCACCGCCCGGTTCGCCGACGAGCAGCAGCGGTCGCAACCGCACAGTGGGACGGCTGACGAGGTCTGTAAGTGTGAAATCGATGACATCGATGGCATAGGGAAATTCGGCGAACAATGCCGCGCGGACGCGGTCGAGGGGAGGTGTATGGATGAGCGGCAACGAAGTTCGCAGAACGTGTTTCAGCGGCTCTGTAAGTTTAAGGGCCTTCATCTCGGTCTCAGACATGCGCCCGACGGTCACATGGTGCTCAGCAATCGGCTCGATCGTTAGCTGATCGCGCATTGTGGAATCTGCGGCCGGTTGATGCGATGGCCTGACCGTCTGACTTGTCTCCATGTCACGGCGGATATAGTTCGTCGCATTGACGACTGCGGCGCGGATGCGATGGCGCGCCGACCGGTCGCCCAGGTACACCGCGCTGCTTATCGCCGGCCAATGGCGAGTACCATCGGTCAACCCTTTCGCGGCGGGCAGCGCGGCAAAACCGTAGACTAATTCTTCGAGGTCCGCGCACTGCTGATCCTCGAGATGTGCGGCAACCTGATGCAGGGCGTGGATCATGGCGCGCGTGACGCGCCGGTAGGCTGTGAAGCTTTCGAAGTCGTGTGGCACCGACAGCGACAGCAATCGAACGCAGTCACTCAGGCTGCGCAAAAGCGGCAGGTCCGCTATCACAGCGAGGCGGTCGAGTTCGGCAGCGAGAGCGCGACCGCTTTCGGCGTCCTGGGTGGCAGCCCATACGGCGTTTTGCGGGAGATTAGGGTAGAGTTCATCGATCTCCGCAACGAGGCGTTGCGCGACGACTTCGTCGCGGTTTTCCCTGGACAGCATAGCGTATCGCAAAATTCTTGGCAGGCCTTTGAGACGCTCCAACTCGCTATCGGCTGAATCTGCCGCAGCGCCGTTTGCGACAGTGTCCGGATCGACTTCACGGGGGCTCAAGGCATCATTGCCGTCGTCGTCGTCGTGGTTCAATTGACGTCTCCGGACCAGCCGGCTTCGTCGCAGCCGTCGAACGTAAACGGCGAGGTTGCGAGGATGCGATCGCAATCGTCGGGATCGGCGGGGCGTCCCAGCCGGTAGAATCGTGATAAAGTTCGAGCCCAGTGTCCTTCCGGATCGGCAACCCAGACCTGTGAAGTGACGATTCTGCGCGATCCTAGTAGCGGATGCTGCGTGACCTGGCCGACGAGATGCAGGCCGAGCGGAGAGAGCACGGGGACATAGGAATCGAGCATTGGTGCGGTGCGCAAACGCGCCGTCACGAACGTGAGGTCATGTTCGAGCATGAGGCAATCCTTGGCCAACGCTTGTAGCCGGTCTGATAATGCGCGCGTGATGTGGACTGGATCGAGAAATGGAAACATTTTGGTCAGCATGGAAGTCTTTCGTTGGTCAGAACGGGTCAACCGGGGGAGGCACCAAGGCTGCCTGCGTTGGCACGCCCATCCGGCAAGCAATGCTGTTGAGACCACGGGCGGCTGACGGAGTTCGCTTGAACGTCAAAGATCACCGTCATCTTCAGCCAGCATGAGCATGAACGCATCGGCCCGAACCGCCGCTGCTGTCGCGAAGGCGCGGCATTGAGCGCTCAAAAGCGGATTCTGCCAGATCGAGCGTTCGTCGAAGAGCGTCATCAGGGTACTCTCGTCGAGGAACGGGACCTCGATTGCCACCTCCCGCGGCTCACCCGGCAGGAGTTCGCGATGCGGATCGCAGTCGCGCAGCATGCGACCCAGCACATCTATCTGGTGGGTACGCCCGCTGTCCGGAACAATGGTTGCGATGAGCGTCGGCACGGCGATATCACGATAACGCTGGACGTCGCGGGCCCGCGCGAAGGTGCGCACCGCCCAATCGATTTCTAGAACCGACGCGCGCGCCGGTATCAGCACCATTGACGCATCGCGCATAGTGGCGGCATTCGCGGCGCGCTCGTTGCAGCATAGATCCACTACGACATGTCCGTCTTTGCCTACCTCGGCCATGGCCATCTCGCGCAACGCGGTCACAAAGCGAGCGTCGGCGCTGTGGATCATGGTCGCCAGTCCGGCGCTGAGGTCCGACGGAAGCGCATAGGGGCTGGCAGCATCAGCTCGCAGCACGTTACCGGTAGCGTTGCCTCGAGCGGCTCAATCGTCGAGAGAAGGCCATGGTAGGTCTGTCGCACCAGGATCGTCGGTCTATCCTGTAAGTGCAGTCCGTACGCGAGCAGCGCAGCGGTCAGGCTGCGGCCGCCGCCGCCGTTGAGACCGGCGACCAGATAAATCTGCATGGTCATGATGGCATTCTCACGCGGCACGACGAGAACGAGCGCAACCCAGCGTCTCCGGCCCGCCCGGTTCTGCGTCATATGCAGCGCGCAACCGCTCGGTTGCGCGGGACAACCGCGCATGCAGGGTGCCGATCGGCAATCCGAGCCGTGCCGCGATCTCGTCATGCGACAGTTCTTCGATCCGCGCGAGATAGATGATCTCTTGATCGACCACCCGCAACGTAGAAAGCGCTGCCAACGCATCGGCGACGTCAAGCCTGAGTTCCTGGGGCGCGGCGACCGGCAGGTCGATCGTTACTGCATCGCCGTCATCCGTAGTCACCGGCGACAGTGGCACCGAGGTGCGGACGTGAGCGCGGCGGCGCGCATTCCGGATGTGGCTGTTCAGAATGGACATCAACCAGCCGGACAGATTGTCCTCGGCATACCGATCCGCGCTCATCAGCGCAGTGATCATCGTGTCCTGTACGTAATCGTCAGGGGCACCGATCTGGGTCCGTCTACCGATCAGAAACGTGGCCTGGCGGCGCAGGGCCGGCCGCAGAGCGATGATGCGTTCGATATATTTCGGGGGAAACCTGGACGGTGACATGTGCGCTCCTTTGCCTGGGGCGAACCTGGCAGGATCCCAAAGGGTTGTCTAGGATCTAGATCCTATTTTGTGGACCGCCCGCTCGCTGGCCTCATCTGGTCAACCATCCAGCCAGCGTCCCATTGCGGCATCCAACGCCTGGCCGGAGATCCGACAGCCACTCGATATACTGGCCGAATGAAGCCGGCGGCTGGGGAAGTGCTTCCGGAAGGTGCGTCACGGCCCGCCCGAAAACAGTCCAGGCACCTTGCGAGCGGCAGTCTGGAAGGCGATTCAGACGTCAACGCCGTTGGGTGAAGTAACGGGGGAATACACCAACTGCTGGGCGTCAACCCGCGCCCGGCCGTGCCAGATGAGGCTTGCGCTGTGCTAGCCAGCCGTCAGCGTAGCGCTCCACCAGTTGGTCAATTCGGCGATATGCAGCATCACGGTCGAAACCCTGGGCTTCCAGGAGCAAAACGAAGTGATCACACCACGACCCGAATTTAGCATCCGGGGTGCGCAGAGCTTCAGTGATCATCAGGTGGAGCGCCACCCTCGCCACATCGTCACGCGACGGTTTGCGCAACGCAGTCTGCTGCAAGCGATACGCCCGCTGCTGCTCTGCTTGCTCAGCGCGGCGTTGCGTGATCGGTCTGCGCATCAGCAATCCTCCGAATAGTGTTCGTTACGCTGGCCTCCGTGACACACGTTCCAGCCATTCCAGTATGCGTCTGGTCGAAGCAAGCGACAAATCTGCGCCGGCAGAGATTCTTTCCTTCGACCAGGCCTCGATGCTGGTCGAAACCAAACCCATGGCTGAATGCAGAGAAAATCAGGTGATATCGAGCGACCTTCGAGAAATCGGACGGACCGTCGGAAGGACCGGGGTCGTTACGGGCGTTTGACCAGGCGGGAAAGACGATCGGAGGCCGGGCGTTTTAGCGAACCCATGTCGCGTCTCGGAGATCGCAATCGATGGAGGAAAGCGACTAGTCCCCCGTCAACGCGTGAACGTCGCTCCCGCGGCGCCTCACCCACATCACTTCTGAATCGGAAATATCGGACTCTGCAACGCAGAACTCGAGGATTGAAACGAAGATATCTGGCTTTGAATCGCCATTTTCGAACTTTGAATCAAAAATGCGCAACTGCTTCTGCGTCTGGTGCAACTTTAGTTGCTGTTTGCGCAACTTGCCCCGGGTTGCCCCGAACATCAAACACGGGGGAAAGCCTGACTAAGCAGTCTCCGGGAACGTAGGTGAGCTTGCGCATGGCGAAATCTTGCGGTCGCCCCGTTACAGATCAATAGCTTAAGCGTCATTCAAGGAATGCAACGCATATACTTAACATTGAATCGGCGCTGTCTGATCTCGAATCATCGATATCGAACTTTGCAACGTAAATATCGGGCTTTGAATCAGATGTTTCAAAATGCGGAGCTCACTTGCGTGGATTTTGCCATGTCTGCAGCGCGGCTATTGAACGATGAAACGAAGATTTCGAGTTTTGAATCGTCATTCTCTGAGTTTGAATCGTAAATGCGCAACTGCGATCGCGTACGCGGCAACTGATTTCGATGTGTCTGGGAATTGGAAAAGGCTGCCGACAGAGCGAGATGGCGTCCAATTGCTGAACCAATGGCTGGTGGCGCGGCACATGTTCGGAAATCGCCGTCCGCCGCCAAGATCGGAAGGGGTAGTCACCCTACATAATCAAAGTAACGGAAATCATGGGATCTGAATCGGAATTATGTCGATATGAATCAGGTTTACCGAACTTTGCAACGCACTTGCACGTCTTTGAATCGCTGTTTCAAAGTGTTGAATCGGATGCGAAGGAAATGCCGTCACTTGCTTCCAGTCAATTGAAGGAAATCGTTGCGAACGCTAACGCGAGACGATGGATGAGCGGCTCTGGAACTGGATCGCCTGCCGGGGCGTAGTGTATAGAATGACACGCCCCCATGCCATGTTGGACGGGTGCTCAGAGCTGCGCTACCTCCAGCGTGGTCATGCGGTGGGGCATCCGATCCCCATCGAAGACGTTGTTGGCCGCACGACGTGGTCTATACGGGCGGAGCACGCTCCTACGTTGGCGGCTATGTGGCGCCCTCTAGTTCGTGAGTGCTGTCTAATACCAAGTGAGTATTTAGATTAGCCACGCTGGCAGAAGTTCAAGGAACGATGGCGAGCACAACGGCCGGTATTCCCTTGAAGTCGAAAATCTTGCTTAGATCGGTGATATCTAGAGGGTCATAGTCACCGCCTCGATGCGCCGAACCTCACTGAGGGGGCCTTGACGAAGCCTCATTGGTGAGACTACGTCGGGACGACGCTGGCCTCGGGCTGTGCGCAGCAGAGGAATCCGCCGGATGATGACGCTCTATCATTGCGCCGCGGCGCGTTCGTTCCGGCCGCTGTGGACTCTGGAAGAGCTCGGGCTGCCCTACGAACTCAAGATGCTGCCGTTCCCGCCGCGCGTCCATGCCAAGCATTATCTCGGCATCAACCCGCTCGGCACCATTCCTCTTCTGCTTGACGGTGACACGCGTATGACGGAGTCGGCCGCGATCGCGCAGTATCTCGTCACGAAGTACGGCCCGACGCCGCTGGCGGTGGGGATCGACGAAGCGGCCTACGGCGCATTCCTGAACTGGCTGCATTTTGGGGAGGCGACGCTGACCTTTCCGCAGACGCTGGTGCTGCGCTATTCGCAACTGGAGCCGGAGGAGCGCCGCCATCCGCAGGTGGTGGAGGATTATTCGAAGTGGTTCCTCGGCCGGTTGCGGGCGATCGAAGCCGTCACCGCAACATCCGAATTCATGTGCGCCGGGCGCTTCACCGCCGCGGATATTTCCGTCGGCTATGCGCTGCTGCTGGCGCAGCGGCTGGGATTGTCGGCACATTTCGGCCCGTCGGTCGCCGCCTACTGGCAGCGCCTCCAGGCACGCGACGGCTATCGCAGCGCGGTCGAGGCGGAAAATGTAGCGAGTGACGCGCAGGGCGTGCCGCGGCGCAGCCAGGGCAGCTCCTTCTGATTCGTCCACATATGCAGCGAGCGATTCCATGAAAGCGACTGACGGCGTCACCTCCGGCGACAGCGTGCTTCTCGACAAGCGCGGGCAGGCGCTGTGGATCACCATCAACCGGCCGGACAAGCGTAACGCCATGAACGGCGAGGTGATCGCCGGAATCGCGCGCGGCTATCGCGCCGCCCATGACGATGCCGAGGTGCGGGTCATCGTGCTGACCGGGGCCGGCGACAAGGCGTTCTGCGCCGGCGCCGACCTGCAGAACACCGGCGCGGCCTTCGCCGCGGATTTCTCCAAGCCCAATGCCGACTTCGCCGACCTGCTGCGGCTGTCGCAGGCGTCGACAAAACCGGCCATCGCCCGCGTCAACGGCACCTGCATGGCCGGCGGCATGGGGCTGTTGTGCATGACCGACTTGGCAGTGGCGGCAGAGCAGGCAGTGTTCGGACTGCCCGAGGTCAAGGTCGGGGTATTTCCGATGCAGGTGCTGAGCCTGCTGCACTCGACCGCGCCGCGCCGGCTGATCAACGAATGGTGCATCACCGGCGAGCCGTTCGACGCTCGGGCGGCCCAGGCGGCGGGCTTGCTGAACCATGTGGTGCCGGCTGCCGAACTCGACGCCAAGATCGACTGGCTGATCGCGCGCATCGTCGACAAGTCGCCGACCGCGATCCGCCGCGGCAAATACGCCATGCGCGCCATCGCATCGATGTCGTTCGACGAGAGCATCGCCTACACCGAAAGCCAGATCGCGCTGCTGGCGATGACCGAGGACGCCAAAGAAGGGCTCAAGGCCTTTGCCGAGAAGCGCAAGCCGGTGTGGCCGGGGAAGTAGCAAGACGCGATGCTCGGAGCGCTGTCTTTGTCAGGTTCGCGAAACCGGCAATTGAGCATCTAGTTCGCCGACTGGGCGAGGTAGGCCAGCAGTTTCACTTCGCGGCGTCCGCGCGTCACGGTGTCGAGCACCAGGCCCGACGAGATCGACAGCATTGCGAGGATCATCATCCCCGTCGACAGCACGGCGGTGGGCAGTCGCGGCACCAGACCGGTTTCGAAATAGGTCACGGCCACCGGCACGGCGAGACCGACGGCGACGATGGCCAGAAACAGTCCGATGGCGCCGAAGAAGCGCAGCGGCTTCTCGGTGCGGTAGAGCTTCAGGATGGTGCCGAGGATGCGCAGGCCGTCCGGCCAGGTGCTCAGCTTGCTGACCGAGCCTTCGGGCCGCGCGAAGTACGGCGTTTCGATCTCGGCGATCGGCAGCGCGAGCTGCAGCGCGTGGACGCTGAGTTCGGTCTCGATCTCGAAGCCGTCGGACAGCACCGGAAACGACTTCACGAAGCGACGGGAAAATGCCCGGTAGCCGGACAGGATGTCCTTGAAGTCCTGCCCGAAGACGGTGGCCAGAAATCCGGTCAGCAAGGAGTTGCCGGTGCGGTGCCCGGTCCGGTAGGCGGCCTTGTGCTGCTGGATGCGCCGTCCCACGACCATGTCGAGGTGATTGCCCGTCAGCGTCTCGAGCATGCGTGGCGCGGAAGCCGCGTCATAGGTCGCGTCGCCGTCGACCAGCAGATAGATGTCGGCGTCGATATCGGCAAACATCCGCCGCACCACATGTCCCTTGCCCTGGCGGCGCTCGCTGCGCACCTCCGCACCGGCCGCTAGGGCGACGGCCCTGGTGCCGTCGGTGGAGTTGTTGTCGTAGACATAGATCCGGGCGTCGGGCAGCACGCGGCGGAAGTCCGCGACGACCGTCGCGATGGCGACTTCCTCGTTGAAGCACGGGATGAGGACTGCGACGCGATCGCGTGTGGTCATGTGGGACGTCCCGTCAGGCGCGCTTGCTCGATCTCGCAGTCCGCAGCCGCGGCCTAGCCGGGATTGGCTTTCAGGCCGGCCGCTTCGATGCCGGCAACGGCGGCGATCTCGTCATTGTCCGAGGTGTCGCCGGAGATGCCGACGGCGCCGAGCAGGGAGCCGGATGTGTCCATGATGAGCACGCCGCCGGGCACCGGGATCATCGCTCCCTTGGTCATGGTGCTGATAGCGTCGACGAAATAGGGCTGCTCCTGGGCGCGCTGGAAGATAGCGCGCGAGCCGATGCCGAGCGACAGGGCGCCGTAGGCCTTGCCGTAGGCGATCTCGCCGCGCATCAGGCTGGTGCCGTCCTGCGCCAATGACGCCCTCACGCAGCCGCGCGCGTCGAGCACGGTGATGGCCATCGGCTTCATCTTCTTTTCGATCACCTTCGCGAGCGCGGCGTCGAGAATCTTGCGGGCGGTGTCGAGGGAGAGGTCGGCCATGAAATCTGTCCTTTGTGATCTGGCGGCAAACTAGTGGCGGGTGGCGGCGCTGTCGAGGCTCATGGCCAGCAGCCGGGCCACATGCAGCGCGTCGCGGGCGCTGCCGTCGTGGATCTGGTGCCGGCACGACGTGCCGTCGGCGACGATCAGGGTGGTGGCGTCCGCCTTGCGCACCGCGGGCAGCAGCGACGCCTCGGCCATCTGCATCGACACTTCATAGGTGTCGGCGCCATAGCCGAAGGCCCCGGCCATGCCGCAGCAGCTCGACTCGATGATCTCGACCGCAAGGTCCGGGATCAGCCGCAGGATCTGCGCGACCGGCTTGAACGCGCCGAAGGATTTCTGGTGGCAATGGCCATGCAGCATCGCCTTCTCGGCGATAGGGCCGAGCGGCAGCTGCAGGCGTCCGGCCTCGGCCTCGCGGACCAGGAATTCCTCGAACAGCAGCGCCTGGGCGCTGACGCTTCTGGCGGCATCGTCGGAGCGCAGCGACAGCAGCTCGTCGCGCAGGGTCAACAGGCAGCTCGGCTCGAGGCCAACGATGGGCACGCCGCGCGCCGCGAAGGGCGCATAGGTGACAACCAGCCTGTCCAGCTCGGCGCGCGCCTGGTCCACCAGCCCCGCGGAGAGGAAGGTGCGGCCGCAACACAGGGCGCGGCCCTTGTCTGCCGCAACAGGCAGATGCACGCGGTAGCCGCCGGCCACCAGCACCTGGATTGCAGCATCGATATTCTCGCGCTCATAGGCGCGGTTGAAGGTGTCGGCGAACAGCACCACCTCGCGGCCATCGGCGGGGCCGACGGCTTCGGCGTCGCTGCGAAACGCATCGCGGCGCCATGCCGGCAGGTCGCGCCTGGCGCTGATGCCGGCGTAGCACTCCAGCAGCTTGCGCAACAACGGACTTCTGTTGCGCAGGTTGGCCAGCGGCGCCAGCGTTCCGGCGATGGCAGCGTAATGCGGGAGATAGCCGACCAGCCGGTCGCGCAGCGACAGACCGTATTTCGCCGCGCGCGCGGCCAGCACCTCGATCTTCATCTTCGCCATGTCGACGCCGGTCGGGCATTCGTGACGGCAGGCCTTGCAGGACACGCACAGCTGCATGGTCTCGGCTATTTCGTCCGAGGTCAGCGCATCCGGGCCGAGCTGGCCGGAGATCGCTAGCCGCAGCGTGTTGGCGCGCCCGCGCGTCACATCCTTCTCGTCGCGGGTGGCGCGGTAGCTCGGGCACATCACGCCGCCCTCGAGCTTGCGGCAGGCGCCGTTGTTGTTGCACATCTCCACCGCGCCCTGGAAGCCGCCGCCAGCGCCCGGCCAAGCTGACCAGTCCAGCGCGGTCGCGAATTCATCGACGCGGTAATCCGGCGCAAAGCGGAACAACGAGCGATCGTCCATTTTCGGCGGATTGACGATCTTGCCGGGGTTGAGAATGTTGCCGGGATCGAAGCGCCGCTTCACGGCGGCGAAATCGTGCACGATGCGCGGGCCGAACATGGCGGCGTGGAATTCCGACCGCACCAGGCCGTCGCCATGCTCGCCGGAATGCGAGCCCTTGTAGCCGCGCACCATCTCGAAGGTTTCCTCGGCGATGGCGCGCATTGCCTTGACGTCCTGCTCGAGCTTGAGATTGAGCACCGGGCGCACATGCAGGCAGCCTTCGGAGGCGTGCGCATACATGGTGCCGGTGGTGCCGTGCTTGACGAAGATGCCGTTGAGCCGCGCGGTGTAGTCTGCCAGATTGGGCAGCGGCACCGCGCAGTCCTCGACGAAGGACACCGGCTTGCCCTCCTGCTTCATCGACATCATGACGTTGAGGCCGGCTGCGCGGAATTCGGCGATGCCGGTCTGCAGCGCGGGCTCGACGATCTCGACCACGCCGCCCCATTTGCGCTTGGCATTCTCCCAGGAAAAGCCGAGGTCGCCCATCAGCTCGCCGAGCTGCTTCAGCTTGGCGAGATTGTCGGCCTGGCTCTCCTCGGCGAATTCGACGATCAGCACGGCATCCGGGTCGCCGCGCACGGCGGTTGATATGATCGACTTGAACATGTCGATGTCGCGGCCGAGCCCCAGCATGGTGCGGTCGACCAGTTCGACGGCGATCGGCTTCAGCTTCACCAGGCGCTGGGTCGATTCCATCGCCTGGTAGAAACTGCCGAAATGGCAGACGCCGAGCACCTTGTTGGTGATCAGCGGCCACAGCTTCAGCTCGACCTGGGTGGTGAAGGCCAGCGTGCCCTCGGAGCCGACCAGCAGATGCGCCATGTTGTTGGCGCTGTTCTTCGGCACCAGCGCGTCGAGATTGTAGCCGCCGACCCGGCGCTGCACTTGCGGAAAGCGTTCGGCGATCTCGCCGGCCTCGCGTTGGCCCAACGCCAGCATGTCGCGAAACAATTGAGGGGTGTCGCCGCCGTCGGCATTGACCTCGCCGAAATGCAGCAGCGATCCATCGGTCAAAGCGGCGTCCATCGCCAGCGTGTTGTCGCGCATGGTGCCGTAGCGCAGCGAGCGGCCGCCGCAGGAATTGTTGCCGGCCATGCCGCCGATGGTGGCGCGCGACGCGGTGGAGACGTCGACTGGAAACCACAGCCCGTGCTTCTTGAGCTGGCGGTTGAGGTCGTCGAGCACGATGCCGGGCTCGACCACGCAGGTGCGGTTCGCGACATCCAGCGAGATGATCTTGTTGAGATGCTTGGAGAGGTCGATGACGATGCCGTCATTGACGGTCTGGCCGCATTGCGAGGTGCCGCCGCCGCGCGGGGTGACGACGCGGCCGTCGTCGGCGCAGATCGCCAGCGCCCGCAGCGCTTCCTCGATCGTGCGCGGCACTACCACGCCGAACGGCACGATCTGGTAGATCGAGGCGTCGGTGGCATAGCGGCCACGGCTGAAGGCGTCGAACAACACGTCGCCCGAGGTCTCGCGCCTGAGCCTTGCCGCCAGCGCGCTGTCCGCCGCCGCACTCCGGATTGTCGCCGTCTTCGCCATCGATTCCATTCCCGCGCCTGCGCCCTGTCTTGCATCCGGGTTTTGGCTTGGCAAGGCGGGCAAGCGGGTAAGTCTCGTTCCCCGGACGCGATGTGGCGCGCCGCGCGCGATGCGTAACCTCGCGGGCGGCGTGGTGCTTCGCAGATCCGGCCCGCTTGAATGAGGTGTACCTGGATCCGGATCTGCGCAGCAGCATGCGATGCTGCGCATCGCCATGCCGCAGCGCGTCCGGGAAACGGCAGCGGCGGCGCAAGAACACGATGCAAATTTCCTCATCGTCGATATTGATAAAAATCCTATGTCAAACTTATAGTCTCATCGTCCTGCTCAGCGAGGGGCGCTGTCATGAGGCGTCTTGGTAGTGGAGCAGGATCCGGTGTCCCGCGCGCGCGCCTCGCAACCACGCCCCGGGAGGCTGGGGTCACCGTCCGGGCCCTACTACGGGGGCTCTGCCTTGAGTGGCTGGACGCGGATGGCGAAAGGCGGGCGAAATCCCGCCGGAGTGGCTCCCACAGGGAGTGCACGTGCCAGCCCGGAAGTACGGTCCCCTCGCCATAAACCTCGCGGTGGCGCGCCCGCAGGCGCCGCGACCCGCTTCGCCGTTGCGACGGCATGGCGGATCGCGTCCCAACCACCATCCCCCGCGCCTGCCGGCGCGCCGCTCCCCTCATGTCTGGAGGGGAGATCTGCTCACACCTCGGACGCCATCGGCGCCGCGAGAACAAGAGCGGCTGGCTGTTTGACATTCAAATCGGACATTCGGCGTTTGCGCGCGACGCTGCACTGCACCCAAACGGATAACAAAACCTCATGGCTGCTCCACGTTTTTCTTGGACGCTCTGGTATACCAGATGCGGGACAAGGGTCGGGAAAAGTGATATCCGGGCGCCGAACCAAAAAATACGCCCTGGGAAGGACAGACCATGACCGTACACACTGGAAGACACTTTCTGCAGATTCCGGGTCCGACCAATGTGCCCGACCGGGTGCTGCGGGCCATGGACATGCCGACGCTGGATCACCGCGGTCCGGAATTCGCCGAACTCGGCCACAACGTGCTGGCCGGATCGCAGCGCATTTTCAAGACCAAGCAGCCGGTGATCATCTATCCGTCGTCGGGGACCGGCGCCTGGGAAGCCGCCATCGTCAACACGCTGTCGCCGGGCGACAAGGTGCTGATGGCCGAAACCGGCCAGTTTGCCGCGCTGTGGCGCAACATTGCCGAGAAGTTCAAGCTCGACGTCGAACTCGTTCCCGGCGACTGGCGCCACGGCGCCGATCTGGTCCAGATCGAGGCCCGACTGCAGGCCGACAAGGCACACGCCATCAGGGCGGTGATGGTGGTCCACAACGAGACCTCGACCGGCTGCGTCACGCATCCCCAGGAAGTGCGTGCTGCGATGGACCGCGCCAGGCACCCGGCGCTGCTGATGATCGATACCGTCTCCGGCATCGGTTCGCTGGAATACGAGCACGACGCCTGGGGCATCGACGTCACCGTCGCCGGCTCGCAGAAGGGACTGATGCTGCCGCCCGGGCTCGGCTTCAACGTGATCTCCGAGAAGGCGCTGGCGGCCTCGAAGGCCAACAGCTCGTACCGCGCCTATTGGGACTGGCAGGAGGTCATCAACGCCAACAAGCTCGGCTCCTGGCCCTATACGCCGGTCACCAACGCGCTCTACGGGCTCAAGGAAGCCATCGCCATGTTGGAGGAGGAGGGGCTCCAGAACGTGTTCAACCGCCACAAGCGCCATGGCGCCGCCGCCCGCGCCGCGGTGAAGGCCTGGGGCCTCGAGACGGTCTCCATCGAGGCGCACGACCACTCGCCGGCGCTGACCGCGGTGATGATGCCCGAAGGCCACGACGCTGATGCGTTCCGCAAGGTCGTGCTGGAGAACTTCGACATGTCGCTGGGAACGGGTCTGGCCAAGTGGAAGGGCAAGATCTTCCGCATCGGTCATATCGGCCACTTCAACGACCTGATGCTGATGGGCACGTTGTCCGGCGTCGAGATGGGTCTCGATCTCGCCAAGGTCCCGCACCGCGCCGGCGGCGTGATGGCGGCGATGGAAGTGCTGAAGGGTAGGGAAGTGGTGCAGCTGAAGACCGCCGTCGCCTGAGGCAATTCTGTTATCCCGAAACGCGGCTGGAGCGCCTGCGCTCCGGCCGTTACGGTGCTTCGCGGCGTGGAGCTGCATCACGAGAAAGAACATCATGAACGCGCCGACGCCCGCATCCGAAGACCTGATCTATTCCGTCACCGACGGCATCGCCCACATCACCTTCAACCGTCCGCAAGCCCGCAACGCCATGCTGTTCTCGATGTATGAGCGGATGGCGGAGATCTGCGAGGCCGCCAACACCGATCATTCCGTCAAGGCGATGATCCTGACCGGCGCCGGCGACAAGGCGTTCGCCTCGGGGACCGACATCTCCCAGTTCCGCGCCTTCAAGACCGCGCAGGATGCCCTCGACTATGAAGCGCGCATCGACCGCGTGCTGACCGCGCTGGAAACCTGCCGGGTGCCGACCATCGCCGCGATCGCCGGCGCCTGTACCGGCGGCGGCGCCGGCATTGCCGCCTGCTGCGACCTGCGCATCGGCACATCAGCGACCCGCATGGGCTTCCCCATCGCCCGCACCCTCGGCAACTGCCTGTCGATGTCCAACATCAGCCGCGTCATGGCGCTGGTCGGGCCGGCGCGCACCAAGGACATGATCTTCACCGCGCGCCTGATCGAGGCGGATGAGGCGCTGGCGCTCGGCCTGATCAACGAGATCGTGCCCGACGTCGAGACGCTGCAGCGCCGCGCGCTGGAGATCGCGCGACTGGTCGCCAGCCACGCGCCGATCACCCTGGAAGTCACCAAGGAAGCGGTGCGCCGCCTGCGCCCCAAGCTGACCCGCGAGGAAGGCCAGGACCTCGTGCTCAAGGCCTATATGAGCGAGGATTTCCGCGAGGGCATGGATGCGTTCCTCAACAAGCGCAAGCCGAACTGGCAGGGCAAATAAGCGACTTGTTCCCTCTCCCCGCAACCGGGGAGAGGTGAAGAGCGACCTACCAAAGTCGTCTTGTGTATGCCCCTCGCATGCTTGAAGTCACGTCGAATAAACCGCACACTACCGACTATCAAACGGGCCGTTTCGAGTCCGCGCTCAACGAACCAGGGAAGAACGCATGATCAAGTTGAATGGGGCTACAGCCGCGCTTGCGGCGGTGCTGGCCAGCGCGCCGGCAATGTCGGCGTCAGCCGCGTGGGAACCGACCAAGCCGGTGGAGATCGTGGTGGCGGCGGGCGCCGGCGGCGCTTCCGACCAGATGGCGCGCATGATGCAAGCCGCGATCCAGAAGAACAATCTGATGAAGGCCCCGGTGATCGTCTCGCTGAAGGGCGGGGCGTCCGGCGCCGAAGCGCTGATCTACATGAAGTCCAGCGAAGGCGACGCCAACAAGGTGCTGATCGCCTATTCGCTGATCTACATGCTGCCGCTGTCCGCCAAAATCCCGTTCAACTGGCGAGACCTGACGCCCGTGTCGGTGGTGGCGATGGATCAGTTCGTGCTGTGGGACAATGCTGCCGGCCCCAAGACCGTGAAGGATTTTATCGCAGCAGCAAAAACTGCCCCGTCGCCATTCAAGATGGGCGGCACCGGTTCCAAGCGCGAGGACCACGTGCTTACGGTGTTTATGGAAAAGCGCACCGGCGCGAAATTCTCCTACCTGCCGTACAAGTCCGGCGGCGAGGCGGCGACGCAGCTGGTCGGCAACCACACCGAAGCCAACGTCAACAATCCCTCGGAAAATCTCGAAGTCTGGCGCGCCGGCCAGGTCCGCGCGCTCTGCGTGTTCGACAAGGAGCGCATCGGCTACACCGCCAAGGTCACCGAGACGCAGTCGTGGAACGACATCCCGACCTGCAAGGAGGAAGGCCTTGACGTGCAGTACCTCATGCTGCGCGCCATGTTCCTGCCCGGCAAGGTGACGCCGGAGCAGCAGGCGTTCTATGTCGACCTGTTCGAGAAGGTGACGAAGACCGCAGAATACAAGGACTACATGGAGAAGCAGGCGCTGAAGCCGATCTTCCTCAAGGGCGATGCGATGCTGAAATTCCTCGAAGAGGACGACGCGCTGAACAAGTCATTGATGACCGAAGCGGGGTTTGTCGCGAAGTAGGAGCACGTTCCCCGGACGCGACGCAATACGCTGCGAAGCGGCGTGGTGCGTCGCAGATCCGGGGCCCAGCTTCCTTCGATCAACCGGGATCCCGGATCTGCGGAGCGGCATAAGAATGCCGCACCGCGTCCGGGAAACGTACCTCACGCCTCAGAAATAATTCCATGTCCAATACCGACCTCGAAATCATCGTCGACGATCCCACCGCACCTGAGCCGGATTCGCCGGTGGTCTGCAGCACCCGCACGGTCGAGATCGTCGCCTATCTGCTGCTGCTCGCCCTCGCGGTCACGCTCGGCATCGACAACTACGCAACCGGCATTTCCTGGGACGACACCGGGCCGCAACCCGGTTACTTCCCGTTCTATCTCTCGGTGATCCTCGGTGGTGCCAGCCTGTATGGCCTCGTGACCACGTTGCTGGCCCGCGCCGTGCCGTCGGACGCTTTTGTTACACGCGCGCAATTGCGCCGCGTGATGCTGGTGTTTCTGCCGACGACCGCCTTCTGCCTGGCGATGCAATACCTCGGTCTCTATGTCGCGAGCTTCCTGCTGATAGCCGGCTTCATGCGCCTGGTCGGCAAGATCGCGTGGTGGAAGTCGTTGCTGACAGCCTTCGTCTTCACCGCGATCATGTTCGCCACCTTCGACATCGCCTTCGACGTCATCATGCCCAAGGGACCGCTCGAAGCGGCCTTCGGCCGCTAGGACTGATCTGATGGAAGCCTTCGGACTGCTGCTGCACGGCTTCGCCGTGCTCATGACCTGGAAGATCCTGGCTCTGATGGTGGTGGGCCTGGTGCTCGGTATCTTCGTCGGCGTGCTGCCTGGCCTCGGCGGCCCCAATGGTGTCGCTATCCTGCTGCCGCTGACCTTCACAATGGACCCGACCTCGGCCATCGTGATGCTGTCCTGCATCTATTGGGGCGCGCTTTTCGGCGGCGCCATCACCTCGATTCTCTTCAACATTCCCGGCGAAGCGTGGTCGGTGGCCACCACCTTCGACGGCTATCCGATGGCACAGCAGGGCCGCGCTGCGGAGGCGCTGACCGCGGCCTTCACCTCGTCGTTCATCGGCTCGCTGGTGGCGGTGCTGCTGATCACCTTCCTGGCGCCGATGATTTCGTCCTTCGCGCTGAAGTTCGGCCCGCCCGAATTCTTCGCGGTGTATCTGCTGACATTCTGCTCCTTCGTCGGCCTCGGCCGCGA
Organism: Rhodopseudomonas sp. P2A-2r; assembly: GCF_026015985.1. Taxonomy (GTDB): domain Bacteria; phylum Pseudomonadota; class Alphaproteobacteria; order Rhizobiales; family Xanthobacteraceae; genus Tardiphaga. Next base: position 5,263,711 of record NZ_CP110389.1, on the reverse strand, counting down.
AGACAAGCACAAGACCATCATTTCCATGGCGCTGGGTCTGCTGATTGCCGGCGTCGGCATGGACACGGTGTCCGGCACGTTGCGCATGACTTTCGGCTCCAACGAGTTGTTGCGCGGCATCAATTTTCTCGTCGCCGTGATCGGCCTGTTCGGCATCAGCGAAATCCTGCTGACCATGGAAGAGCGCCTGGCGCTGCGCGGCCATGCCGCCAAGATCAGCCTGCGCACCGTCATCAGCGTCTGGAAGGATCTGCCGCGCTACTGGGTGACGCTGCTGCGCTCGTCAGTGATCGGCTGCTGGCTCGGCATCACACCGGGCGGCGCGATCGCTGCCTCCTTTATGGGGTACAACTTGGCCAAACGTTTCTCTAGAGATCCGGACAGTTTTGGCAAGGGTCGCATCGAGGGCGTGTTCGCGCCGGAAACCGCGGCGCATGCCTCGGGCACCGCGGCGCTGCTGCCGATGCTGGCGCTCGGCATTCCCGGCTCCGGCACGGCGGCGATCCTGTTGGGCGGCCTGATGGTGTGGGGGCTCAATCCCGGGCCGCTTTTGTTCGTCGAGCACAAGGATTTTGTCTGGGGCCTGATCGCCTCGATGTATCTCGGCAATGTCGTCGGCCTCGTCATCGTGCTGACCACGGTGCCGATCTTCGCCTCCATCCTACGGGTGCCGTTCGCCGCGGTGGCGCCGATGATCGTGGTGTCCTGCGCTATCGGTGCCTATGCGATCCAGAACGCCATGTTCGATATCTGGCTGATGCTCGGTTTCGGGGTGGTCGGCTATGTCTTCAAGAAGATCGGCATTCCGCTGGCGCCGTTCACGCTGGCGCTGGTGCTGGGCAGCCGCGCCGAGGATGCGTTCCGGCTGTCCATGATCGGCTCCGGCGGCAGCGTCGGCGTGTTCTGGTCGAATGGTCTTGTCGGTTCGATCACCACGCTGGCGATCGCGCTATTGTTCTGGCCGGTGATCGACAGGGTATTTGTTGGCGTCGGCCGCATGATGCGGCCGGTGCGGGTGGCGGGCTGAACCTCACACGACCTTGCCGTCGCGCAGCGCCGCGATCTCGTCGGCACTGAAACCGAACTCCGCCAAGAGCTCCTCGGTCTGCTCGCCGACTTCCGGCGGTCTTGCCGCCATTTTGCTCGGTGTGCGCGACAGCGTGAACGGCTGGCCGACCAGCCGGATGTCGCGGCCCTGGTCGTTGGGCACGTCCTGGGCGATGCCGAGGTGTTTGACCTGTTCGTCGGCGAACATCTGGTCGACAGAATAGATTGGTCCGCAGGGCACGCCGGCGACATTGAGTCCGTTGACCCATTCGTCGGTGGTCTTTTTTCAGTGCGGGCGTTGATCTCGGCGCTGAGCGCATCGCGATTCCTGGAGCGCGCCGGGGCGGTGGCGTAGTCCGGATTGGTCACCAGTTCCGGCGCACCGATCGCCTGGGCGCAACGCTCCCAGATCTTGCCGCCGGTGGTGGCGATGTTGATGTAGCCGTCGGAGGTCTTGAACACGCCGGTGGGGATGCTGGTAGGGTGGTTGTTGCCGGCCTGTTTGGGGACATCCTTTTCCATCAGCCAGCGCGCGGCCTGGAAATCCAGCATGAAGATCTGCGCCTGCAGCAGCGAGGTCTGCACCCACTGGCCCTGGCCGGAGACGTCGCGCTCCAGCAGCGCCGTCAATATGCCCATGGCGCAGAACAGGCCGGCGGTGAGGTCGGCGACGGGAATGCCGACCCGCATCGGGCCTTCGCCCGGCGCGCCGGTGATCGACATCAGCCCGCCCATGCCCTGGGCGATCTGATCGAAACCCGGCCGCTTGTGGTAGGGCCCATCCTGCCCGAAGCCGGAGATGCTGCCATAGACGATGCCGGGATTGATGTCGCGCAGGCTTTCGTAATCGATGCCGAGGCGGGCTTTGACATCCGGCCGGAAATTCTCGACCACCACGTCGGCCTTGGCAGCCAACCGCTTGAACACCGCGAGGCCCTGGGGGTCCTTCAGGTTCAGGGTCATCGCCCGCTTGTTGCGGTGCAGGTTCTGGAAATCGGAGCCCTGGCGGGGGCCGCCCGGTTGCTCACCGCCGGCGTCGTCGGTCAGGGCATCGATCTTGATGACATTGGCGCCCCAGTCGGCCAGCTGACGGACGGCCGTCGGTCCCGAGCGAATGCGGGTCAGGTCAAGCACAGTGAAGCGGGACAAGGCCGAAGAAGCGCGCGGGAATGTCATGCGGAAAGCTCGGGTTGGGAGTTGGGAGAGGAATCAGGATGCACGGACAGAGAGGGGGCGGGTCAGTCGCCGTGCAATTCTTCGCGCAAACCCGGTCCGTTGTCATGCGTCGTTATTCAGGATCGCCCGACGGCACGCAACGTCACCGCTGATTTATCTGTTTTTGCAGCGCGAAGGTTCGGGCGCGTGTCGTCTGCTTAATCCGTCAGGAACCAGCTGTGCAGGTTCCGATCAGGATTGTAAGTGGCGGACCGCAGGATTTGCAAAGATCGAAGGCCGTCCTGCCTGGCGCGGCACCGGCACGCGATGGCTCAACCGCGCGACGACCGACTTCGCGAGGCGGTTCGCCATTCTGAGCGGAGCTGTCAGACGCCATGAGAGGCTGTTCTGATAGGTGCGAACGACGTCAGCGAGCCGCAGCGTTTCCTGCCTGTCGATCACCGACTGACCGAGGCGCTCATAGGCCTGGCGAATCGGTTGGGCGATATCGTTGATGTCCGAAAGATCGAACAGCTGCTTCAACCGCACGGGCATGTCGGAGCCGACTCCCAGCACGCCCAGGCCGTGCGCATGCTTGAATTCGAAGTGGGGGTAGACCGCAGTCAATTCGGCCCAGAACCGGCCGACCCCGAAGCCCGGTTCGTTGGTATCGTGGAAGAGCACAACGGCCCGGTTCGACAGCTTCGGCTTCCAGAATTCGAAGTCGCGGCGCACGTCTTCGTAGTGATGCCGGCCGTCGATGTGCAACAGGTCAATGGACCCATCGGCAAACTGGCACTGCGCCTCGTCGAAGGTCGAACGGATCAGTCGCGATGTGCTGGCGTAGGGGCGGTGCAGATCGAGCAGATTGTCGTAGATTTCCTGGCCGTACAGACCCGCGTGCTCGTCACCGCGCCAGGTATCGATTCCGCTGCATGCGCAGTCGATGCCCGTCTTCTTCACGGCCTGGCAGAAGGCGAGGTACGAGAAGCCGCAATGCACGCCGAGTTCCACGATGCTGCGGGGTTTCATGACGTTCACAAGCCAGAAGGCAAACGGAGCATGTCCAATCCAGGCTGACGGCACATTGTGCTGCGGAAGCCAGAATGAGGACTCCAGAAGAAAGTCCGGCACCGTGGTGGCGGGGTATTCACACACCCTCATGTTCATAGCGAGCCTCCTGCAGCCAATCGTCATCGCGGATCAGCAGATTTTTATTGACGCTCCCCAGCTCAATCGGCGTTCAGGATGGCACCGAGCCGTTAACGGACGGTTAACCATAAATCATTATTCGCTGTGCCCGCGGCTTCACCGCACCGCACGCGTCGCAAAATCGTTTAAATATCTGAAAAATTGAATATTTTCAGGATGCGAATGTGCTGATCCGGGGCGCGGTATCACCCGAAAATTCACGATCGCGGCCAAAGGAAGGGCGTCGGCCGGCATTTCCCTCTGAGGAAAAGTTTCGGTAAACACTTGGAATTGGGGGCCATCGGCGGCGTCTTCAACGCAGTCACGATTGCGCGGCAGGCCGCGGTCGTCGTGGCCGGTCATCCGGCCGCACCCTGATGTGCATCAACTGGGCGGACAGTGTTTGAGCGAGCCAATCGAAATGCAGGATCTGGTGGTTGGCGGCACAGGGATCGTAGGCGGTTACATCGTCGAGCAACTGGTCAGGGCCGGCCATATGCCGCTGGCGCTGTCGCGCGCGTCCCGGCAGAGTGTCGGCGTCCGGTGGATCCGTGGTGATCTGAGTATGCCGCAGAATTTGTCGGCGGCTGACGTAAGTGTCATCTATTGTACCGCGGAGATCGGACTGCTGGCCGATGCCTTGCCGTATCTCATGTCGGCTTCCTTGAAGCGCGTCGTCGCTTTCACTTCCACCAGCATCGTCACCAAGATCGAGTCGGAAATCCCTGCCGAGCGTGAGTTGCTGCAGCGACTTGCCGATGGCGAACGACGGCTGATCGCAACCTGCGAGCGGCTCGGCATCGGCTGGACAATTTTACGGCCCACGTTGATCTATGCCGAAGGCAGAGACGGTAACGTGTCGCGTCTGGCACGGCTGATCGGAAGGTTCGGCGTGCTGCCGCTGATGGGCAGCGGCGCCGGCCTGCGGCAACCAGTGCATGCGCAGGACCTGGCGATCGGGGCGTTGCGGGCGGCGGCGAGTGCTGCGGCCGCCAACAAGATCTATGCGCTGCCCGGCGGCGAGACCCTGAGTTACCGCGAGATGGCGGGGCGGGTGTTCGACGCGCTCGGCCGGCCGCGCCGCATCTTTCGGCGCCGCCATGGATGTGGCGGATCGCATTTGCTTTGGCCCGGCCGTTCTTCCCCAACGCCAATGTGGCAATGGGTAACCGCATGGCCAAGGACATGCTGTTCGACGTCGCGCCGGCGGTGGCCGATTTCGGCTGGTCGCCGCGCGGCTTCCGCCCCGACTTCGGGGCCGGGAAGCCATCCGCGGCCATCTGAGGGCCGATTTCCCGCTGCCGGAAAATGGTCTAGACACTGCTGACGGACACCCACTGCCGCATCAGGAATGATTTCGCATTGTCTTCCCAGTACCCAACAGTCGTCATCCTGCTGGCCACCCGCAACGGCGCGAAATTCCTGCAGCCACAACTCGAGTCGTTTCGTGCACAGACCTTTGGCAACTGGGAACTGTTGGTGTCCGACGATGGCTCCAGCGATGACACCGTGGGCATCGTCGAACGCTTCGCCGCCACCGTTTCGCAGCGCGTGGTGATCGTGCCCGGCCCGCAAAAGGGCTTCTGGCAGAATTTCGTCGCGCTGGTGCGCAGCGAGGCGATCGAGGGCGAGCTGTTTGCCTATAGCGATCAGGATGACATCTGGTTTCCCGAGAAACTTGCCAGGGCCGTCGATTGGTTCGCGCAGCGCGCCGCGCCATCGCCGGCGCTGTATTTCTCGCGCACCGAATTGATTCATGGCGACGGCACGGCGGCCGGATTTGCGCCGCTGTTCGTGCGTCCGCCGACCTTCCGCAATGCGCTGGTTCAGAACATCGGCGGCGGCAACACCATGGTATTCAACCGCAGCGCGCGCGCGGCATTGCTGGCGACGCCGGTCGATGCCGAGCTGGTGTCGCACGACTGGTGGACCTATCAGGTGGTGACCGGCATCGGCGGAGACGCGCATTACGATCCGTGGCCAAGCCTGAAGTACCGCCAGCATGGCCAGAACATTGTCGGCGCCAATATCGGCTGGCGCGCGCGCATGCTGCGCCTGACCGCTTTCGCCAATGGCCGCGTGGTGTCGTGGAACGAGGTCAACCTGCAGGTTCTCGACCGGATGCGCGATGTGTTGACTCCGGAAAATGCAGGCGTGGTCGATCTTTACGCGAAGGCCCGTCGTGCAGCGTGGCCGATGCGGCTGTGGCTGATCTGGAAGTCCGGCGTATATCGCCAAAGCATAGTGGAGAATATCGGGCTGTCGGTCGGCGCGTTGTTCGGGAAGATCTAGACTAGTCTAGCAGGTCTTGCCGTCACCGCTGCAGGTGGCGCGCAATCATGCCAACGTCGTAGCTGCTGTGCGCGGCGATGATCTCTGGCCAGCGCGAGGTACCCGGCACGTTGTTCGGGTTCGAGGTCAGCAGGTCGCGCTTGATGAACGGGCAGGCGTAGTCGGTGATCAGCACGTCCCAGAAAAATTGCGTGGGATTGACGACGCCGTCCTTCATGACGTGCGCACAAAACCGCTCGAAGGCGGCGCGCTTGAATTCTGGAGGCGTCTGGCGCGCCAGCCGTTCCCTGGCTGTCGCCGCGACAGCGCCGTAAGGCGCGAGCACGCCGGTCCTGAGCTGCGCTTCCTGCAGGACCTGCGTCAGCCTGACCTCGGCGTTGCGAATTACCCACATCCGGTGATCGATATAAAGCAGGCGGCTCCAGAAATCCTTGAAGGCTGTCGACCGCAGCGCGTTTGGCATGAACACCATGAAGAACGTCTGGATATGATAGCGGTTCTCGAAGCTGTCGGCGATGCCCCAGAAATCCGTCGTCGCGACGTCGATCTTTGCCAGCGTGTCACGCAGATTCCAGAACGGCCCGTAGACGCTGTCGTTCATCAGGATTAGGCTGTCTAACTGGTCGAGACCCGCGATGGACGCGATGCCGTCCTTGTAGGCGCCGAAGTCGTAGCCGGTATTGAAGCGCCAGATCAGCTCCTTGCAGAGGGGCTGCACGCGCGTGCGGCTTTCGGCGGGAAGATCGGGGGCGTTGGAGACGAAGGTGATCCGGTAACCGGCGCCGACCAGTTCGCATAGTTGATGCACGACGTAATCGTGCACGATACCGACTTTGTCAAAGTGCACGTAAACGGCCGCCCGTGGTGCGTCGCGAAGCGGATCGTCGCCTTCGATCCGTTCGCGAACGTAGCTGCCGCGCCGGGCGAATGTGCCGAACAGGCCAATCGCCCAATCCTGGACCGGCAGGTACAGCCGACGCCCTGCGCGAACGACGTCCCTGAGGCGATCCATCGCGCTGCGGTCTCCGAGTTAAGCCACGCCCGCTTCGGCAGAGTAGGCGTCGAGCACTTGGTCAATCGGGCCGGACGCCCTGATCTGGCCCTGGTCCATCCAGATGCCCTGGTTACAGAATTTGCGGCAGGTCTCGATGCTGTGCGACGCCAGCACCATGATGCTGGCCTTTTCCACGAAGGATTGTACGCGATGCTGCGCCTTCGTCAGGAAGCTGGCGTCGCCGGCCATGATCCATTCATCCATCAACAGGATTTCCGGCGCGAAGCAGGTTGCCACCGCAAAGGTCAGCCGCGTCATCATGCCCGACGAATAGGTGCGCACGGGAACGTCGAGATAGTCGCCGAGCGCGGTGAACTCGGCGATATCCGCCATCCGTTCCTCGATCTCGTCGCGCGACAGGCCGAGGATCATGCCGCGCAGGCGGATGTTGTCGTAGCCGCTGATCTCGTTGTCGATGCCGAGGCCGATATCGAACATCGGCGAAATCCGGCCGCGACTTTCCACGGTGCCGGTGACGGGCTCGTAGACGCCAGCCATCACGCGCAGCAGGGTCGTCTTGCCGGCGCCATTGGAGCCGATCAGCGCGACGCGGTCGCCGGCGACGAACTGCAGCGAGACGTCGCGCAGGGCCTGCACGATGATGCGGTGGCTGGCGTCCGCCGCCATGTGGCCGCCGGATCCGCGGAACAGCAGGCTCTTCTTCAGCGAGCGGGAGCCGCCGTGATAGATGGGGAAGGAGACGTTGACGTTGCGAAGCGTCAGCTCGGCATTCCGGATGGAAACGGACAAGGGCGCGTTCATGATCAGACCCAGTAGGCGATGCGGGCGCGGAAACGCGTAAAGAACACGCTGGCGACAACCAGATTGACCAGCGTGATCAGCAGCACGGCGAGATAATGTTTGCCCGTCGGAATCTGGCCCAGCAGCGGTGCGCGGACGATCTCGATGAGATGGTAGAATGGGTTGAGATCGGCAAGATAGGCGCGCCTTTGTAGCAGCTCCGGCTTCCAGAAGATCGGCGTGACGAAGAACACGATCTGCACCACCGAGGTCACCACCTGCGGCACGTCGCGGAACCGCGCGGAGATGATGCCGATGCACAGGTTGGCCAGTGCACCGTTGATCAGCACCAGGATAATGCCGGGGATCGCCAGCAGCATCACCGCGCCAGGCCAGAACTGGAAGTACAGCAGCACGCCGAAATAGATCACAAAGTTATGCGCGAAGATGACGAACTTGCTCCAAGTCGAGCGGTAGACATAGACCGAATATGGCAGCCGAATCTGCTTTATGTATGATTCCGAGCCGGTAAATAGCGCTCCGGCTTCCCCCAAAAATCCCGACAGCAGATTCCACACCAGCAGGCCAACGCAGAGGAACGGCAAGAACTCGCGGATCTGCATTTTGAACAGTTCGGCGTAAAGCACGCCGAGCGCTATCACCATGATCGCCATGCTCGCCGTGAGCCAGAACGGTCCAAGGATCGAGCGCCGGTAGCGCTGTAGGATGTCGTTCCATCCCAGGGTAACCCACAGCCGCCACAGCGAAAAACCCTCGATCGCATCGGCCCACGCGACCGCCGCAGCGCTCCGCGGTTCGCGTGCGTTGGTCTGATCGAAAAAGTTGCTGTCGAGGCTGGTTTTCAACGGTGGCCGATCTGAAGATTGACGTATAACCGCCGCAGCGATCGCGGCTTCGTTCACAGTGCTTGAATTCGAGCAAAGGAACACCCTATCTCGGCGTTCCTGTCAACGGCGGTTTCCTCCGTGCAGAGCGCACAATTCCGCCGTATTGGCGCCCGTAGGCTTCTCGATAAGCGTTCGGGATCCCGCGCAGCGGGGTCCGCTGCAGGCGCTCATTCGTCGGAGTCAGGCCTTCCAGGGCTTGCGCAAGCGTGGTGGGCGCGCAAGTGCGGGCGTGATGGACTTCAGCGACAGGTTGGGATTGTAAAACCGGTCGTAGATCAGCCGATTACCCCATTTGCGACGCATGAATCGCGACTCAAGCTGGAAGCGTTCCTGTTTTTCGCCGCTGATATCGAGGCCGCGCGATTTGGACTCGTGATGTGCAAGAACCGCATAGGGCGTCCAGATGATACGATAGCCCGCCGCCCGCACCCTCATACAGAGATCGATATCGTTGAACGCGACCGCCAGGTTAACCGCGTCGAGGCCGCCCAGCTTCTGAAACAGTGCCCGGCGAATAAGAAGGCAGGCGCCAGTTACGGCACTTACGTCCTGCGCGAGGGCCAATCGTCCAAAGCTGCCGGATTCGTCACCGGCTGTCCTGGCGTAGCGATGACCGGCCACACCTCCGATCCCCAGCACGACACCGGCGTGCTGCAACGTTCCGTCCGGGTAGAGCAGCTTGGGTCCGACGATGCCGATTTCCGGATCGGAAAAATACCGGACCATCTCCTTGAGCCATCCGGCATCGATCATCGAGATGTCGTTGTTTAGAAGCAGCACCAGTTCTCCCGTGGAGAATGCAGCTGCCTTGTTGTTGATATCGGAATAGTTAAATGCGCCGTGGCACGCGACGACCCGTATGCCCCGTGCCTGCACGGCGGAAAGATACGCCAACGTCTCAGGCTGGGTGCTTTCGTTGTCGGCAATGATGATCTCGAGGTCGGGATAGTCGGTCTGGTGTTCAAGGCCGTCGATGGCCACGCGCAACACATCGAGATAATCGCGCGTTGGCACGATCACCGAGACCCTCGGCCATAGCTGCGGGTCCGGCCGGACGATACGGTGGAAGCTTCCCAACACGTCCTTGACGGTGACCTTCGTGCCGAAGCCTGAAAAATACTCGGTGAGCGCCTGCCGCGCGGTGGCCGTCGCCTTGCGAAGGTTTGTGGACGACATGGTTCCGGCCCCTTCGAAGATGCGCCAGTGATAGAGAATGTAGGGGATATGAACGATCTGCGCCTGGGTCGCGGAGATCACCCGGAGTGCCAGATCGTAGTCTTGGCTGCCTTCAAATCCTTCGCGAAAGCCGCCGGCTCGTTCCACAGCGGCACGTTTATAGGCGGTCAGGTGGTTGAGGTAGTTCTGCCCGTAGAACAGTTCGGGACTCCAGTCGGGCTTGAAATGTGGATCGCATCTTTTGCCGCGGGCATCCAGCTTGTCTTCGTCCGAATAAAAGACCTCGGCATTCGGGTGTCGCTGTATCGCTTCCGCGATCATGTAAAGAGCGTGCTCAGAAAGCACGTCGTCGTGGTCGAGGAGGGCTATGTACTCGCCGGTCGCCAGCGCCAGCGCGGAATTGCTTGCCGCGGAGATGTGGCCGTTGGCAGGGCGATAGGCGCATTTGATGCGACTGTCCTGCTGGCTGTAGGCCTCCAGCACTTTCCGGACATGAGGCGCCTTCGAGGCGTCATCCGCGAGACATAATTCCCAATGCGGATAGATTTGCGCGATCACGCTTTCGATCGTCGCGCGAAGGATCGGCTCCGGGGTTTCGTACACCGGCACGACCACCGAGATCAGCGGCGTCGTTTGAAACGCGGCCATGTGGGCAACGATCTCTGCACGGTCGATCGCAGTCAGCGTATCGAAATCTTCGACCCACTGGCCGTAATGTTGGCCGATGTGGTCGACATGCCCCGCACCTGCCGGCCCGAGAACTGCAAGCAGCCGGGGTCCCGCAATAGCCCGGATTTGCGCGGGTATCCGATAGCGCACCATGCGAAAGCTGGACTGGGCGATGCGAAATAACACCCGTTGAACGTTTGGTGGAAGCCTATCCGTCAGGGATTGCAGCAAATGGGCCGTTCGCCAAGCGGGCGATCGGGTGATGGCGTCGATTTCTTCCTGCAGCCGCGCGATTGTTGCCTCGGCTTCCATCAATTCCCGCTGCAGGTTTTCGATCGCTTTTTGATCGCTATCGTACGCATCTGCCACGTTGCGGACATTGCCCCGGTAGTCGTTACTGTGGTACTGCGCGTCCGTACGGCCGGCATCATGCCGGTAGCCGGCCTCGTTCATTGCGCGCGTGGTCACCAAAACTGGATCGGTTGTCATCAACTACTTGCTTCATCGAGATGGAAATTCGCGCCACCAAATGTTTTCCTCAGAGGTGACAAGGTAAAACCAATTTGTCCGAAGGGGTTACTTCTGTACAGGATTATTTCCGCGCGTGGCCTTGGTCTCGTTCACGGATGCTGCCGCGACATCGGCGGGACAGTTGAACGTTTGCACTGGGCCTCTTTTGCACGTACACCGATTTAAGGCGTAATGGCGACGATTTTCGGATGACTTCGTCGGTTTTCCTGGAAATTCCAAAGTTGCCACGTGTCTCACGCTTTGCCAGACGTACTAGCTCTTTGCCAGACGTACTAGCTAATGAGTGCAATTGAGCGATGACCGAGACACGAAAATTGCCGCTGATCGTCGATCTCGACGGCACTTTCCTCAAGGTCGACAGTCTTTTCGAGACGTTTGCCGCCGGACTGTTTGCCAGCCCCTTTCGCATCCTGTTCGCGTTGCTGGAGCTGCGGCACGGTATTTCCGCCTTCAAGCAGCGGCTGACGCGCGTCGCGCAACCCGATATTGACAGTTTTCCCGTCCGCGAGGAACTGCTCGCCTACCTCGAGGAGGAAACCCAGTCGGGCCGCGAGGTTCATCTCGCGACCGCGGCCGACCAGATCATAGCCCGCCGGGTAGCCAGCCGGTTTCCGCTGTTCAAGTCCGTGCACGGCACCGACGGCGACGTCAACCTGAAGGGGCAGAACAAGGCCGACCGGCTGTTGCAACAGTTTCCCGGCGGTTTCGTTTATGCCGGCGACAGCACCGCTGATCTGCCGGTCTGGCGCAGTGCAAAAGCCGCCGTGGTGGTGTCGTCGAGCCGGTGGCTGATCGATGCCGTCGAAGCCGGCGGAACCCCGGTCGAGCGCGCGTTCGGCGATAAGCCTCATGGCCACGCGGCCTGGCTGAAGGCGCTGCGCCCGCACCAATGGGCCAAGAACATGATCGTGCTGGTGCCGGTGGCGCTGGGCTGGCGCGACGTCACGCCGGAGGAATTGCTGCAAACCCTCGTGATGATCGTGCTGCTCTGCCTGGTCGCGTCGCTGACCTATCTCGTCAACGACATGGCGGACCTCGCCTCGGACCGCAAGCATTGGTCGAAGCGCCGCCGCGGCCTTGCGTCAGGGGCGATCCCGGTGCGCGACGGCCTGATGGTGGTCGGCACGATCCTGCCACTGGCCTGTATCGCCGCGCTGCTGGTCGCCCCCGCGGCGGGGCTTTGCCTCCTGTTCTATGTGGCCGTGACGCTGGGCTATTCGTTCGGGTGGAAAAGGATACCGCTGTTCGACACCTTCGTCATCGCGCTGTTGTTCACCATCCGCATCCTGATCGGCATTGCCGCCGCGGATCTCGTGCCTTCGGCCTGGCTGCTGACGTTTTCGATGTTCTTCTTCTTCTCGCTTGCGCTGGCCAAGCGCCACACCGAGATCTTGCGCGCTGCAGAACATGGCCTGCAGAAGCTGGAAGGCCGCGGCTACCAGGCCGGCGACGAGAGCCTGACGCTGGCGTTCGGCAGTGCGGCTTCCATGGCCTCGATCGTCATTGTCGTGCTCTATCTCGTCGAGGAGGTGTTCGCGCGCCAGATCTATCACACCCCGGCGTGGCTCTGGGTGACGCCGATCGCGATCTTCCTGTTCAGTTGCCGCATCTGGGTATTGTCGCACCGTGGCCGCATGACCGACGATCCGGTTGCTTTTGCGCTGCGCGACAATGTCAGTCTCGGTCTCGGCATTTTCGTTGCCGTCGCCATCCTGTTGGCGCTGTGAGCGGCTTCATCACGCGCACCGACCTTGTTTCGTGGGGGCGAACCCCGCGGACGCCGATGCGCGTCGCGCAACCGGCTTTTCCCGACGAACTTCCGCCGCTGATGCGGCAGGGTGCCGAACTGCCTCACGGCGTGCTTGCCGGTGGCTTGCGACGTTCTTACGGCGACAGTTGCATCAACGACGGCGGCGCCCTGGTCGAGATGACCGGGCTTGACCGTTTCGTCCGCTTCGACCGCACCACTGGCCTGCTCGAAGCCGAGGCCGGGGTCAGTCTGTCGGCGATCCTGAAGCTGGCTATTCCTGCCGGCTTTTTCCTGCCGGTCACCCCCGGCACCAAATTTGTTACCTTGGGTGGTGCCATCGCCAACGACGTGCACGGCAAGAACCACCATCGCGCCGGCTCGTTCGGGCGCTGGATCCGCAGCGTGAGCCTGCTGCGCAGCGACGGCAGCGCGTGCTTCGTCGCCGATGACGATGCCACCGGCCTGTTTGCAGCCACGGTGGGCGGTCTCGGCCTTACCGGAGTTATGACCCGCGCGACACTGCAACTGGCGCCGATTGCCAGTTCGAACATGGCCGTGGAGACCGTCCCGTTTGGCAACCTCGGCGAATTCTTCGCCCTGTCTGGGGAAAGCGACGCCAGCCACGATTACACCGTGGCGTGGATCGACTGCCTGGCCCAGGGCGACAAGCTCGGCCGCGGCATCTTCACCCGGGCCCGCCATGCCAGCGACGGCGAGCTCCGCGTTAAGCCGCCCGGCGGCCCCAGCGTGCCCATCGACGCCCCGGGCTTCCTGCTCAACCGGCTGTCAATTGCGGCTTTCAACGAGGTCTATTTCCGTCTCGCCGGCCGCGCCCGGCAGGCCACCGTGTCCTACGACCCGTTCTTCTACCCGCTCGACGCCATCGGTGGCTGGAACCGGCTGTATGGCTCACGCGGCTTTTACCAGTACCAGAGCGTGGTGCCGCCATCGGTTGCTGCTGACGCCACGGCGGAGATGTTGCGGACCATCGCCGACGCCGGGCAGGGCTCCTTTCTCGCTGTGTTGAAGACCTTCGGCGACGTCGCGTCGCCCGGCCTGCTGTCGTTCCCCCGGCAGGGCACCACCCTGGCGCTGGATTTTGCCAATAAAGGTGGGCCGACCCTGTGGCTGCTTGACAGACTCGACGCGATTGTCCGACAAGCCGGTGGCCGTCTTTACCCGGCCAAGGACGGTCGTTTGCCGCCAGCGATGTTCAGGGCTGGCTATCCGGCGCTGGACCAATTCACAACGCACTTGGACCCCGGGATGTCATCGACATTCTGGCGGCGGATGACCCCATGATGACGCCAAATCCGCTCCGTGTACTGATCCTGGGTGCCGGTTCCGGCATTGCTCAGGCGACTGCGCGATTGTACGCTGCCGAGGGCGCGATGATCGGGCTTGCCGGCCGGAACGCCGAACGGCTGACCGCTATCGCCGCCGACCTAACGGCGCGCGGGGCTGCCGCCACCGAGATTTTCGACATCGACTTCACCGACCCCGACGCCGCCGCCACGCTGGCCGGCATGGTCGCGAAACTGGGCGGGCTGGACCACGTCCTACTGGCCTATGGCGTGCTTGGCGATCAGGCGCTCGCCGACCGCGACGCGGCTGCCGCGCTGGCCATCATCGACGTCAATTTCCGCTCCGCTGCCGCCTGGATGCTGGCCGTCGCCAACCTCTTGGAAGTGCAGGGCAGGGGCTCGCTGGTGGTGCTGGGCTCTGTGGCGGGCGACCGCGGCCGGCGCTCCAACTATGTCTATGGCGCCGCCAAGGCCGGCCTCGCCGTGCTGGTGCAGGGCATCAGCCACCGCTTCCGCAGCGTCGGCCCCCGCGTCGTCATCGTCAAGCCCGGCCCGACCGATACCGCCATGACCGCGGGCATGGCCAAGGGCGGCCCGATGTGGGCGACGCCCGAGGCGGTCGCCGCGGTGGTGCGCAAGGCCGCCGACAGCGGCGGCCCGGTGGTCTATGCGCCCGGCCGCTGGTGGCTGATCATGGCGATCATCCGCAACATTCCGGCCGCCATCTTCAACAAGATGAATTTCTAGGTCATGCGAAAGATCGTCATCACCGGGGCCGCGGGCCTGGTCGGGCAGAACCTGGTGGCGCGGCTGAAGGCGCGGCCGGATTTCGAACTGGTTGGCATCGACAAGCACGCGGCCAACGTCGCGCTGTTCCGCCAGGCGCATCCCGACGTGACGATGATCGAGGCGGATCTCGCGGTGCCGGGTGCCTGGGCGGAGTGTTTTGCCGGCGCCGATACGGTGGTCGTCAACCAGGCGCAGATCGGTGGCTTGTTCCTCGACGAGTTCGTTGCCAACAACGTCACCGCCACCGAGCATATTCTGGCTGCGGCACACGCGGATGCCGTGCCCTACGTGGTGGGAATCTCGTCGTCGGTGGTCAATTCCTCGGCCGATGATTTCTACACGCGTACCAAGACGACGCAGGAAAAACTGTTCGACGCCTGCACCATCTCGCACGTGACGCTGCGGCCGACGCTGATGTTCGGCTGGTTCGATCGCAAGCACCTCGGCTGGCTGCGTCGCTTCATGGAAAAGGCGCCTGTGTTTCCCATTCCCGCCGACGGCAATTTCACGCGGCAGCCGCTGTATGTCGGCGATCTCGTCTCGATCATCGTGGCGTCCATCGAGCAGCGCAAGACCGGCACCTTCGACATCTCCGGCCTCGAAAAATTTCCTACGGCGGCCTGATCGGCATGATTCACGACATCGTCAAGCCGCGCGCGAAAATCGTGCATATTCCCTATGCGCTGTTCTGGGCGCTGCTGTGGGTCTATGCCCTCATCGACAAGAAGCCGCCGTTCACCACCGGGCAGCTCGAAGCGCTGGTGATTCCGGAGACATTTCCAGTGATCGACTGGCCCGGCGAGTTCGGCGTCGCCTCGACGCCTTTGCGCCAGGCGCTGAGCGAGACCTATCTGCATCCCGACCATTCGAAGATCATCCTGTCTTTCTAGGAGTTTTGCCATGAGCCGCATCGTTGTGTTGGGAGCAGGCCCCATGGGCCTCGCCGCCGCGCAGCGCGCGGTGACCCTGGGCCACGAGGTCGACCTGATCGAGGCCGACACCAAGGCCGGCGGCATGGCCGCGCATATCGATTTTTCCGGCGTCTCGATCGAGCGCTTCTACCACTTCGTCTGCAAGTCGGATGCGCCGACCTTCGCGCTGATGAAGGACCTCGGCATTGGCGACCGCATGCGCTGGGTGAATACGTCGATGGCGTATTACACCCATGGCCGCGTGCACAAATGGGGCGATCCCATCTCGCTGCTGACCTACCCGCACCTCACTTTGATGGAGAAGATCAAGACCGGGCTGCAGATGTTCCTGACCACCAAGTCGAAGAACTTCGATCGCATCGAGCACCTGACCTCGCGAAAATGGATCGAGGGCGGCTCCGGCGTGTCGGTCTATAACAAGTTGTGGAAGCGGCTGCAGGAACTGAAGTTCTACGAATATGCCGACGAGGTCGCGGCGTCGTGGATCGCGACGCGCATTAAGCGCATCGGCAACTCGCGAAAGTCGATCTTCCAGGAACAACTCGGCTATATCGACGGCGGCTCGGAGACGCTGGTCGAAGCCATCGCCGATGACATCCGCCGCAAGGGCGGGCGCATCCATTTGGGCACACCGGCCGAACAGGTCATCGTACAGGACGGCCGCGTCATCGCTGTGCGCGCCGGCGGCCGCGAGTTCGCAGCCGACGCGGTGATCTCCACCGTACCTGTGCCGCTGGTCAATCGCCTGGTGCCGGACCTGCCGCAGGACTGGCAGGACAAGTACGCCGATATCAAGAACATCGGCGTGGTCTGCCTGCTGTTCAAGCTGCGCAAATCCGTGACGCCGCATTTTTGGCTCAACATCGTCGCCGACGACATCGAGATTCCCGGCCTGATCGAGTTCTCCAATCTGCGCCGCGTCGGCGATACCATCGTCTACGTGCCGTATTACATGCCGGTGACCCAGCCGAAGTGGCAATGGACCGACCAGCAGTTCATCGACGAGGCGTTCGGCTACATCAAGCGCGTCAATCCGGCGATCACTGATGCCGATCTGCTGGACGCCAAAGTGGGCCGTCTCAAACACGCCCAGCCGATCTGCGAGCCGCATTTCGCTGACAAGCTGCCGCCCGTGCAGACGCCGATTGCCGGGCTGCAGATCGCCGATACCTGCTATTACTACCCGGAAGACCGTGGCGTCGCGGAAAGCATCCGGCTGGGGCGGCGTATGGCCGAGCAGGCTGGTGAGCCCGCATTGGCATCGCAAGGCGCGCGCTTGTGAACCGCGAGTTCATCCGCTTTGCGCTGGCCGGCGGCGTCGCAGCGGCGGTCAACATTCTGTCCCGCTGGCTGCTGTCCTCGTTCATCCGTTTCGAGATCGCGGTCGTCATCGCCTATCTTATCGGGATGGCCGTCGCGTTCGGTCTCACGCGACACTTTGTGTTCGCACGGTCGGATCGTCAGCTCCAAAGCGAAGCGATGCGCTTCGTGCTGGTCAATCTCTTCGCGCTCGCGCAGGTCTGGATTGTCAGCGTCGGGCTCGCCGAGTGGGTGTTGCCGTGGCTCGGCATAGTCTGGCAGAAGGACCTGATTGCCCACGTCGTCGGCGTTGTCAGCCCGATCGCGACGAGCTATTTCGGGCACAAGAAGTTTACGTTTCGATAGTTCGCTTTGCACTTTCAAGGAAAGTTCCATGCCCTTGCGGCGCGATCGTTTCTCGAATTTCGGATCATCTGTGGGCGGACTGCTACTCACGCTCGTCATAGGCGTGGTATCCGCTGCGTGCATCCGGCCGGCGGCTTTCGGGTTTCCGAGCGCCGGCCTGGATGCTTCCTGGATCTATGCAGTTTCTAATGCTGTCGAGAAGGGCGCCGCCTTTGGCTCGGAGATCGTTTTTACCTCCGGCCCCCTGTCGAGTTTCTATCACCGTCTATATCCGCATCGGATTGCTCCGGCGATTATCGCTCTGGATTGCCTCTGGCTTGTTATCTTCGCCATCCAGTTAAGGAAGATTGTGGCGTCGCTGTTTCAGGTGGGTGGACGACGTGTGCTGGCCGGGATGTTTATGTTCGGCCTAATTCTCATGGCGGAGCGTCTGCTGCGCGACGGCCTGATGCTCTTCTTCGTGTTCGCATCCGGTTATCTGTACGTCTCGCGCCGGTCGAGCCTGCCGCTGATGGTGGCGTCGATCGTGGTCATCGCGGGCTTTGCCATGGCAAAGTTCTCGGTAGGGGTGCTCGCCCTGCCGGTGTTCGTGCTGATCGACATGCTGTCCGTGACTCGTCGTAAGATTCCCTACAAGACCGTATTGTTTCTCATCTGCGCCGCTGCGTTTTTTGTGGCCGCTGGCCAGCCGCTGACCGGCTTGCCCGCCTATTTGCAGGCCTCCCTTGAAGTGTCGCAAGGTTATTCAGCCGGCATGAGCATCGACGGCGCGCCGGATGCGATCTGGATGTGGGGTGTCTCCAGTTTCGCCGTTGTCGTGGTCGCTGCGGTGGCGGCCTGGCCCAACATAAAGGTCCGCGGGCCAGCCCGCGCGACGGCAGTCGCGCACCTGCTGCTGCTGATTGGCTATCTTTCTCTTTTGACGAAAGCCGGTTTCGTTCGTCACGACGCCCATTCACTGATTTCGTGGACCGGGCTATTTCTGGCGATTCCGGCCGTAGCATTGGCAAGCGAGCCTGTTAAGTCGAAGCATCGTCCGTTTGAATTGCTTCTGTTCATCTGCTTTTTATATCTCTATGCGCCGTACGTTCTGAAGATGCCGTGGAACGTTCTTAACCCTGTCGCCATTGCCGGGCGTTCGATCGCGACCCTCGAGAGCGTCGTTGATTTTGCGAGCGGACCGCGCGGCTGGATGGCCGACAAGGAACGGCAATTCGCGGCGGCCCGCGATCAGTTGCATGCTTCCGCGAAGCTGCCGGTGGTGAGCGGCAGCGTGGACATCATCCCGTCGCGGCAGAGCGAGGTGATCGCAGCGCAACTCAACTATCGGCCGCGGCCGACGATCCAGGAATACACGACCTATACGCCATCGCTCATTCAGCGAAACCGCGATTTCTATCTGTCGCCAAAAGCACCAGAGTTCGTCTATTTTGCGCCGGGATCGATCGACGGCCGCCATCCCGCTTCCGCGGAGGGTACGCTATGGCCGCTGTTGCTGCAGCGCTACGAACCGTTCGGGAGCAGCCACGATTTGCTTGTGCTGCGCAGACGATCGCAACCACTTCCGGATCTCCTGAGCGCACCGATCGTCCGCCAGGCAACGCTTGGCGAGTGGATCGATGTTCCGACGTCGACAAAGCCGCTATTTGTCGGGATCGACGTGCAGTACAGCCCGCTGGGTCGGTTCGCCGAGCTGGTCCTGAAGCCGCCTTCCATCGTGCTGCGTGCGTTGTATAAAGACGGACGGGCCGAAAATTACAGGTTGATTCCGGGCATGGCCCGGGATGGGGTCATCCTCGTTCCGACGGTCAAGTCCGCAAACATGTTTCTGCAGATTTACGAGGGGGCGGCGGCTGAAGACGGTACGCGCCCGCTGGCGTTCGAGATTGTCGCTAACTGGCGGCAATCCTGGGCATACAGATCAAAGGTGATGATTTCATTCGCTGAAGTGGATACGGATATCCTGAACGCGCCGGGCAATGCGACTTGGAAAGCTTCGTTCGGGAAAGGCTATGCGGCTCGATGACGAGCGGCGTCTTGCTATGACGAACTGCTGACCGCGCGAGTTTCGGTCTCTGGGAGATACAATGAATACGCTGCCGGTCGCGACGAGGCATGCCGCGTTGAAGGCATTGTTCGAAAAGGCGCTGGCGCTTGTCGCGCTCGCGCTGATCGTGTTTGGCGCGAAGATGCTGTTTATCCGTTATTTCGGTTCGGCGCTGCCTTACTGGGATCAGTGGGATGCGGAAGCCGATAGCCTGTACAAGGCCTATCTCAACTCCAGCCTCTCGTGGTCGGCGTTGTTTGCCTCTCACAACGAGCATCGCATTTTTCTGACGCGCGTGCTCTCGCTGGCGTTGTTCGAACTCGACGGCGGTTGGGACCCGATCCTGCAGATGATGGTCAACGCCGCGTTGCATGTGGCGGCTATCCTTCTCGTCGTGTTCGCGCTGCAGCGGATCCTTCGCCCTGCTCAGTTGATCGCTTTGGTGGTGTTCACCGCAGTGCTGTTCGTCCTGCCGATCGGCTGGGAAAACCTGCTGGCCGGTTTTCAGAGCCAGTTCTATCTATTGCTGATTTTCTCTATTCTGGCGCTGTCCGGCTTTGCCGTCGCCGCCGCATTCAGCGTCCGCTGGTGGCTCGGCGTTGCCTGCGCGTCGGCGGCTTTCTTCTCGATGGCATCGGGCGCGCTCATCGGTGCCGCGGCGCTGGCGATCGTGGCGCTGCAGTTGCTGCTGCGGGTGCGTCAGGGCAGCAAGGAATATGCCGGCGCCGCCATCTTGCTCGGGATGTCTGCGGTGATGATCGCCTATGTTCCTCACATCGTCGGTCACGACGGCCTGAAGGCCCATGACATCCGCGAACTGTGGACGGCATTGCTCGCTTGCCTGCAGTATCCGCGTGCCGGCTCATGGATCGCACTCCTGACGAACGTGCCGTTGGTTGCCTATGCTTGTTTCGTTTTGGCTGCGCGGCCGGCGCGGACCTCGCAGCACTGGGTGATCCTCAGTATTGTCGTCTGGTGGTTCGGGCAGATCCTTTCACTGTCCTACGGTCGCGCTGTGGCGCCGAATTCGTCGCGCTATCTCGACATCACGATCATGGCGATGCCGCTAAACTTCGCTATCTTGCTGTTTTTCGCTGCGCGCGTGCGCTCCATCGGTAAACAGTGGGTGGTTTTTCTGGTCACAGTGGGCTGGCTCGCGATGACCTTTGGCGGCCTCATGCTGGACATGGCGCGGACCACCTTTCCGAACGTTATAGAGAAAGCCGCGCAGAGCCGGGAGCAGGAGGCCAATGTCGCGGCCTACCTGCGGACCGGCGATATTGCCGCGCTGCAGAACAAGACCATGCTGGCGATCCCGTATCCGAGTGCTGACCGTTTGGCCTCGCTGCTGTCCGATCCCACGATCCGCATGGCGTTGCCGCGGACCATCCGCCCGGCGGACAGCGATGAGAAAGCGCTGCTGGAGCGCACGGTGCTGCGCGGGCGATCGCATGCAGCCGTTGAGCGGACCAAACTGGCCATCATGAACCTGGCTCCGGTCGTGCTCGGGCTGGGCATGGCACTGGCCCTCGCGGCCGGCTTGTCCGGGCGGCGGCTCCTTTGAAGGACGACGGCGCGGACTGGGCGTGCGAAACTTGAAAGGTGTCGCGTCTTTGCCAAATTGACTGACCGCGACAAAGGCTTGTAAGGCTATGTGGCAGCCGGTGGCTGATGGTTCAGAGCGCTGCGCGGCGATGGTTTCCACAAAATCTAGGCCAACCGGCCGATGGCCCAGGGAAGCGAAGAATGCTGATCGAAAAGCTCGAAATTCCCGATATCTGGCTGGCCACGCCAAAAGGCACGGCGACGCCCGCGGCTTTTTTCAGAGACCTTTCGCACCGACGTGTTCGCCGGGCACGGCCTGACCGGGCCGTTCGTGCAGGACAACCATGTCCGTTCGATGCAAAAAGGCGTGCTGCGCGGCCTGCATTTTCAAACGCCGCCGCATGCCCAAGGCAAGCTGGTACGCTGCACCCGCGGCGCCATTCTCGACGTCGCGGTGGATATCCGCGTGGGCTCGCCCAGCTATGGCCGCCACGTGACGGCGGAACTGTCGGCGGACAACTGGAGCCAGCTCTGGGTGCCGCCGGGCTTCGCCCACGGTTATCTGACGCTGGAGGATGACTGCGAAGTCATCTACAAGGTGACTGACTATTACGCGCCGGAATGCGACCGGGGCATCGCTTGGGACGACCCGGCACTGGGCATCGATTGGCGGATTTCGGCCGCCGAGGTCATTCTGTCGGAAAAGGATCGGAAACAGCCGAAGTTGGCGGATGCGCCGCCGGCTTTCGAATACATGCGTCAGGAGTAGTAGATGCGGGTTCTCGTGACCGGTGGCGCCGGCTTTATCGGGTCGGCCGTCTGCCGTCATTTCATCGCCGACCTCGGCTACGACGTGGTCGTGCTCGACAAGATGACCTATGCGGGCAATCTGGCGTCGCTGGCGCCGGTGGCCTCCAGCCCGCGCTATGTATTCGAGAAGCACGACATCTGCGACGCGGTTGCGGTCAATGCGATCTTCGCGAAATACCAGCCCGATGCGGTGGTGCATCTCGCCGCCGAGAGCCATGTGGATCGCTCGATCTCCGGCTCCGACGTGTTCGTGCAGACCAACGTGATGGGCACCTTCGCCCTGCTGGAAGCCGCGCGCAGCTATCTCAAGACGCGCGCGAACAACGCCACCGACTTCCGCTTCATCCACGTCTCCACCGACGAGGTATACGGCTCGCTGGGCGCCGACGGCCTGTTCACCGAGACGACGCCCTACGACCCTTCCTCGCCCTATTCGGCCACCAAGGCGGCGTCCGACCACCTCGCCAAGGCCTGGCACCGCACCTATGGCATGCCGGTGATCGTGTCGAACTGCTCGAACAATTACGGGCCGTATCACTTCCCGGAAAAGCTGATCCCGCTGGTGATCCTCAACGCGCTGGATCGCAAGACGCTGCCGGTCTATGGCGACGGCTCCAACGTGCGCGACTGGCTGTATGTCGAGGACCACGCGCGTGCGCTCGGCGTCATACTTTCGAAGGGCGTGCCCGGCGAGACCTACAACATCGGCGGCCGAAACGAGCGCAAGAACCTCGACGTTGTCGAGCAAATCTGCACCTGGATGGACGAGCTGCGCCCGGCCAACTCCTCGCACCACGATCTGATCTCCTTCGTCACCGACCGGCCCGGCCACGACCAGCGCTACGCCATCGACGCCAGCAAACTGGAAAACGAGCTCGGCTGGCGCGCCCAGGAGACGTTTGAGACCGGCATCGAGAAGACGGTGCGCTGGTATCTCGACAATGCCCACTGGTGGGAGCCGCTGCGCCAGAAGGTCTATGGCGGCGAGCGCCTCGGCCTCGTCAAGGCATGAGGTCCGCATGCGACTCTATGTAATCGGCCGCGAGGGCCAGGTCGCCCGCTCGCTGCGCGAGGCGGCGGCCGGCCGCGCCGACATCGTGTTCGGCAGCAGCAGCCGCGCCGATATCGACTTGCGGGATCCGGCCTCGGTCGAGCGAGCGCTGGCCGTGTTCCGGCCCGACGTGGTGGTCAACCCGGCGGCCTATACCGCCGTCGACAAGGCCGAGTCCGAACCCGGGCAGGCCTTTGCCATCAACCGCGACGGCGCCGGCGCCGTGGCCGCTGCAGCTGCGACGTGCGGCGCGCCCATCATCCATTTCTCGACCGATTACGTCTATGACGGCCGTAAACCCGAAGCCTATCTGGAGAGCGATCCCGTTGCACCACAGGGGGTCTACGGCGCGTCCAAGCTGGCCGGCGAACTGGCGGTGGCCGCCGCCAATCCGCGGCACGTCGTGCTGCGCACCGCCTGGGTTTATGCGCCGTTTGGCGCCAACTTTGTCCGCACCATGTTGCGGCTGGCCGCCGAACGCGGCCGGCTGCGGGTGGTGGACGACCAAATCGGTTGCCCCACCTATGCGCCGGACCTTGCCGAGGCGACGCTGGCGATCGCTGCGCAGATTGCCGGGGCAGGATGGCGTCCCGACCATGCCGGGGTTACCCATCTCGCCGGTCCTGATGCCCTGAGCTGGTGCGGCTTTGCCCGCGAGATCGTGCGGCAGTCGGCGGTGCGGGGCGGCTGTTCCGTGCCGGTCGATCCCATCACCACGGCAGATTATCCGACGCCGGCGGCCCGGCCGGCCAATTCGCGGCTGGCGACGGCCCGGCTGGCGGATGTGTTTGACATCCGGCTGCAATCGTTGGAAACGTCCCTTTCGAATTGCTTGGATCGTCTCCTGCAATCGTAGACGAGGGTAGGATATTGAAGGGCATCATTCTGGCCGGAGGCAGTGGCACGCGGCTTTATCCGATGACGCTGGTCACCTCGAAGCAGCTGCTGCCCGTCTATGACAAGCCAATGATCTACTATCCGCTGAGCACCCTGATGCTGGCGGGGATCCGCGAGATCCTGATCATCTCGACGCCACACGACCTGCCGCTGTTCCAGGCGCTCTTGGGCGACGGAAACCGCTGGGGTCTGTCGTTATCCTATGCCGAGCAGCCGAAACCCGAGGGCCTGGCGCAAGCGTTCATCATCGGCGCCAAGTTCGTCGAGGGCGGGCCTTCCGCGCTGATCCTCGGCGATAACATCTTCTTCGGCCACGGCCTGCCGGACCTGATGGCCAGCGCCACCGCGCGCCGCTCAGGCGCTACGGTGTTTGCCTACCATGTGGCAGATCCCGAGCGCTACGGCGTGGTGGCTTTCGACGCCGAAGGGCAGGCGACCTCTATCGAGGAGAAGCCGCTGCAGCCAAAATCGAACTTTGCCGTGACGGGTCTGTATTTCTACGACCAGCAGGTGGTCGACATCGCCGCCAAGATCAAGCCCTCTGCGCGCGGCGAGCTCGAGATCACCGACCTCAACCGGGTCTATCTGGAGCGCGGCGAACTCGGCGTTCAGAAGATGGGCCGCGGCTTCACGTGGCTGGACACCGGCACGCCGGACAGCCTGCTGGAAGCCGCTGAATTCGTCGCCACGCTGGAACGCCGCCAGGGGTTTCGCATCGCTTGCCCGGAAGAGGTGGCCTTCAACCAAGGCTATATCGATCGCGCGCAGCTGGCGAAGCTGGGCGAAGCGCTGGGAAAGAGCGACTACGCGAAATATGTGCTCGGGCTGGCTGCGACGAGCTAGGCAATGCCGGGTCTCGCTAAAAGGTAAGAAATGAAAGTCGCGGCTGTCATCCCTTGCTTTCGAGTTAGCAAGCACATCATCGATGTCGTCGAGCGAACGCTCCCGGTCGTCGACATGATCTATGTCGTCGATGACCTATGTCCCGAAGGGTCGGGTGCCCTTGTGGCGGAGCATTTTCCGTCCGCTAATGTCCGCGTCATTCAGCATCAGGTCAATCGGGGCGTTGGCGGTGCCGTCGTTTCGGGGTATCGTGCTGCCCTAGCTGACGACGTCGATATCGTCGTCAAGGTCGATGGCGACGGCCAAATGGATCCATTGCAGATCGCTTCCCTGATTGCGCCCATCGTGGCGCGCCGCGCCGACTACACCAAGGGAAACCGGTTCTTCAATATAGAGGACCTGCGTCAAATGCCGTTCGTAAGGGTGTTGGGCAATTCCGCACTATCGTTCGTCAACAAGATCTCGACCGGCTACTGGAACATTATGGACCCGACGAACGGCTTCACTGCGATACACAAATCGACGTTGAAGCTGCTCGATCTGGAAAAGCTTGCCGCGCGTTATTTTTTCGAGTCGGATATGCTGTTTCGGCTCAGCATCGTCCGAGCTACCGTGCGCGACGTCTCGATGCCGGCATTCTATGGCGACGAGGAGAGCAATCTGCGGATCAGCAAGGTGCTGTTCGACTTCCCGGGTAAGTATCTGCTCAATTTCTTCAAGCGATTTTTTACAATTACATCCTGCGCGACGTAAGCATCGGGACTATCGAGACCATCGTGGGAATCCTGCTGATGTGTTTCGGCGTGACCTGGGGGATGTACAACTGGATCGGCAACGGCATGAATGGCGTCGAGACGCCGGCCGGGACGGTTATGCTGGCGTCGTTGCCTATCATCCTGGGCTCGCAACTCCTGCTGGCCGCAGTGGCCTACGATATCTACAATGTTCCCAGCGAGCCGCTGCAGGGTGGCTCCTGACCAAGCGCTGGCGACTGTTGGAGACTGCAAAGTCGCTACGGCCCGCGCTTCTCGCTCGGCCGGATACGTCAATACAGCGCTGCATTTATACTCTTGCGACAATAGGCGGCTGGGATCGGAATGCCAAGGTGACAACCTTAGACACAAACGATATTGAAATGTCGCCGGCAGGTTTGCTGACCGGGTTGCAAAGCTGAGCTTATGACCGAGAATATTGCATTTTTGACTGGTATCACGGGCCAGGACGGAGCCTATCTGGCAAAGTTCTTGGTCGATAAGGGCTATGCCGTGCACGGCCTGTTACGCCGGAGCGCGTCGGCCGATGTGATCGCGACCCGGCTCAAATGGATCGGCGTCGATGACAAGGTGACGTTGCACGACGGCAATCTGACCGATCTCTCCAGCCTGATCCGGATTCTCAGCGACGTCCGGCCGTCGGAGGTCTACAATCTCGCGGCGCAATCCTTCGTCAAGTCCTCTTGGCAGCAACCGCTGTTGACAGGCCATGTCACCGGACTCGCTGCCGCCAATATGCTGGAAGCGGTTCGTATCATTTGTCCAGAGGCGCGTTTCTATCAGGCCTCTTCCTCGGAAATGTATGGGTTGATCCAGGAACCGATACAATCGGAAACCACGTCATTTTATCCGCGCTCGCCCTATGCCGCGGCAAAACTTTATGCGCACTGGATGACGGTGAACTATCGCGAGAGTTTCGGCATGCATGCCTCCAGTGGTATCCTTTTCAATCATGAATCTCCGCTGCGCGGTATCGAGTTCGTCACTCGCAAGATTACGGCAGCCGTAGCGCAGATCAAGCTCGGAAAGCAGAAGACGCTTTCGCTGGGCAATCTCGATGCCAAGCGCGATTGGGGGCACGCACGCGACTATACTAAGGCCATGTGGCTGATGCTGCAGCAGGACGTTCCGGATGATTACGTTATCGCGACCGGCAGAACGACGTCGGTCCGAGAGTTTTGTTCGCTGGCGTTTTCCCACGTCGGACTTAACATGGATGATCACGTGGTGATTGACCCGAAGTATCTGCGGGCGGCCGAAGTCGATGTGCTGCACGGTGATGCTTCAAAGGCCCATGCGCGCCTTGGCTGGAAGTCCGAAACAACGCTGGAGCAATTGGTCGCGGAGATGGTGGAAGCCGATCTCGCACGATTCAAGCTCCACGAACATCTGTGATCGGCAGAATGTCTTCGCCCCATCGGGTCCTGATCACGGGCGCCGGCGGATTTGTCGGGCCTCATCTGGTCACCGCTCTGCGCCGGGCTTATGGCGGCGCCATTTCAATTCTTGGTACCGGGCTTCAGCAGCGCGATGATCCGCTTTGCGGACGGATCGCCGAACTCGACGTCACCGACCCGCAGGCTGTGCGCGCGGTCGTCGCGCAGTATCAGCCGACCCATGTCGTGAATCTGGCGGCGATCGCTGCCCCCGCGGCCGCCAATGCTGACCCCACCGTCGGCTGGCAAGTTCACCTCGACGCTACCCGCAACATGGCAAATGCCATATTGAGTGCGGTGCCAGAGTGCGTTTTGGTGCATGTCGGGTCAGGTCTTGTCTATGGTGAGAGTGCCGGGTCCGGACTGCCGCTAGACGAAGATACGTTGCTGGCGCCAAGCGATGAATATGGTGCTTCAAAAGCGGCGGCCGATCTGGCACTGGGCGCGCTGGCCAGGAAAGGACTGAAGTGCATTCGGTTTCGTCCTTTCAATCATACAGGGCCGGGACAGACCGAAGCGTTTGTCATTCCCGCATTTGCCATGCAGATCGCGCGCATCGAAGCCGGCCTTGCCCCGGCCGTCATGCGGGTGGGAAATCTCGAGTCCCGACGGGACTTCCTCGATGTCCGCGACGTCGCGGGTGCCTACGTCCTGGGCATTCAGCGTAGTGACCGCTTGGAGCCTGGCGTGATCCTCAATGTGGCCTCCGGCATCCCTCGCAAGATATCCGATATTCTGGCGCTCTTATTGTCCGAAACCGAGGCCAGTATTGCGGTGGAGACCGATCCGGAGAGAGCGCAGTCTTCAGGCCTCGCTGTTGTTGTCGGCGACGCCAGCAAGGCGCGCCGGCTACTCGACTGGTGTCCGGCATACGATTTCGAGACAACGGTTCGGGACGTTCTGAACGACTGCCGGTCTCGCTTATTATTGCGAGTGTAAACTACCATAAGATGTAATTTCCGCACCTATGACGTTGATCGGAAACTATGCTGATCCTATAAAGCTTTCGAGAGAGATCCCAATTTTTTGGCAATCGTTCGAGTAAAGGATTTCGCGTGTCAGGTAATTTGATTTCGCCGTGTTCATTCTGGCTTCCCGAACGTTCAAGTGTGGGTTCCGGTTGGGCCCAGCACGCCCCCTTCGCCTTCTGGTTAATCGACGCCTATCGACCAAAAACGATCGTGGAACTCGGCACCCACAAAGGATATTCGTTCGCTGCCTTTTGCCAAACGGTCAAAAAGCTGAACATCGATACTCAATGCTTTGCCGTGGATACGTGGCAAGGAGACGAGCATGCCGGCCGCTACAGCGACGAAGTGTATGATGAACTCAAGGAATACATAGACAGCCGTTATTCAGGCTTCTCGCATATGATACGATCAACCTTCGACGACGCGCTTCCCAGCTTCGCAGATGGATCGATCGATCTCTTACACATCGATGGGCGCCACTATTTCGAAGATGTTAGTCACGACTTCCAGTCGTGGATTCCGAAGCTGAAACCCAATGCGGTGGTGCTGTTTCATGACACCAATGTCCACGAACGTGGCTTTGGCGTCCACAAGCTTTGGGCAGAGATGGTGCAGAAGTATCCGCATTTTGAATTCCTGCACGGCAACGGTCTTGGCGTGCTGGGAATGGGCAATGAGTTTCCGCCGGCCGTCCGCGATTTATTCGATGCCGCCAGCAGCCCGGCCGCAGATGTTATCCGCGATAGTTACAGCCGGCTTGGCGCTGCCGCGTCGGACCATTTCGAGATGACCGTTGTCACGGTTGCCGAAGCGAAAGCGCAAAGGCTGGAAATACTTCTCCAGGAGGCGTCCAAGCGGGCGGCTGAAGGAGGAGAACGGGAAGCCCACGCCGCAAGAGTCATCGAGACGCTTACGGCCCGGGCCGATGCCGCCGAGCATGCGCTTCGAGTTGTGCAGGGCAGCATCGCGGTGCAGAATCGTATCCCGATTGCGCGGCGTCGCTATGCGATTTCCCCTCGTCGCAAAAGCGCTCCGTTGGATAATGCTATCAGCTTGGCGGGTGCTCACGGCGTTGCGCCGGCCAGCTCGTGCTACGCTGCGTGGTGGCCAGTCTGACGTTTTGATTGAATCTGGAAAAACCTACTCGTCCGCAGATGCCGCGGCCATCCGAGTTCCGAGCGCGCCGGAGCCCGTGGTGTCGATCATCATCTCCACCTATGGCCAGGCAGATCTGACACTGGCCTGTCTCGCGTCGATTGCAGAATATCGACCACGCGATCCGATCGAAGTCCTAGTTATCGACGATGCTTTTCCGGATGAAGTGGAGCCATCCCGGCTCAAACCCGTGAGCGGAATTCAACTTTCACGCAACGAAACGAATCTCGGCTTTCTGCTCAGCTGCAACCGCGCCGCCGAGAGAGCCAAGGGAAAATATCTATACTTTCTGAACAACGATACGGAATTGCGCCCAAACACTATCGATGCCTTGGTCGATCGGCTGGAATCAAGCGCCCACGTCGGCTTGGTTGGCTCAAAGCTGCTATTCCCCGATGGAAAGCTGCAGGAAGCCGGTGGAATCATGTGGAAGGATGGATCTGGATGGAATTATGGCCGCGGTCAGGATCCCGCGGCGCCAGAGTTCAACTATGTCCGCGAAGTCGATTACTGCTCCGGTGCGTCGATAATTGTCCGCCGTGATTTGTTCGCCGAACTGGGCGGTTTCGATGAATCATTTGTTCCCGCCTATTACGAGGACGTCGATCTGGCTTTCCGGATTCGCGCCCGCGGATTGAAGGTGCTTTACGAGCCGCAGTCGGTGGTCATCCACCACGAAGGCATGTCGCATGGCACCGACCTTCAGCAGGGCGTAAAGGCTCACCAGGTCGTCAATCAGGCGCGAATGGTGGAGCGTTGGGGCGCCGATCTCACGCGCAATAATTTTGCCAATGGCGAGCGAGTGATCCGAGCCAAGGACCGGGCAGCCACGCGCAAGCTCATGTTGGTCATCGACCACTATATTCCGCAACCCGATCAGGATGCGGGCTCACGCAGCATCGTCGGAATTATCGACAGTCTGGTAGATGCGGGCTGGCTGGTGAAGTTTTGGCCGCACAGCCGCGGTTACGACGAGACATATACGCCGTTGCTCGAAAAGCGGGGCATCGAGGTGCTGGATAGCCGTTCGCCCGGCGACCTCACGAGCTGGATGAGGAAGTACGGCGAAGAACTGGACCACATTCTTGTCGTTCGTCCGGATGTCGCCGCCTACGCCATCCCTTGCTTGCTGGGAAACACCGACGCGGTTCGGAGTTTCTACGGCGTCGATTTGCACTTCGCTCGCATGCGTCGTCAGGCCAAGCTGGACGGAAGTCGTGATGGCGAGATCGCGGCGAATAGAATGGAGCGGCTCGAACGCCACGTCTGGCGCAGCTTCGACATCGTCATCTATCCGTCGGAAGAAGAGGCCGCCGTAGTGCGTCAGATGTCACCGGGCACGGTCGCGTGCGGGATCGTGCCCTTCTCCTTCGACCAGCATCCGCTGCGGCTGGTGCCTCCTATAGAGCGAACCCTCCTGTTCGTGGCTGGCTTCGCCCACGCGCCAAACGTCGATGCTGCCAGGTTCTTGGTTGATCAGATACTCCCTGCGCTCGAGCGTAAGGTCGGTTCCGTTAAGGTCATTCTGGCTGGCTCGCGTCCGACAGCTGAAGTCCGGGCTCTGTCGGCGTCGAACGTGGAAGTTACTGGCTATATTTCCGAGGCCGCGCTGGAAGATCTCTATCGAAAGTGCCGTGTTGCGGTGGCTCCGCTTCGATTTGGCGCCGGCGTCAAAGGCAAGGTGATCGAGGCGCTTAGCCGCGGCCTGCCGATGGTGACCACGTCAATCGGCGCGCAGGGCATACCGGGCCTTGCGGACATTGTCCCGGTTCACGACGATGTCGCCCGCCAGGCTGAGGCCTTGGCTATCCTGTTGACGGACGCCTCGGCTTGGATTGCCCAGTCCGCCACCCAGCAGGCATTCGCACAGGAATTCTACTCTCGCGAAAGCATGGCACGATCCGTTCTCTCGGCGCTTGGCCACGGCAAGAACGAGCGGCCGGCCCCCTGATCCCGAAATGCCGGAGCAGCCGTCCGCCAGATACTGGCGGGCGACCGCTAACGATTGGGCTTGCGGTGATTCTTAAGGGCGAGCCTCCAATGCGTAAACGGCGAGCCATCCGACGCGCGTGATCAAGCGTGCCCTGTTCTGCATGTAGGCATCGGCAATCTTTTCCAACGGCGTAACCCCTGTAGCGTTGACGATGACATGGGACGGCGCGATGCGATCGATCAGTTTCTTCAAATCCTGTTCATCCTTCACGGCGGCGAAATCGGCGGCATAGCGCGAATTGTGCCAAGTACTGTAAATGGCAGTGCCGGTCAGCAACGCACCGAATGGATTACTGACATAGAGGACCCGTGACGTGGAGCCGGCTTGTTCGTTGATAATGCGGTTGGCGATGCGATCAGGTACCTGAAAAAACTCAAGTTGACGTCGCGCATTCTCGTCGCAACAGGCTGTCAGGTCGGAGATGCCAAGCACGCCTGCGCCAGCCGGCATTTTGTAGAAGTTAAGCCCAACGATGGCGGCAACGAGGCAGGCGAGGGGGACCGGCATGAAGCGAACTTTACGAATGTGCTCGATCGCCAGCGCAACGGGCACCATCAACAACGGTACGAAGATCAGCAGATAACGCACATATTGAATCTGCGAGGCAAAGGCGATTACGAAGAACAGGCCGAGGCCGCCGCAAAACAGCACCACCCGGTTGCGTCCCACCAGCGCCGCGGCAAAGCCGGCGGCCAGAAACACAAACAGCGTGAAGCCGAGCGCGCCGTTATACGCCTCCACAAAATTACCAGTGGCAAACGTCGCATCGTAGGGAAACGTCACCGAGAACTTGCCTATCCAGCGTCCGTCGACAAAGTTGACCAGCGGAAAGAACGGCGACTTGAAAAATTGATTGTAGAACGGGAACACCGGGTTTCCCGTCTTCAGCCATGCGTAGTAATACGGCCATAGCGCAACGGTGCCGATGGCGAGCGTGATGGCCACGATGGTCATGAGCGACCGCGGCGTCCTTCTGCCGCGCAAGCAGAGCGCGAGGCTGATCGCTCCGATCACGACCGCGGCGATCGCGCCGTGCAGTTTGACCATGGTGGCGCCGGCGAGCAGCAGCATGATCGCCAGATGATCGCGCCCCAAGAGTCGAAACCGGGCGACGACCACGGCCAGGACGGCGGTCGTCAGGAATAGTGCCACCGTGTTCTCGACAAACAGCGTCGATGATTCGATGAAAGTCATCGGGATCGAGACCAGCAGTGCAATCGTCCAGGCCGATATCGAACGGGAACAGAACCGGGAGATGATTTGGAACGTCGCTACGCAGGTAAAAAAGAATGAGGCAAAGTTCAGCAGTCGCGCCGCGGTTTCGCCCTGCAGTATGAACATGTCGGCATAGAGCATGTCGGCGGCGTTCGGCATGAACGAAAAGGCGTTGCCGGGATCGTAGCTCCAGGCGCGATGCGCCGACATGTAAGACGGAATATACAGGTGCGACAGCAGCGCGTCGAAGAAGCGATCTGGTAACGCGACCATCGCCAGATGCATTGACAGGATCACGACGCAAACCACCAGACCCGCGTTCCGAACGACGTCTCCGTAGCCAGGTTTCACCGGCGGGCCGAATGCTCCGGCCAACGACAACCGAAGCTGACTGCGAATCGCAGGCATCGTGGCGGCCAGCAAAATCGGCAATCCCAGTACGGCCGCGTGGGTCGCAGCCATGTTGACGGGGATCGATGCGACCACTGTTAACAGCATCGCGTAGATCGACCAGCCCGTTACTACAGCAATCACGGCATCGGCCGGATCCCGGCGGGTTCTGAAGCGCTGCAAGATGACCATGCCGAGGCACCACGACGACAGCAGGAAGAACAGCACGACGGAGGTCGCGGCCGGTCCGCACACCATCATGGTGAATGCCAGCAGCAACAGGGCCAGGACGGTTTCAGCCTTGCGCCGGAATCTGGCCGCGGCAAAGCAGGCGGCGGTCGCAAGCATGCCGACACCCGCGAACAGATACTTCGTCTGGTCAACCAGAAGTTTTTGCCAGAGGGACTCGGCGAGCAGGTTGGATTGAACGAGTCCGAAGATGCCGAGCGCGACGCAGGCCATGAGGACGAGGGTAGGAATGTCGCGGACCATGCTTGCCCGGTTCGGTGCGAGCATTGACGGTGCGGCGGAGGGGGCGGCGATGTCGTAGACGGCGTCGCCTTCGCGGCAGGCTTGGCTGCCACACCGTCCGTCGCGGCGACCGCCGGGCCCGGACGCCGGGCCAGGATCGGCAGGCTCCACGGGTGTTTGTGCAGGATTCCCCATTCCGGCACGTCCTGGTCGAAGAACTGGATATCGACGAAACCTGCATCGTCGAGATGGCGTTGCAGCGCGGCGCGGCTATACACGCGCATTTCCAGCGTCGTGCCTGGGCCGCCATGAAACACCAGGTTTTCATGAAGAGTATGCCGGCCATCCCGGCTGCGGTTGACCATTACAAAGTCATCGTCAAACCGAACGATCTCGAAATTGTGCAGTTCCGGGAAATGCTCTCTGGTTTGTTCTTCGTTGGTGAACGGAACGGTCAGGATCAGCACGCCGCCGGGCTTGAGGACGTCGAGCGCATGCTGAAAAGCGATCTGTGCCGGCGGTGGCACGTGCTCGAAGACCTCGGTGGAAATCAGGAAGTCGCAGCTCGCATCGCGATCGCCCACCGGCTTGCAAATGTCGAAGAACGGCTCCTGGTGATAGTAGGTGTTGGTATAGTCGAGTTTGTCGGCCAGCGGCACGGCGTAGCCGTCCCAATCGGAAAGCCCGACGCCGGTGATCTGTGGGCTCACCGGAAAGTCCGGCAGCGCCATCGACCTGCCGAACAGGCTGAGGCTGAGCAGATGAACAATGCTGCGGAAGCGGACTGAAGATCCGCACTTTGGACAGGACGAGACTTCCCGGTCGATGGTCTCGATCGCGATCCCCTTGGCCATGTGCCCGCAGACGTTACACCTAAAGTCCATTCTATCTCCGGCCGTCATTTGGCATCGCTGTCGTTGTGTATGGTGGCTACACCGCATGAATTACGCAACGCGGTCAATATCCTACTGTGCGCCCAGCGAGATGACGCGCGATACGGTCGGCGTTTGCCATGATGGTCAGAGTGTGGGATTTGGCCGGCAGGCTTGGGAGACTGGCGCCGTCGATGGAGAACACGCCAGGCATGCCGGCGATTTCCCCGAACGCGTCGGATTGTCCGGGTTCAGGTCGGGCCTTCATTGGTAGTGAGCCCGCATAATGCACGTCCGTGCCGGGGGACTCAGGATGCACGCGCCGGGCGGCACGACGCCGCCGACGGCCCACATCGCCTTGCCGAGGCTTTGGCTAACCGTCTGGAACGCGGTATCGAGGTCGGCGGAGAACCTGCCTCGGACATGCAGGCTGCGGTCTTCCGCGATGGTAAGCTGGTGCTCGGACAGCGAGCCGGGAAAGAACACGTTGCCAACCACGCACGACGGGAGCAAGTGCCGCATGACGTCGATGCCGTACCGTTTCGCCAGCGGTAGAAAATCGAGGAATTCGCTGACCGGAAGTCCTTGCGTGGAGAACAGCCCTGCATAGGCGATATCCTCGCCTTCATTGGAGGTGAACGCCATCGCCAATTGCGAACTGGCAAAGCCGTCCTGCTGCGAGGCGCCTAGCGCAGCGGGGATCCACGCCAGAAAGGCAGCGGTGGGGTTGGAAAAGAACTGCACGGGTTTGCCGACCAGGTCGAGATGGTCCAGCACGAAGCGGGCGCTGGCGATGCAGCCCGCGGCGAGGAGGATGGTCTTACTGCGGACTTCGAACGCCGCACCAGACAGTCGGTCATGAACATGCACGATCCACTCGTCGCCCTGCTTGGCAAGGCGGTCGGCGACCGTGCCACCCAGGTGCCGGAGAGTCGGTTTGCCCTTTAGCTCGGCCATATCGAAGCGGGCATTGTAGAGGGCCTCACGGGAGCAGCCCCAGAGACAATTGCTGGAAAGGTCGCAAGCCTTCCGCCCGGCCAGATCATCGGCGAGTGCTGCCATTCGTGGGCGGCCCATCCGGATGTTGAGCTGCCGGAATTTGGCGCGACGGCCCTCATAGCGAGCGAGAATGCCGCTGTGCAATAGATCGAGCGCGATAGGCCGCTGGGCCCATTCATCAAGGCCGAAGAAGTCGCTGAGGTCGTCGTCGTTGCGCCCGCTAACGCCAATGCGTCGTGCTACACGCTCATAGGATGGCAGCATCTCGTGGGCAGGAAATGGAAACGCGGCGAGATCATTGCCGCTGAAACGCGAGACGCCGCAGCCCCACGCGTTGGAAAGGCCACCCGTCGCAAGCGAACCGATCGCCGTAAAATTGTCGGTGTGGATGCGATTTTCATGTAGAAAATCCGAGAATACACCGGCTAGTGCCGGGACGCGGAATTTCGGCGATGAAAGCGCGCGCGCTTTCATCGCATGAAAATCGTCGCCTAGCATCCAGCGCCACTGGTCCGGATCGGCTCGGCGCGTTTCCGAATAGCTCGCGGTCGGCACAATCGCTGAACTGGCGAGGTCGCCGTCGATCATCAGCACGCGCAGGCCGCGATCCAGCAGCGGAAAGGCGGCTGACACGCCGGCCGGACCCGAACCGATAATGATGGCGTCGTAGCTTTCCGTCATTGCGGATGCCGCTCAGCGGCCTTGAGCGCGGCCGACAGCGGCAGTGCCAGCGCCAGGCACGCGATTCGGATGACGCTGTCCTGCGCCACCGCCCAAGCCAACCCGAAGAGCGCCGCGATGGGGTGCATTGCGTGATCGGACATGAAACGCTGCGCGCCCAGCGGCGACGCCTCTGCGATTAGGATGGCGCAGGATAGCCGGGATCTGAATTTCGAATTCTTCTGATTGCCGGCCGCCCGCTCGTAGGCGGCGAGCAACATGGGAAATCGTTCGACAACTGCAGGAAATCTGAGCGGCTCGTCGGCTCCGTATAGCGCGTCGATCGCATGGACGTAGCGGCGCAGCATCGAGGAGGGCGGTACCTGCCGGAGAACATAGGTCAGCAAGGCTTTTGCTTCGCGCAACTGGCGTCGCCGGCGACCGCAGCCGCTGCGGTGCATGCCGTCGTCAAGGCTGCGGAGTTCTGATCCCGAGTTTTTGCAGATCCGCGGCCGTGCGCATCTCATTCATAGCATATAGCGACCGGATGCGGCCGAGATCGGGCGTACCCGGGACGGCGGCTGCGATGGGGGCGATCAGGGACAGCACGAAGGCTGGAAACGGCACGAAAATCCTAGGCCTCCGCATGCGGTCGCTGGCCACGATGCGCAGGAAACGGGTGAAGCTGACGGCGTTGTCCTGCGCCAGGCTGATGACGCCGGCGCTGCGTTGCTCGACCGTCTGGACGAGGCCTGCGGCGAGATCGTTGACGTGAATGGGCTGTACCACGGGCGCCGGCAGAAACGACGGCAGCACGGGCAGGGTTTTCACCAGCCCGGATAGCTGGCCGAACAGCCCTCGCGCTTCGCCGCCATAGACGAGGCCGGGCCGCACGATGCAGCCGGATGCTTCCAAGACGATTTGCTCGATGTACCACTTCGCGCGCCCATAGTCGGTCGCCGCGTCAGGAGCGGCCGTCTGGCTCGACACGAAGACCAGCGGCAGGCCGTATTCACGGGCCGCGCCAACGATCCGGATCGCTGCCTTCATTTCCATGTCGATATCCGCACGGCTTCCAGCGTGGGTATCTGCGGCGAGATGCAGGATCGCGACGCATCCGGGCGGGATGCCGAGAGCACCCTCATCCTTCAGGTCGTAGTGTTGAAATCCAACGCCGGGAACATCCAGGGGCCGGCGGCCGAAGGCGACGACGCCATACCCCCTAGACAGGGCTGCCTGAACGGTGGCCCGGCCAATATACCCGGTCGCCCCGGTGAGCGCGATGCCGCCCTTCCGGGGCGACGCTTGAACGGTCATCTTCACTGGTTTCCGCGTTGGCCGGATGCGCTTAGCACAGCAATGAGCCAAACGGGCGCACAATCTTGCGGACCCTGGTCGGCCCAGCCGTCTCAGTCATAGACGCTGAATGCTTCCTCGTCCGACCAAAGCTGTTCCGACGCCAGTCGGAGTGCGGCACTCTTCTCGGCGGTCACGCCACGGACGGCGGCAGCGAGCCTGGCTGCGCTGCCGGGCAGGTCGTTGCGGTCAATGGCGACAACAAGCCCTCGTTCTGCCAGATCCCTGCAGCCGGGCCCCTCGAGGGTGGTCGCTACAAGCTTTCCGGCGAGAAGTGCCTCGCGGATCACCGAATTGGTGTCTTCGCCGATCGACATGCGGATGACGCAGGAAGCGCCTATCAGCCAATCGTCGTAATTGGTGACAGAGCCCGGAAACGCGATGTTGCCGCCGTCGCCCTCCGGATAAGCGATCTTGATCGCATCGACAGCGGGGCCCTCACCGAGAATGGACAGGCACCCGTCACCCTCTAGCAGAGGTTGTATCAATTGGAACAGCGCGACCGCCTCTGCATGTCCTTTCTGAGGAATGCCGCGACCGGCCGACAGGAAGGAGAACCGCGCCGGATAGGTCTTCGGCATGTCGCTATGCCGGCGCGTGACAGGATAGATCTGGTTGCGCAGACGAGACTGACGAAGGCCGAAAGCGGTATATTCGTTCCATACTAGGGCCGAGAGATAAAAACGCCTGTAGCGCCGTGCGAAAGCCCAGAACAACGCTTGGATGGGGAAGGGAAGCTGGTTGCGGCTGCAGTCCAGCCCGGCGCTGACCTTTGGCGAACGCCACAGGAACATCATCGACGAATAGGCAAATGCAGCGAATAGCTTCAGATGGATGGCGCCAAAGCGCCGGCCGTTGTCGCGATAGTAGCGGTAGAAGGCGTAAAACGAACGCGGATCGAGGACAGCGGCGTAACTGTGTCGCCTTTCGGTCAGGAAAATCACCTCGGCCCCGGCCGCGCGCAAGCGTTCCGAATAGAGGTCGTTCTCGAAGATGGAAACGACGGTGACACGGCGGTTGTCGCGTACGAACGTGCAGTAATTCAGGATGAATTCCTGCACGCCGCCGACGCCGAGATGATCGATGATGAAGCAAACGTTTTTTTGCAAGATCCGTCTCCCGACCTGAAAAATTCGTCAGGCAATATGCTAGCGGCTCTGTTGCAAGGTCAGCGCGCACCACAGCGCGCCGCGGTGGTCCCGCTTGCGATCGTGATGTTCCTGCCAAAAGCGGTGCAGCGTGTCGGCATTCAGCATGTGCGGCTGTCCGAGCACCGCTTCGGGCATGTCGCGCAGCCAGCGGGCCAGCGGAATGCCGAAGCCCTTCTTGCGGCGTTCAAGCAGGTTAGTGGGCAGACGTCGTGCCGCCGACTGCCGAAGAACCCACTTTGTGACGTTGCCACGTAGTTTAACCGAGGCGGGCAGACGGCGAGCAAAGTCCGTCACATCGTTATCAAGGAAGGGCGCGCGCACCTCGAGGCTGTTGCGCATCCCGGCGCGGTCGCTCTTTACCATGATATCGTCGGCGAGGTAGAAATTGGTGTAGAATTCAAGTGTCCGGTCGACGAGGCCCGGGCTTGCCGATTTATCCCATGCGCTGATGGCTTCGCTGTAAAGCTCCTCGACATCAACGGGCTGCGACACCAGGTCCGCAATATCGGAAGGCGATGCAGGCCCAAGCCACACCGGGTTCCATAAAGCTGCCCGCAGGCCGAGGCCGCGCAGGCCGCGGTTGAGCTTGAAGTCGAGGCTCATGTTGCGATCCGATGGCGGCATACGCGCGGCCATTGCCGCCACAGCAGCATGCACCGGCCGCGGCACCAAGCGGTGGTAGAGGTCAGCCTTGGCGAGCACCCTGAAGGGGTCGTAGCCCGCGAACAATTCGTCGCCGCCATCGCCCGACAGCGCGACGGTAACGTGACGTTTGGCGAACTTGCACAGTAGGTAGGTCGGCAGGATGGAGCTGTCGCCGAGCGGTTCGTCGATGATCGAGGGAAGGTCGGTCAGTAGCGCCTTGGCGGTTTCGAGATCGCACATCTCGGTGCGGTGGTTCGAGCCGACATGTTCGGCCATCTGCGCGGCATAGACCGACTCGTCGAAGCTTTCCTCGTTGAAACCGATCGCAAAACTTTCGATGCTGGCGGGCGGCCGCAGTTGGGCCGCGTGACTCAGGATCGTACTGCTGTCGAGTCCGCCGGACAGGAAGATGCCGAGCGGCCGGTCGCTGTCGAGCCGCAGCGCCACGGCCTTCGTCAGCAGGCCGTCGAGTTCCTCGGCTAGGCCATCGGGATTACTCACCGGCGCGGGATCGGCCTCGATGGCGAAGCGCCAGTAGCGGTGCTGGTGGGTTTCTTGCGTCCGTATGTCGATTTCAAGCGCGTGGCCTTGCGGCAGCTTGGCGATCGACCTGTACGGCGTCAGCGGCGCCGGGAAGAACCCATAGGCCAGGTATTTGCGAATGGCAGCCGGATCCATCGGCGCGGCGCGATAGCTAGGGTGCGAGAGGATCGCGGAAAGCTCGGAGGCGAAGACGATCCCGCCGGGGCCGCTGCCATAGAACAGCGGCTTTTCGCCGAAACGGTCGCGCGCCAAGATCAGGCGTGAGGTGCGGCGGTCCAGCAGGGCGAAGGCGAACATGCCGTTCAGCCGCCCCAGCAGATCGAGGCCCCATTCTTCCCAACCATGCACCAGCACTTCTGTGTCGCTGTGGTCACTGCGGAAGACGTGGCCGCGCGCCAACAATTCTGTTCGCAGCGCTGCGTGGTTGTAAATCATGCCGTTGAAGACGACGCCGACGCGGCCGTCTTCATTCCACATCGGCTGCCGGCCAAGTTCGATATCAATGACCGCCAATCGACGGTGGCCGAGATAAACAGCCTGATCGCGATCGACGAAGCGGCCTTCGCCGTCCGGCCCGCGATGAGCCAGGGCATCGGTCATCGCCGTGAGAACAGCTTCATCCCCGCGGCCTATGAAGCCGGCGATGCCGCACATTTCAGGCGGCTCCCTTGCCGTCCGCAGGCGCGTCGCCGTTCTGACGGACCACCTTGCGAACCGTATACTGCGTCTTGCCCTGGGACTCGAAATAGATGCGAACGAGAACCTCGGCAATTAAGCCCAGCAGGATGCACATGATACCGGTCATGGTGCCAAACATAACCATTAGCGGCAATGGCGTCTGAATGAAGGAAATATGATTAAAGAACTTGAGAAAAAACGCGTAAATCGTTGCGATGCCGCTCAATCCAAAGAACATTGCTCCCACGCCACCGAAGACGTAGATCGGCTTGGTTTCATATTGGGTTAGGAACTTGACCAGCAGCAGGTCGAGCAGGACTTTGAAGATGCGTTCAAGGCCGTATTTCGAGGTCCCGAACTGGCGCGGGTGATGATCGACCACCATCTCGGTGATCCTGGCGCCCTGCCAGCGTGCGAAGATCGGCACAAAACGGTGCATTTCGCCGTACAGCCGAAAGCCCACGAGCACGTCGCGGCGGTAGGCCTTCAGCGAGCAGCCATAATCGTGCAGGTGAACTCCGGAAATAACCGAGATCAACTTGTTGGCGATCCGGCTCGGCAACACGCGGCGAAGGCTGGCGTCCTGGCGGTTGCGGCGCCAGCCGGAGACTACATCGAAGCCCTCGCCGATCTTGGCAACGAGCCGTGCGATATCCTTGGGATCATTCTGCAGGTCACCGTCCATCGGGACGATGATGTCACCGCGGGCGTGGTCAATGCCGGCCATCAAAGCAGCGGTCTGGCCGAAATTGCGCTGCAGGTCGACGAGCAGGAAGCGATCGGGGAAACGCCGCACCTGTTCCGTCAGCTTCTCGACGGTAGCGTCGCTGCTGCCGTCATTGACGAACACCACCTCCCAGGACCACGGAGCGGTTGCAAGGGCATCGTTCACCTGCCCGCACAGCGCGGCGACGCTTTCGGCCTCGTTATACATGGGGATCACGACGGATATCATCGAGTCGGTCTGCCCTCCATGGCCCTCCGACGGCAGTTCGTCCGTAGTCGCGATAATATCGTGAGAATTGGGCTCTGCTTGCATGATGGAACGCTATTAGAAGACTGATTGGGCGATTGCAAGCATAGTGCGGAAGCCGGTCGGTGACAGGAGGATTGAAATCCGTCTGCTTCGATGCGTTTGGCTAGGAAGTCGTTTCTCACTGGTCTGCAAAACGCTCTGGCTGCGATAAGAGGAGAAGGGTTCCCCCTACGGCTGCCATAACAAGCTGGATGCCAAGCATGGCGAATGACAGGGCCAAAGCCCGTTCGGTCGCGACACCGGAGCTGCTCAGCAGGCCTACGAGCGTGACATCGCGCAGGCCGATCCCGCCGATTGAAATGGGCAGGAGCAACACCAGCGAAACTGCACAGATAACGACGGCCCATGCTGCTAGAGGAAGGTCGATTCCCAGGCACGATCCAAGCCAAGCGCAGTTAACGATCATGATGCCCTGGAACAGAATCCCCATCGCGATCGATGCCAGGAGCGTTCGAGGGCTCGATGAAAATACGCGTATCGCCCGAAGGGTGTTATCTAAGTGACTGCCAAGGCGGGTCGGAACCCACGCGGATAAACGCGCCGCATATGACCCTCTGATCACGACTCCCAGCAAGATAGTCGCGAGCAGGAATAGCATCAAAAATGCCAGCGTTGGCGCGAGCACGGGGTCAAAATGCTCCGCATTCATGGCTAGTCCGAGCAGGCCAAGCGCTAGAAGGGCGACAAGTCCGGTAATCCTGTCGAACAGAACGGCCGCGACAACTCGGTGCACACCGCCCGAACCCGGCGCCAGGTATCCAGCTCTGGCGATGTCCCCGCCGACCTGCCCAAAGAACAAAACGCTGTAGATCTGAGAGATTATACCTATTCGAAGGATTGGCCAGGCCGATTTTTCGGGAAGAAGGATCTTTGTCTTATAGGCTTGGATCAGCAGAACAAGGAAAGATATGACGGTAACGGCGATCGCAGATAGTGGAGGCAACGCGATCAATCTACCGAATGCATCGACGAAATCGACCTTCAGGGCGATCAGCGCAAGGAGACCGATAGTCGTAAAAACCTTGACGATCGGACTGCGGATGAAACGCATTTGTCTTCGCTCGGCATTTGAACTGATAGCGACGTATGGAAGACGGCAAGGTCGGCAGGGTCACGCTTTCCGGCGGAGTACCAGCACGAACGGCGTCTCCCAGTGGAGCTTGATGCCGATGTTGATAAGGAGTTGGTCGAGATGCAGGCGCTTGAGCAGGCGCACGCCTTGCTTGACGGCGCCGACGCCGTTCCAGTCGGAGAACTGCAAGCTGTTGATGCGCTCGCGGAAAATCTCCTGGCCGGTCGATACGATCTCGACTTTGTCTTTGAGAGGCGCCAGCCAGTCCATCAGCTTTCCGTAAGTGATGAACTGCAAGGTATCGGCGAAGTCCGGCGAGCGGCCGCGCATTCGGGCAATGATCTTGAACAGCCATTTGGGTGTGTGTGGAATCATGAAGAAGTTGTAGTGACCTTCCCACCAGGATCCGTAATTGGGGAAGTTGATCACTGCCACGCCGCCCGGCTTCAGAACGCGGCTGATTTCGGACAGCACGGCCTTCGGGTCCTGTGTATGCTCCAGACAGGATACCGAATAGATCGCATCGAAGCTCGCATCTGTGTAAGGCATCGCCTCGCCGATGCCTTCCTCGATCACGGTGCTCGGGATTCCTGCCGTATCCAGAAGGCGTCTTGAAATATCCAGCGTGGCGGCGTAGGGCGGCAAGCCCGGCTCGAGGCCGTGACATTCGCAAATGTTGTTGGAGCGGCAATGGTACACAAAGGTGCCGAAGCCCGAGCCGACTTCAAGGACGCGAGATGTCGGGGTGATTGCCGCAAAGCGGCTCAACTCCCGGACCTGCTCCGCGCTACGCTCGATCGACAGGAACTCGCGCGCAAGCCGATCAATTGGCGTCTTGCAGAATTTCGACGTCTCGGTGTCGTGCAGGAAAGCCTCGATATCCTTGACGAAAATATCCGGAACAGCTGTGGTCATTTTGCGAACTTCCTTCACATCAACAGCGCTCAATAGTCCGGTACGTGCGGCTTGTCGATGCACGGGCAGGATGTTTTCCCGGTGGAGCGCTGTACAAACCGGTCCTGCGTGCTGCGCCCGTGCGCTTTTAAGGCTGGCACCGGACATCCGCCATCTGGCGACGTTACGGAGGGGCCCCGATGTCAAAAGGCACCGAATTGGTACGCATGCCGGTCGCTGTGTTGACCACTCTCAGCCAATGGCGCCCTGGCACCGCCAGCATT
Organism: Rhodopseudomonas sp. P2A-2r; assembly: GCF_026015985.1. Lineage (GTDB taxonomy): Bacteria > Pseudomonadota > Alphaproteobacteria > Rhizobiales > Xanthobacteraceae > Tardiphaga. The sequence goes on along the minus strand of NZ_CP110389.1, from coordinate 5,220,720 downwards.
TCTTTGGGGACAAGGGCGGTCACCACCACGCCATCGACAAATGTCTTCAGGGGGCGATCATCGAACAGAATGGCGGAGCCTAGTCCGGCAGAACCGGATAACTTCATCCAAAGCGCAGATTCTCCGTTCGGCTGAACATTGAAGGGCGCGCTGGATACCGTCCCCTCAGGTCCGTAGCCCACCACCGATTCAAGACGTTCCTGATGGGCCGGAAGCGGGTCCCGGATCCAGGCCGTCCCCATGCCAAACGGGATGGAGCGGGCGTAGGTCTGCTTCACGTAATTCATATAAGGCGCTGCCCAGACGTCGAACCGGGACTCCGGAGTGCCATTCGGCGCCCAGTCCAGCACAATCACAACCGGAGGTTGCGATTCTTTTGTTAAGGCAATCGCTCGGTCGATCCAGTCTGGAAAATATAACAGAGTGCCGTCGTCAACGTAGTGTTCCCTGAACAGGATTCTGCGGTTCGTCATAAAGGCGAAGCCCGCACAATAGGGAACGCAGACGATGCGATCTCCTGGCTTCGAATTCTGCTCGATCAGTTCGGAAATGTCCGTGTATAGCCGCCTTTCATCCGCCGAAACCAGCTGCCGAACACCATTCTGAGCGGTAAAAACCGCGCCGCGGTGGGCCTGTTTGACGCCCCATCCGCTGGCGTCCCTGAAGACGCCATAGAACACGAACAGACCGATTTGGGCCGCGACAAGAGCAAACACGGCGGTCCGTACCAGCCACTTCGCCGAGGACGCAGAAGCAAGGGCCGGAATCATCCACACCGCCACGCAGGCCGCCAGGATCAAGTAGGCGTGCATGAAACTGATAAAATGGACCCAGTCAGGCCTGAAAAGCGCGAAGCCCGGCCATTGGGTCGCCGAGATCATCAGGATCGCCAGCCAAAGCCTGTTGTCGCCCGCGCGCTCGGGGGTCGCGATCAGCCGGTACGCAAGATTCAGACCAAAGACGATCAGCAGCGTCAAGGTCGAGTAAATCAGGAACGCAAAAATGCGCTCGGCGACCGTGCCATGAAGCAGCGCACTGAACGGCAGGATCCGGAGAAAGGAGGCGCTACGCTGCCCGGAATCCCGGAAGACATCGTCCAGCCCGCCTGCATGGTGAAGAAAGAACAGCAGCCGCGCGGGGTAGCTGAAAAGGTCGGCCAGGAAAGGCTGCAGGTAACCCTCTAAAGCTGCATGCAGAATCATCGGCGCCAGCGCGACCAGAATGAACGCGGCGCTGAGGCCGGCCATCTGCAGGAGATAACCGAAACGTGGCCCCAATCTGCCTTGAGTCTGCCACGTCCTAAGGAGCAGCATGATGCCCAGCGCAGCCGTGTACAGGTAACCGAAATCGGGTCGAAGTGCGAAATTGACGCCGATCGCTGCGGCAGTTGCGGCAAGGGGCCAGAAGTCCCGCCCGCGCTCCGCCTTAGCAAAACAGATGAGGGGGTAGGCAAACAGCGCCAGGCTGAGCATGCGGATCGAAGAGGCATAGAACGGCGGCACGCAAATCACGCAGAGCAGGGCGACGCCCGCAGCAACGGCACTACCGGATGCTTCGCGCGCGGCGAGCCAGATCATGCATGCGGACACGAAGATAACGCCCTGAAAAACGATCAGCACGGCGCCGAAATCGGCGCCCCAGAGGTGGAACACGCCGACGCCCAGAAAATACCAAAGCGGGCCGTATCCAAGGACATCGCCGAATTTCGCACCGAGGGTCAATTCGCGGACGTATTGGGCGTACGACCCCATGTCGCCCCAGTCGAAACCAAGACGGTAGGCGTCACGATAGTAGATGAATGCAAAAACGACGACGGCCGCCAAGAACGACAACTCTAGGTAGCTCGATTGACGCTTGCTGGCAGCCGTCGGTTCGTCCGGGGAGATGATGGGCGCATCGTGATGGTTCGATCTTCTCGGACGATCGGTTGACATCTGGGCCGGAAACCATGCCGGCCGTGGTCGTCCCGTAACCAATCATCTATGGATGAGCTAGGCCTTACCTGTCAATCAGGGCTCCACGTAGGCAAACTTTCGGCGCGCCGTCATTTTCTTCACTAGCCATGAAAGCGTGTTTACGACATGGTCCGCGTGAATCGGAAATTATGATACGCCGTCAAGGGCGGCGATTTCCGTAGTCTTTCTGAGCAGACGACCGGGCGTTGGTATTGGCAATATGGCTTACAGGATACCGTTCAACCAACCTCTTGCTGGCGCGCGTGCCGTCAAATATCTGACCGAGGTGTGTGACGAGCAGCGCTTGTCGGGAGATGGTCGGTTTACGCAGCAGTGCCACGAGTGGCTCGAAAGTCATCTCCAGGTACGCAAGGCCTTGATGACGACTTCGGGCACATCGGCGCTCGACATGGCGGCCATCCTGACTGGCCTGCAGTCCGGCGATGAAGTTATCATGCCGTCCTTCACCTTTAGTTCGTCGGCAAACGCCATCGTGCTGCGAGGCGCGGTGCCGGTTTTCGTGGATATTCGCGAAGATACGCTGAACATCGACGAACGGCTGATCGAGGCGGCGATTACGCCCCGCACGCGCGCGATCATGGTGGTGCACTATGCCGGCGTCGCCTGCGCAATGGATCCGATAATGGAGATCGCGGCGCGGCATGGTCTCGCCGTGATCGAGGACGCGGCCCAGGCGATCCTGTCCAGCTATCGCGGCCGACCGCTGGGCTCGATCGGTCAATTCGGAGCGCTGAGCTTTCACGAGACCAAGAATATCAGTTCGGGCGAGGGCGGCGCTCTGTTGATCAACGATGCTGCGGTCATCGAAAGAGCTGAAATCATCCGCGAAAAAGGCACCAACAGGATGGCTTTTGCGCGTGGTGAGATCCAGAAATATACTTGGGTTGATCTCGGCTCAAGCTACCTGCCAAGCGAACTCATCAGCGGCTTTCTGTGGTCGCAACTGGAAATTGCGCGCGATCTCACGGACCAGCGTGTCGCACTCTGGAACCGGTATCATGCGCACTTTGCCGATCTGGAAGCGGAGGGGTTTGTGCGCCGTCCTCATGTGCCCGATGAAGTAATATCCAACGGTCATATCTACTATCTACTGCTACCAACGCAGGCTGAGAGGGACGCTCTGATTGCAAATCTGCGTTACGAATCGATATACGCTGTGTTTCACTATGTGCCGCTTCACAGCGCGCCGGCCGGGTTGCGCTTTGCGAGGACCAACGGCCCGATGACGCATACTGACGATCTTAGCAGTCGTCTGGTCAGGCTTCCTCTCTGGATGGGGCTCAATGACAATGTAGATGTTGTTGCCGAGGCGGTGAAGCGCCTGGTCAAGCGCATCAACTAGTGCCGTCGTCGTGTCGACGAGTTTCGCGCAGGCCGGTATCAGGCCCGCTTGAGCACGACGTGGATGTTTTGAGAGAAAAGTCCGTTGACATCGAACCGATTGAAAAAACGTCCAACCCGATACAGCGCGCTGGTCGAAAGGGTTGATAGCCAAGGCGCCGATGGCGTCCACAGATAGGCGGTTATAGCCATGGAAATTGCCTGGCAGGCCATCAGAACAATTCCTCCGCCATTCATTTGGCGGACTACCGTAAAGCCGGCTTGCTCGGCAAGGCGCGTGAGTCCAAAGCGCGTGAAGCGAAAATAATCGTGCGGCCAGCCATGCAAATAATACATGAATGGCACCGACAGGACGACATGGCCGCCAGGCCGCAGTATCCGATAGAATTCTGGCAATACGCGCCACGGCTCGGGCGTATGCTCCATGACCGAGCAGCAAAAGATCGTATCGACAGATTGGTCGGCCAGCGGAATGGCGCCCTGCAGGTCGGCGCAAAAAGTGAGGTCTTGATGCTCGACGTTGTAATCGGTGGAGATATAATGCGTCGCCAGTGGCCGCAGCACCGAGCGCCACGCCATGCGGCCCGCCCCCGCATCGAGAACGACGCCCCTCGTGAAGGTCTTGGCCAGGGGCATCAGTTCGTCCAGTTGAGCTCGATGATCCACGGCGATTCGCCAGAATAAGTCGGAGCCGATTGTTTCAGAACAGGCCCTTTGCCAGCGGGTCTTAAAACTCATGCGTCTTTTCCAAATTCATCGCTGGGCTTCTATTGAAAGCGAAACTAGCTCTTTCGATGATAGGGTAAAATCAATATCACAACAATCGGCATAATAACAGAAGTGCGCTGGTGGATCGCCCGCGAAGGATGCCGGGTGGGCTGCTCCGCGATCTACTAGAAATGCTGTTCTCGGCGGGGTTTCGTCAAATTCGATAATTGAAAATTTCTGAACTAACTCCAACTGGCTCTGTCTTATGAAATTTGTGACCGAGATCAATTCTGCTGAAATAGCGATGTTGACTGTTGTCGTAGCGGTTGCCGCCGGCGTGGCGAACCGGTTTTTCTTCAGATTCCATGACGCCTCAAATTTGCAGATAATCAGCTGGAAAAGACCCGAAATCCTGATTTCGGGCGCGCTCGTGGTTTTGGCGTTGCTGCTGTCGGTCAGCGAGGTGACGCAGTTTATGACGCTCGATGAAACCGCATTTGGTGAGGTTCTGCGCAATCCGCTGGATCGCAACATTGCCTCGAACTGGGCCCAAGGCGCTTCTCACACGGCAAATCTGATCTGGATTCCGATCACGCGTGGACTTCAGGCTATATCCGTATCGCCGGCCACGATCGATGCCTCCCTGAAGTGCGTCCACTGGTTGCTGGGGATGGGTCTTCTTTTTGCATCATTGGGAATATTCTGGCGCTCCTATCGTGGTCATTTCAGGAGAAGTTCTGGCTTGCGATCGCCCTCGTCAGCGTATTGCTGTTGCTGCCGGTCGACAACCTTGCTCTTAAGACGTTAAACTATGACTTGATCTCACTCTTTGGCAGCACTTCGGCGATTTTGTACGTTGCGCGAGGATACGCTGAATCAAACGCCAAGCTGTTCTGGATAGGGCTGGCCATCGCCGCGCTGGCAGCTCAGGAAAAGCTGAACGCCTCTCTTATTCTATTGGTGCTGTGCTTGGTTGTGGGCTTGCTCGAGGGGGCGGCATGCCGGTCGCATCCGGTTAGAACTGCCTTTTTATCGACCTTCCAGGCTATGGCGCTAGCACTCGGCGTCAGCCTAGCCTCCTATTTTATCGCGGCAATAAGCCTGATCGGCGATCCAGCACTCAATGTCCTGTTGAAGACCTTGCCGCTCTTCATGGAGTTGCTGACCGTCTGGGTCTATGCGCCACTCAGGTTCGTTTTCGGGATAGGTAATGCCTTGGCGGATCCTGCTGTGCGGTCCTGGTACGCGTGGGGGCGGCCGCATTGACCTTCCTGTTGTTGCCGTTGGCAGCAGCGTCCGCGGTTGCCGCCCGATTTCGTTGTGCTACGATTCTGGCTTGGCTCATGCGCTATTCCGCTTCGGTTTTCCCGGCAGGGTTGGCGTTCCTGGTTGTTGCTGGAATCGCCGGCCTGCACTTCGTCACCCCGTTCTTTTCCCCGATGGTGCCGCTCGATCCTTCTGTGATGACCATTGGTGTGATTAATGGCGTGCAACTGCATTTCGGTACGCATGGTCCCGCCGCGCATCGTTTGGCCGCGATCGGTTTCGCCTATGGTGTTTTCCTCGCCGCTTTTCCCACGGGCTTGCTCGCGGCCGCCGGCGTGACCGCGATGCGGCTCGCTTGGCGACCACGCGCTGCGCCGTTCTTCGATTTGATGTTTGTGATTGCGGTCGTCACGCCGGGCATGCTGGCGCTGATGAACACACCGACCTTCAACCGTTATCTTAACATCCCGATCTTGTGGGCAGCCATCGTCATGGTCGTGCGTATTATTGACGTATGGATGCCGCTGCTACAGGCGCGACGACGGGCTTGGCTGGCGCTGCCTTCCGTCATCGTCTTGATGATCGCTGAGGTCGCCCCGTTCCGGCCTCTGTACGCCGCTTTTCGGCCGATCACCGTCGACTATCCGGAGGCCGATACGCCGCTCCCCGGCCATCTGAATTTTTCTTGGACCGGATGGGGGAAGAGACCATCCTTGTGGGCAAGCTGATAGATGAACAATGCAAGAAGCAGGGCCAGCTCGCCGGCGTCGATTGCGCCGGTATCGGCATTTGGTCTGTCTACAATGCGAGATGGTATCCACGGCCCGGGACCAAGGTTCATCAGATCGGCGGCGGACCTTTCACGGGAGATGATTGGCCAGCGGGACCTAACGCCTATTATGTCATCAACCGCCAATTGATTGCCGGCGGACTGCTAGCGACCTTGCCGGCGATTCCACCGGATTTCGTTGTGGGTTACCGCGGTTTCGCCATGGCGTGGGTGTTTCGCGGCGATCGTTTGAAGAATGCGGGCTACCGTTTCGCATGGCAATGACGGGAGTTCCCGGAGGTGGATGAATTGCTTCGGCTTCAGCGCCATGCTATGTGAAAATTACTTAGGAAAGGACATTGCTCCTCTCTTGCTTCCCCGGATGGTATAAGTCGAGCTCAATGTCGTTCAGTTCGCCCGGTTTTATGTTCGCTTTTATGCCGGTGTTCTTTGCCTGCTACTTTGCGGTGCCGTTGAGGTTGCGAAACGGCTTGCTGATGCTGGCAAGCCTCCTCTTTTACAGCATTGACGGCGGTGTTGCGACCTGGGTGCTGATCGCATCGATTGTGGTGAACTACATTGTCGGTCTGGCGATCGAGCTGAGATCGCTGCAGTCCCTGCGCTCGCTGGTTCTTTTGATCGGCATCGTGCTGAACTTTATTCCGTTGCTATATTACAAGTATTGGAATTTTCTCGTCTCTACCGCAAACGATATTCGCGGGCTAACCGCGGGAGGCGGGACCTTTTCAATGGCGGATATTTTGCTTCCGGCCGGCATTTCGTTTTTCACATTCCAGGGCCTGTCCTACATCGTCGACATCTACCGCCGGGAATGTTGTTCGGCGAGAACCATCGTCGATTTCGGCATGTACCATACTCTGTTTCCGCAACTGGTGGCCGGACCGATTGTCCGTTACCGGGAGGTGGAGCCCACGATCGTCAATCGCCCCGTCGCGATGAACGATGTCGAGCAGGGGATTTTTCGTTTCTGTATCGGGCTTGCGAAGAAAATCATCATCGCCGACAACATGGGCGTTGTGGCCGACAGCGTCTTCAATCTCGCCGCGGGCCAGTTGACGACGGCCGCGGCGTGGGTTGGTGCGCTGGCCTACACGTTGCAAATATTCTTCGATTTCTCCGGATACTCGGACATGGCCATCGGCCTTGGGCGGGCACTTGGATTCCGGTTTCCCGAAAATTTCGATCAGCCGTATCGCTCGCTTAGCATCACGGAGTTTTGGCGCCGCTGGCACATGACGTTGTCACGCTGGTTTCGCGATTATGTCTACATTCCCTTGGGTGGCAATCGACGGGGACACCGGCGAACCTATTTCAACCTGCTCGTTGTTTTCGTTCTTTGCGGGCTTTGGCATGGCGCCGCATATACTTTCCTGCTGTGGGGACTTTACCACGGCGCTCTGCTGGTTGCTGAACGTGCGGGAGGCGGCTTTCTACTGGCGCGCCTACCGCCGTTGCTTGCCTGGGCGGTGACATTGCTGCTCGTGATTGTCGGGTGGGTCTTTTTCGAGCCGGAACGATCGACCACGCGGTGATAATTCTTCAGGCTATGGCGGGCGTGGGTTCACGGGATGCTGCTTTCGATCTTGCAGTCGTGCTGGCCCCGGACAAGATTCTGTTCTTTTCAATCGGCTGGATGGTCGCCGTTTGGCCGGTGGGCGGGAGCATCCACTTGCCGGGAAATGCCTTGCTTGGCGCCGACTGGCACCGCTGGCTTCGTCAGGTTGGAACGCTCGCGCTGTTCGTCTATTCTGCAGCTCTGGTCGCGACGAACGGGTTCAATCCATTTATCTATTTTCGGTTTTGAAACGATCATGCGAAACCGCACCTTCATCTTGATATTTGCAGTGCTAGTGTTTCTGCCGATGCTACAGATGATGACAGGCGTCGTTCCGGTGGCGCCCGTCAGCGAAAACCGCAATCTGGCCCCGGCACCAGGCATTGCAACGCCGCTCGATCGCGTGGCGCGCGTTGCGAACGAATGGTTCAGCGATCATTTCGGTCTGAGGCCTTTGCTGATCAGACTGAAAACCCAAATCGACTACAGCTTGTTCAGGACCTCTGATCGTGTGCTCGTCGGTAGCGATGGCTGGCTGTTCTATCGCTCGACGGTGAATATCGAGCCGCTGGCCGTGGAGACGATGTTAGCCGGCCCGGCCGAGGAACGGATCGTCCGCGGCATGCGGGAGTTCAGTGATGCGCTAGAGAAGAGTGGAATTCATACCGTCCTTATCGTCAATATGACGAGTGATCGCTTCTATTCGGACAAGCTACCGGCCGCAGCTGTGCGCCGGCCGGGACGTCCGCGCATTGATGATCTCGTCGAGAAACTGCAGACGCTGCCGCAGGTGAAGTACATCGACAGTTTTTCGATATTGCAGGCGGCAAAGGCGTCGAGACCAGTGTTTCACAAGACCGACTTTCACTGGAATGATCCGGCTGCGTTTCTGGTGGCAAAGGCCGCCGTCGATACCATAAGCAACAGCGAAGGGTTGCCGCAATCGGCGTGGTCCCACCCCTTGAAATCGAGTTAGTACCGTTGAGCGGCGGAATCGCATCGTTCATGCCGCTTTTCCTGCCGCCGTCGGAAAAAGCGCTGATGTTGAAGCCGACCTATAAATGGGGGCCAGGTATCAAGCAGAGCTCGAATTTCGGAATATTCGAGTCCTTGACCACGACGACGCCAGGCGCGCCGGGATTTCTGCCGTCAGCCGTTTTCATCGGGGACAGTTTTCTTGACGGCATGGTCCGGGCCGGGCTCCAAGCGCCATTTTCTGCGACGGCCCGCGTTCGTTGGAGTACCGGCACAAAGCTCAGCGTGATCGCCGCAAATCTGCCCGCTGATGCGCGCTGGTGTTTGATCGAGTTTATCGAGGTCAATCTTGTGGCAATGGGCGCGTTTGCCGATCTCGACGATGTGTCGAAAGCTGTTAGAATACTGAAAAACAGGCCACCGTCGCATTAGAACTTTCTTCAGGTGCTATGCGCTCTGAAGACGTAGCTTCTTGCGATGAAGAACGACAGGCCGACCGAAATCACATCGGACACAAGCTTGGCGACTAGCACGTTTGCAAGCACGAGATGGATGGCCATCAGCAGCAGTGAGGCGAGAATGCTGTTGGCGACGATGGCCGCGCTATACTTCGCGATCTGAAGCAGGATCGGTTCGCGCTGCTGCGCGAAAAAGTGACGTACCGGTGAGCAATGAAGGCGAAAGTGCCGGCGAGCGCCTTTCCCGAAGAATTTGCTATCAGTACATCCGGGCAGATGCTGTGTGTCAGAAAATGAAAAGATCCAATGTCGATGCAATAAGCGACGCATTGGAACAGAACGTAGATGGCGGGCCGTCTCAATCTTTCGATTTCCTGATGACGATGACATGATGGAGCGCGATCCATCGGTTGACGGGTGATAATCCCGCTTCGATTCCTTTGACAACCGGATTCATCGCATCGGGGATCAACTGGCGAAAATTAAGTCCGCCTGACAGCAAATACCGCAGGTAATTTCCAAGAGGGGCTTGGTAGACGACAGGCAAGGAAGGAAACAGGCGGTTGTATCGCAATCGATCGCGCTCGAAGACGATGTAACTCAGCGCTTGGTTGGCGTCCGACATTGCCCCGGAGGCGGAGCTATTCCAGTTTTGGTCTGTCTTGTCGAAGCCTTCGGTTGCAAAAAGGCGCTTGTAGAGAAGCGAAGCAACGGGACTCCAATACGGTTCGACCAGCACCGCGCCGCCGCCCGGCACCAAAACACGCTGCAGCTCTAGGAAGAATTTTTCTGGCTGCGGCAGATGGTGAAAGCAGTGTTGTCCGAAAATTGTACGCACCGATCCGTCAAGCACGTCCATCGCCTGCGCGTCCATCACGCGGTCGATGCCGGGCGAGGGAACAACGTCCGTCGCCACTACAGACGGATAACTGCGTTTGATGGGATAGACGCCCGCGCCGATTTCTATGTCCTGCCCGCTGCCCTCGAGGAGCTGTCGGCTCAGCGTCCACATCAAGCGGTGGATCTCGGAAAATACCTCCCGGATCATTGGCTTTTTATTTAATATTGCCTCATGTGCCGTCATGCGATCGGTCGAGATCGACGTCGATTTTGTCGAGCAGCGGCTCGCGTAAAAAATCTGCCAGCATCACGAAGCCTTTACCAATTCAATCGACGCTTTGACCCACTCATCACACGCCTGCGCCGTATCTTAGCAGGCGGTGAAAACTATTCAAAGCTTGCCGGTTTTCAGTGGCGATGCCGTGGTGCCGATTGGTGTTCTTTCGGCATCGCCTCTTGACTGTCGATCCGACACGAGATTCAGCACTTCGCCGACGCTCCTAACTGCATAGGGGCAGTGCAGATAGAGCCCGGCTTCGTCGAGCAACCAAGTCTTCAAACCGATCTGCGTGGCAGGCAGAAAGTCGAGAACATAACTGTCCCCCACATAAAAACTCTGCCAAATGTCGATGTCGTATTTTCTGAAAAATTCGAGATAGAACCCCGGATCCGGCTTCTCGACGCCTTCGCTCTGAGAGACATGTAGATGATCGACAAGGCCCGACAGTCCGAGACTGTCGATGATCTGCTCGAGCGATGAATCGAAGTTGGAGATCAAGCCGATGCTCAAGCCCTTGTCACGCAGAGCCTGAAGGGTCCCCCGGACACCCGCCTTCAGTTGCCAGTGCTTCTTGCTTTCGACAAAGGCCGTGTACAATCCCTCCGGACCAACCAGATGAGACACGCCCAGAAGGGAGAGCAGGCGGAGGTTATAATCCAGATAGAATGCGGCCCGTTCGCCCGAGGTCCGAGTCCGCACGGAACTGTAGTGCAGTATGAGGTCGAGCGCCTTGTATGAGCGTGCGATGATTTCCACGGGCAAGCGGATGCCGCATTCCTTCTCGACATGTTCGGCAACGATGTCCCGCTGCCCGGGCTGCAATTCCGCGAGAGTCTCGGCAAAGTCGAACAAGGCATGTGAGAAGGCGCTGGGGCTGCTCATAGGTCGGCACTTCGTGACTTCAGAGCCGCGATCTGTTCCGGCGTGGCATAGATCTCTTCGTAATACCGCATGGCTACGAACAGGTCCGAGTTGAAGATGCGATCGACCTTTTCACCGAGCAGGCGTTCGCGAATGAACATCTCGGGCGCGTTGAACACCCGCGTGATCATGGCAGTACTGCCGGACAGGCGGCCGTTGAACTCGAACGGAATGAGCTTGTCGCCGCGACGCATGGATTGGATGTTGAGGTACTTCATGCCGAGCGCACGCGCCATGTCCTCGAGAGGCTGCTCCAGCTGCAGGTCGATGATGCGTTCCGCGATGAAGGTGGAGCCGTGCCTAAGTTGTCTTCTGAATGTGCACGTGCCTTTCACGTCACCATCGTCGCCAAGATAGACCCCCGTCGTGAACTCGCCTTGAGCAGGATCGAGCCACTCTTGCGCCATGTACCCTGGTCGGCCGACGAGATCGTTCAAGGCTGCCATCCCGTTGACGCAGTGCACCTCCTGGCTGCCTTTGCCGCTGCGCGGCTTCAGGATGAGGGGAAACCGAATTCTGCAGCCAGTTGCCCCGCTGGGGCATCCTCGGCAGACGCCGTTCTGGGATATGCGAAACCACCTTGGCGCAAAAATTCTGCGGTGCGCAGCTTGTCGTCGCAAATGGCGACCTTGTCGACATCGTCCACAAACACTAAAGCGGCGGTTTCCTGCTCGATGAACGACCTTGCGCGAGCAATCTTGAAGATTTCGCTGTCAACGGTGGGGAAATAGACCTGTATCTCCAGATGGCGCATCAGGCGGATCAGGTAGTCCACATAATCAGGATCCGAGGAGGGTGGCGCGATGAAGCCTTGTATGCCGGCATGCAGCCAGGCGCTGTGCTCGCTGATGCAGGTGGCGTGAAGCTGCAGATCGAGCCCCGACCCACGCAACGCCTTTAATACGCCTTGTGCCACATCACCGCCGGCACCACTGACAAGGACCCGGATGGGCATGATCGTCGATCTCTCTTTGTTACTTGGCTTCCGCCAAGGCGCTGGCCACGGCGTCGCCGATCCCGAATCTTGGCTGGTAGCCGAGCTGAGAGCGCGCTTTGTCGATCGATACTTCCCAGGAGAAACATTCTTCGGGATCCGTCGCACCATTGAACACGATGCTGGATCCGGAATTGCATTGGCGAATGCATTCGCGCGCCAGTTCCAGATTGGAAATGGCGGCATCGCCGGCCGCGTTGAAGACGCCCGCTACATCGCGCGTCAGCGACCGTTCCACGGCTTCTGCAACGTCGCGGACATCGACATAGTTCTGCCGGCGCGAGCCGGTGCCGCTCAGTTCTAGGGGCAAGTGCTTCGCCGCGCGTGCCGCCAGCACTGCGAGCAAGCGGTTGCGAGGCAGGCCTGGCCCTACCGGCGCCGTAAGCCGCAGGGTCAAGCCATTGACGCCTTGCGTTTGGGCCAGCCTGAGGAGCTGCTCGCCGAACAGCTTGGAGGCATGGTAGGCGGTCCGCGGCACGGTGGGATGCTCCTCGGTGATCGGCAACATGGTCGGTATTCCAATCACGGGGACGCTCGAAAGATAGACGAACCTCCGGGACTGCCATCGATACGCCAGCCCAAGAATATTCTGCATGCCCTGGCCGTTGACGTGCGAGATCTCGCTCGCAAACAGGTTCATGTTCAGGGAGGCAGCCGCATGAACGATATAGTCGCAAGGCTGCGTTTGCTCTGCCACTTTGGCTACGCTGTCCGCGTCGCCGATGTCCGCGACAATGTCTTCGCAGCAATGCAGCGCTTGCCCGGAGCCTGATCGCGCATGTAGCCCGACCACGGCATAGCGGCGCGCAGCCAAGTGGCCGGCAATCGCGGTACCGACGAAACCCGTCGCCCCTGTCAGAAGAACCCGCATGAACCGTCTTCTCCGCTACTGAAGCGATATCGTCATAGGACGATATAGCTCGTATAGGGCAATAACTCGCTCTTCATGGGCTGCAACTTCATTGTATCAATGACTTGGCGCACCATCATTCCCTCTTCGGGAAATCTCGGATGGGCATACTCGTCGAATACCAGCACTGTGCCTTTTTGCGAACGCGCCAGCACATGCTTGAGTGCTTCGCGGGTGGGAATGCCCAAATCCATGTCGAAGACGCACAGCGCGACGGTTGCGCTGGGGTTTGCATCAAACCACACTGGCAGAGTTTCCATCACATCGCCTTCCACGAACTCGTGCCGGGACATGTGGCTCATACCGGAGAATACCTGGTGCGCTTCTAGGCAGCGTTCGGCGAGCTGCTTGGCGTCAGCGGCGCCGGCGAGATCATGCGCCTTCCAGCCCTGGTCCAATTCTGCCTGGGACAGCGATCGTTCCGGAAATCCGGAAAAAGTGTCGAAGCCAACAATTTGGCGCCGAAAATTATAGGGTTCGCGAACCGACGTAAGGTTGTACAGCAGGCTCGTCAGTGCGCCCCACTGAACACCCAATTCCATGACCACACCAGGAATGTTCGTGATTCGGCGAACGATCTCATCGTAGAATAACACCTTCGAAAGCGAGATCCTGTTTAGGCAGGACACGCTGGCAACCCAGTTCTTCTCGTTCTGATATTCGCAGCGGTCGATCAGTTGCAGGCGGATGCGTTCGAGTTCTTCCAGTGCATTCTTCTCCTGCGATCGCCCACCCATGTGCTGGCTGCGATTCAACATCATCATTCCTTCCGTCTACACTAAATCTACCGCGAGCGGCCCGGTCATAGCCTGCCGATCAAATGCCCTATATCCGAGCGAGTGTATACTTTATATACCCCTGCACGCTTATAGATCACCGCCGGTCTAAGTTCTCACGCATATGCGTCAAATTTGTTGCCCGATGGGTACCCCCGCAATTTTCGCTAGTTTTCGCAGAAAACGGGTGCATTCTCAATTCCTTATTTGACCGACGAAGCAGGAATGAAGTTTGACAGGTTGGCAAACCCTGACTGCCTGTCTGCGCGTTGCTGTCCCGCTCGATGCACGACGAACAACACCAAACCGGTTGCGGGCTCATGATGGAAGAATGCGGCCAGCGATTCCTGGAGTTTGATCGTGGTTTTGCATTTCGGGGCAGGGGACCAATGTTGGGCAGCAGGAATTTCGCTGGCTCACTCTCTGCAAAGCCATCTTTGCGGCATGGGCAAGCGAGCCCGGTCTCTTCAGGCTCAATCCAGTACCCTTAACCTAGGGATCGAACGCCTAGTTGGTACTCGCCTCTGCGACGGCCCCGGCGCTGCGTGGCAGGGACCGATTGTCTCAGCTCTCACGGAATGACTGACCCATCCGGCAGCAATTGGCTTTTTTCGCCGTTCCGGATGATGCCGGCGCGAATGAGCCGAGGCCTTCCTTTCACCTCTTCGAGGATCTTTGCGATATACTCGCCGACAAGGCCAACGGAAAAAAGGTTTAGCGCGCCGAAAAACAATGTGAACAGCAGTAACGTCGTGATGCCCCGCGGCGCGCTTTCAGGGAACAGCAGCCGCATTGCGACAACAACAAAGCTCGCAATAACAGAGAGACAGAGAAGGATCGCGCCGCCGGCCGAGAGTAGCTTCAATGGCGCATTACTGAACGAGAAAATTCCCCGCTTCGCCCATTCCAGATTCTTGATGAGATTGTTTGTGCTATCACCGAACATTCGTTTCGGGCGCACATAATCGACGCCGGTCTGACGGAACCCGACGTAGGCGCGCAGACCGCGTAGAAACAGATCGCGTTCCGGGCAATGCAATAGCCAGCCGACCACTCTCTGGTCCATCAATGAGAAATCTCCGGCATCGTGCGGAATGGTGACGTAGCTTAGCTTGGCGAAAATCCGATAGAATGCTTTATAGAGCATCCCCCATGCGAAGGGCATATCGCGTTGAACGCGTCTGCCGTAGACGACGTCGGCGCCGTTCACCCACTGCTCGTAGAATTGCTCGATCAGTTCTGGCGGATCTTGAAGGTCGCCGTCGAGCAGAACGCATGCCTGCATGACGGACATTTCCATGCCGCTGCGGAACGCCATCTGGGAGCCGAAATTGCGAGAGTGGACGATGCCCAATACGTGTGGATCAGCGACCGATATCTCCTGGATTTGGCCGCCGCAATCGTCGGGGCTGCCGTCGTTGACGAAGATAATCTCGTAATCCACATCGAGCTTCTTGAAGACGGCGGTCAGTCGCTGGTGCATGATCGGAATGGCCTGCTCGTCCATATAGCAAGCAATGATCGCCGAAATGCTGCGACGCGGCGCGCCGCCGCCCAGTTTCGTCATGGTCGGAAATTCGGTTGCTCCGAGCGAACTGTACCATTCCGCTGTCAGCCCGAGCCCTTCGAAAAGTCCGATCCTCGCTTTCCAGCCGAGCTTGTCCGCCGCCTTTTCTGGGGCTGCGTACCAGTTCGACAGGTCCCACGAACGTCCAGCCATGGTTGCAAAATCGGGCTGCGACGAAATATGGAAGGCGTCGGCAGAAACGCCGGCCAGGTCGCGTATCGTCGTTCGATTGCCCGTCCCGATATTGAACGACTCGCCGTACAGATCCGGCGTGATCTTCGCTGCCGCATAAACGAATGCCTCGCAGACGTCATCGACGTAGACAAAGTCGCGCGAAATGTCCGGGTTGACGAAAGGGGGTATTCGCCCTTCATGCCCTTAGCGATCAGATTGGGGATCAGCCGCGAAGTATCCTCGAAAGGTCCATAAACCGAATACAGACGAAGATTGACGACCGGTAGCCGCCGCACCTTACCTGCGAATGAAAGATAGTCGCTCGCCGCCGCCTTCGAAACCGAATAATGGCTGTTCGGCTGCAACATGGTGTCTTCACCGGGACCAGCGCTGTTCAGTCCGTATTCCGACGAGCTTCCGGCATGAACCAGTGCCGTGAATTCCGTTTCGGCAAGAAGCTCTACCAATTGAACCAACGAAGAGAAGTTGGTCCGGTAGATCAATGCGTGATCCGTCTCGAAGGAATATGCGCCATAGGCGACGCAGTCGAACAGGGTGGCTGGCAGGATGCTGGTGACCATGTTGCGCGTTGCCGCGAGGTCATTGATGTCGATCTCGAGGATGTGCCGACGGTCGATCGCCTCCAAGCGCCACGCGGGAAGCTTTCGGACGACCCCGAATACATCGGATCTGTACTTCAACAAAAGACGCAGAAGGTTTGCGCCGACGAATCCACCGGCACCCAGCACTACGATCGGTCCGCGCAATGCGCGAACGTAATCAGAAATTTCTGTCATTAGTTCGTCAGCGCTTTCGCTTCAAACGCGATGTTTTGCGGATCCAGGCCGCTTTGTGCCCGCAGGAAGGCTTGCGAACCATATGTGCCGCTGGGGTAACCCTTTGCGTACAGGTGTCGGAAGTGATCGACGGCGATGCCGCCTTCCATCACCCATTGGCACATTTGCTGGCCGACGCCGCCCTGAGCGACATGTTCCTCGACGATCACCAGCCGTCGTGTACGCTTGAGCATTTCAACTAGGGCTGGCGGCGGCGGATTCGCATGGATCGGCAACTCGGTAACGACCCATAACGCCGGCCGCTCGGAAACGCTCATATCTTGCAATGCTCCCCACGCCGGGCCCGCGAGAGGCCCGACCACAATCATCACCCCTGCGTCGCCATTCAGCAGAAGCCGCCAGGGCGCGTAGTCGGGAACGGTGGCCCCCATGGGCTTCTCGCCGCGGCCCAGCCGAATATAGGCCGGTCCGGTAAAGTCACCAGCGGATGACACCGTCTCTTTGACGTCTTCCGTAAACGCCGGCACGAATACTTTCATCTTCGGCAACGTGAGTAGAATGCCGTAGTCTTCGAGCGCGTGATGCGTGGGTCCCATGACGCCATAACCATAGCCGCCGCCGTTGCCGAGCAGTTTGACCGGCAATCCATGTATGCATACATCGTTGCGAATCTGCTCAAACGCACGCGCATAACAGAACGGAGCGATCGTATAGGTCCAGGGCTCCAGACCTTCGTGGCTGAGGGCCGCGGCCACGGTGATCATGTTCTGTTCGGCAACTCCGCAATTTATGAAACGCTCGCCCATCGCGGACTGCAGCGGCTCGAGGGCCATGAATCCCAAATCCCCGGTTAGGAAGATCATGCGGGAATTCGCGGCCCGGGCAACCAAATGGCGGCACAACTCGTCTCTCATGACGCGGTCGCGAAATTTGCCAAGGCACCGGCATGCTGATCGGCCGAAAGCGGCAAATAATGGCTTTCCATCAGCCCTTCGGCTTGAGGAATGCCCCGGCCCTTGACGGTATTAAGCAACACAAGCAGCGGACCGCTTTGCTTCTGGGACAGCGCGCTGCGAATAGAAGGCAGATCGTGGCCATCACAAATGCGGGTTTCGATGCCGAAGCCCGCAAGTCGTTCGTCGAGCGGATTCATCGAAGCCACTGAGTTGGTGGAGCCAAACCCCTGTAATCCATTGTGATCGACCAAGATCGTCAGATTGTCGAGCCTATGATGGACCGCAAAGATCAAAGCCTCGAGTGTGGCGCCTTCTTGCCACTCCCCATCGGATGTTAGCGCAAAAACGCGGCGATTGATGCCCTGCAGTTTTGCCGCTTTTGCTAGGCCTGCCGCCAGCGACAATCCATGACCGAGGCTGCCCGTCGCGAACAGAACGTCCGGAATGCCCCTCGGAGGCGGATGTCCGCCCAGAAGCGTGTTGTCCTGGTGAAAACTGTCAAGATCCGAATCTGTGAGCCGATTCAGTGTCCACAAGGTTACGTAAAGCGCACCTGCAGAGTGGCCTTTAGAAAGAACGAACCTGTCCTGCGCGCCCAGAAATTCATGGTACACGACCATCATTCCATCCAGGCAGGAGAGATTTCCACCCAGATGGCCGGCTCGCGCGCGGTAATGCATTTCGACGAGACGGGACCTCGCTCTGTTGAGATCATTCTCCGCCAAAATCATCGACCCACCATTCCCCAGCTTGCCCGGATGGACAAACACAGGATGACATTAACGATGTCTCGGGGCGAGTCACGCGGTTTATAGCGGTTTATTGGCTGGAATTTGGCTTTTCTAGTTCGTTATAGGATGTAGTTCTAACACTTATTGCTCGGCGCTTGACCCCAAATGTCGCAGTGCGAGCGGGCCTGCCGCCGAGCTGATAGCCATTGGTAGACAGGCTTTGTCGTTTCAGCGATAAGGGAAAAATGGATTACGCTCGCTTTTCAGAGGAATTTAAGCCTATTCCGATCAGGCGTCGGTCGGGCTTGTTGGGTGCTGCCACGTTCCGACTGAGGATGGTTCTGGACCTGCAGTTGTTGACCTGTTTCCGGTTTCTTCAGCCGCGGCTCGCTGCGATGCAGGGCAAGGTGCTTGACGTTGGCTGCGGCGAAATGCCGTTTCGCAGCCTGCTACCGCGGAGTTGCAGCTATACTGGTATCGACGTCCCGCTTGCTGACCAATTCGGGATGACTGAAAGCTCCGACATCGTTCCATTCGACGGGATTCATATTCCCTTCCCGGACGCCAGCTTCGATCATATTCTGTGCACCGAAGTCCTGGAACACGTCAAATATCCAGAAGCTCTGATTGCGGAAATGCTCCGCGTTCTGCGGCCGGCGGGGACGTTGGTGGCGACCGTACCTTTTTCGGCGCGGGTCCACCACGCGCCGCACGATTACCACCGTTTTACGCCGTATCGTCTGTCAGACATGTTTAGCGACTTTCCGGGCGTTGAGGTGGAAGAGCGGGGTGATGATTTGGCTGTGATTGCTAACAAGCTGATCGTCGTCTGCATGCGCCTCATGAAGCCTTCAATGGCCTTGATGTGGCGGCTCCCCTTGGTGATACTTCTGAGCCCCGCCATCGTCGTGAGTCTGGTTGTTGCGCACTTGTCGTTATGGCTGCGACTGGGATCGCCGGCTGATCCGCTCGGCTACGGTCTCGACGCGAAGAAAGCCGTTTGATGATGTCCAAGATCGCGTTGCGGGACGAGCATGGCTTCAACCAAGTGTTCCGGCCAGTCGGATCCACGCCGCTGCGCATGCGCAGACGAAACGATTGGTTCGTTGCGCAAATCGAAAACCTCGGTGCCAAACGGGTGCTGGAACTGGGAAGCGGTACTGGTGAAACGGCATCTTA
This sequence comes from Rhodopseudomonas sp. P2A-2r, assembly GCF_026015985.1. Lineage (GTDB taxonomy): Bacteria > Pseudomonadota > Alphaproteobacteria > Rhizobiales > Xanthobacteraceae > Tardiphaga. The sequence goes on along the minus strand of NZ_CP110389.1, from coordinate 5,201,526 downwards.
TCTGGCTGCCCACTCAAGCGCCGAGATCGTTGCGGTTGACATCAGCCCGGCCTTCATTGCCGAAGCGCGCGCGCGGCACGCCGCTCCCAATCTGCAGTTCGAACTGTTCGACCTGCTGGGCGATACGCCCCTTGCGTTTGGCCAGTTCGACATGGTCTGCGGAAATGGCATATTGCATCATCTGGTCGTTCGCCTCCCGCAGGTTCTGGAGTCGTTGAAATCCTTGACGCGCCCTGGAGGCGGGCTGGCTTTCATCGAACCCAACTTTCACAATCCCTACTGTGCCTTCATCTTTGGTACGCGCGTTGGGCGCCGCTGGGCCCGACTGGAGCCGGACGAGATGGCGTTTACGCCGGGCGAGCTTCATGCTGCACTGCCGGCCGCCGGCTGGCGCGACGCTTTTGTCCACACCAAGGACTTTCTGCTCCCTGGCCTCCCAAAAACAGTCGTATCCGGGATCCTCGCGGTAGAGCCTGCGCTTGAGGCGACAAGGTTGACCCGATGGCTGGCCCAGTCTCACTTCATCACAGCGCGGGCGTGAAATCTGCACCTGCGGTTTTCTGCGTCGTAGTCCGTGCCAGCGGTCGATACCATGGTTGACGAGCGGGACAGTGCCGGGGGCAACGAACGAGCGCTCGAGGCGCAAGTGTCAGGCGCCGGTGGCGGAGGGTCAGGCTGTTCGGCTGGCACGACCAAATCGAACCATGGTCAGGCATCCGCGGCCAAGGCGAGCGAAGCGACGGCGTGGCATCGGCGGCGCTTGCCGGTGATCGGCCGCTTCGGCATGGTGGGAATCATAGCCACCTTGCTGTATTTCATGACGACAACGATATTGGGTCGCCCGCCGTTCTCGATCGATCCCGTCGCTGCGAACAGCGCGGGCGTCGCGGTCTCGCTGCTGTTTTCCTATCTTGGACACCATCGCTTCACGTTTGGTGTCGCGAGCGGACATGGACGGTCTTTGCCGCGTTTTCTTATTGTCTCGGGCGGGTTATTCGTTCTCAGCAGCGCGGCGATGGCAGCGGCACGCTACGTCTGGAGCTACGATCATATGCTCGTGACCGCCTGCATCACGATATGCTATCCGGTCATGAGTTATCTGATCAATTCCGCCTGGACGTTCGCCGAGCGACCGACCGGAGAGCATGGCAACTAGCGCCTGCGGAAAGCCATGGCTGTCCGCTATTTCTTCGAATAAATCACGAAACGTAACCCGCCATAATCCGCTTGCCGGACCGGCGTGTACTGGCGATCGATGCGGTCCTGAAGACAGCTCCGCATTTTCGCGGATTCCGCCTCGGGCTGAAACGACGTAAGCTGTAGTTGGTGGCTCCCGTCACCCATTCGGGCATAGGTTGTTATCAGATAGCGATCTTCGCTAATACCATATGGCAAGAAATCAATCGCGATGCCGCCTCGGTCGACCAGCGATGGCCACATCCATTCAGGCGCAGATACGGCGACACCTTTCGGTATGATTGAGACAAAATCGCTGGAAAAAATACGCATGGCTTTCGCCCCTTCCAGATTTGGATTGGGCAGTCCAGGAACGACGGAGTTTGCCAGCGCGGGGTCAATCGGGCGGTCAAAAACGAAAGTACGGCTGAGATCGTAAGGATTGAACCAGTTGCTGTAGGCCGCCATCGCTACCAGCAAACTGGCCACCACGAATGTCGAGCGAGCATCTGCATAATTGAATCGTCTGTGGTCGTGGGACCCGCGCGCAATCCTGGACCACAGTCCCGCCAGACCGAGCGCGGCTCCAGCCAGAACGAATGGCAGGTACGGCATGTGATAATGCGTGAGGAAGACGTTCTTCTCCGCGCCGCCAACGCTCACCATCAGGTTCGGGAGGATTGAGCCAATCGCAATCAAGCCCATCCGCCAGCTGAATACCGACAACAGCAGGAACGGCGCGAGTACTGCCAACAGTTTCATGGTCGGCGGAAAACGCGATCCGCCAGGAAGCAGTGCTGACTGCAATTCGGATATCATTCCCGCCGCGCTGGTCCAATTACCCAGGTATGGGCTTTCCTGAAAAAATCTGACGTAGACGAATACATATACGAGATTTAGCATCCCCATGCCGATGAGCAACAGGGAGTCACGGGACTTCGCCACTTTCCAGCCTTTCAGAAGGATGGGGTAGCCGATCAGAAAAACACCCGCCATCATCGCGGGGCGTTCCGAGATCAGGGCACAGAGCAATGCCAACGCCGCGATTGCGAGAATAGAGCCGGATTTCTCTGTCAATCTAAGATGGGTGAGTAGCACGAGCGCGGTGCCGGGAAGCAAGAACATCCGATCAAAGTACAACTGTCCGAGAACGCTTTCGGACCACGGCTTGAAGACAAAGATTGTGACACAAAAGATGGCAGCCAGCAGCAAGGGCACGCCTTGGCGCCGCAAGAACCACCACGCCAGGCCGAGTACACCGATGTGGCTCAGAGCTATCAGCATCATCACCGCGGTCGCTGCCCGGACCCCAGGGATGAATGTAAGCGCAGCAATTGGATACGCGAGCCAATAAGGGTGCCATGTCAGAACGCTGGCATCGCGAAAGCGCGGAACGAATTCGGAGTTGCAGTACGTCTCTGCCGTTGCGCTGAATAACGTCCACAGATCGTTTGCAGAATTGAAGCTCGAGCGGGATAGGCCGTGCCCTGACGCTGCCTGCTTGACGAGATCGATCATGCTGGCTGAATCGCCAGCGCCGTAAAAGAATCGAGCGGACAGAAGGTTGGTTATTCCCGCGCATGCAATCAAGAGTAGCGCAGAAACAGTAAGCTTCTCCAGCGTTTTGCGTGGCAACACGCGATTCAGGACAGGCATATATTTCATGAGGCTGACATCACCTGACAGCGGTTGGAAAATTTCATCAGGCTTACTTTCCGACATTGCAATTGTAGCGCCGTCGGGGGCCTACCGCTGGGTAAGATGGTATCAGCCAGCCATCGTGTCTAAGATAGATATTTCTTGATGTCCAACGGCATCGCCAATCTGGAGGTTTTGAGGTGATTGTTGCCAGGGCGTACAATGCGGCTGCTGACGACTGTGTAATAATCTGGCGCTTACAATTTCCTGGCATTCCCGACTGTGCCATAGGCGCAACGCCCTAATCTGCCGCAACGCCCCAATCAGCAATCGAGCCGGTATGGGCGTACAGTGCTGGCATGTGCTACAGGTGAGCTCGATTTTCGTATCGATGGACGAGATGCCTATGCTTGAAAACGGGAGCACAACGACCGCGAATTACTCGAATGGTGCTGACATCGTCAAGTCGTTGAAATCCCAGCTCATCGACCATTCCCTCCCGCTGTGGTCCACCGAACGCTGGGACGCCGCCACCGGCGGCAGCGTGCTCAATCCGCTGCGCGACACTTACGACCACGCCTTCGTGCTGTTGGCGCCGGCAGCGCTATTCCAGATCGATGGCGATGCCCAGGTGCGCGCCGAAATCGATCTCGCTGATGACGTTCTTCGACAGCGCATTGCGCTCGCCCGATGGCGGTTATGCGGAGGGCGTGCCGGCGTCGCTGCCGCGCCGGCAGAACCCGCAGATGCACGTGTTCAAGGCGCTGGTCGCCACCTTCGACGCGACCCACGACCAGGCCTTCCAGGCCCGTGCCGGCGACCTGTTCGGATGGTTCATCGCCAGCCTCTATGGCGGCAGGAAGCAGGTGCTCGGCGAATACTTTGAACAGGACTGGTCGCGCATCGAGCCGTTCTCCGTCGAGCCCGGCCATAAGGCCGAATGGGTGGGGCTGCTGAAAGGCTTTGAGCGCATCAGCGTTTGCCCCACGGCGCGCCATTGCGGCGAATTGCTGGCCTCAGCGCTGCGGCTTCGCGATGCCGAGGACCGCTCGCTAGTGGCGGCCATTCCGTCGTCGTCGTTCTACCATATGCTGTGCGCCGTCGCTGCAGCCGACCGGGCGCTCGGCTAGATGAAGACTTCCGCACGCAGGGCGTCATGAATTCCGAGGCCGTCGTCCGCTGGCTGGAGAGCTTTGGCCAGCTCGATGCGGGTGCAGCCGCCGTGTTGGCGGCCTTGTTCGTCGTGGCGGCGTTCCTGCCGGTTCCGCGCACATTTCTGGTAATCGGCGCTGGAGCGGCATTCGGTCTGCATGCGCTGTTTGTGATAGTGCCCAGCACCACGCTGGGTTGCATCCTCGCCTTCCTGTTGGCGCGCGGACTGTTGCGCGGCTGGGTCGAGCGGCAGACCGCGAGGAAGCCGCTATGGCGCGTGCTGGCACGGGCGATCGACGAAGAGGGCTGGCGCATCGCCGCGCTGATGCGCTTCTGGGGGCCCGCGCCGAACTGCGTACAGAACTACCTGTTCGGCCTCACTGGCATTGGCCTGTTGCCTTATTCGCTGATCACCCTGGTGTTCACGCTTCCGCAGATCGCACTGTACGCCTATATCGGCGCCTCCGGCCGGGCGATCCTGCTGGAGAATGGCGAGCTGCCGTTCAGCGGGTGGCTCATCGGCCTCGCCGCGCTGATCGTCGCGACCGTCGTCTTGCTGGTGTCGCGGCGGGTCAAGGCGATCCTGATGACTAAAGCCGCGGTTCAGCCGGCAGCTTCGTCCGGAACACCACGAAATGCGACATCGTGAAATTGACCACGAAGCCGGCCAGGATCGAGGCCAACTTGGCGTAAAGCACCGGCATGAAGTTCGACAGCACCACCAGCGTCGTGGTGGTCGCAATCACCCCGAGGATGCCGGAGGCGACGAAGCTGACATAGTCCTTGCGCCGCAACACCCGGCCGGACTCGGCGCGGAACGTGATCATCGTATTCATCACATACGATCCGGACACGGCGACCATCCAGGCCAGGACGTTGGCGGGGACCAGGGGCAGGCCGAGCACCTTGTAGGCAAGGCTGAAGATTGCCAGATCGATGACAGTATTGCCGAGGCCGATGATGCCGAAGCTGACCATCTTGGCGACCATCGGATGCGACAGCCGGTTTTCGACAAATTGTGGCAAAAGCAACTTCATGGGTGGCGGCCCGTCCTTGTTCAGGGCCGGTGCTTATCAGGATCGGCAGAGCAAGTCCGGGATTTTTACCCGCGGCCCGTCCTCGGCGGCTATGCCCCGCGCTCGTCGGAGATCACCTTGCCGTCATTGGGAAGGCTTCCGGGGGCCACCAGTGCGACGGTGCCGCCAAGCTTGCTCACGCTCCGCAGGGTCATTGCAACCCCTCCTGGAGGTTCGTGCCGGCCGTGGTGGCCTCCGCCTGCAGCGTCATCACATCGGTCTCGCCCTGGCGCGTCACCACCAGCCTGAGACGGCCGAGTTCGGGATGGAGCCGGCCGATCTCGGCGATCTGCTCCGGCCGCACGAACATGCCCTTGACCTTGGTGGCCTGGTCGGCGCGGCCCATCCAGCCCTTGATCCGCATGTTGGTCCGGCCACAGGTCGAGTGGCCGGGCAGGGCGGCGGTGAGGTCGCCCAACGCCAGCCGGATCCACGGATGGTGCGGGTCGAGCGAGGTGACAACCATTTCGCCGACATCGCCTTCGGGAACCGGATCGCCGGTGCCGGGTCGGACGATCTCCAGGATCAGGTCCTCGTTGACGATCAGCCCGTCGCGGGCCGCGCTTTCATAGGCGATGAAGCCGAGGTCCGCGGTGGCGAAGGCCTGATAGGCGTCGATCCCGCGGGCCTTGATGTCGTCCTGCAGCGATTTCGGAAACGCCGCCCCGGACACCAGCGCGCGCTTGATCGACGAGACGTCGCGTTTGCCGGTCCTGCCAGCATCGAGCAGGATTTTCAGGAAATCCGGGGTGCCGCTATAGGCCACCGGGCGATAGGCCTCGATCAGCTCCAGCTGCTGCTCGGTATTGCCCGGCCCCGCTGGAATCACGGCACAGCCCAGCGCTCGCGCCGCGCCATCGAAGATGAAGCCGCCGGGCGTCATGTGATAGCTGAACGTGTTCAGCACCACGTCGCCCGCGCGGAAGCCCGCCGCGAACAGAGCGCGGGCGCCGTGCCAGGGGTCGAGATGTTTCGACTCGGGCTCGAAGATCGGACCGGGCGAGGTGAACAGCCGCCCGAACGATCCGGGCGGGCTGATCACCAGCCCGCCGAACGGCGGTCGCGCCTTCTGCAGGCCCGGGAGGTCGGACTTGCGCAGCACCGGCAGCCGCGCCAGCGCGGCAGCGTTGACGACGGTGGAGGGATTGATACCCTTCAGGCGCTCGGCATAGGCCGGCGCGGCCATGGCGTGGCGCAGCATATCCGGCAGCCGCGAAAACAAGTTGGCATGGCGGTGCGAGGGGTCGCAATTTTCGAGGGAGTCGAAGTGGCGCATCAGGTTCCTCGGCTGGCTTCATGACGACCGACGATGCGGGGTGTCATGATCCAAAAGATCATAGCACCTAGCACCAATCCTGCCATGAGACAGATCAACGGAACTCGCCTCCAAAAAGCGCGGTCAAAGCCAGCGCTTGCGTCGCTTGAAGCTCTTCAGGTTCTTGAAGCTCTTGCGCTGGTCGCCGGCGCCGCCGAGGTAGAATTCCTTGACGTCCTCGTTGTCGCGCAATTCCTCGGCGGTTCCATCGAGCACCACCTTGCCCTGTTCCATGATGTAGCCGTGGCTGGCCACCGACAGCGCGGCGCGGGCATTCTGCTCCACCAGCAGGATGGTGACGCCGAGATCACGATTGATCTGCTTGATGATGGCGAACACTTCCTTCACCAGCAGCGGCGACAGGCCCATGGACGGCTCGTCCATAAGGATCATTTTCGGCCGCGCCATCAGCGCGCGACCGATCGCCAGCATCTGCTGCTCGCCGCCCGAGAGATAGCCGGCGAGGCCGGTCCGCTCCTTCAGCCGCGGAAAGTAATCGTAGACCATGTCGATGTCGGCACCGACCTCGTTGTCGCGCCGGGTGAAGGCGCCGAGCCGCAGGTTCTCCAGCGAGGTCATGTCGGAGACGATGCGGCGGCCCTCCATGACCTGGAAGATGCCGCGGCGAACGATCTTGTCGGGATCGATGCCGTCGATGCGCTCATTGTCGAACACGATTTCGCCGCGGGTGACCTCGCCGTCTTCGGTCTTCAGAAGGCCGGAGATCGCCTTCAGCGTGGTCGACTTGCCGGCGCCATTGGCGCCGAGCAGCGCGACGATGGCGCCCTTCGGCACTTCCATGCTCAACCCGCGGAGCACCAGGATGACGTCGTCATAGACGACCTCGATGTTGCGCACGGCGAGGAGGGGGCGGCCGCGGGGGCGGTTGCCGCTGCAGGTCGCACGATTTCCGACGCGTCGATCATATCTGGATCCCGATCTTCGTGAAGAGGGTGACACCCGCCTTGCCCTCGCTTGTCATCACCCGCGAGAGCGGGTGATCCAGTCGTCGGCAGCGGCAATGATAGAACCGAACGTCCGCCGTTTACTGGGTCCCCGCCTTCGCGGGGACGACAGGCGTGCGCGGGAATGAACTACCAGCCGAACCATTCCGGCTTGCGCGGCAGTTCGACGGTCTTCACCTTCTCCAGCTTGATGGTGCCCTTCTTCATGACGTCGTTGAGGTCGCCATCGGTAGCGCCGGTCACTTTCGAGCGGTAGAGGTCGACCTTCATGGTCGGGCGATGGTCCTTGTCGGTCCAGGTCGAAGGATTGCACACGCCTTCCATACCGGCCGGCACCCAGTCTTTCTTCTGGTAGAAACCCTTGGCGACGTTCTCGCCGGTCGCGCCGCCGTTCTTGACGGCCCAGTCCAGCGCTTCCTTCATGTACAGTGTGGTGCAGACCGCGGCGATGTAATGCACGGGACGATAGACCGCGCCGGTGGGGTCGGACATCTTGGAGATCTCCATCACCGTCTTCATGCCCGGCGCGTCGCCGCCCCAGCTCACTGCGGTGCGCAGCGGGAAGATCACGCCGTCGGCGGCATCGCCCGCAGTCTTCGCGGCGTTCTCGTCCATGCCCCAGACGTTGCTCATGAACTGAACGTCGACACCGGCGGACTTGCAGGCCTTCATCACCGAGATGTTGGAGGCGGCGGTGTTGCCGAGATAGGCGTAATTGGCGCCGGCGGACTTCAGGCTCAGGCACTGGGCGCTGTAGTCGCCGGGCGCCAGCGCGAACACCAATGGCGGCAGCACCTCGAAGCCGAGTTCGGTGGCCATCGCCTCGCCCGCGGCCTTCGGCGCGTTGGGGTAGGGATGGTTGGCGCCCATGTGGACGAATTTCGGCTTGCCGGTCTTGCCCTTGGCCTTCCAGTCCTCGGCCGCCCAGGTCAGTTCGGCGCGCAGCGCGTCGGAGTAGGAGGGGCCGTAGAAGAAGTTGTAGGGGGCGGGCTTGGCCTTGCCGCCGGCGCCGGTGGGGTCGGTCAGGGCGGCGGCATAGGAGCCGGAGATGTCCGGGATCTTGTCGGCGGCCAGGAAGCCGGTCAGCGCCTCGGTGTCGGCGGTGCCCCAGCCCATGATCGCGGAAACCTTGTCGGCACCGGACCATTTCTTGTACAGCGCGATGGCGCGCGGCACCTGGTAGCCGTAGTCGACGGTGTCGACATTGACCGGCTTGCCGCCGATGCCGCCATTCTTGTTGATCCAGGCAAAGGTGTCGGCGACCCCCTGGCCGTAGGGCGTGCCGACATCGGAGGTGCCGCCGGAATAATCGGCGAGATGGCCGAGCGCGATCTGCGCCTGCGCGGTGGCGCTTGCCCCCGCGAGCAAGAGGGCGACGGATGCGGTACTGAGCAGCGATTTCATCGTCATGAGCATTCTCCCGGTGATTTTTTGTTTTGAGGTCTCAGTCTAGCCAGTCCCGTTCCAACCTCAATGCGAAAACGGGTACAGTTTCCAGTAGGTCTTGATCTGTCGCCAGCGATGCGCGAGGCCGTCTGGCTCGAAGATCAGGAAGGCGATGATGATCAGGCCGATGGCGATCTCGCGCAGGAAGGTCAGGTTGTTGTTGAGTTGCAAAGCGCGGTCGATCGCGCTGCCCTTCAGGCTGGCCGAAATCCACTCCATGGATTCCGGCAGCAGCACCACGAAGGCGGTGCCCATCAGGGTGCCGGAGATGGAGCCGGTGCCGCCGATGATGACCATGGCCAGGAACAGGATCGAGCGCTCGATGCCAAAACCCTCGTTGGAGACCACCAGCTGATAGTGCGCATAAAGAGCGCCGGAGATGCCGGCGAAAAAGGCGGCCAACCCGAAGGACAGCGTGCGGTATTTGGTCAGGTTGATGCCCATGATCTCGGCCGAGAGATAATGGTCGCGGATGGCCACCAGCGCGCGGCCGTCGCGCGAGCGCATCAGGTTGGTGACCAGCAGATAGCTCGCCACCACATAGGCCAGCACCACGTAGAAATATTGTCGGTCGCCGCGCAGCACATAGCCGAAGATCGAGAACGGCTCGGCCATCGCCGGCACCGAGCCGCCGGTGAACCATTCGGCGCGCGAGAAGAAGTCGAGCAGGATGTATTGCGCGGCCAGCGTCGCGATGACGAGATAGAGCCCCTTCAGCCGAGCCGCCGGCAGGCCGAAGATCAGCCCGACCAGCGCGGTGACGACGCCGGCCAGCGGTATGGCGAAGAACACCGGGATCGGCGCGTGGTTGGAGATGTAGGCCGAGGTGAAGGCGCCGAGCAGGAAGAAGGCGGCGTGGCCGATGGAAATCTGGCCGGTGAAGCCAACGAGGATGTTCAGCCCGAGGGCGGCAATGCCGAAGATGCCGATCTGGATCAGCACGCTGAGCCAGTATTCGCTGAACAGCTGTGGCGCGAGGCACACCAGCACGATCCCTGCGATGCAGAAATTGCGGCTGGTGGCGGTCGGAAAGATGGTGGTGTCCGCCGCGTAGGAGGTGCGGAAGTCGCCGGCCGGAATCAGGGAAGGAGTTGCCATCTGGATCAGACCCGCTCGATGTCTTTGGTGCCGAACAGGCCATAGGGCTTGATCATCAGGATGATGATGAGCACGTAGAACGGCGCAATTTCATAAAGGTTGCCCCAGTGCAGGTATTCGCTGTCGACGAACTGCGCGAGGTTTTCCAGCACGCCGATGATGATGCCGCCGAGCACCGCGCCGCCGATTGAATCCAGGCCGCCGAGGATCGCCGCAGGAAACACCTTGATGCCGTAGATCGACAGCCCCGACGACACGCCGTTGACGACGGCGACGACGACACCGGCGACCGCGGACACCATGGCCGAGATCGCCCAGGCCATGGCGAACACGGTCTTGACGGAAATGCCCAGCGACTGCGCGACCTGCTGGTTGAACGCGGTGGCGCGCATCGCCAGGCCCCATTTCGACACCCGGAAGAACCACGCCATGCCGATCATCATCAGCACGGAGACCACGAGGCTCATGACATAGACGGTCTGGATCTGCAGCCCGGCGAAGCTGACGGAGTCGCTGGTGAACACCCGTGGGAACGGCTGCGGGCTGACCCCGTAGATCCATTTCAAGGACGCCTGGAACACGGTGGACAGCGCGATGGTCACCATGATCACCGAGATGATCGGCTCGCCGATCATCGGCCGCAGGATCACGATCTGGATGGCGATGCCGAAGGCGAACATGAAGATCAGCGTCATCGGCATGCCCAGCCAAAACGGCACTTGATATTTCGTCAGCAGCGTCCAGCACACCCAGGCGCCGATCAGCAGCAACTCGCCCTGCGCGAAGTTGACCACCTGCGTGGCCTTGTAAATCAGCACGAATGACATCGCCACCACGCCATACAGCGTGCCGACCACGAGGCCGTTGACGAGAAGCTGGAGCAGGAGGTGGGTGTTCATGATGGCCTGCACGCGAATGATGTGAGGCGGATCCCCTCTCCCCGAGCGCAGCGAAGCGGAGCTTGGTGGGAGAGGGGGCCTGAGCGAAGCGAAGGCGGGAGAGGGGCGCCACAGGTGAGGCCGGAGCGTGCGGTCCCCCTCTCCCGAATGAGTTTCAGGTATCGGCCGGTGCAGCCCCTCCCAGCCTGCAAAGCTTCGCTTTGCTTGGGGGAGAGGGCACCATTACTGGCGCCGGGATATGTTGCTGCACCCTCATTCCGCCGCCTCCATCGCCGCGATCGGGCGATTGAGGTCGACGACCTCCAGCGTGGTGCGGATGCGCTGGGTGGTGCCGTCCTGGAAGCGGATCACGGTATCGACGGGGATCTCGCGGGCGCCGCCATAGATGCCGTCGATGATATCGGCGTATTTCTCGTTGATGACGCTGCGGCGGACCTTTCGCGTCCGGGTCAGCTCGCCGTCGTCGGCATCGAGTTCCTTGTAGAGCAGCAGGAATTTCGAAATCTGCTGCGCCGGCGGCAGCGTGGCGTTGACCGCCTCGACCTCCTTGCGAACCAGCGCATAGACCTCCGGCCGTGAGGCAAGGTCGGTATAGGTGGTGAAGGCCAGCCGGTTCTTCTCCGCCCATTTGGAGACGATCGAGAAGCGGATGCAGATCATCGCCGCCAGCACATCGCGCTGGTCGCCGAGCACCACGGTCTCGGCGATGTAGGGGAGAACTTCAGCTTGTTCTCGATATATTGCGGCGAGAAGCGCTCGCCGCGCGCGGTCTGCGCGAGATCCTTGATGCGGTCGATCACCACAAGCTGCTTGGTGTCGTTGAAATAGCCGGCGTCACCGGAATGCATCCAGCCGTCGCGCAGGTCGGCGGAGGAGGCTTCCGGCGCCTTGAAATAGCCGAGGAACATGTTGGGGTGCTTGACCACGATCTCGCCGACCCCGTGCACGTCGGGGTCGCGGATCTCGATCTGGATGTTGTCGCCCATGGCCACGCCGGTGGTGTCGGGATTGACGGCATCCGGCTGGTGCAAGGTGAAGGCGCCCAGCGTCTCGGTCTGGCCGTACAGCGTGCGCAGCGGCACGCCCATAGCGCGAAAGAACTTGAATGTGTCCGGGCCCAGCGCCGCGCCGCCAGTCGCCGCCGAGCGCAGCCGGGTGAAGCCGAGCCGGTCGCGCAGCGCGCGGAACAGCACCGCGTCGGCGATCGCCGAATGCTTGCCTTCGGCCAGCGCGGCCAATCCGGCCTTCATGCCGTATTCGTAAAAATTCTGCTTCAACGGCGAGGCGTCCATGACGCGCGCGCGCACGTCAGCCGCGATGCCTTCCCACACCCGCGGCGCGAACAGCACGAAGGTCGGCGCGATCTCGCGGAAATCGTTCATCATGGTGTCCGCCTGCTCGACGAAGTTGACCTTCATCCGGCACAGCAGGCCTTTGCCCATGGCATAGACCTGTTCCATGATCCACGGCAGCGGCAGCACCGAGACGTATTCGTCGGACGAATCCTTGGGATCGAAGCTGAGATAGGTCGCGCAGTGGCCAAGCACGCGGCCGGCGGCCAGCATCGCCAGCTTGGGATGCGACGTGGTGCCTGAGGTCGTACACAGGATCGCGACGTCCTCGCCTTGGGTCGCGTCAACGAGTTGGTTGTACAGATCCGGCTCGCGCGCGGCGCGTTCGCGACCCATGGCGGCCAGCTTGTCGGCGCTGAGAAGGCGCGGGTCGTCGTATTTGCGCATGCCGCGCGGGTCGGAATAGACGATGTGGCGAAGTTCAGGCACCCGGTCGGCCAGCGCTAGCAGCTTGTCGACCTGTTCCTCGTCCTCGGCGAACACCAGTTTCGCTTCACCGTAGTTCAGGAGATAGGCGGCTTCCTCGTCGAGCACGTCGCGGTACAGGCCAAGGCTCATGCCGCCCACCGCATGGGCGGCGATCTCCGCCGCCACCCAGTCCGGCCGGTTGTCGCCGATGATGCCGATGACGTCGCCGCGGCCGAGGCCCAGTTCGACCAGACCAAGCGCGAAGGCCTTCACCCGGTCCTGATAGGCGTTCCAGGTGAACACGCGCCACAATCCAAAATCCTTTTCGCGCAACGCGATCTCGCCGCCATATTCGCGGGCGTTCAACCGCAGCAGCTTTGGAAAGGTGTCGGCCTGGGCCACCCGGCCTGCATAATCCATCATGCCGCGCTCTCCGAGATCGGGGTGTCGTCGGGATCGACCAGCACGTCGTCTTCCTCGCCGAGATAAGCGCGCTTGACATGGGGGTCGGCGAGCACGGCGGCGGGATCGCCCTCGGCGATCTTGCGGCCGAAATCCAGCACCATGACGCGATGGGAAATGTCCATCACCACGCCCATGTCGTGCTCGATCATCATCACCGTCATGCCGAACTCCTCGTTGAGGTCGACGATGTAGCGGGCCATGTCCTCCTTTTCCTCGAAGTTCATGCCGGCCATCGGTTCGTCGAGCAGGATCAGGCTGGGCTCCAGCGCCATGGCGCGAGCCAGCTCGACCCGCTTGCGCAGGCCATAGGGCAGGGTGCCGGCGGTGGCCTTGCGCACGCTCTGCAGATCGAGGAAGTCGATGATCTCCTCGACCTTGCGGCGGTGTTCCAGTTCTTCCTTGCGCGCGCCGGTGAGCCAGTACAGCGAGCCTGTCAGGAAGTTGTTCTTCAGGAGGTGATGGCGCCCGACCATGATGTTGTCGAGCACGCTCATGTGGTGGAACAGCGCGAGGTTCTGGAAGGTGCGGCCGATGCCGAGGCCGGGCCGTGCATTGGGGTTGAGCGCGGTGATGTCGCGGCCGCGATAGAACAGCTGCCCCTCGGTCGGGCGATAGCGGCCGGAGATGCAGTTGACGATCGAGGTCTTGCCGGCGCCGTTGGGGCCGATGATCGAGAACAGCTCGCCGTCACGCACGGCGAAGCTGACGTCGGTCAGCGCCCGGACTCCCCGAAGCGCAGGGACACCCCGCGCACCTCCAAAGCGTGTTCCACGCTGTTCCTCCCCTGCAACGGCGCTTAGGCGCTCTGTTATTTTGATCTGTTACGTCAAACCTACACGGGTCCGGCACCGTACCCTATTCGACTAACGACAGGTGCGCCGTCATTCCGGGACGCTCCAGCGGCGCCGCCTTTTCCGCTGTCATCGCCCGCGAAAGCGGGCGACCCAGTAAACATCGACTTCAGCGATAGAAACGCAGGCTTGCGTGTACTGGATCCCCGCTCGGCGCGCACCTTCGGTGCGCTGGGCGGGGATGACAACGGAGCGGGTGATTTCCGCCCTACCTTCACACCTCCAGCCATTCCTTGCGCACGGCGTCGTTGGCCTTGAGTTCGGCCGGCGTGCCTTCGAACACGATGCGGCCGTGGCCCATGACGTAGAGCCGATGCGAGATGCGCATGGCGATGGACAGCTTCTGCTCCACCAGCAGGATGGCGACGCCGCGTCGCGCGATTTCGGCGATGAGGTCGCCGACCTGCTGCACGATGATCGGCGCCAGCCCCTCGGTGGGTTCGTCGATCATCACCAGGTCGGGGTCTCCCATCAGGGTGCGGCAGATCGTCAGCATCTGCTTCTCGCCGCCGGACATCACGCCGGCGGCGGTATCGACGCGCGCGGCGAGGTTGGGAAACATCTCGAGCATGTCGTCGAGCTTCCACTTGCCGGGATGCTTGGGATCCTTGATTCCCAGCATCAGGTTCTGGCGGACCGTCAGGCCCGGGAAGATGTCGCGATGCTCGGGCACGTAGCCGAGGCCGAGATGCGCGATCTTGTAGCTTGGCAGCCCCGCAATATCCTTGCCCTTGAAGCGCACCTGGCCCTGCGGCGGCACTTCGCCCATGATCGCCTTCACCGTGGTGGAGCGGCCGACGCCGTTGCGGCCGAGCAGGCTGACCACCTCCCCGGCATCGATATGCATGTCGACGCCCTGCAGGATGTGGCTCTTGCCGTAATAGGCGTGGAGGTCCGTGACTTCGAGCATTACGCAGCCTCCTCGCCGAGATAGGCTTCGCGCACCTTGGGATTACCGCGGATCTCCTCCGGCGTGCCCGACGCGATGATCTGGCCGTAGACCAGTACTGAGATGCGGTCGGCGAGGCCGAACACCACGCTCATGTCGTGCTCGACGATCAACAGCGTGCGGCCCTCGGTAAGGCGGCGGATCAGCGCGACCGCGCGTTCGGTCTCAGCGTGGCTCATGCCGGCGGTGGGCTCGTCGAGCAGGATGACATCGGCGCCGCCGGCGATGGTGATGCCGATCTCCAGCGCGCGCTGTTCGGCATAGGTCAGCAGCCCTGCCGGCACGTCGCGCCGGGCGGTCAGGCTGATGTCGCCCAGGATCTGCGCGGTGCGCTCGCGCACCTCCGGCAGGTTGTCGATGTTCTTCCAGAACGCGTAACGCTGCCCGGTGGCCCACAGCACAGCGCAGCGGATGTTCTCCCACACAGTCATGTTGGCGAACACGTTGGTGACCTGAAAACTGCGCGACAGGCCGCGGCGGTTGATCTGAAACGGGGGCAGGCCGGAGATCACTTCGTCGCGCAGCAGGATCTGGCCCACCGTCGGCTTCATGTAGCCGGAGATCAGGTTGAACAAAGTCGACTTGCCGGCGCCGTTGGGGCCGATCAGAGCATGGCGCTCACCTTGCGCCACGGCGAGGTCGACATTGCGGATCACCTTGGTGATGCCGAAGGCCTTCTCGACCCCGCGCAGCTCGATGGCGGTGCTCATGCGGCGATTCCTTTTTCGCGCGCGGCGCCGAGCGCATCGTCCCAGGCCCGCGCGACCCGACCCCAGCTCTTCTGCGCCAGATAAAATCCGCCGAAGATCAGAAGTGCGGCGATTCCCCAGATATACGGGTTCGCAGCATCGAACGGGATTCCGAACGACTTGATGTGGGAATCGTCGCCTGGATTGACGGTGAAATGCACGATGGTCTCGATCGCCAGCATCAGCCCGGTGATCATCGCCAGGGTCGGGACGAGGGCGACGGCATAGCTCGGCAGCACGCGGCCGAGCGTGCCCGCCCGGATCAGCGGTCGGTGCATCATCAGGAGCCCGGTGAGCCCGCCCGGCGCATACATCACCACGACGATGAAGAACAGGCCGAAATACAACTGCCATACCGGGGTGAGGTCGCTCAGCCCCAGCGACAGCACCGTGACGAAGATCGCGCCGACGATGGGGCCGATGAAGAAGCCGATGCCGCCGATATAGGTCGAGAACAAGACAGTGCCTGACTGTACCGCGCCGAGGTAGGCCGAATTGGCGATCTCGAAATTGATCGCGGCCAGGGCGCCGGCAATGCCTGCGAAGAAGCCGGCGAAACAGAAAGCGAGATAGCGGATGACGTGCGGGTCGTAGCCGACGAATTGCACGCGCTCGGGATTGTCGCGCACCGCGTTGCACATCCGGCCTAGCGGCGTGCGGGTCAGGGCATACATGGCGATGACGGCGAGCAGCGTCCACGCCGCCACCAGATAATAGATCTGGATCTGCGGCCCGAAACTCCAGTCGAACAGCCGAAACACCTTGGTGCGGTTGGCAGAGACGCCGGCCTCGCCACCGAAGAAGGTGCGCAGGATCAGTGCCGACGACGCCACCAGTTCGGCGAGGCCGAGCGAGATCATGGCAAAGGCGGTGCCGGAGCGCCGTGTCGACACCCAGCCGAGCAGGGCTGCGAACAGCAGGCCGGCGAGGCCGCCGACCAGCGGAATCAGCGGCAGCGGGACGGCGAACTTGTTTTTCGCCACGATATTGATGGCGTGGATCGCGAGGAAGCCGCCGAGCCCGTAATAGACCGCGTGGCCGAACGACAGCATGCCGGTCTGGCCGAGCAGGATGTTGTAGGACAGCGCGAAGATGATGGAGATGCCGACCAGGCTGAAGGTGGTCAGCGCGCCTCCCGAGGAGAACAGTTTTGGCAGCACCAGCAGCGCCACGATGACGGCGAGCCAAAGTCCGTAGAACTTCAGCTTGTCGGCGGCGGCCGGCAGCGGCGGCGCGACGGAGGAGGTGGAGGCGAGGTCGCTCATGTATCGCGTGTTCCCAGGAGACCCATCGGGCGGAAGATCAGGATCAGCACCAGCAGCATGTAGGGCATGATCGGGGCGATCTGGGCGATGGTGACGTTCCAGATGTCGGACAGCCAGGTGGCGGCGTAGTCGGGGCTGAGCGGTCCGAAGGCGCCGGCCAGCGAGCCGTTCATCGACACCGCAAAGGTCTGCACCAGCCCGATCAGCAGCGACGCCACAAAGGCGCCGGGCAGCGAGCCGAGGCCGCCGACCACAACGACCACGAACAGGATCGGCCCGAGCAGCCCGGCCATGTTGGACTGCGTCACCAGCGCCGGCCCGGCAATGACGCCGGCGACGGCGGCCAGCGCGGTGCCGACGCCGAACACCAGCATGAAGATCCGCCCGACATTGTGGCCGAGATGGCCGACCATGTGCGGATGGGTGAGCGCGGCCTGCACGATCAGGCCGATCCGCGTCCGCTTGAGCGCCACCAGCAGGCCGATGAAGATCACCACCGACACCAGCAGCATGAACATCTTGAAGGCGGGATAGTTGGTGGAGAAGATGGTGAAGGCAGGAAAATCGAGCAGCGGCGGCACGCGGAAATCCACCGGGCTCTTGCCCCATATGATCTGCACGATTTCCTCGATGGCGAAGGCAAGGCCGAAGGTGAACAGCAGTTCGGCGACGTGGCCGTTCTTGTGCACCCGGCGCAGGCCATATCGCTCGACGGCGGCGCCGATCGCGCCGGCCAGCAGGGGGCGATCAGCAGCGCGGGCCAGAAGCCGACCCAGCGGCTGATCTGGAAGCCGAAGAAGGCGCCCAGCATGTAAAAGCTGGCATGAGCGAAGTTGAGCACGCCGAGCATGCTGAAGATCACCGTCAACCCGCTGGCCATCAGGAACAGCAGCATGCCGAACAGGACGCCGTTGAGGGTGGAGATGACGATCAGTTCAAGCACGGTGGACCTAATGGTGATGAGCGTTGATCAGCAAAGCGAAAGGAGTCGCTTCCTTCTTTACCTCTCCCCGCTTGCGGGGAGAGGTCGGCATTCGCGCGAAGCGCGGATGTCGGGTGAGGGGAGCCAGCGAGTGAAACACAGAATCCCTCTCACCCCGACCCTCTCGCCGCCTAGCGAAGCTTCGCTTCGCAGGGCGGGGAGAGGAGCTACGGCGCCCGTGGCGTCAGCAGCACTTCTGCCGATCTTACGGCCGCTCCATCTTGCAGGTGGTCGGCAGTTCGGTGGCGGCGGTGTCGATCTTGGCCACCAGTTTCCAGCCCCAGCCGGTCTTTTCCTCGTCGAACGGCTCCTTCGCGCTGCGTTCGCCGAGCGAGGAGATGTAGATCGGCTGGAAGAACTGATGGTCGGACTTGCGCATCACGCCCTTGCCGCCGTCGAACACCTCCCACTCCATGCCTTCGAGGGCCGCTGCGACCTTGACCGGATCGAGCGACTTGGCCTTTTCGGCGGCGGCAGCGAACATCCGCATCTCGTTGACGGCGCGGGGGTAGAACAGGCTGAAGTCATACTTGGCGCGGATCGCCTTCTCGAATTCCTGCGACGACTTGTGGTCGAGGTTCGGAATGCCCTCGCCGACCTGGAATACCTGGTGGTCGAGATTGGCCTGCTTGATCGCGGTGGGACCACCGGTGCCGCCGGCATAATAGGTGTACCAGTTGACCTTCAGTCCGGCGTCGGCGGCGGCCTTCAACAGCAGCGCAAAGTCCTGCCCCCAGTTGCCGGTCACCACGCTGTCGGCGCCAGACGCCTTGATCTTGGCGATGTAGGGCGCGAAGTCGGTGATCTTGAGCAGCGGATGCAGTTCGTCGCCGACAATCTGGATGTCGGGCCGCTTGGCCGCCAGCATCTTCCTGGCCGCGGAGCGCACGGACTCGCCGAACGAATAGTCCTGGTTGATGAGATAGATCTTCTTGATCGCCGGAACGCCCTTCATGTAGTTGGTGAGCGCTTCCATCTTGATGTCGGAGCTGGCGTCCCAGCGGAAATGCCAGAAGCTGCATTTTTCGTTGGTGAGCACCGGGTCGACCGCGGCATAGTTGAAGTACAGCACTTCCTTGCCGGGATTGCGATCGTTGTGTTTGGTGATGAAGTCTGACAGTGCGCCGGCCACCGCGGAGCCGTTGCCCTGGGTGATGTAGCGCACGCCGCTATCGATCGCCTTCTGCGCCTGGATCAGGCTTTCCTGCGGATTGGTCTTGTTGTCGAGCGGCACGATCTCGACCTTCTTGCCGAGAATGCCGCCCTTGGCGTTCACCTCATCGGCGAGAAACTGGAAGGTCTTGTAGCCGACCTCGCCGACACTGGCGCCACCGCCGGACAGTGGATCGATGTAACCGATCTTGACGGTTTCCTGCGCCATCGCGGTCGTCGCGAGCAAAGGCAGTGTTATGGCAGCAATGAGTGCGAACCTGCGCATCGGATTCTCCCTGGAAGTTTTTGTTGGCCGCTGTTGAAACGCCGGGCTTTGCGCCCGTCCGTTAGAGACCTTGCGTCAATTGTGGCCCAACGCTGCGAAAGCCGCAAGCACGACATAAGTGCAGTGTGATGCCCGGGAGCGCGAGCTGCGCTGTCGCGCCCCGGGAATGACGACGAGGCGTCTTACTTGCCGCTCGCGGCCTTCGCCTTTTTCGCGATCGCCATGTCGCCGATGATTTCCGCGGCGCGCAATTCGGCAATCTCGGCGTCCGACAGTCCGAGCAACTCTCCGAGCACTTCGGCATTGTGCTGGCCGAGCGTCGGCGCGAGATGCTCGACCGGGTAGGGCATCTCGGCGTCGCCTTCGCGATAGGCAACCGACGGCAGCAGGTGTGGCCCCATGAACGGCCGCTCCACTGACTGCCAGTGGCCCACCTTGACCAAATGCGGGTCGCCGGGCAGGTCCATCGGCAGCCGCGCCACGCCGGCGGGGATGCCGTGCGCCTGCAGGGTGACCATGGCGAGATCCGGTCGCACGGTGGCGGTCCAGTGTCGGACCGCGACCTCGATGCGGTCCTCCTCGGCGCGCCGCCCTTCCGCCGTCGCCAGATGCAGATCGGCGGCGAGGTCCGGGCGATGAATCACGGCGCACAATGCCTGCCATTCGGCATCGCTGCGCACCGCCAGGGTGATCCACTGGTCCTCGCCGGCGCAGGGAAGCAGCCGTTCGGCACGAAGCGCGGGTGGCGGTTGCCGATCCGCGGGCCGGACGTGCCGGTGGCGGATTGTTTGATGATCGATGGCGCCACCAGCGGCAGCAGTGCTTCCACGGCGCTGAGATCGATGTGCTGGCCCTCGCCGGTGTTGCGCTGATGCATGAAGCCGAGCAGCAGCGCCGCGGCGGCGCTGACGCCGCCGACTGGATCGCCGAGCGCCGCATGCAGCATGGTCGGCGGGTCGCCCTCGCGTCCGGTGACCGAGGGCAGGCCGCAGGCCTGCTCCAGCGTCGAGCCGTATGCGCGCACGCCGCTCCACGGCCCGCTCATGCCGAACGCCGGCATGGTCACCACCACCAGCCGCGGATTGATCGCGAGCATCGCGGCAGCATCGAGCCCCATACGCGGCAGCACGTCGGCGGCATAGTTGTCGATCACCGCGTCCGCATCGGCGAGCAGGCGCTTCAGCAGGGTCATGCCTTGCGGCCGGGTAAGGTCCAGGGTGATGCCGCGCTTGTTGCGGTTCATCTGCTGGAACCAGTAGATCTTCTCGTAGGTGCGCTCCGGATAATACGGTCCGCGGGTGTCGGTGCCGCGAAACCAGTCGGGATACTGGCAGGATTCGACCTTGATGACGTCGGCGCCGAGATCGCCCATCTGCCGCGTCGCCGACGGCCCCGCCCAGCCCATGGTAAGGTCGATGATGCGCAGGCCCTTGAGCGGCTGTGGATCGTCCGGCGTCGCCGCGCGGCTGGCAACGCGCTTGCGCGCGGGCAGGGCCTCGCCATCGTGCTCGCCGGCCAGCGGCGCGCGACCGTTGGGCAGCGGCCGCGATCTGGTCAGGTATTGCGGCAGCACCGGCGCGTCGAACGATGCGCTGCCGATCGCGACCGGCGCGAAGGCGCCGCGCTCGCGGTAATAGGGCTGCTGCAGCAGTTCGGCCATGTCCGGCACGATTGCCAGCGGAATGCGCAGTTCGATGCCGCGCTCGAACCAATGCTGCGCGGTGTGCTGCATCAGCACCGGCTGGAAGATCCCCAGCAGCTCGGCGGAATGGGTGGTGCGCTGCAGGCTGTCGGCGAAATGCGGCTCGGCTTCCAACTCGGGCAGGCCGATCATCGTGCAAAAGGCGCCCCACTGAGCAGGGGTCACCACGGTGATGCCGAGCCAGCCGTGCTTGGTCGGGAAGGTGCCGACCGGATAGCCGCGGCCGAAGCGGTTGATGGCGAGACGCGGCCGGGTGAAGCCGACTTCCAGCGCCAGGCCGGTGTCGAACTCGCTGATCTGCAGCATTGCTGCCAATGCGCTGACCGCAAAGCGCCGCGCGCCATGGGCACGACCATACAGGCCGGCGAGGCTTGGAATGAAGGCGGTGGTGCCGGCCATCACCGCGATCTGGCCGTCGCGTGGCAGCACCGGCGGGCCCTCCAGCGGCCCCACCAGTTTGACGCTGCCGGCCAGCGAGCGGCACACCGAGTCCGTGGCCTGGTAGTCGCGATACGGGCCGTGCTCGCCGAACCATGACAGCGCGGTGATGGCGAGGCCTGGCTGCCGACGACGCAATTCGTCGTGCGGCAGTAGCGAAGCCTGGATCGCCGACGGCGGGCGGCCGTCGAGCAGCAGGTCGGCGGTGGCCAGCAACGCGCTTATTCTTGCGACATCGGCAGGCCGGTCGAGATCGGCGATGATGCTGCGCTTGCTGGTGTTGAGCCAGGCGAAGGTCCCGCTCTCGCGGCGGCCATCGCCGGCATCGACAAACGGGGCGATGCCGCGCAGCGGATCGCCACCTGTTGGTTCGACCTTGATGACCTCAGCGCCGAAATCGGCGAACAGTTTTCCACAATAGCTCAGGGCGTCGCCGGATCCGATTTCCACGACGCGCATGTCCGACAACGGCAATTTCGGCATTTCCACCCGATCTTGTTCTTGCTTGCCCGCATCATGTCGACGTCGGTGGGGACGTCAAGTCAACTCATGAGAAAGGGTCAGCCGTCGATATTTCGTCGCTCTCTGAACTTCCGGGAAGGATGAATGGATTCGCGTACATTGCCGCTACCCGGTCGCAACATCGATCATCGCGCCCACGAATCTGAAGCGGCGGCGCTAAGAGATCAGCATACGCAAATATCGGGCCACGCGTCGGGTATTTCCACATCAAGCGAGATCGGTGGTGGCCCCACCTCGGGACCCAGACCCGCACCAATATCTTCAGACCTAATGCCGGGCCGGGAGTTTCTACCTTCCCAGACGAGTTCGAAGGCCGTCGCTCCCGGCATCTTGTGACCGTTCGATGGTTTTGCGAGTTTGGACAGTACCGGATGTGAACGACGCCGCACCCTCGGAGGACGAAACTTTGAAGGCAATTCCTACATGGAGCCTCGTTTAATTGCGCGATATGCAAACGAAGCCCAATTTTGCGGGATGGTCTGTTCGGGAGCCCGGCAAGAACCTTCCGTGATGGGCAACGTCGTGGTGGCTGGAGCGGCCGACGGAGGCTTCCGTGCAGGCTCATCGGCCTTGGCTTGACAACGTCGGCTAGCAGTATTTAATTATTTTACAGATAGATTTAATACTATTTATTTTCTAGGGCTCTTGTGGATGATTGCGTGACCGGAGTTCTGACAGGCACCTCGCGAGCCACATTGAACGTCCGTCTCACCTCACTGCGAGGAGGGCAGCTATGGACCTCAAGTCGATCGCGCGGAAAGTCAATCAAAGAGAGTTCCACTACGTCCTTGGCCAGATTCGGATTGTCCGCAAAACCTACAGCGGCGTCCGCCGATTGGCGACTGCGTTTGCGCGGCAAGCAGCGAATGTTCCGCGGGCGGGCGCGAAAATGAGATCATGAGAGAAAGTGCATCTGGGACCCGCTTCGTTCAGGATACGTCGTGCTTTCACCGGGCGACTCCACCTCTATCCGGAGCGATCGGCTCATGCTGGCAGTGCGGTTCGTTAATTGATTCCCGGAACATCGGAATGCTTGGGCGGCGAACTTGCCGAATGTTCGCAATTGTCCAGATCATGATCAGGTCGGTCTCCGGCTTAATCATCTCGGTCGTTCGTATTCCCTCATGACGCCGTCACGCACGCTTTGCGTCGTCACGCACGCTTTCGCGAGGCGAATCCGACGCCTTTGAAGGAAAGGTGATCTGGTCGATCTTGCTCCAGAAAGATGGCATGGCTCGTCTCTTCGGAGCGGTAGATCCGCGTTCTTCAGACGTCAATCTTGCTGTTTCCGTTGTGCGTTTGCCGAGCCTGCGGCTCTCGCTATGCGAGGTGTCGCGACGATAATTCCCTTTGGACGATTGAAGCATCTTATTCTTTGTCGAAGTAACGGCGAGGAAGCCGGCACACCATACTGCAATGTACGTGAAAAGCAGCGTGACAAATAGAACGAGGAGTTCATCGGTCGGCGTCAGCCTTTTTGCCTCTAGCGGATCAAGCGTACGAACCAGCATCGCGAACGTGAGGAGCATGCCCAGACATGCTGTCAGGTAGACGCTAACTCTAGTGATGATTCCGGCGGAAAATTCGTCGATCGCTGATTTTTTCGCCATATTGAGAGCTCCTATCACGTTGCCGGACATGTATCGGACTATCAATCATGAGGTATCGAGCGTCCACGCTCCATCTCGAAAATTCAGTCACGCTGTTAATGTGAATTACCAGCGAGATTCACTGGAGGGAGCATAATTCGATTTTGGATCGGCAAATGATTCCAGTCTCCGCATGATTGATACTGCTGGACGAGGATGTTCCGGATTGCGCGTTCGGCAAGGTTGCTTGATCGACTGCGACGCTGGCTGCGCGTCCTCGCACCGCCGAGCCATCGAACAAAGTCGGTGGAGAAATTGGGCGAGCGTTAGTCTGTAGCCGGCCGTCCGGGCGATTGTGGCTCCCGGCTCCTTTATGATGGAGAGGCGACAACGCGCTCGCCCCCGGCGCGGTCTGTCGCCGTATAGGCCAGAATCGTTCATCAGATCCTACCGCGGTCGAGCGAGAGCAACTGCGATCCCCCGTTCCGGAAATCCGCCAGATCAAGGCTGCAACGGTCGAGGGCCAGAACGTCGTCGATCGCCGACAGCGGGTGATACAATACCTCTTCGACCCGTCCGCTTACGTCGGTTAGCAGAGGGGGCGTCACGTCGCGCCGCATGCGGACAATGCCGCCTTGATATGGTTTGCTGCCCGTCGCAAGCGATCTCTGCGCGCGGCGGGAACTTTTGCCATCGTCGCGTACCCTCCGCGACACGGGCGCGGCCCTCGGCTTGGGCTACGGCCTCCCGTAGTTCATAGAGGTCCCTCATGAGGTTCCTTATATGGATAGAAACGTCAGCCAAACGTTGTGTCGCAACAGCACTTCGAACCAATGAACTCACGGTTGTCACCGATTTGCAATTGTCGTTGGCGATCTAGTAGTCACGCATATCTCAAATACCCGGCGATGATGAAGTTACAGAAAATGCTGCCGGATACAAACTGAAATCTCTCGACATCCTTTTTTCAACTAATAATAGTTATCAAATGTTGCTTAAGTGTATCACCCAAATGGGAGAGCGCTTAATGCCTTACAGTTTTCCGGCGCGGTACCGGCGCGACAGCGAGAGCAGAAAGAGAAAGGTGCTGACCTTGGGAAACCAGCGCTTCTTCGCCCCGCCCGATCCTGCCGGTCCCGGGCGTGCGCGATGTCTTCGAAGGTCGAGCAGCCCCATCGGAAGAAGCAGATAGCGGACGGCAGGAAACCTCGCCTGATACAGTTGGCGCCATGCCCGGAGCTTCGGCATCCGTCGCCGATGACGGACAGGAAATTGGACGTCGAAAAGCGTAGTGAGCAGCAAGAGCTGTGTTTCAAGGGCGTTTCGCGCGATCGCACTAGATGTCATCGTCTCGAGGAGTTCCCAACGGAAGCCACCGGGCGCTGCAAAAATCGCCTTCAAGTCGAGCAGATGCCGCAGGTCGATGCAGCCGGTCCAGTAGTCGTAGTCCTGAAACTGATCGTGCACCACCAACATTAGCGCCTGAAGCTCCGGGGAGGGAACCAGTGCACTGGCGCCGCCCAGGCGGATCAGCTGCAGGTGGAGACGAAGCTCGTCCGGTGTTTGATCGTAAAAAGGCTGGCCAGGAAACGCCTCATGCAAGTCGATAGTTCCGACGTCTTGGGAGCGTTTGAGGTCGGCGTACCATTTCTTCGTGTGTCGCCTGTCCGACTCATAATCGATGCTGTAGCCGATCGCCGCCAGTGCCTTCATGGCGGCGGCGATCTCGTTGGGGCCGACAACAAGATCCAGATCGGACATCAATCGAAGTGCGCGATCGGACAGTGGAATAGTTGCGAGCGTGGCTGTCCCCTTCACGAGGACGGGAGTTATCCCGACGCGGTTCAGCGAGAGAACGGCCTCTTCGAGTTGAGCGTTCAGGCGATCGTTGCGGATCGCGTTGCGTTCATGGAGTTCCCGGACATAGGCGGCGACGTCGGCCGGAATCGTAGCGAGCTGCGACCTGACGAAGACGGCCAGCGACGGTGTCGTCAATGTGTGGTTGGCGAGGGCTAGAAGTGCCGTCCAATCGGTGCGCCCGGGATCGTCGCCCCGGAAACACGCGCAGAGCGGCAGCAGTGCGCGGCTATAGCTTGCCATCGCAGAGCTCCAACAGCTTGTCGACGGCCTCCTCAGCTTCCGTGTAATGGAGCACAAAGGAGCGCGTACGGGACACCATGTTCTTTAGCATGCCGAAGCCGTCGCTGGTCAGCTTGCCATGGCTCGCGTAAGAGGCGCCGACGATCCGCTTGAGGGTTTCCAGAGCGCTCAGTTCCTCCAGCACCGGCGGCGCGCAGCGGGTCGTACGTTCGAGAAAGATGAACCAGCTCGCCCGCATTGCGCCTTTGTGCAGATTGGACCCGACGTCCAGATAGCGGACCGCCTTGCCGTCAAACCGGTCATGGCTCGGGACACTGAATAGATCGGGCCTGAAGTCTCCGATAAGCGGCCAGGCACCGGACTTCAGCGTCGGCGCAAATGGCGCGCCCCTGATCGAGCCATCGGGCGCGATGAACACGATATCGTCAGTCGCAAATCGGAGACCAGCATGCAGCAGATGCATGGTGATCGTACTCTTGCCCACTCCCGGCGGCGCGCTGATCAGCATTCCGCGATCGCCTGACGTCACGGCGGCAGCGTGGAAGATCACATCGCGGGCACCGGCAGCGAGCAGCAGATGCTTGACGGCATAGGCCCTGAAGCTAGGAGCAAGCTCTTTTAAGGAGCAATGGAGGATCATGCGGCCGTCGTGCATCAAGATGGAGGAGTCGCCAAACCGATGAACCGTGAAGGTCGCCTCCGCTTTGCTGGCGGGGGCCGCCGTTGAGACGAACAACGACTTCAGGAGGTCGAGGACCCCGGCATCCGATGCGCGGACTTCGAGAGGCCGCAGGCCGATCAGCGCGGTGAACGCGAAATCGGCAGCGTCGATATGGGGCACAAGCAGTCCAGCTCTCAGCCATTGATTAAGAGCGTCTCGCAAGGTCTGGCGCGCCCCTGTGGCGCTCAGACCGCGATCGATGAGTCGATCGCGGATTGTCTCCAACGACACCTCGTCCTGCATGCTGCACCAGATGAAGGCAGCCACGTCAGTCAACTCGAAAAGCTCTTGCGCGTATTCGCTGAACAGTACCGGCAACTGTCCGATGAGCGCGAACGACGTGCCGGTTGCCGGTCGAAGACCGCCGAACGTTGGCTTGGATCCTTGAGGCGCAATTGAATCCATCATTTCTCCAGTTATTACGCCGATGTGGCGCACAAGCGGCCGGTTCGACGTAAACTTGACTCTATATTTAATTCGATTTAAATAAACGGCAATCTTTCATTTTAATTAAACGCGGGGACGTGACATGTCTGCTGACAACGATCCAAAAGTGGAAGGTCAAGATCCGTTACAAGATCAACTCGACGAAGACCGGCGCAAGTTTCTGGCCGCGTGCGGGAAATTCGCGGCCGTTACGCCACCGGCATTGACGATGCTCCTGTCGACGTCGTTGAATTCGGAGGCCGTCGCGAAGTCCGGTGGCGGCCGTGACGGTCCTCCGCGCGGCGACCGGGATCGCGATCTGCTTGAGTGGCTGGACAAGTTGCTGAGTAAATTCTTCTGAGGCGTGAGACCGTATCGGCTGGGGCGAGAGCAACGGCGGCGGTCGAGATGCGGCGATGCAGGGGCGCCGGGGCTCAGGGGCGTTCCGGAATTTGCCCGTGTTGGGCCGATCGGCGCGAGGTGCCTATCTGGCTGCGCTTAGAGTGCCCGCCACGCGCCTCCCAGCGCGTCCTACGAAGGTTCGGCCACCGGGTCATGTTTGCCATCCGACTACGTCGAGGAATCGATCACACGGTCTTTCAGCGTTGAGGGGCCCGTTGCGGCGACAGCCTTCACGGTGAAATCTACGTCCCGTCGAACGAGCGCTGGGCACATTGCTGAACCGACGGCTCGCGTGCGTGTTCGTCAGGATATTTTTTTATTTTTTCCAAGAAAAACTCTTCATGGCGTTGAACCAATTGCTCGGTCGACTATCCAACTTCAGATAGATCAACGGACCTGGACATTGGGAGCGCCAACGGATGCCGACCCGCGAAATGCCCGCCGATAGAATTGTCGTGTCGATCTTCTGTTTGAGGAATGCCAGGGCTAGACTGGCGCGAACGGCGCAGCCGCGCGACAAATCCACGGTTGAAGCGCGGATCGATATCTGCGACGAATTGATCCACAGGGTCGGAGAGATCGATCGAGATCTCAGGCAGCTGTCGTCGAATGCACGTGGCGCGCGGATCGGCGTCGCCTTTCGCAACGATGGCTCGCGAAGGGATGGTGATCCTCGGGACATTGGAGGTGTTCAGAAGAGTGTTGCCCTTCGCGACGATGGTGGCTAGCGCTGACAAGTCCCTTTGTGGGCCTCTCGCAGCGACGGCGCATTCGCGAAGTGGCGCTGCGTGACACCGCGCGCCAAGCCGAACTGTTGCGATCTCTAGCGATTGCGTCACGGTCAGGATGACGACTGCTCCGCGGGAACCAATTCAGGATCGTTGTCGTCGTCGTTTCTCTTGATTTTCAGCTCTTCTAGGACATGTCCAGCCTGGAGCGCCAAAGCGAGCCAGCGAGGTCTCTTTCCCCGGCCCGACCATGTTTCGCTCGGCGCCAAGGGATTGAAATACTTGGGTAGGACCTTGGGATACTTGCGACGGGAGGGGCGTTTCCGCAGCCCGTCGGCCGTCAAGGGGGCGGTCTGGTTCAACTTCGAGAGCCTGTTTTCGAGCTCGCGTTTTTCACCAAGAATTCGGTCGGACAGGATCTTCGTGAGCTCCTCATGGATGGTCCAGAGCTCGTCGACTTGCATGGCCTCCAAATCTGGTAGGTCTGGCTTGCGCATAATTCTCCGCACCATTGAAAAATTCGGATCAGGCCGGACTTCGAAAGATCGAACAGGCAAGGCGATCACATCTCTGACGCGCTACCCGCTGAGTAATCGGTTGAGCCATTCTGCATAAGGCCGCAATTAATATAGAAATTATTATATTAACTACGTCATGCGACATTGTATTGTAATACTTTGAATTTGATTTGTCGATTAAAATTAAACAATAGGGAACATTGTTGGCACCGCGGCGTTCCGACCTGGAAGCTCGTCTTTTCAAGTTTTCGGCTGTGCAGAACGGGCAGCAGGGCCTTCTAGCCGTTTATGAAGGTTGTTAAATTCCAGCCTGGCTGGCGTAATTAATATTTTTTATGCCGAAAGTCGGTGAAACAGGTCAATTTTGGTCTTGTTCGACTCGGTGATTTCGCCTTATTTCGGGAACAAATATCTGGTGTGTGGCGAACGGTGAATTTTAATGGACCGGTTGGGACTATCTTATGTCGACTAAGAAGCTTGAGCTGGAATCGATGTCTGTTGATGACCTATGGTCGCTCTATGAGACGATCAGCCGAATCTTGTCGGCCCGGATCACGTCCGAAAAGGAGGGGCTAGAGAAGCGCTTGGCAGTCTTGAACCGGGGCCACAGTGCTTTCGATGTTGGGGCGGAGCGAGCCTCTGATGACCAAGACAAAGTTCGGCGGAAGTATCCACGGGTGTTCCCCAAATATCGCAACCCGACCACCCCGTCCGAGACATGGTCCGGTCGCGGCAAGCAGCCCCGGTGGCTGGTTGCCGCCCTCAAGTCAGGCCGCAAGATCGAAGATTTTCGCATCCGCGACGAGGCGAACGCCAAAGGACGGCGGCAATACGCTTGATTTCCATGGTTATCTGCGGTGTCTTCCGGTTAACCATCTGCTCAACCTGACGCCCGCCGTTTGCAGAACAGGCTTAAGCTTGCTCTCATACGCAACCGGAGAGCGCCGATGGTTCATTCCCACTGGGATCGGGTTCGGATGGAATTGACGGGCGGTTGGCAACGGCTTCCCGTCGCCGCGGCAAGCGTCATGGCTGGGCAAGGACCTGTTACTCAGTCCGACGCGCAGCATTCGTCGACGGTCCCCGACTCCGATCGGGTAAATGTCGACCATACGGATGCGCTGCTCGAGCATATCGCCAAGGCGCTTGCCGATCGCGATGATCAGTCGAGCTGAAACCAGGACGGTCAAACGGTCCTCCCATTTCACGGAATGACGTTCAGACCGCATTTCTTCCGCGGATCAGCTCATAGGGTGTTTGGAGCAGGATCAAGAGATCCAATCCCAAGCTCCAGTTGTCGATGTAGCGCAAGTCCTGTTTCACGCGTAGTTCGATCGAAGCGGGCGTTGAGGTCGGGCCTCGAAAGCCCCTGATCTGGGCGAGGCCGGTCAGACCGGGCTTCACCCTACGTCGATAGGCATAGTTTCTGACCGCTTTGTCGAACTCGTTGTCATGAGCAACGGCGTGCGGTCGTGGCCCGACGACGGACATGCTACCCTCAAGCACGTTGAGGAGCTGGGGAATTTCATCGATGCTCATCCTGCGGAGCCATCCACCCAGCCGCGTCAGCCTCGCATCGTTTGCCCTTGCCTGCACGACAGTCGGCCCGTCTTCAAGCACCGACATCGAGCGGAATTTGTAAATCGTAAAAATGCGGCCGTTGAACCCGCAGCGCTGCTGCTTGAACAGAACGGGGCCGTTCGAATCCAGTTTGATGGCAACCGCCACGAGCAGGAGCAAGGGTGACAGCACCGTCAGTACGGCGACAGCCAGGCAGATATCGAGGGCACGCTTTGTGAGCAGCGCGACTGGCGACAACGGTCCGCGCTGGAGTTCGACGCAGCGCGCGCCGCCAAGCTCCGTAGACGGCCTGTGAAACAGATCTGAACTCGCTCCGGTCGGGACTAGCCTGACGCGCAGGGGCAGCACGCCCAGCCCGGCGACGGCATGCTTCAGCCGCGACCAATGGTCCGGAGTCACTCCGAAGAAGATCTCGCGGATCTCGGTCTCACGTGTATAATTGATTACCTTTCCGATGAGTTCCTCCTGGAGGGACGAGCGGGCTGGCGGCAGCGCAAAATGCCGTTCTACGAAGAAGCCGAGGTCGCTCAGTGTATTGACCAAGTCGCGGCCGGCTTCATCGGTGATCAGGACGATCTTGCGGCCGGAGAAGCGCCGCTCTGCGAGCCCCTTGCGCAGCGCGTCGCGTAGCAGCGCGCGCTGGGCGATCAGGATCGCAAGCCCGCCGACACCGAAAATGAGGGCGAAATCCCACGGAATCTCGCTCTTCATCTGTAAGGTGAAGGTGGTCGCCACGAGGATTAAAAACACGCCCAGCCAGATCGCGCACACCGCTCGCACCTGATTACGCAGGTCGAGCAGGGCCTTGGGCACATACATTTTAAATGACTTCGCTACGGCCGTGAAAACCACCGAAGTCGGCAGCGCTACGCTGGCAAGCCGCGTGATTTCCTGCGACGTTCCGTGCAGCAGCATGTGAGCGAATGCGGCCACGAGGCTCGCGACGAAGATAGTCGCGATGTCCGCAAGCAAGGCCAGGATCTCCACGGAATCGTATTGGACCGGCCACCTCTTGTCCTGGGCCCGGCCGTTGGCCAGGTCTGGAACAGACGCGGCATTCAACTCGAACTGTCTCCGCATGGACTGCATGCCCGCCACCCGGTTAATTAAATTAAATAATAATTTAACTATTATATTCGGAAGCGTAGCTGGCAAGCGTTTTGTTAAATATATTAAGAGAAAATTAAATAATTTAGGTGTGCGAACGCGTGATTTGTGGGTGGGTTCAAACCGTATCCATAGACGGGGCGCTGCGAAGAAGTTTCGAGCCGTCTGTCGTAACGATGCGGCGGAAGCGCCTCAGCTTGTTTAAGAAGCGTTCGATGGGGTGGTGCCCGCAGTTGTGTACTGGATCGACTGAACGTCGGACCTCGGGGTCCCGGCAGGACGGGATGTAAGCCGGCCGCCGCGGCCTTCGACCAGATCAATGATCGCACGGCGTCGTGGTAGGCTCCGTCCACGATGAGGTCGCGGTCAGGAGCCAGCCCTTAGCGCACGACTGGCGCGGGAACACAACGATGCGGATCGGCATGCCGGCCTGGTAACAGTCGCGTTGGTCTTGGTGCTCTCTCCTCGACGGGAACGACCAATTGCGTTATCCGGCCCCCTTTCTTCCGCTGGCCGCGTGATGGTGAGCGCGAATGATGGACGAGTTGATTAATTGCGGCGACTGCGGCGACTTCGCTGCAGGGCCGCGAATATCCGAACCGAGATACCTGCATCGGCGAAGGCATTGAAGCGATTTGATATCGTCTTCTACGGATCGTGGCGCTGCAACAGATCGCGCTTAAGCATCCCTGTGCGCAACATAAAGAGGATCCCATTGAGAGGCTTGCTATCGTCCGGCCACGGGCGGCCGTTCTTTTGCCCCTCCGCCGGGCAACAGAGGAGCAATGATGGACAGACCACCTGACGTCGCCAGATCGAACGTGACGTCAAGGCCTCCTTATGAGAGCCTCGAATGACTCCGCATCGTCACTTGCAAGAGGTTTGAGTGCAGAACCTAGGTGAGTTGCGCGCGCAGTATGGTCAGATAGACGGGGTCGAATGACGTCACCGTCTGCTCCACCAACTTCCGCCCCGAGGGGGACCCTGACCGGTAGGCGGCGATCAGGGCGGGGCGCAAGGCCGTGAACCGCATGATCACCAAGCGGACGTCGCGACGGACCATGTCGGCGAGTTCTTCGTCGCTGAAGATGTCCTTCGCGCGCAATGCCTGCGCCAGTCGCAATGGCAGCAATCCGGCTTGATTGGGAGCCGTATAATACGACATTTTCAGGAGCGCGCCGACATTACAGGCCTGCAGCTTCAGCCGTTCGCAGGTCGAGGCCAGCATCAGCCAAGCATCGCCGCGGTGCGGCGAGTGATGCAGTGTCTGGAGCAGGCTCTTCAGGGTCGCCGCGTTGCGGGCACCACTTGCCTCGAGTTCAAATGCCTCGTCGGTCCATACCATGCCGGCCTCGCTGAAGGCGCTCTCTGCCCACAGGTCGCCGCGGACGGCCGCAATTGCGGCAGACCTCGTCGCCCTCTCCTTGTCCAGCCGCGCGACCGTGGCGTGTCGGTCGTCGCTGGGGAAGCCGATGGGCGTCGGGCGCAGCATTTCCGGCAACAGGATCCATGCTCCCTGCGCCGTGAGGATCAGCGCGAAAATCGCTGATGCGCTGCGCAGATAACATCCAAACGAATGGGGATCGAGCGATGCAGCGGGCGCCGGTCCAGGGGGAAGGCATCAGAGGCGGGGGTTTCACCTTTGCTCTGCGCAATGGCCAATCCGAGCACTGCGCTCAGGATGACGGATGACGCGAGCGCGAGACCGCCTCCATTCGACAGCGCGGATATGAGAAACGCGGCAATACACCCCGCGCCGGCAGCGGGATAGACGTAATCCCGACCACGCATCAGCGAGGCCCGTAGCACGATCGCAGCCCATGTCATGACCATCAGGGCGATCAACCAAAGAAACGGCCGCCCCATTTCTATGGCAACCATCGCAACGACGGGAATCTCAAGGGACGGACCTGCTAACGCATGGCCATAGATCGGCGCCAGCGCCGAAAGAGTTCCGGCGCCGACGCCCAGCAGTCGCGCGTCGTCCATCATGTGCACGATCATCTCGCTTTCGGCGCGGCCAGGCATGAAGGCTAAAAACGTCGTCAGCGCAAGTGCCAGCACCGCGGCCGTTCCGGCCTGCCCCCAGGCGCCGAGGCGGCTTTTGCGGACGACCAGGACGGCAACCAGGAGGCCTCCTCCGAAGAAGGCAGAAAATAGTGTAGTGGGATTCGCACTGCAGAAAGCCGCACCGAGATTGATGAGGCAGGCCGCCAGCGCCGCCATGTCAATTGTGAAGGTCCCTCTTGGCTTGCGGCTCTTTGACCGCGTCGGAGGCGAGTCATATCTGCGAACGATCACTGCAACGGTTAGCACGAAGCCGAATATGCCGATTGTCTCGGCAACGCCATTCGCCGTGGGCGGCAGAATCTGGAAGGTCTCCGGCAGCCAGAAGGGGCTTGCGATACGCTCCAGCGACACCAACGTCGCGATCCCTGCAAGCGTCCACAGGAGTCTCTCGGCGCGTCGTCGGTGTTGCCCGAGCAGGACTGCGAGCAGGGCGACCCCGACCATACAAGTGAGGCGGCAGAGGACCAGCAGGGTCATGCCCGTATCGATCGTGATCGAGCCCGCCAGCTTCTCGCCAACGGCCGCCGCGGCACTGCTCCAGATCGGATGCATCAGCGGGCCGCTCGGCAAGGGCAGGATCTGCAGCAGCATGACGAGGAAGGCTCCGGCCAATCCGGCGAGAAGGACCGGGCTGAAAAGGCGCGGCAGCCTGTACAGATCGCGTGATACCGACGTCGCAGCGACGATGGCCACGGCCATCGCGCCCAAGATCGAGACGATGCCGTCACCGATGGCGCTCTGTGAAAGAAGCAGCACCGGGACAGACGCGATCATGCCGCAATACAGTAGAAAAACGACGGTCGTCGCCATTGCCGCTCCTAGGAAAACGTGACGAAACGGCGGCGAACCCGCATATAAAAACTTGGCAATTAATTAAATATTAAATATCAGATAATGCGTTTTTATGCAAATCTAGATTTTTATTCCGCCCGTCTGGCATATTGAGAGCCGACGTGTGGCCGAAGCCAGACTTCGGCCGAGGTGTTCAGTCCCGAGGACAAGTGGATTGGAGCCCGAAGCGATCCGGCTCGTTTGCCGAGGCCGTGCGATGGCTACGTCGGGCGGACCCACATAGGGTCTTTTGCCGGAGCCCGATGACCTGCTCTCGAAGACTCCGATCAAAGAGTGGCGCGCTACTGTCAATCGGCATCGGATCCACGCCGAAACACAGGTCAGGACATCAGCCGAAAGGTGGGATCGGAACAACGCTTATGCCTAAGCGGCCTTCGGCTGGTTTTCACCTGCGACATCCGGCAGATCACTGACCCCGCGGCACTGCAGGCGACGGCGCTAGGATGACCGCGTCAGGTGCGTTATCGTCGCCTACCGGACTGGATGCAGTCATCAGGGAGCAAAAGCGTGTGTCCGGGGAAAGGACGATCTTCGCGTCCTGCCCGGCGGACTGCCGTCAGGCGCACGGTCTTCGGGCGCATCGGGCATCATGGACAAAGATCCACTTGCGCTCTGGCAGACCTCTTCCGATTTAGACCGCGTTGTGCGATCAACTTCCCGAGCTGAGCCTTCGATCGCTGCATCGCCGCACGGATGCGTGCGTTGTCACGGCGTCGCTATCTCAGAACCCTTCTCGGAATGAAGGGACAGTTTGGCTGGTTTCCACACTAGGGGATCAGCCTACCGGCCCGAAGTGATCGGAGTCGGCGTGGTGATTATCGTCGACGTGCCCCCGTTGATCGCAGCCTTCAGAGCATATCCGTTGGTCGCGTAGAGGATGGGATCGTTGGCGGTGGCCATGATTGTGCGCAAGAAATTTAGGAATTTAGTCGTCTCAACCGCAGCCGCATTCGAGACGAAGATTACGTCTTTATTGCGCATCTCGAAGGACTGCGAGAGGAAATACCCGCTAGGATCCCGCAAGTTTACGGAATAGATCACCGGCACGATGGGGCCGTTGAAACGGGAGATGTCGACGCCGATCTGGCGCGCGACTTCCTTGGTCTCGCCGCGATAGAGGAAAACGGAGGCTGGATCCGCCTGACCATCGGCCAGGCCGCCGACCTTGCCCACCGCCTCGGCCAGCGAAATGCGCCACGCGTCGAACTTGAACTGTCCCTGGTTGCCGGCGGCACCGAAGGCGACGAAGGTCTGGGCCTGGTTGTAGAGATAGATGACGTCGGCCGGGAGCACGAAGATATTGTTGGACGGCTCATAAAGGAGAGCGCCGAACGGTACACTGGCGCGATGGCCCTGACGCTCCAGTGTGACCCACATGTCGTAGCCCTGGGAGGCGGGGCCGCCGGCGCGGGCGATGACGTCGACGATACGTTCGCCGGACGGGCTGGCCGGGAAGCGCCCCGATGCCTTGACGTCGCCCAGCACGCTGATCAGCGACGTCCGCTGCTCGACTACGGACACAAGGACCTGCGGCTCAATGGCCCGGTTCTTTAGCGTATCGACGATCGCCCGCTGGACTTCCGCGGGCGTCCGCCCGCTGGCCCTGATAGCGCCAGCATAGGGCACGGTAATGTTGCCGCCATCATCGACGGCCTGGTTTGGGATGACGACGTAGTTGCCGGGACGAACGCCGGCTTCGGCCGGGATGAACAGGCCGCCCGCCGCGGCCTCGAATATCGTCACGCTCAGGATGTCGCCGATGCCGAAGCGGAACGCTTTGGGCGGCGTGCGATTGGCAAATGCGGTGGACAGCCGTGGCGTGTAGCGCCCGAGAATCTGGACCACATCGGGATTGAGGCGCACGAGCGCATAGGGGAGGCTGTCCGATTCGGGGTTTTGGCCGCTCCTGATATCCATGCTCTGAGGACCGCTTGCTGGCATGATCGAACAGCCGGCGCCAAGCGATGAAAGGGCCGCGATCGATAGTATCGCCAGATGATGCGGGAAAGGTTTCAGGAAAGCCCCCAGGCACACGACTAATGCTGAAACCAAGACTCGCATCCCTTGCCGATTCAAACCAGCGGCTTATTAGTCGCTTTTAAATAGAGATTCGCACTGTTGCATCTTGGCCACAATGGGCGGATGTGCCCGGCGGGTATGCAACCTTAGTTATCATGGTCGACGTAGCCATACCGACCGTAGTGCTCGCTATTATAATAGTCGCTGTGATAGCTATCGTAGCGCTTCATGAGGTTCATGTCGGTCTTGTTGAGCACGGCACCGAGCAACGCTTCTCTTATGTTTGGAGCGGTGTGCAAAGCGTGCTGGACGACGTCGATCTTGGTTCGTCCCCACTCCACCACCAGAATGTAGCAATCCACCAGAGGAGTCGTCGCGCGGACGTCGACGATCGGGGCGAGCGGAGGTAGGTCGACGATGACGTAGTCGTAGCTGGCCCTTAGCTTGTCGAACAGAGCGCGGGTCGGCTGGGCGGACAGGAGTTCGCTCGTGTGGAACAGCGGACCCTTCTTCGCGATGGGGAGCAGCGTGAGCCCCGTGCTCTTGTCTTGCCATGTCACCTCGTCGAGCTGCTTGGCTCCGGAGATGATCTCGATTAAGCCGCTCGTTGCGGAGGGAGCGAGATTCATCGACAACGACGGGTTCCTCAGATCGCAATCCACCAAGATGACGCGCTTGCCGGCGTGGGCGATGAGCTGAGCGAGAGACGCTGCAATGGTCGATTTTCCCTCGTTCGGAAGCGACGACGTGATGCCGATGGTCTTGTTGTCCGCCAGGCTTTGGTTCAGATCGATGGCGAGCTTGAGAGCGCGGATCGACTCTGCGAATCTCGACAGCGGCATCGCAGTCGCGGCCCAATAGGCAGTCGATCGGCGTGATATCATCCGGGCGTCGTTTCCCGACGACGGCAGGCTCGCCGATCCGGGTGGGTTGATGTCCTTGAGCAATGGAACGAGTGACAGGCAGGGCAGGCGCAGCGCCGCCTCGAGCTGAGCCGACGTGCGGAATACGCGGTCCAT
The DNA here is from genome assembly GCF_026015985.1 of Rhodopseudomonas sp. P2A-2r. Taxonomy (GTDB): domain Bacteria; phylum Pseudomonadota; class Alphaproteobacteria; order Rhizobiales; family Xanthobacteraceae; genus Tardiphaga. The sequence continues at coordinate 5,164,508 of NZ_CP110389.1, read as the reverse complement.
CACGTCGCGCAGCAGGCCGAGCCCCACGCCCAGGCCCAGGCCGGCTGCGAGACCAAGCGCGATGACAAGTGACGATTTGGGCTTGCTCTTGCCGGGTGGCGGCGAGGCCGAGGCGATGACGCGCGCATCGGCGCTCGGAAACGACTCCTGCTGCACCGAACCCATGTAACGTTGCAGAAAGCTGTCGTAGAGGCTGCGATAGCTTTTCGCACTCGTCTCGAGCTCGCGCATCGTCAGCTCGGCCGAGCTGCTGCCCCGGGACCGCGACACTGCGGATGCGAGCTGATCCTCGATCTGCTTCTGCTTCTGCTTTGCAATCTCGTAGTCGCTTCGGTTGGTCTCAGCGAGGCGCCGGACTTCGTCCACGATCGAGGTGCGGATATCGCGCATGCGGTTGCGTAGGTTGATGACGGCTAGGTGGCCCTTGCCGAACCGCGAAGACCAGTCGACCTCGCGCCGCGCATAATCGAGATACTGCTGTCGCAGTGAATTGATGATGGGGCTGAGCAGAACTTCCGAACCTGGCGTGTCGATGCCGGCAAGACTAAGGCTGTCCGGCGCGATGGCCCGGAGGACCTCGTCGTATCGGTTCAGCCGCGCCAGACTATCCGAGGTAAGTGCGCGGGCTGCGACGAGACGGCTGTTGAGTTCGACGATCTGCTGGTCGTCGATCAGTTTGCCGTCGCTGACGACGATATTGTTCTCCGACTTGAACGCGTTCACCGCGTGTTCGGCTGTGAGCGCTTGTTGTCCCAGTTCGCGCAGCCGGCTTTGCAGCCACGCCGTGGCGCTTTTGTTCGCCTCGAATTTCGCATTCAACTGATCGAGGATATAGGTGTCGGCGACCGCATTGGCGATTTCCGCGGCCCGCTTTGCCGTGCTTGCGTTGTAGCTGAGCTCGATGACATTGCTCATGCCGACGCGATTGGCTGTAAGCCGGTTTCCGAATGCCAGAACGAGGTCGTCCGCCGTGGCCGCCTCATGCGCACCCGTGTCGAGCGGGGCCATCGACAACCAGCTCCGTACCTTGCGGATGAGCGCGTGCACTTGCGACGAAGGCTGGAATTCGCTGTCATCATACAGTTTCAAATTCTGGATAACCGACGTCGCGACTGCTTTCGATTTCAGCACCTGAAGCTGGGTCTCGATTTGGACTGAATCGATGGCGGCCTCAGCCACCAACGACTGTTGCTGCACGAAAGGGGTCTTTTGGTTGCTGAGAAGGATCTTGACCTGGCCCATATAGGTTGGGGTCGCCGTCTTCAGATAGATGCCGGCGGCGACGACCGTCAGGACCGTGCAGAATATGATGACCGCATACTGTCGCCTAACGAATCCGATGACGAATTCGACGATCTGTCCCAAGTTTCCGCCGGCACCTTCCTCGTCGTGAGGGCCATCGAACAGCGGAAGCATCCTGTCCGTCTGCAGAATGTTACTTTGAAGCATCGAAAGCCACCAAGCCCCTCGGTTGTGCCGGGAAGAAAAGAGCTGTGCTCACGCGAATGACCTCAGTACCGTCGATCGCGTGAGGCAGCATTTAATATCATTGTACTGAATAAAGAAAGCGGGGCGGGAAATTAAATATATATAATTAATTTTGGCGTTTGTCAGCGGTGTCGGCCAATTCTTCCACGTCGTACCGGCTTGATTTATCGATGCAAAACGGATTTGGCGCCGAGTGATGCGCGCTCTGTACAGTTTTGTGCAATCGACAAGCCCTAATATGGGGTGTTCGAGCAGCGTACGCGTCACTAATCGATATTCGTCTGACCAATGCGCCACGACGACGGACCGCATAAATGCGGTACCGCCCACAGACCTAAGCATCGAGTCCAAGGTCGTTCGATCCGGCGGCCGCACACCCGAATTCCGGGGGCCGCGGCTCGACGTTTGTAACCGGTACTGTCTTGACCGGGCTTCGGCGGCCCAGGAGTCCGAGGGCGTCGTTCATCTAGCTTCGAAGTCGCGCCGATCCGTCGATCGCCGATCCTAATTTATCACGAATGGGGCAGTCCTGCATTGCGCTTGCGGCCACGGGAGTATTTCTCGGAGTTGAACGGCCGGGGCGGCGGAGCGCGAGCGTGGCGCCACGGTGTTCGTGTATCACGTGAGGGATCTCGAGCGATCGGTCGCTCAAGCTGGCGCGCCGGGCGGAGAAAGGCGGTTACGGGCCCAGTTTTCACGATCTTCGCCAACGGGCGGCGATATCGTCGTTAGCCAATATATTTAAATTTCCATAATTCAATTGACCATTGGTTTTATTTAATATTATTTATTTCGCTATTGAGATCTGTCCTCCTTAGTGGGCGATGCGTTGATCATGTCAAATCGGAGACCGATTCCATATCCGGAGACTACCCCGCAGCACGGTCACGTTGAAGATTTGCTATATTATTCAACGGCATGTGAAATCTCCGCGCGATTTTCCCATGTTGTTGGTCGCAAGGCGGAAGATATCGGTTGCTCGCCCCGGGAGGAGGCGATGCGCGCGACGGGCAAAATCGGAATTAAATCGTCCGTCCGATCCCGTGTGACAATCCTTGCGATTCAGCTCCGTCTACAGCAGGACCGGGGTCCGGTCCGGATGGACCTGGACTCTGCCGTTCTGGGCATGAGCCCGGAGCAGGCGCTTGAGGTGATGTCGCTGCCCCGCAACGGTCGTATGTGGACAGCAGCCGCGCCGCAAGGCCTCAAGGTCGGGGACATCATCCTCGCCGCCAATCTGGCGACGCTGCTATTTTTGGCGTCCCCGCGCGCTTCGGTCTCAGACCCCGAGTTCGAGTTGCGAACCATCGGAACAGATGGCGAGCCGTTCATCGTCCGCGTGACGATCGTGGCCGAGCGTCGCGTATCCGGTCGTGCCGTTCAGGCACAATGCAAGGATGCGCCGGCGGTGCAGGTGGATCCGCTCGCGTTCGGTCTGATATCGGCCCTGACCGCGTCCTTGAGTACCTCCGCTGCTGCTGCGCTGCCCACACCGTCCATTGACGCTGGTTTGGTGGGTGACCGTGTCGATAGCCAGACGCGCGCCGATTTGGCTCCGAAAGGCGACGAGCCGGCGCCGGACCCGGCAACCGAGGAGCCTTTGGTGACGGGGAGCGTCCCGAAGAGTGACGCGCAGGGCGCGCGGAGTCCCGATGCGCGCCGACGCTGGATTGGATCGGGTACCCCACCCGACAGTTGGCATAGCGGGGAGACTGCCATAGAGAAATCGACGGCCGAGCATTTCGAGCAACTGACGGCGCCGTCTCGCCCCCCGCCGTCGGCTTCGAAGAAGAGCGCCTCGCAGTTCCCGCCGCGGTTGGATGGTTCGACTTGGCGCCGGCGGGACGATCCTTGCCGCTGGCCATGAGCGGAGCCCCAGCGACAGAGTCCGCGGCTATGCCTGCTGCCTCGTCCCCAATTGCCGGACCGGTCGCTGGGAATGACGGCGGAGCCTCGACAACAGGGCCCGCGGCTCCGCCCGTCGCTACGCCGGCAACTGCGCGACCTGTGGCCGGAAATGACGGAGGTTTTCTGGTTCTTGGCGGCAAGAGGACGATCCAGGCAACCGCCTTGCTGACGAACGACACGGCGTCGCCTGGCTCGCACGTCTCGGTAGATGCGGTTTTCGCGGCCCAGCAAGGGACTGTCACCTACGACGCGTTCAGCCAGCAGATCACTTTCGTCGCATCGGCCGGATATCGTGGCAATGCGAGCTTCTCCTACACCGTCAAGGACGACGAGGGGCGCAGCGCGCCAGCGACCGTCACGCTGTTCGTGGTGCCGGACGAGCATCTGTTCGATAGCGGCGGGCAACCGGTCATGGATCCGGTGAACGATCCCAATGCGGTCGAACTTGGCGTCAGATTTGTCAGCGCCTCGGACGGGGTGATTACGGGTCTTCGCTTCTACAAGGGCGCGGATAACGTCGGAAATCACACGGCGAGCCTTTGGGACTCCTCCGGCACATTGCTCGCGACAGCCACGTTCAGTGGCGAGACCGGCAGCGGATGGCAACAGGTTGCGTTGTCGAACCCGGTCGCAATTCGCGCGGGCGTCACCTATGTCGCCTCCTATCACACCGACGGCCTGTACTCCGCCGATCCAGGCTATTTCGCAAGCCCGGTGACGAGCGGAGACCTGACGGCGTTCGGCAGCGTTTACGCATACGGCTCTTCGAGCGTGTTTCCGACGAACAGCTACAATGCCAACAACTACTGGGTCGATGTGGTCTACAGCAGGCCGCCCGCGCCGCCAGGACCGCTCGACGATGTCGTCGGGGCGATCGCCGCCGGGCGCTCGACGTCCATCGCCTCGTCGCGGCTTCTCGCGAACGACCAGAATCCGGATGATCTTCCTCTTTCCGTGACGGCGGCCGGGAGCGCAGTCAACGGAACGGTCTCGTATGACCCGCTTACGCAAGCGGTGATATTCACCCCTGCGTCAGGGTATTCCGGCGCCGCCGGATTTTCTTACACGGTAACCAATAGCCTCGGCATGTCCGCTACGGCGGATGTGAAGCTCTGGGTTGCGGGGGCGCAGCCGACCACGTTCTTCGACTCGGCGGCTGTGCCGAGCGTGGTCACAGCGAACGACAGCAATTCCGTCGAACTGGGCTTCAAATTTTACAGCATGATGGATGGCGATGTGGTCGGACTGCGCTTCTTCAAAGGCGTCGACAACACCGGTACTCACGTCGGAAACTTCTGGAGCGCCACGGGCGACCTTCTCGCAACGGCGACGTTTGCCAATGAAACGGCGGAGGGTTGGCAGCAAGTGATGTTCTCGACCCCGGTCTCTTTGACCGCTGGCGTGACCTATATCGCTTCGTATCACACCGACGGCAATTACTCCGCAGATCCTGGCTTCTTTGCCGACTCGCACACCAGCGGGTTGCTGATTGCGCCTGCAAGCACGTCCGGCAGCGCGAACGGACTCTATGCCTATGGCTCGGCGAGCCTTTTTCCGACCAGTAGCTTCAACGCCACCGGTTACGGCGTCGATGTCTTGTTCAAGGCGAATCTCACAGGCTAGGGAGAACTACCATGCATTCCGAAATATATACCGATGGAATCGACGAAATCACGGTAGGCGGGTCGATCGTTCGCGTCGACATCGTCAGTCTTTCGCCGACCGAACGCGACGCGAACAATGCGCCCAAGAAGGTCTTTCGCCAGCGACTGATCTTTCCGATCGAGGCGTTCGCCAACTCCGTCGAAGTCATGCAGAACGCGCTGCAGGGGCTGGTCGACGCGGGTGTGGTGAAACGCAACCAACCGCGACCGTCGTCGGACCCCTCGATGTCGAGCCCGACCAACGCGGATATGACTGCATCAGCCCCGAACCTGTCACGGAATCCAAATGCTTCATCAAATTTCCGTTAACGACGAAGTTCAAGCGCCTCCTCAGGAGACCGAGCCCGTCGCCGCGAGGCGCGTCGAAGTCCAGACGGCACTCCAGTGCCTGGAATTCGTTGCGGCGCGCCACGGCGTAGATCTGTCCGTCGAACAGTTGATGCATGCTCATGCGGTCGATGGCGCCGCGCTCCCGGTCTCGGACGTCGTGCGTATGGCCCGACAGGCTGGGCTAAGAGCGAAGATTGCGAAGATCGACTGGCAGGCTCTGGTAAACCTCGGGGAGGCGTTCCCCGCGATGGTTCAACTCGCGAACGGCAATTGGGTGGTGGTCGCGGGCGCCGGCGGTGGGAGCGATGCCCCATGCGTCAACGTCATCGATCCGCTCGCGGACCGGCGTAACGAGCCTTTGCTGGTGAACGAGGATCGATTTTGTACCAATTGGAACGGCGATGTTCTGCTCATCAAGCAGGATCAGAAGGGCGCCGCGTCCGAGAAGACGTTCGGCTTCCGCTGGTTCGTCCCGGAGCTTCTGTGCGAGCGGCGCCTCTTCGTCGATGTCGCCGTCGCCGCCATTCTGCTCTACGGACTCGGTCTCGTGGTTCCTATTTTCTTCCAGCTAGTCATCGACAAGGTTCTGGTGCATGAAAGCTTCACCACCTTGTACGTCCTTGCAGCCGGAGCCGTCGTTGCCCTGATATTCGATGCGATCTTCAGCTTCCTGCGCCGATATCTGATGCTGTATGCGACCAACAAAGTCGATATACGGGTAGCCACGAAGACGTTCGGCCATATGTTGGGTTTGCCGGTGACGTTCTTTGAACACATCTCCGCAGGCATATTGGTCAAACATATGCAGCAGGCCAGCCGCATCCGGGAATTCCTCACCGGCCGGCTGTTTCTCACCTTCCTGGACGCGCTCTCGCTTCTCGTCTTCATTCCTGTCTTGGCGATGTACAGCCTCAAGCTGACGGGAATCGTGCTGGCATTCACCTTTCTCAGTGGCACGATCGTCGTGCTTCTCATGGGGCCGTTCCGGCGCCGCCTCTTTAGTTTGTACCAAGCCGAAGGCACGCGGCAGGCATTGTTGGTCGAGACCGTCCATGGCATGCGGACAGTAAAGTCGCTGGCGATGGAACCGTTGCAGCGCAAGGTTTGGGACGACTGCTGCGCACAGTCGGTCTCCATGCGCTTCAACGTGGAGAAGATTTCGGCCGCTGCTCAATCCACGACCGGGTTCCTCGAGAAGCTGATGACGCTCGGCATCATCGGCCTCGGTGCGTTGGACGTCTTCGGCGGCGAATTGACGATCGGCGCATTGGTTGCGTTCAACATGCTCGCTGGTCGTGTCTCAGGGCCGCTGGTGCAGATGGTCACGATGGTGCATGAGTATCAAGAAGTCGCGCTCGCCGTCAGGATGCTTGGTGAAGTCATGAACCAGGCTCCAGAGCGTGAGGCGTTGCGCAGCGGATTGCGACCGGACATTAAGGGAAGCATCGAATTCGAAAGCGTCTCCTTCCGCTATGGCGCCGAAGGAGCCGCAGCTCTCGACGACGTGTCCTTTTCAATTGCGCCAGGGCAGGTCTTTGGGATCGTCGGACGCAGTGGTTCCGGAAAAACGACGCTCACGCGTCTGATGTCAGGCCTGTACCCCATCCAGCAGGGGCTGGTGCGGATCGACGGCTATGATGTGCGCGAGGTCGACCTTGTTCACCTCCGGAAGAATCTCGGCGTCGTTCTGCAGGACAGCTTCCTGTTCCGCGGGACTATTCGGGAGAATATCGCACGCGTCAAACGCGATGCGACCTTTGCTGAGGTCGTCCAGGCGGCACAACTCGCGGGCGCGGACGATTTCATCCAGCGACTGCCGCGAGGTTATGACACTCTGCTCGAGGAGGGCGCGTCCAATCTCTCCGGCGGGCAGAAGCAAAGGCTGGCGATCGCGCGCGCGCTGATCGTCAACCCGCGCATTCTCATCCTTGATGAAGCGACAAGTGCCCTCGATTCGGAGAGCGAAACTATCATTCGTCGCAATCTCCGTCGCATCGCGTCCGGCCGAACCGTGGTTATCGTCTCGCACAGGCTGTCGATGCTGGCGGAGGCGGACTCTATCCTTGTGATCGAGGGCGGCCGTGTCGTCGATGTCGATAGGCACGACAAGCTCATCGCCAAATGCAGCATATATCGGCACTTGTGGAATCAGCAGATGAAGGCGGCCTGACGATGGACATCAATGAGCGCGCGAACTCGCCTGCCGCGGGGGAGCAAGTCCGGCGAGCTCCGAAAGGCGGAAGCCAACGGCGTTACGGTCCGCGAGGATGCGTCGCCCCGACGTCGTCCGCGAGTTCCAGTCCGATGCTGTGGAGATCGAACAGAGTACGCCGCCGAACGTTGCTCGTCTCACTCTCTACTGCGTGGTGGCCCTGATATTCGCTTCCGTTCTGTGGGCCTCGCTTTCTCACGTCGAAACGATCGTCTCGGCGCAGGGAAAGCTCACGACGACCCGCCCGAATCTCGTCCTTCAGCCGCTCGAAACGTCTGTCATACGGCAGATGCATGTCCGCGCTGGGGACGTGGTCAAGAAGGGCGATCCGCTGGCGACCCTCGACCCGACATTTTCGCAGGCTGACCTCGACCAATTGCGCGTTAAAGTCGCGGCGTTCGATGCGGCGATTGAACGCCTCAAGGCCGAACTCGAAGGGCGCGACTACGTTCTGACGGAGCCGAACAACCCCGATGCTATCTTGCAGAGCAAGTTGTTCGCACAACGTAGGTCGTTCTATAGCGCCCAATTGGCGACTTTTGACGCGCAGATTGCCAGCGCCCGCGCGAATTTGAAGACAGGTCAAGACGATGCGACGGTGCTGGCTCAGCGCCTTGAAACGATGAAGTCCATCGAGTCGATGCGGACCACCCTGATGGACCGGGAAGTCGGATCCAGGCTGAACTTCCTGCTCTCGCGGGATGCGCGTCTCGAGGTGGAAAGCAGCCTGTCGAGAGCGCGGGGAAACCAAGTAGATAGCGCGCACAAGATCGAGAAGGCCGAAGCGGATCGACAGGTTTTCATTGAGGAGTTCAAGCGCGCGACATATCAGGAACTGGTCGAGACACTGGCCAAGCGGAGCGGTGCGGCAGAAGACCTGAAGAAGGCGGAGCTGCGCAGGCAACTCATCGTCCTGTCGGCTCCAGCTGATGCGGTTGTATTGGAACTCGCGAACCGCACCGTCGGGTCAGTGGTTAAGGAGGCCGAGACCTTGTTCGTACTCGTGCCTCGCAACGTGCCGTTGCAGGTGGAGGTCAACGTCGAGGGCCGAGATATCGGCCAGATTGTCCTCGGACAAGCCGCCCGTCTCAAGTTCGACGCCTTTCCCTTCCAGAAATATGGAACGGCAACGGGAATGGTGCGCGTCGTCAGCGAGGATGCGTTTAACCCGGACACGAAGACTGACGCGTCGCGCCGCAATCCCGCTCCTTATTACCGCGTGTTGGTCGACGTGACCGACGGCAAGCTGCGAACTCCGTTGGGGCAGGTTCAACTCATCCCTGGCATGGCCGTGACCGCGGAGCTCAAAGTCGGGCAACGGAGCGTGATGTCCTATTTTCTCTATCCACTTCTCCGTGGCCTGGATGAGAGCATTCGTGAATATTGAACGAGAGGTTGTATGAGCAACGCAGGTGGGCAGGATGTTGTCGCTCCGAGGTCCGTTGCAGCAAGCGGGGTCATGGGGAATTCGCCGCTGGTCAATTACGCGCTGAGCGGCTTGCAGAAATGCTGGCTCCCAGATAAGCAGCGATGGTCTCATATTTACCATCTCGACGGGCGCGAGAATCCCAACGAATCCGTTCCTCATAGCGACGTCTTCTATTCGCTAAATGTTCTCTTGGGAATGTCACGCATCCGGGCCGTGCCGCAGGCTATCAACATTCCAGAAGTGTTCTCGACCAATGTCGATCTGCTTACGCGTCTGCCCGTGCCGACCTATGCGTTCGGCATGGCCCTTTGGGCTGCGGCGAAACTGAAACTTGAGGTGCCGTTCAGCGTTTCTAAAGTGATTAGACAATTGCTTGAAAACAGAGGCAGGTGGACGACGTTCCGGGCGCAGGATCTAGGAATGCTCCTGATAGGGATCGTTGCCCAAGCGGTGGAAGGCAGGACCGAATTTTCCCATCACGCTGCGCTTCTGTTCAACTTTCTGAGCGAGTCCTACGCAACGGATTCCGCACTGTTCTGTGACACTGCTACCGGGTTCCGGCGCCGCTTCGCGTCATTCGCGACCCAGACATATCTCGCCATCGCCTGCTACAGCTATGGTGAGTTTGCCGGCGAGCCGGAGGCAATCGAGCTGGCCAATTCATGCGTACGCCGCTTGATTGAGTTACAGGGCCCCCAAGGTGAATGGCCGTGGTTCTTCGACGCGAAGCGTGGCGAGGTGGTCGATTTTTACGAGGTCTATTCGGTTCATCAGTACGGAATGGCACCTGCGTTGCTTGAATTTGCGGAACGCCACAATGTGGAGGGAGCAACCAAGGCGTTGGTGAAGGGATTCAACTGGATCTTTGGTGAGAACCAACTGAGGCGATCGATGCTGCTGCCGGCGTCGCAGCTGAGCTATCGGTCGCAGGTGCGTGTGAACGAACTGCATTCGAAGGACAGGCGCGTGGTTCGCGCTGTCGCGAACGCCTATCTTGGTCGTAAAACCCAGTTGATCCCGCCTGCCAGCCTTACGCTCCGGATGGAGTGCCGAAGCTACGAACTCGGATGGATCCTGTGGTCGTTCGGAGAGCGATACGATCTTGACCAATTGACGCATAATTTGGTGTTCAGCAGCGCCTTGCGATGAGGGCGGTCACGCTAAGTGCCGTGGCGAAGAAAGACGCATCGATGCGATCACTGACGATTGACTCTGAGTGGTAGCTCGGTCCCGAAGTCAAGTGGAGCGGACCGAGCCGAGCGAGGCTTAGCTGCGAGCTTTCAATAGGTTGTCCGTCCGGTCCCGGTCGGGGAAGCTGGGGGCGTCGAAGCTTTAGCGGTCCGCGAGGGGCCCCGGATGAACATCCACAAGGACTCTCGGCTGGCCATGGTCGGGACTGGTCGGCGCCGTCGCTGGATGGATGACGAGATCTGAAGGCTTGGCTTGCCGATGTCCTGGCGCATCGCCGAGCATCTCGTCCAAAGGCTCGATGAGTTGTTTGCCGTGGAATTGGCACAACATCCTACAAGTTGATCCGGCCGCCTGAGTGACTGCTACGTAAGCGTCGTTCTCAGGCCACGGCTCTGAGGTCTTGCTTTTGGTAGGCCCACGGCAAGAGCGCGTCGATGTCGCGGTTGGGATGACCGCTGGCGATCCTGGTAAGGACGTCTGTCAGGTAGCCGAGCGGATCGATATCATTGAGTTTACAGGTCTCGATCAGCGAGGCGATGGTGGCCCAGTGCTCGGCACCTCCGTCGGAGCCCGCGAACAAGGCATTTTTCCGGTTCAGTGTGATCGGGCGGATAGAACGCTCGACGGCGTTGTTGTCGAGTTCGATGCGGCCATCGTCGAGGAAGCGGGTGAGGCCCTCCCAGCGCGACAGCGCATAGCGGATTGCCTCGGCGAGCTTGCCCTTCTGGCTGATCAGCCCGAGTTTTGCGCGCAGCCAACTCTCCAATGCGTCGACCAGCGAGCGGCTTTTCTGCTGCCGCACGGTCCGACGCTCCTCGGCGGTGCGGCCGCGGATGTCGTTCTCGATCGCATAGAGCGCGGCGATGCGCTGCAGCGCTTCGCTGGCGATCGGCGCAGGTCCGGGTGTGGCGAGCTTGTAGAAGTTGCGCCGCACATGGACCCAGCAGAACGCCAGCTGCACGTCGCCGCGCTCGGCCAGCCGGCGGTAGCCGGCATAGCCATCGACCTGCAAGATGCCCCTGAAGCTGTCGAGATGGGCGATCGGCCGCTCGGCCTTGCGGTCCGGCGCGTAGACATAGGCCACGCCTGGCGGCTCGGATCCGTTCCATGGCCGGTCGTCGGCGGCATAGGCCCACAACTGCCCGGTCTTGGTGCGACCACGACCAGGATCCAGTACCGGCAACGTCGTCTCATCGGCAAACAGTTTTGGCCGCTCTCTGAGCTTGTCGAGCAGGCGTTGGTGCAGCGGACGCAGATGCCAGGCGGCATGGCCCACCCAGTCTGCCAGCGTCGAGCGGTCTAGGTTGACGCCCTGGCGGCCATAGATCTGGGCCTGCCGATACAGCGGCAGATGATCCGCATATTTGGAGACCAGCACCTGGGCGATGGTGGCTTCGGTCGGAAGCCCACCCTCGATCAGCCGCGCCGGCACTGGGGCCTGCACGACGCCATCCTCACATTGGCGACAAGCGTATTTCGGCCGGATCGTGACCAGCACCCGGAACTTCGCCGGCACGATATCCAGCCGCTCGCTCTTGTCTTCGCCGATCCGGTGCAACGCGCCCTGGCAGCAGCGGCAGGTCTTGTCGTCGATATCGATGGTGGTCTCGATCCGCGGCAGATGCGCCGGCAGCGCGCCGCGATTGGCCCGACGCTTCGCAGCTCCGGCCTGTCGTGCGGCCGGTGTCGCCTGCTCAGCTTCCGCGACGTCACGCGCCGCCGCCTGCTCGACGTCTTCCAAACCGAGCTGCATCTGGTCCTCGGGCAGCGTCTCCGCCCGGCGGCCAAACTGGTGGCGCTGCAGGTCCCTGATGATCTGACGCAGCCGTTCGTTCTGCACCCGCTCGGCGAGCAGCATCGCTTTCAAGGTCTCGGAATCATCGGGCAATGCGTCGCGCGGCATGATCAAATCAGATCATATTTACCAGCATTTTGCGACGTGCTCGATGCTGCTGATTCACTTTGCCACAGCAACAAACGTCCAGGCGTTAGCCGGGCTGTGCCGGCGTCACCGTCTCGCGCGCCGCGTGGACACGCCGCCAATCCAACCCTTCGAGCAGCGCCGACAATTGCGCGGCCGACAAATGGATCACGCCATCTTCGATCTTCGGCCAGCGGAAGATGCCGTCCTCCAGCCGCTTGGCGAACAGGCACAGACCCGTGCCATCCCAATACACCAGCTTGATCCGATCCGCGCGCTTGGCACGGAACACGTAGACCGCGCCCGAGAACGGATCCGCCGCCATGCTCTCCCGCACCAGGGCCGCCAACCCATCGGCGCCCTTGCGGAAGTCCACAGGCCTGGTCGCCACCATCACCCGGACCGCGCCCGTCGGGCCGATCACGCTCCGGCTTTCAGCGCCCGCAACACCGCGGCGATGGTGTCCGACGGAGCGCCCGCGCCGATGCGCACCGTCACGCCGTCGATCGCAACCTCGATCATTCCGCCAAGCGGTTCGTCCCGCTGCTGCCGCCGCGCCTTGCGCTGTCGAGATCCCGCAGTCTCGCACAGTGCCGCGGTAACCACCGCCGGGACGAACCGTGGTTCATCATCCTTGGAAACGACCGCCTGAGCTTCCCTGACTCGCCGGCGCCAGCCAAACAATTGCTGCGGTGACAATCCGTGCCGCCGCGCCACGCCGGAAACAGAGTCGCCACTGGCTTCGATCTCCGCAACGACCCGCGCCTTGTCCTCGGCGCTCCACGTCCGCCGGCGCCCCGCACCGGTGAACACCTCCAGTCGCCGAACCGGCTTGGTGATAGCACTATCCACTGTGTCCATTCTAAGCCTAGCGGTTCGAACGAACCGAAACGTCGCAGATCAGCACGTCAACCGAAAGGTGCGGCCGGGACGACGCTTACACTGCTACGCGCTCCTCGCGGGATGCTTACGCGCGTTCTCAGGGCGCCGCTGCGGCAGAGCCAGTGCGTCGCTACGTGCGCGGCCACTCCTGCGAGCTGATCCATGTCGACATCGAAAAGCTCGGTAGATTCGTGCGAACCGGTCAGGTCACCATCGTGACGAGTTCTGCCAGGCGGCGGCGCTCTCCAATGATTGAGGCTCTTCGCCAAACCTAAACGCGTTGGGGTCGGTCCGATGATGGCCATCGCGTCTTGCCTAACAGTTGGGACGGACGCTCAACTAGGGCATGAAATACTGCTGCGAAGCAGATCGATACCGCGACGGCCAAAACAATGACCAATACTGGCGGCAGGCGCTGCCAAAGTGAGTAATACATAGCAAAAATAATCGGTACGTGCACCAGATATAGACTGTACGAGATGCGGCCCAACCAGCAGAATATCTTGTGTTCAAGAAGAACTGCGCGATCCGAAAGTGAAAGAGCGATGATGATCCCACTCCCGACGCCGGCGATGAAATCGTTCACGCGTGTCATGGCCGCTAAAGCAACCGCTAGCGCCAGCAAGAAAACTAATCTCGATGAGCGATTCAACTCGAATTTTATCGTTTCGCGATGCGATGCCAGCATCGCGCCGAAGTAGAAAAATGGGATAAAATGACACCAAGCAAGAATAGCTTGCGAAGGGGAATCTGAAAAGTACGGCAAAGTATCAAATCCGAACAATCGAACTGCCGTCTCAGTGCCCACTATCCAGATGAGCATTGCGAACACTGAACGCGATGTTGAAAGATGCTTGCTCAAAAAATAAAGCGCTGGAAAGACTAGTGATATTCTGAGCTCGATAATTAGGCTCCAAAAAACGATGTTTAGTGACGCGTCTTGTTTTCGCCCAAGGAAGAATGCCTGGTTCAGAAGCTTGGTGAAATCCAAATGCTCGGTCCAGTTTTCTTTAAACCAACTTGTTTGGTGAGCAATATCGACCGGATGTACAATGTAATAAAGCGTGGCAGAAAACGCTATGGCAGCGATCGCTGGGATGTATATTCGGCAAATACGCCGGAAGGCGAAAATGGTATAATTCCAGGTCATCTCGCGCTCGATAGAGATCGCAAGGACGAAGCCGCTTAAAATAAAAAACAAAATTACTGCAGGTCGTCCGACAAAAATCAGCCTGATCGGAGACCACCATGATGAAAATATCTCTATCCAAGGGTAGTGCGGCAGAATGGTCAAGCAGGCGTGGTGAAGCACAACCGCCAACGACGCGATTCCCCTCAGCGAATCTAATTTATTCTGCCGCAAATTGGATTCCTTTAAATAATCAAAAGCGTAAAAACTGGAAATTGAACAACCCGTTTAGTGGTTCAATTAATAAAATAATTAATATTAATATGGCTATTCTGACAAGAGGGAGAGCCCTCAGAGATCGAGCTGGGCTAACTTTTCGACTAGCTGACCTTGCCCCAAGTGTTTTCCGGTTCTGGTGGTGGAGGCGCCGCGAACTTGCGCGGAGGCCTTGGCATAGCGCAACGGCCAGCTCGGGGCGCGGGTTGAAGGTGACGTGCCCCGGCGCAAAATCTAATTCTGGGTGGTCCAAAGTTCGGTCTCACTGCACTGCAAGCAGGACTCTGCCCATTGCTGGCTGAAAGAAGGCGCTCCGGTCGGAGGCAGCGTGGCTGATACTGCCGCACCGGATTTGACACCTAGATTTTTGTTTCGCGATTCCAGACGATCGCGCGATCGCCGAATAGCATTTGGAGCATCCTCCGAGCCCGGTGGACCCGGATTGCGCAGAGAATAGCGCAACCTTTCAGACGGGCGGGAAATCCCTGGATCCGGCTAGTCAACAGCACCTTCGGGAAATCGCGGAACGGCGATATCAAGATCAGCAATGCACGCAAGGCCCAGCGCCAGCGCCAAGCCGGGGTGCCTTCCGCCATATTGAAATAGTGGCAAATTTGACGGTCCCATTTAAGTCGAAGTTCTTCCAATGTCCTTCTTGCCGGATGATAAACGATCATGTCCGACACGTAATTGAACTTAAAACCGCGGGCGCTGGCGCGCTGCCCCCACTGCATGTCTTCGGCCACGCAGAGTCCGGCAAAGGGTCCAACTTCGTCGAATTCGGTCCGACGCACGGCAAGATTGCCCGTGCCGCAATAGCCATGCTGCTCGATATAGAGTTTGAACCGGTAGGCAAAGATGCTCTCATAGGCTTCGATGCCAGTGATCGGTTGGCTGGGGTCGCGCCAGATCTGGACATCGCCGCCAAGGATTTGGCCTGGACCGGCGTGCCTGAAGGCTGCCTGGATCGATGCAAGCCAGTCGGGATGGGCCCGGCAGTCGGCATCGATAAATGCAAGGATTTCGCCGCCAGCGGCACGTGCGCCGGCATTCCTCGCCAGTCCTGGTCCGGGTCTCGCCTCATGCAGAAGGCGCGCGCCGGTGTAGCTGGCGACGATCGTCGTCGGCAAGGACGTTGAGCCATTGTCGATGACGATGACTTCGAACCTGTCGGCGGACAGAGATTGCTCCGCGAGGCTCTCCAAGCATTCCCGCAAACCTTCAGGCTGATTCAGATGCGGAATGATCACCGTGATCAGCAGGTGCTGCTGCTCCGATTTAGTTCCGTCTGTCGCCGATCCGCATTCGCTCACGGCGCCGCCGGTGAAGTTCACAACCGCGGCAAGCTCGGCCGGCATTCGCTCTCTCCATGCCCGCGCATTATTTCATATTAATTAATTTAACTATTGCAATTGATAATAATAAATATAATGCTTGTCTAACATTAAATTCGACCAATCAATTAATTTACTCGTTCTGCGGCGTCGAAGAAATCATTCCGTCGATGAGGGCCCAATGAGGGAAACGTTCTTAGGGTGTCCGATTGATTTGCTGACCATGGCAGAGACGGTCGAGCGCGCCCGCGACGCGATGTGCAATCGGAAGCGATTGCACCACGTTGCATTGAATGTCGCGAAACTCGTCAATATGCGCACCGATTTGGTGTTGGCTGATGATGTTGCTGGAAGCGATATCGTTGGCCTCGATGGCATGGGAATCGTGTGGGGGGCGCGCTGTCTCGGAATTCCGGCGACGACCCGCGTGAGCGGCGTAGATTTGCTTGTCGAGGTTCTCGCGGTATGCGCGAAAGAGGGATTCAGGCCGTATTTTCTCGGCGCGACACGCGAGATTCTTGACCTCGCCGTGAGGCGCACGCAGGACAAGTATCCAGAGATTAAATTTGCCGGATGGCATGATGGTTATTTCAGTGCAGCCGCTGAAGCGCAGGTCGTGGCAGACATCAGGAGCAGTCGCGCCGACTGTCTGTTCATTGGGATGCCGACGCCGCGCAAGGAGCGGTTCCTGGCGGCGCACCGCGATGACGTCGACGTCTCCTTCATCATGGGGGTCGGTGGCTCTTTTGACATCATAGCCGGGCGCACCCGTCGTGCTCCCGTGACCGTGCAGCGGCTCGGCCTCGAATGGCTCTATCGGATCTATCAGGAGCCGCGCCGCATGTGGTGGCGCTACCTCAGAACGAACAGCATTTTTGCAGGCATTATCTCCACGGAGATACTGCGCCGGGGTGTCTTGGCGGTCAGCGGCGTTGGCCGGCTTGGGTCACCAAAGCCTACACGCGGTGGGAGGTAACCGTGCAAAAGCATTTTTTAGTGCTGCTCGGAACGCGTCCTGAAGCCATCAAACTGTTTCCGGTTATCAACCAGCTGAAAAGCGATAAGCGTGCAACCGTTACGGTGTGTGCCACGGCTCAGCATCGGGAATTGCTCGATCAGGTCTTGAAGCTGTCGAATATTGTTCCGGATTTCGACCTGGACATCATGACAGCGAACCAAAGCCTAGATAGGCTGAGCGCACGCTTGCTTGACAGCATTGGCGATGTACTGGATCGGTCACGTCCGACTCGTGTTGTGGTGCAGGGGGACACGGCCACCGCAATGGTCGGTTCGTTGGCTGCGTATTATCGGCGAATCCCCGTCTCGCACGTCGAGGCCGGTCTAAGAAGCGGCGATATCTATGCGCCATGGCCGGAGGAAGTGAACCGGAAGATCGTCGGCTCCATCGCAGACCAGCACTTTGCCCCGACGGACCGTGCCTCCAAGGCGCTCCAGGCCGAGAACGTTCCAAAGGAACGGATCCATGTCACCGGCAATACTGTGATCGACGCACTCATCGCCGCGAAAGCGGTGGTCGAGGCGGACCCGCGAATGTCCACGCGCTGGGAAAGCGTTCGGCAGCAACACGGCAATCGGCGGATCATTTTGGTGACGTGTCACCGGAGAGAGAACTTCGGCCAGGGCGTTCACAACATCGTCGACGCTTTGCTGGCAATTCTGCAGCGAGACGACGTGGCGATGGTTCTTCCCGTTCATCCGAACCCGAACGTACGGGACATCTTCGCTGAGCGCTTATCCAATCATCCGCGGGTGACGCTGATCGCGCCGCAAGGATACACTGACTTCGTGGGACTGCTATCGCTTGCGTATCTGGTCCTCACCGACTCCGGGGGTGCAGGAAGAGGCACCGACCTTCGGAAAGCCAGTCCTGGTCATGCGCGAGACAACGGAACGCCCCGAGGGGATAGAAGCCGGCACCGCGCGGTTGGTCGGTGCGAACACCTGCAGGATCGTCGAAGAAACATTTCGCTTGCTAGACGACGAGGACGCCTACGCGTGTATGGCGCGATCACACAATCCGTTCGGGGATGGGCGCGCGAGCGAGCGAATTGCAAAGGTTCTGCTCAATGCTTGAATTCGGAAAAGTCGTTGTCCTGGGACTGGGTTATATCGGTTTGCCTACCGCGGCGGTGATCGCCAGCAAGGGGATGAAGGTTCTAGGCGTAGATACCAAAGCCAGCGTGGTGGAGACCGTTGCATCGGGCGCGATCCATATCGCGGAGCCCGATCTGGACGGTCTCGTGCAGAAGGTCGTCTCGAGCGGCGCCCTCCGCACCTCGACCAAACCGGAATCGGCCGACGTCTTCATCATCGCGGTTCCCACGCCGATCGATGACGCAAATCGTCCAGAGCTCACTCACGTCAAGGCCGCAATCGAGAGTATCGTCGAGTTTCTGGCTCCGGGAAATCTCGTCATTCTGGAATCGACATCGCCAATCGGCACCACGGAGATGATCACCAAAACGATCACCGAACGTCGCCCCGACCTCGAGATCGGAGGCAGCGATCGGGAGGGGTGACCGGTGTCGCTGTCGCCTATTGTCCGGAACGGGTATTGCCTGGGCGAATTCTCACTGAGATCGTGAACAATGACCGGTGTATCGGTGGAATAACGCCCTGGTGCACGCGGCGGGCACAGCGGTTCTACAAGACCTTCGTCCGCGGCGCCTGCGTCCCGACCACGGCGCGGGCGGCAGAATTGGTCAAACTCACTGAAAACGCATTTCGAGACACCAACATCGCCTTCGCGAATGAGCTGTCTCTTATCTGTGACCGGTTCAACATAAATGTCTGGGAAGTCATTGACCTGGCCAACCGACACCCGCGCGTCAATGTGTTGCGCCCGGGACCTGGCGTCGGAGGTCACTGCATCGCCGTTGATCCGTGGTTTATCATCGATTCGGCCCCCGATCTTGCGAGAGTGATGCGCACCAGCCGCGAGGTGAATGTCGCAAAAACAAGGAAGGTGATCGAGCGGGCTGAACAACTGATCGACGATCACCCCTATGCCACGATTGCCTGCTGCGGGCTCGCGTTCAAGGCGAACGTCGATGACTTGCGCGAAAGCCCGGCGATGGAAGTCACGCATCATCTGGTGTCGAAATACGGATCGAGGATCAAGATCGTTGAGCCGAACATTCGTGCGGTGCCGGAGGCGTTGCAGGGGCTCGGAGCGGACCTCGTGAGCATCGATGAGGCGCTGCGGACGTGCGAAATTGCGATCGTTTTGGTTGATCACGACGAGTTCAAAATGGTGCCGATTTCCGAGCGCCGTCATCTGGACGTGATCGACACGCGCGGAATCTGGCTCGATATGCCGGCACGTACTTGAGGGCGTTATACTTGTCCTGGTCGATGGCGGGGCACGGCGCGCGAACGCAGTATTCTTAATCGTTTTGGCGAGGACACCATGCAAGGCGGTCGTTTGGGAGTAGGCGTCATCGGTTACGGCTATTGGGGCCCGAACCTTGTCCGCAATTTTGCAGCCAGCGAGTGCGCGCGTGTTGTCGGGTTGAGCGATCGCGATCCGTTAAGGCTTGCGATCGGCAAACGCCTTCATCCGGAAATTGAGACGACGACTGACGTACGTGACTTATTCAGAAATCCTGATATCGATGCGATCGCGATCGCAACGCCTGTCCACACGCATTACGAATTGGCTTTGGCCGCTTTGAATGCCGGAAAGCATGTGTTCGTCGAGAAGCCGCTGGCGCCTACATCAGACCAGGTGCGACGGCTGATCGATGAAGCGGCTCGGCGCAACCTGACGCTGATGGTCGACCATACGTTCCTTTATACGCCTGCGGTCCAGAAGATCCGCGAACTGGTTAGCCAGGGCGAATTGGGCGAGATTTATTACTACGACAGCATCCGTTCCAGCCTTGGATTGTTCCAAAGTGATGTGAATGTCATATGGGACCTCGCCGTTCATGATCTCTCAATCATCCAGCACATCCTGAATGAGAGACCGGTAGCGGTCTCGACAACCGGGTCAAGCCACGTAGCAGGTGCTCCGGAAAATATGGCCCATATCACGCTGTTCTTCCAAAGCAGTTGCGTTGCGCATGTCAGCGTGAACTGGCTATCTCCGATCAAGGTCAGGCAGACTTTCATCGGCGGGAGCCGAAAGATGATTGTCTACGACGATGTAGAGCCGACCGAGAAGATCAAGGTCTATGACAAGGGCATAACGCTGAACGGGTCGGCCGAAAATGCCTATCAGCTTCGTATCGGGTATCGCGCAGGCGATATGTTGGCCCCGCATATTTCTTCCAAGGAAGCGCTGCAGACCGAGGTGGAGCACTTTGCACATTGCATCAGGAGCGGTAGCCAGCCGATTTCCGGCGGCGAGTCGGGCTTGCAAGTGATCGAGATCCTCGAGGCCGCATCGCAATCAATGACCGAGCAGGGGCGGCCCGTGAGAATTGGACGAACGAACCTGCGGCTCCGACAGCCGGCGTATTAGTGCGTCCTTGCAGTTTTGATATAGTCCTAGAGGGGGTCGATGAGCTCAGTGCATAGATCGGTATTGTTCTCGGCATTGGAGCGGTACGGAAGCATTCTGCTTGTTTTCGCGGCCATGGCTGTGCTTTCGCGGCTGCTGTCTCCGGCCGAATTCGGCGTCTATGCCGTCATCAGCGCGATCCTCGCGGTGATCAGTGCGTCATATCAAGAAATCGGCGGTGCGAACTACTTGATTCAGAAGATAGCGCTGTCCGCAGCCGACGTCCGCACTGCCTTTACCGTCACGCTTATGTTCTCTGTCGCCGTTACGATGGCAGTTGTTGTAGCAGGCGTGCTAATTGCCAGGTTCTATGGCCAGGAAAGTCTAGGCACCGGGCTCGCAGTCGCTGCAATCAGTTTCGTCCTGACGCCCTTTTCGGCAACGATCACGGCGCTATACCGGCGAGAAATGCAATTTGGCAAGCTGGCGGTCTGCAACCTGATTGCAAATACAGCCTCGATGATCGTGGCCATTCTTTTGGCCGCCTTGCACTACAGTTTCATGGCGCCTGTGTGGGGAGGCGTTGCGGGCAATTTCGTTCTCGCCGCGCTCTTGGCGACCGCGCGGCGGGACATCAAGCTGTTCCGGCCCTCGCTCGCCGGTGCGACAGAAGTGATGGGGTTTGGCCTTTACTCGAGCGGAATTAGTCTCATCAACGTTTTCTACAATCTTGCGCCCCAGATATTTCTAGCACGCATTCTGGATTTTAGTGCGGTTGGCCTCTACAGCCGCGCGCTCGGCGTAACTCAAGTCTTCGACAAGCTCATAGGGCAGGTGCTTGGCCCCGTGATGATGCCTGCTATTTTTCAGCAGATTGGCGCGGGCGGCGAACTGCGTCTAATTTATCTTGATGCGATCCGGTCATTGACCGCGGTGTATTGGCCGTCATTGGCTTTCATGGCGATCATGGCTGAGCCGATAATCTTGATTTGGCTCGGTTCTTCATGGCTCGAGATCGTCCCGTTAGTGAGATTGATATGCATTGGATATCTCGCGTTGTTCGCGGCATGCCTCACTTACCCGGTTCTGGTGGCTGCCGGCAGGGTTCATGATGCATTGTTGTCCTCGCTCATCTCACTGCCGCCCTCGCTTTGTCTCGTCTTCGCGGCATCGTTCTGGGGCGTGACATGGGTGGCTGCTTCGATGCTCGTGACGCTCCCGTTCCAGGCCGCGGTTGCGATCGGGTTCATCGCCAAACGGCTGGGCTTGACCTGGTCCGAATTGTTCGCTGCGCTGTGGAAAAGCGCGCTCGTGTCGCTGATGTCGTCGATTGCAGCTCTGTTGTTTGCGGTTATGATCAGTCTCGACGAGATCGGCATGGTGTCGGGATTGGCCGCAGGATCCGCTTGTGCCGCTGGGGCGTGGTTGACCGGTATGACGGTTACCCGGCATCCTCTCCTGGAGAAGATTGCGAACGCCTCGAACGGATTGTGGGACCGGCGATTGAATCGCTTGTTTGACAGGCGCAATACGCAAAAATTCGCTCCGCCGAGCAGGGGCGGAATGTTTGATAGGAGTGTAGAATGCCGATCTCGAAAGACGTGAAACTTGGAAAGGACGTACGTATTTTTCACCCCGATTTGGTGAACCTTTATGGTTGCACGGTTGGCGACGAGACCCGTTTGGGAACGTTCGTGGAAATCCAGGCGGGAGCGACCGTCGGTGCCCGCTGCAAAATCTCGTCCCATACGTTCATTTGTGAGGGGGTCACGATAGAGGACGAAGTCTTTGTCGGGCACGGCGTCATGTTCACGAATGACAAGGTTCCGCGCGCCACGACCGAGGATGGGCGGCCTCAGAGCGCTGCCGATTGGCTGGTGGTACATACGAGGGTCGGAACCCGGGCATCGATCGGGTCCAATGTCACCATTCTTTGCGGCTTGACGATCGGCGAAGGGGCCGTCGTCGGGGCCGGCGCCGTTGTGACCCGCGATGTGCCTCCGAACACGACTGTCGTTGGTGTTCCGGCTCGCATTCTCCTTAGCACGGGGACGGAGCGGGCTGGCGCCGAGCTGGACGCTAGTGAGATCTGAGCGCTTGCTTAGTATATAAAAAGATTTTTGTTTATTTATATTATATTGTGTGATTTAATTTAAAAATGACTTATTAAACGATTGGGTGCAGGCGTGAACGACCCCGTTCCTTTTCTTGATCTAAAAGCGCAATACCGCCAGATTAAACCAGAGATCGAAGCCGCGGTCCTGAGGGCATTGGAGAGTACCAATTTTGTGCTCGGGCCGGAGGTCGTGGCCTTCGAGGGGCGGTTTGCCAATTATTGCCAGGTCCCTCATTGCCGTGCAGTGAACAGCGGCACGTCGGCGTTGCACCTTGCGCTGGTGGCGGCGAATATCGGTCCTGGCGATGAGGTCATTACCGTCTCTCTGACATTCGTGGCGACCACGGCAGCCATTCTTTACAGCGGCGCCACGCCGGTTTTCGTGGATGTCGATCCGGCAAGCTGGACGATGGATCCAAGTCTCGTAGAGGCCGCGATCACACCCCGTACAAAGGCGATCATGCCGGTCCACCTTCACGGTTTGATGGCCGACATGGATCCGATCATGGAGATCGCCCGCCGGCATGGCCTGATCGTGATCGAAGATGCTGCTCAAGCTCATGGAGCAGAATACAAAGGCCGGCGCGCGGGCTCGATCGGAGACTTCGGCTGTTTCAGCTTCTACCCCGGCAAGAATCTGGGCGCGTTTGGCGAGGGCGGCGCTGTTGTCACGAACGATGTGGCTGCCGCCAAGCGGGTGTCCCTGCTGCGCGACTGGGGTCAGGAGAGCAAATACAATCACGTCGTTCCCGGTTTCAACTATCGCATGGATGGTGTCCAGGGTGCGGTCCTGAGCGTGAAGATGAAGTATATCGAGGAATGGACCGAGGCGCGTAGGCGCGCAGCAACCCGATATCACGAGCTCCTCGGTCGCTATCCGTGCCGGCGCCCCGTCTCGCCAGACCACAGTCGGCACGTCTATCATGTCTATGCCGTCGGGCTGCCGCAGCGGGGCGCCGCCCTTGATGCGCTGCAATCCGCGGGAATAGGCTTCGGCATTCACTACCCAGTACCCGTACATCTTCAGAAGGCTTATGCCCACCTTGGCGGCGGTGAGGGCAGTCTGCCTGTGACTGAGATGTTGTGTGCAGAGTTTCTGTCGCTCCCGATGTTTCCGGAATTGAAGGCAGAACAGGCTGCGAAAGTAGTTTCGGTACTCGAGAAATTCCTGATGGCCGAAGCGGCGTGAGCCGCAATGTCACCTCCAGAAAAACAATCGAACGGGAGAATGCCGTGGTAAGCTTGAGAGGAAAGCGCGTACTCGTTACTGGCGGTGCCGGATTCATTGGGTCTCACATCGTCGACCTGCTTTGCGATGAAGAGTGCATCGAAATCGTTGCGATCGATAACATGGTTCGCGGTCGCGCAGACAACCTGGGCCGGGCGATGGCGCGGGGCCCTGTAAGACTTGTTCAGGGAGACATCTGCGATCAGAAGCTTATGGGCGCGCTCGTGCAAGCGACGGACATCGTCTTCCATCAGGCGGCACTACGGATCACACATTGTGCGGTAGAACCGCGTCTGGCCATGAATGTGATGGTGCAGGCGACCTTCGACTTGCTTGAACTGTGCGAGAAGCACAAGATCGAGAAGGTCATCGCTGCCTCGTCGGCGTCGGTGTACGGGATGGCCAGTGAATTCCCGACGACGGAGCATCAGAATCCGTACGATAACAGAACGCTCTATGGCGCCGCCAAGGCGTTCAACGAGGGTCTATTTCGTACATTCAAGGACATGTATGGGCTCGATTACGTCGCCTTCCGCTATTTCAATGTCTACGGGGATCGGATGGACATCCACGGCCGCTACACCGAAGTCCTCATTCGCTGGATGGAACGCCTGGAAGCCGGATTTCCGCCCATCATTTTCGGCGATGGTCAGCAGACGATGGACTTCGTCCATGTTCGCGACGTCGCTCGGGCGAACATCCTGGGGGCCAAGGCCAAGGTTTCTGACGAGGTGTTCAATATTGCAAGCGGGACCGAAACGAGTCTGACCCAGCTCGCAGCTACACTGGCGTCCGTCATGGGGCGCGGCGATCTGGTGCCGGAGTTCGGGCCCGAGCGGTCTGTCAATCCGGTGCCGCGCCGTCTTGCGTCGACCACAAAGTCCGAACAGAAGCTTGGCTTCGTTGCTTCCATTCCCCTTGAGCAGGGCCTCCGCGAACTGGTCGATTGGTGGCGCGCACAGCACGGTGCTTTGGTGAAAGAAGATCGACGGGAGGCATTGGCGTCGTGATACCAATCGCTTTGCCGTTTCTCGGAACAGAAGAAGCCGACGCTGCTCGCGACGCCGTTCTGTCGGGCTGGGTCTCGCAGGGCCCGCAAGTGGCGGCCTTCGAATGCGAATTTGCAGCATTTGTAGGTGCACGCTATGCGACGGCGGTGTCGAACTGCACCACCGCGCTGCACTTGGCGCTGGTTGCCGCCAACGTCGAGCCGGACGACGAGGTTATCACCGCTAGCCATTCGTTTATTGCGACAGCGAACTGCGTCAGATATGTTGGTGCCATACCGGTATTCGTGGACATCGACCCGGATACTTACAACATTGACCCCGTGCGAGTCGAAGAGGCGATCACCAGCCGGACGCGCGCCATCATTGCTGTTCATCAGATGGGCATGCCTTGTGATCTGTCCGCTCTGGTCGATATTGCCCGGCGGCACAACATCGTTCTGATTGAAGATGCCGCTTGTGCTGCAGGGAGCGAGATCTCGATTGGCGGCGAGTGGGAGCGGATTGGAATGGCTCACGGTCGGATTACGTGCTTTTCGTTTCATCCACGCAAGGTCATTACCACTGGGGAGGGCGGTATGCTGACCACGTCCGACCCGGAGCTTGATCGCAAGTTCAAGCTGCTGCGACAACACGCGATGAGCGTGCCCGACACGGTCCGCCACGGTGCGTCGCAGGTCATTTTCGAGAATTATCTACAAGTCGGATTCAATTATCGTATGACTGACGTGCAGGCCTCCATCGGGCGGCAGCAATTGGCGAAATTGTCAGGCATCATTGCGAGCCGGCGCAAACTTGCATCGGCATATGCCGAATTGCTCGGGAACATCGAGGGCGTGCGGCTGCCGTACGAACCCGCCTGGGCACGCTCCAACTGGCAGAGCTATTGCGTGGGACTTCCCGATAGGCTCGATCAGAAAGCCGTAATGCAGAATATGCTCGATCAGGGGATCGCTACACGGCGCGGGATCATGTGCTCACATCTCGAGGCTCCCTATCGCGATGCCGAGACCCGCCACACGCTGCGGCAATCCGAGCGGGCCCAGAAACACTCGATACTCCTCCCGCTCTATGCGCAGATGAAAAAATCCGATCAGCTTGAGGTCGTTCGGGCCTTCAGAGCTGAGGTCGAGCGCTGACCGCGGTTGCATAAGGCGGCGACATAGGTTTGTCCTACAGAAGATAGGGATCAGGGAGTTCTGCTACCGCGGACTTGATTCAGGACGGCCGCAACCCGACTACGCGAGTTGCTGTCGTCGACCCGCGCGGTCCCCAGCCATTTTTGATATTTTCGGTTGATCTTGTAGGCCGCAAGCGCTGTCGCGCAGCATGCGGCTTCAGAAAGCCTGCTGCCCGCATGGTCCCGTTGTTCGATGGCCGCCGCATAGGCGCGTTCGAGCGTTTTTGCGGCCTGCCGGAGGCTGAAGCGGCTCTCCGCCAGATTCCGGCCGAACTCTCCGAGCTCGGAACGCATTTGGCCAGAATCCACCAAGCCTTCGAGCGCACGGCGGATGGCGGCTGGGCCTCCGCCGAGTGAACCAGGACCAAGTCCGTACCAACCCTGCTGCAGGAACGTCGCACAACTCTCGGGGGTAAGAAGTTCGCTGAAGCCGTTCTCGCCGACAACAAGGAGCGGCTTGGCAAACGCAATGCCTCTCAGCGCCGAACCGCCCTGGCCGACGATCACATCGGCAGCCGCATAGGCGGGGCGAGGGTTTGAGAGTTCCCCGGTCAGCATAATGAGTTCGCGACCGACCGACGAATTGATGTTGGCCGCTCGCTGGTCGACTTCAGCCCTTGCTCTGCCATCCCCAACGATGAGAAGCCGTACAGGTTTCCCTGCCCGGCAAAGTTCGCCCACAGCATCGCAGGTCGACAAGATGCCTTCTAGTTTGAGATCGGGAACGAGGCGGCAAATGATCGCGATCAAAATCTCGCTTGGCTGGATACCGGACTGCTCGCGAAAACCGTGTCCATCTACGAATGGGCTATCCGCGCTGGTATCCACGGGCGGCTCCAGGAGAAAGACCTGTTTGTGACCCGCGGCCAGGGCCGACTGACGGATCAGTTCGGTGCCGACCGTCAGAGGCACTTTCTTCGGGATGAAGGGCGCAACCGACATCGACATCACCGTCCCGATCACCGGACATCCGCTCAGGCCAGGTCCGGCAAAGGCCTCCAAGATTGGGGGCCATTCATGGCCATGAACGACGTCGATCTCTCGCTCCCGCACGAGTCGGCTAAGCATCCGGGCTACGGTGAAATCGGGACGACGCCGATGGGATGGAATTCCGACGTGCTCCAGTCCCAATGCCCTCACGTGCGCAACCAGCGGACCTGGCTCTGCGACGACCGTCAATTGGTGTCCGCGGTCCCGTAGCTCGCCTGCCAACTGAATCGCATTGAGCTGCGACCCGCCCAGCTCCATCGAATGCGGATATAAAGCAATTCGCAGCATTGGTTAATCCTCTATATTATGAAAATGCTAAGGAAAACAGCTGACTCTTGCGCAAATGCTCGATGTTGCCATTAAATTTCATCCGCTTGATTAAATTATCGCTTTTCACGCCCGATTAATAGCTTTAATAATCTAGTTAATTGGTGAGACGAACGAGTGGTTCCGGGGATGGCTGTTTCCTTAAGGGTGATGACTGCCGGCGCCTGGCCTGATCTGGCGCGATCAATCCGTATGCTTGTCGCTGTCGCAAGCTATGGGACCGGCAATGACCAATATCTTCAGAAACTGATATCGACCTATCGCTCGATGACGATCGACGTCGATATTGTTGTGCTCTCGAACGTTAGCAAGAACGCTGGTGATGGCGTCCGTTGTCTGGTGGGGCTGCCGACCAAGAACCCGTGGTCATTGCCTTTCGGGCACAAGAAGCTGTTTGCTGAGAATGTCGACCGATATGATCTTTTCCTGTATTCTGAGGATGACATTCTCGTTACGGAACGGAATATCCGCGCGTTCCTCGAAGTATCCCAGGCGCTGCCTCCGGACGAGATCCCCGGCTTTCTGCGCATTGAGCAAGATGCGGATGGCCATGTGAACTACCCCGATTGGCAGGGGTATTTCCATTGGGATTGTGCGTCCGTTCGATCACGGGGGAGTATGTCCTCGCGCACTTCACCAATGAACATGCCGCTTGCTACGTTCTCACACGATCGCAGTTGAAGGCGGCAATAGGTTCTGGCGGCTATTTGGTCGCGCCGCATGAAGGGAGATATGATCTTCTTTGTACTGCTGCGACGGACCCATACACCCAGTGCGGGATGAAAAAATTAATTCCCGTGTCGCATGTCGATGATTTCATTGTCCATCACATGTCAAACAGGTATTTTAAACTCATTGGCATCGGATCGGTTGAGTTCAAACGTCAACTGACCGCGCTATTGACGATTGAGCGCGACCGAAAACACTCCGTTTCGCTTGTCAACACTGATACCAGGCTTACTAATGGATTGTATTCAAAAGGCTACTACGAGCCCCGGAGCAGCGATGTTCTCTCCGCAGTCCCGCCGTCGGTGAAACGCGTCTTGTCGGTGGGCTATTGTTCGGGGGTAACGAACTTGCGCTGACCGAGCGAGGCGTAGATGTCACGGCCATTCCTCTTGATGCGATTTGTGCGGCAAACGCTGTCGCAAACGGTGTGCGCGTAGTCGAGGGAAGTTTGGAAGAAGCATGCTCTAGCCTTGGCTCCGAAAAATTCGATTGCGTACTGTATCTCAACGTGCTCCATCTCTCGGAGAATCCACCTCAGATCATCTCGCTCCTTCGATCTGTGTGCGATCCGGGCGCGTCCATCGTCGTGCAATGCCCCAATATGCTAAGCGCTCAAGCGCTTCGACGGAATCTTCGCGATCGGCATTTGTTCAGCTCGCCTGACTTTGCCACGTCGCGCGCTCACAGAACGTCGGCCGCTATAGTCCACGACTGGTGTCGATCGGCGGGCTATGCGGTGGAGCGAACAAAGGGAGTGAACGGTAGGCCATTCGCTGGGCTTCGCGGGAGGGCCGGCAGCTTTTCCGATCTATTGATGTCGCCAGAGTTAGTCATCACGGCGAGGCAAATCGGAGGCGGGAATCCGTGAGCCCGGTGATGATATCGCGATTGGTGGGAACGGAGTGGTCATGATCGCACAACGCTCCCACTCGGTCGGGCTTCATCTGAACCATCCGCGATGTCGCTCGGGGGTGTTCGACATCGCTCGGATGTCAAACGTGAGAGGCATGACGTTGCGATCTGGCTCCTGCTGATAGGAATGATCCTGCCTGCTTGGGAAATGCAGGTTCAGATTGCCGGAGGAAAGTTTACAGTTGGAAGGGCAGGAGTCGCAATTCTCCTCATTCCCGCGCTTTTCCTGTTGTTGCGGCGTAACCGCCGCTTCCTGGTGGCAGACTGGTTCGCCGCCATGACTGCTGCCTGGGGTATCGCAGTCTCCGTCTATTCCCACGGTTTCACCTATTTGGCGACGGCCGGGGCCGTGAGCCTGGAATTCTTTGGAGGGTATGTTGCGGGCCGCGCATATTTGACCAATGTGCGCTCACTCGCGACGTTCATTCGGATCCTCAAGATCCTGATGCTGGCGGCGTTGGTCTTGGCGCTCGGGGACAATGTTACCAATAGCTGGATAACCCATGATATCGCGGGCAAGGTATTCGGGATGCCCGCGCTGCAACCCGTCTTCCGTGGCGGCATGATCAGGGCGACGGCGAGCTTCGACCATCCCATTCTGTTCGGAGTCTTCTGCTCGATCGTCGCCGGCATCTTGCTGTTCTGGGAGAAGACGTCGGCGCGGCGAATCATGTGGGTAAGCCTCTGCTTGGCTGGGTGCGTGCTATCGCAGTCATCGGCGTCTTTCATGTGCCTCATGCTGATCATTGCGGCTTATTCGTACGATCAGGTCATGGGTGATGTACCCGCACGGTGGACCGCATTCTGGTTGTTTGTGTTCGCGTTGTTCGTTGCCGTGATCGTCGTGACGGATAGTCCTCTGGGCTGGATCATCTCCCATCTGACACTGGATCCCGAGACAGGCTATTATCGTATTCTCATTTGGGAAAAGGCGTTCCAGTTCATCTCATACAACCCAATCACCGGCCATACCGGTCCGTTTGGCGATCAGATTCTGGACGCGACGATCGACTCGATCTGGTTGGTCTTTTCATTGGGGTATGGCGTACCGATGGTCGTCCTCCTGTTCCTGACCAATGTCGCGTCCATTGCCGCGGGCGGGAAGCATACCGCGAAGACGGGTCCACTTCAGGCTCGCATGCGTCTGGCGTTTAGCATCGTGCTCATCATATTTATGTTCGCGGGGCTGACTGTCTACTTCTGGAACTATATCTGGATATTCTGGGGAGTCTGCCTGGGCATCCGAACGTCGCTGGGCGAGTGGGCCGACCATGTCGAGGCAGGTGAGCCTTGGCGAGACCGACGTGAAACGCCTCTACGGGTGGGATCGGCGCTAACATGATAGTCTGTATCGCAGAGGACCGTGCTGCTTCGGAGGTAGCCGTAAAATTGCTGATACGCAGCATGGCGGAGCACTGCGGCGCGCTACCGACTGTATTGTTCTATCCACCCGCGGACGACTGCATCAAGGATTGGCTGAAAGACTTTCCGAACGTGCAATTGGAGACCAGGAGTCTCAGCCAGCGCGGTGGCTGGAACATAAAGCCGGACGCCCTGCTTGATTTGCTCAACAGAGGACATCAGGACGTCCTGTGGGTCGACTCTGACATCATCGTGACGCGTGACTTCCTTGACTTCTTCGATCACCTTGAGCCAGAGACATTGGTCGCGACTGAGGAGGCGCTCTGGGGGAGCTATTTGGACAGCGACGCCAGACGCGCTAGGGCGTGGGGGTTCGAGGTCGGAAGAAATCTGCCTTTCACGGTAAATACAGCGGTCCTGCGCACGACTCCCGCCCATATTCCCCTGTTGGAGCGCTGGCGTTCGCTGCTTGCTGACGATGTTTATCATCAGGCGCAACAGCTAAAGCCGGCCGATCGGCCGGATCACTTGTTTGGAGACCAAGACGTATTGTCTGCTCTTCTGACCAGCGCCGAATTTTCACATATCAAGCTGAAGTTTCTAATGCGTGGCACCGACATTTTGCAGTATTTCGGTCCCAGTGGGTATACCTGCGCGGAAAGGGCGCGGAACATCCTTCGCGGTCCTCCTCGCTTCGTTCACTCCCAAGTGTTTAAGCCGTGGATCAAATTCCAAAGCTCCGAGAAGCCGTATGACTGGCGGACGTCGATGGATCTCCTGTATCTCGATCTATCGCCGTATACGCTCGCCGCAGCTCGCTATCAGCACGAAATAAAGCAGATGCGCGCATGGGCCCGGCCGCATTCCATATTGGCGCGTGTGCTGAGGTTCGCGGGGCTCTTCTATCCGCCATTGGTCGGCTTTCCCATCGCGTTCATCGCCGATGTGATCCGGCTCGCGGATCTGAAAGTCGCGAAACAGCTATATTTCCGAGCGACCGCGCCAAAAGCTACACGGGACGAACGAGTGTGTCACGTTGACGAACGTTCAAAAACCACGTGAAGGTCATGGGCCGCTTTGCCTCGCCGGGGCGAAACGCTCCATTGATGAAAGTAAAGGGCGCATAGCCCTGTTCTGAAAGGAGTTTGGTGACTTCATGCGACGGGAAAGCGCACAGCAATACTGGATTGCATGCCTGTAAAGTGTGCCGGGCACCTCTCAGAATATCGAGTTCAGCGCCCTGCGCGTGAATCTTGATGAGACTCGGAGCGAATTCGTATGAATCAAGAGTGTCGCACCTTACAGAATATTCTTCTACCGACAGCTTTCCAGCGTCGAACTTATACATGCGACCTGGGTCGTCCAGCCAGTCGGTGGCCATTTTCAGACTTGTCGCAGCCATTCCGTCGCAATTCCATCTACCGTATCTGGGCGAAAAAATGTAATGCTCGAGCTTTTGCTGCCAAGGGCGCGGTCGAAAAATGTAACGGATGGGTCGTTGCGGTAGCGCTGACTGAGCCTCTGCGCGCAGTTCGGATCTGGCTCAAACGCGACAATCCTGCTCTTCGGTGCCCATTTTCTTAGAGCGGAGATACTTTGTCCGCGATTGGCGCCGACGTCGATGATCAGACCCGTATCGATCCGGAGGTGGGCGGCGCCGGCATATTCGGGCTTCGCAAAGGCCGATGCAGTCACATCCATTGCACCGAAGCGCAGCCGAGCCAATCCCGGGACATGGGCATATAGGTAACGTGCGAGAGCCTTGGTACTCATGCAATTGGCCCTGTATTGCGGCGGCGTGCGTCGCGGAATTCGTCGAGCGCGCCAATATTAATATACGAAAATTAATGTGAATAAATATTTAATTTACGGTATCATACACATCGCTCCGGAGTTTGAGCGGGGGGACAGCGTCGTTCGCGCTGACGCATCGGTTTCGAAGCTTCGCGGGTGGAAGGTGAAATCATGTGCCCAGATGTGGCGGAAGTCGCCATCCTCGTCGTCGGCTACCGTAATGCAGCGGATATTGTCGGCTGCCTGGCCGCGCTGTCCGAAGCGGCGATCTCTCCACGGTTCGATGTTTTCATTTGCGAGAACGGAGGTCGAGACCCCTTTCTGCAGCTGGTCGAACAACTGACCGCGGCGCGGATATGTGAACGGTCTTCGAAGCCGTGCGACCTGAATCACGAGTTCGCAGAGGTCGAGTGTCTCAGACTGCGGGCACGCGCGGCCAAGGTTTGGGTGGCCCGTGCGCATTCAAACCTTGGCTACGCTGGCGGGATCAATGCCTGGCTGCGCCCATTGACCTTAGTTGCGGGTTGGAACGGAATATGGGTGCTGAATCCCGACACTGTGCCACAGCCGAATGCCCTGGCGGAACTCGTCGAACGCGCCGAGGGTGGAGGCAAAGCGATGGTAGGCAGCACGATTCTGGAAGCTGGAGAGGACAGCCGCGTTCGCTTCAGAGGAGGGCTCCGCTGGCAGACGTCATTGGCAAGGGTTGTGGCGATTGGATTGGGTGACTCGCTGTCCGCGGCACACGATCCTTCGGCTATCGAAGCGGTGATGGACAGCCCGTCAGGCGCGTCGATGTATGTGACACGATCATGTGTCGAGCACATCGGGCTGATGGATGACGCGTACTTTCTCTTCTATGAGGACATCGATTGGGGTGTCAGGGCCAAACCACTTGGACTGGGATACGCGAGCAACTCTGTTGTCGGCCACAAGCGCGGTACGACGACAGGATCTTCTGGAACGCTGAAATCGGTTTCGGGGCTTTCGGTCTATCTAGAGCATCGTAATGGGATTCGCTTCGTGCGGCGGCATTTCCCGCACACGGTTTGGTTGAGGCTTGCGATTTCCTGTTGCTATGCGCTCAGATTTCTTCTGGCGGGATCGCCACGTAATTTTGGATTTGTAATTTCGGGATTGGTCGCGGGTTTACGCGGCGAAACCGGTCGGCCAAAATGGCACAGCGAGCCAGGATGAGAGGTGCGGCGATGGGCTTCGGCCCGAGGGATCCCCTTAAGTCCAATCGAATAGTGAGCCCTGGTCGAATGGTTGCTGCACTCGATGTATTTCTGCCGCTACCTCTGACGAAGCGTGGTCCCGCATATACATGCGGAATGTTGGCGCGTGAGATGGCCGGAGATGACCTTCAGATTCGAATTGTTACTCCACGCGCCCGGTCTCTTCCGGTGTATCCTGCAACGATATCGCAGACCCTACCCCTATGGGCGAGGTGCGTTCCATATCGGTGGGTTAAGCAGCGCGCCATCGATGAGTTCGACAGCCGGTTTCTTTCGCAGTTTGATATGCGTGAACATGACACGCAGGAGTTTACGTGTGGCCCGACGCCAAATTGGAGACAGTTACCAAATTGCGCGATGCCGGCTTGAAGATTTTTCGTGAGATGATCAATTGTCATCGAGGAACCGCAAAGCAGGTACTCGACGACGCGTATCGCCGCATTGGTATTACTCCCAGTCATGGCATTTCCGGATTTTCAGTAGATCGCGAGCAGGAATTGCTGGAAGCGGCGGATTATATTTTTTGCTCGAACGTTATGGCCGAGCAGTCGATGGTCGACCACGGAATCGAAGGCAAGAAGATACTTAGCGCCAGCTACGGCTGGGATCCGCAGAGGTTCTCGGGTCAACATCGTCTGCTGCCGCCATCTGATGGAATAACATTCGTCTTTGTCGGATCGATTTGCGTACGAAAAGGGTGCCACCTTCTGCTGGAATATTGGACGCGGAGTAAAGTGAAGGGGCAATTGGTCCTGGCTGGCGAGATCGAGCCAGTAATCCGAACTAGATTTTCGACCTTGCTGGATCGCGAGGATGTCATCGTACTCGATTTTGTGGATGATATCGGCGCGCTTTATCGTTCAGCAGACGTGTTCGTCTTTGCCTCACTGGAGGAGGGGGGCCTCAGGTCACCTATGAAGCATGTGGCTGTGGATTACCTACGATCACGACCCCGATGGGCGCGGGCAGGGTTGTTCGCCACGGCATTGAGGGATTTGTTCTCGATCCATATGATCGGTCCGGCTGGGTGGCAGCCCTCGATGCCTTGGCCAGTGATGCAGATCTCCGCACGCGGATGGGGCGATCTGCCGAACAGCGTGCGCAGCTGTTTTGCTGGGATGCGGTCGCCGAGCGACGGAAGTGCCAGATCCTGCAATGCCTTGCGCGAGAAGTGAGCTAACGTTACGGGGGCATTGTTGATAAAAATCCTAGGAGACGATCGCTATGAGTGGTCCGATTCAAGCGGCTTTGCGCTGGTTGACCATTGGTATTGTCGCCGTGGTTGCTACGGTCGTCGAAGCAGGCCAGGAACGCGATCATGAGGGCGCAATCGAGGCGCGGAACTTTCCCGACGCGACGAGTGCCGGTGTACCTGCTGGCATATCGCTCAGGCAGTCAGGCGGACTAACGGTCACAACGGCTGGTGCGATGATCGAGGGACTCAACATTGTCGGGCAGGTCGTTATCAATGCGCCCAATGTGACGCTGCGCAACTGCAAAGTCACATCGAATTCGTTCGCCGTGATCCTCATCAAGGATGAGATCAGCGGGACGCTGATCAAGAATTGCGAGATCGATGGTCAGGGCGCTGGTGGTCAGGGGATTGCGGGGCAGGGAACATTTGTTGCCAATAATATTCACGACTGCGCAGATGGTATCGATGTTCGCGGCAACCATACGCGCATCCAAGATAACTTCATCCATAGTATGCGCGGAACGGAGAACTCGCATTTTGATGGCATTCAAGCAGATGGAAAAATTTCGGATCTGATCATAGAACACAACACTGTCATCAACGAGTTCGCGCAAACCTCTGCGTTGATGCTCGACAATTATTGGGGGCCGATTGATAATGTCAGGATTGAGAACAACCTTCTGATTGGGGGCGGGTATACTGTGTATTTGAACGAGGTAGGGAAGGGGCAACCGGGTGGCGGCCCGATGACGAATGTCGTTTTTGTCAATAACGTCCTCGGGAAGGGGCGCTGGGGATATTGGGATCTGAGATCTCAGCTCGGCAACAGGCCGACTTTGTCAGGAAATCTGGATAGGGTATCCGGTCGGCTACTGCCCGGTCAGGTACGGTTTGCTCGATGAACCTCGTGTGAGCAACTCTGCAAACACTACCGGGGCATTTGCAATGGGACGGCGCGCGGAGTGTGGCGTTGAGGGGCATCCGCGATCTTACGGTGCGTATTTCAAACCGGCGGGACAGTGGTTTCGCAAATCGACGGACAGCACCTTCGCTAGAGTCCGATTTCCGTTCTATTGAAACGTTTAGAATTCAGGGCGAGGTCTTATTCGAGTGGTGGCTATTTGGGGGCTAGCATGGATGCCAAGGCTTATTCGCATGATCCGAATGACCCGCCCCTGAACTTTCATCCAGCGGCGATTAGAGTCTCGGCGGGATTGAAGTGCTCCCCAAAACTAGGCCAGCCGGAGCTGGAATTTTCCGGGGTTAGGCTCATGCCGGCGGGGGCGCCGATGAGCCATTCAACAGCGATATCGGCGCCTTGTTACCGATCCCGCTATGTGGCCGGACTTCGTTGTAGTCTCTACGCCAATCCTCCATTTTCTGCCGTGCGTCGTCAAGGCTCAGGAACCAGTGCGTGTTCAGGCATTCGCTTCTGAACTTGCCGTTGAAGGATTCGATGAAGCTGTTGTCCGTCGGCTTGCCTGGCCGCGAGAAGTCCAGCACGACGCCCTTCTGGTAAGCCCAGATATCGAGATCGCGAGAGATGAACTCTGATCCCTGGTCGACACGGATGGTCTTGGGGTAGCCAACGGTCTTGCAGATGCGTTCCAGCGTCAGCACAACGTCCTCGCCACGATAACTGAAACGCGGATCGACGGCGGGCGAAAAACGACTGAAGGTATCGACGATCGTCAGCACGCGGATCTTGCGGCCAGTGGCGAGCTGGTCGTGAACGAAGTCCATTGCCCAGCTCTCGTTGACCTGGACAGCATCTGTTCGATCCTCACGCAGCTTGGCCTTCACGCGACGCTTCGGCGTTTTGTTGCGCAATTGCAGGCTTAACTCCCTATAAAGGCGGTAGACACGCTTGACGTTGACGTCCCAGCCCTCAGGCAGCAGGAGGACATGGACCCGGCGATAGCCGTATCGCACCCGCGTCTCGCAGATCTCCCTGATCCGGCTCTTGAGAGCGGCCTGGTCGCCGCGCTTCGATTTGCAGACGTAAAGTGCGCGATCGATCCGGAGCGTCGAACAGCCTCGCCTGATCGAGACCTTCCAGTCGCCCCGCACCTTGTCGACAAGCTCACGCTTGCGGCCAGGCTTCAGAGCTTTTTTGAGAGCACATCCTGCAGCATGGCTTTGTCCAACGACAGATCGGCGACAATCCGCTTCAGCTTGCTGTTCTCCTCCTCAAGCTGACGCAGTCGCTTCATCTCTGAGGGCATCAGGCCCGCATACTTCTTCCGCCAGTTGTAAAACGTCGCCTCGCTGATCCCGGCCTTGCGGCAGACCTCTGCAACTGCCGAGCCGTCGTCCGCCTGCTTCAAAACGAATACGATCTGTGCCTCTGGAAATTTCGATGCCTTCATGGGACTCTCCTCGTCCCCGGTCAGGGGATCATAAATGGAAAATTCCAGTTCAGACTGGCCTAATTTGGCGGGGGCAGGTCACCCTGAAAAAATGTCGAAGGTGAATAAAATACGACCTAGATGACGAATTGAATTTAAAGTGCAAGTAAGAAGTGTCTGCCATACTAAGTTGAGCCGGTTAAAGTTTAAGCTCTTATAAAAGAGAAGCCGCTAGTCTGACCGTCGCAATCCGTTTGTCCCAAGTATTTGGACCGGCTTTTTTGTGAGATATCATGAAATAATCGGGCGCATTATAAAATTGAAATATCGTTTAATTCCGACGTGGTCTAAACACTCGATAGTTCTAAAATGACCCTTCTGAGGCCGTTCTGTGGTCCCAAAAAAGCCGCCGCTGCTCGGTCACTTCGACCAAGCTATCCGATCGAGCCGCGTAGGGACTGGTTGCACATTCATCGTATGCCCGGAGGGACCCGGGTAAATAAATACGAAAAGGGAATGTAGTCCCTCTTTTACCAAGTGCAGACATATGGAGAATTGTCTTGGCTTTATTTCCTGATGCAACGAATACCGGCGTTCCGGCGGGTGTGACGCTGACGCCGTCTGGGGACCTCATCATCAACACGCCGGGTGCTGTGATCCAGAACCTGGATATCAAGGGTCAGGTGATCATCAACGCCGCGAACGTCACCCTTCTGAATTGTAAGATCGCTTCTAACGCCTTTGATGTCGTGCTGATCAAGGAAGGTGTCACCGGCGCAGTTATCAAGAACTGCGACATTGACGGTCTTGGATCCGGCGGGCAGGGAATTGGCGGCCAGGGGACATTTGTCGCTAACAATATCCATGATTGTGCGGATGGCATTGACGTTCGCGGCGATAACACGGTCATCCAGGACAACTTCATCCACAATATGCGAGGCACGCCGGATTCTCATTTCGATGGTATTCAGGCTGATGGTGGCTTTTCGAACCTCGTTATCCAGCACAACACCGTGATCAACGAGGAAGGCCAGACCTCAGCGATCATGTTGGACAATTATTGGGGGGCGATCAACAACGTCCTTATCGATAATAACCTCCTGATTGGCGGCGGCTACACAGTTTATATCAACGAAATGCTCAATCAGGGCGGTGCCGTAACCAATGTCACGTATAGCAACAATCATGTAGGCAATGGCTATTGGGGTGATCTAAATCTCGTTACCCAACTTGGCAATCAGCCGAAGATGAGCGGAAACGTGAGTGACGGTGCGACAATCGTCGCCGGGTTGACAATGGACGGCCAGCCACCGGCCTCGACAGGCCAAACACCGGGTACGCCGGTCATTTCGTCGTTCTCGAATGACAGCGGAGTGCAGGGTGACGGGATCACCAACGACAATACCGTCACTCTGAACGGCACGGCGGTTCCAAACAGCACGATCAAGATACTCGACAGCACCAAGCAAATCGGCACCTCCACTGCTGACGCCAGCGGGAATTGGACGTTCAGCAGTTCCGCATTGACCGACGGGAGCCATAAATTCTCGGCAACCGCGACGACTTCCGCAGGAACGAGCGCCTCATCGGTTGCGCGTACTGTGGTGATAGATACAGCCGCTCCGGTCGCGCCGACGATGGCCGTGTCCACTTCGGCCGCGGCGCTCGCCTCCTCCCATGTGGCAGTGCTCACCGGCAATGCGGAAGCCAACAGCACTGTGAAGGTGTTCGACGGCGCCACGCAGATCGGCACTGCGACGGTGGGCAGCAACGGTGCTTGGACCTTCACCACGGGGAATCTTGCCACGGGCAGCCACAGTTTCATTGCCAGGGCGATGGATGCGGCCGGCAATACCGGAAACGCCTCGGCGGCTGTCCCCGTGACCATTTCGACCCCGACGACACCGAAGCCGGACGCTCCGACGGTCACCTCCTTCTCCAACGATAGCGGTACGAAGGGAGATGGCATCACCAACGACAATACGATCACGCTGACCGGGACCGCCGCAGCTAACAGCACGGTGAAAATCTCCGACGGTTCCACCCAGATGGGCAGTGTAAAGGCAGATTCCAGTGGATCCTGGAGCTATATCACGTCGGTCTTGACCGATGCGAAGCATACATTGACCGCGACGGCGACGAACAGCTCGGGACAGACCAGTGCCGCGTCTTCGGCCGTCGCGATTACAATCGATACCAAGGCTCCAGGCGCTCCGACGATCGCCGCAGTCGGATCGGTGAGCGCGGCGACTGCGGCCAGCGCGCAATCAACGTCCATTGCCAGCGGGACGACCGTGAACCTGAAAGGCACGGCGGAAGCCAAGAGCTCGGTCGCCATCTATGAGGGCGCTACTAAGATCGGTAACGTTACGGCCGGCACGGATGGCGTCTGGAGTTTTTCCACCGATAGCCTTTCCGCCGGCCAGCATACGCTGACGGCAAAGGCGACCGACGTCGCCGGCAATGCCGGGGCGACGTCTGCCGCAGTGAAGGTCAGCGTCAGCGCGCCGACCCCAACTCCGCCAGCGGCGCCCAAGATCGCGTCCTTTTCGAATGATACTGGCAAAGCGGGCGATGGCATCACCAGCGACAATACTCTGAAGCTGGATGGCACCGCGGCTGGCAACGTCAAGGTCACGATCTACGACGGCGTGCAGAAGCTCGGTACGGTCATGTCCGACGGCAGCGGCGCGTGGAGCTTCACGACTGCCGCAGTGAGCGACGGCTCGCATAACCTGACCGCCAAGGCAACCGATAGCGCAGGCCAGACCGGCGCGGCATCGTCGGTGACCAAAGTCACGATCGATACTCATGCGCCTAACGCGCCGACGCTGGGAGTCTTCTCGTCGGACGGCAAGGCGCTCAGCGGCTCGACGACGGTGGACGACTTCCTGCTGAAGGGCACGGCCGAGGCGAACAGCCTCGTCAAGCTCTACGATGCAGGCAAGCTGGTCGGTTCAGCGAATACCAAGAGCGACGGCACTTGGAGCTTCGATACGGGGCATTTGTCGGACGGCGATCACAAATATGCGGCGATCGCCTCGGATCTCGCTGGCAATGCAAGCGCGGCATCGGCGACGAAAGCGATCTCCGTGATCGATCCTCCGGCATCCTCGGAAGGGATCGACTTGACCAAAGTGTATCAAGGGTCGAATAACTCGTTTGTTATCAAGGGAACGGCCGATGCCTACAGTCAGATCAAGATCTTCGACGCGTCCAAGGAAATAGGCACGGTGAAGGCGAATGCGGACGGTAATTGGTGTTTCGGTACCGGTGCAGTGTCACCGAGCTACGTGCACACGTTCTCGGCCAAGGAGCTTGATAATTCCGGACATGTGGTTTCAACTTCGGGAAGTGCAATTGTCGGAACTTACGGCGCAAATACGCTCAAGGGGACGTCGGGCGACGATATTTTCACCGGCAACGGACATCCCGATACATTCGTTTTCACGCCGAATTTCGGGAACGATACTATCAAGGATTTCCAGGCGAGCGGTTCGGCGCATGACGTCGTGCAATTCAGCAAGAGCATGTTCGACAACTTCGCCGATATTTTGTCTCATGCTACGCAAAGCGCCCAGGATGTCGTTATCACGTCGGGCCACGACACGCTTACGCTGAAGAACACGCAGCTAGGGGCGCTGGATAGGTCGGACTTCCACTTCGCTTGATTATCTTGGGCGCTCGTTTTGCCCGATAGACTAGCTGACGCATCGATCTGAGGGGCTCTGGATCGATCTATCGTGAGGGGGACCATGATGACCACCTTTGGAAGGCGGGGGAGATGCCCCCGCCGGAGCGGGCACGATTTAGAAAGGCTCCTCGCTTTGCAGAGTTCTCGCGATTTTTCGGCGCGGGTAACAACGCGAAAGCGAAGCAGCCAGCCGATCGGAAGTCGCCGATGCCTTCGAATGGGGCAATCCCCAAGCCGCCTTCGAAGCGCAAGACATTCCTGAATGTGATCGAAATGGCCCGGCTGAAAATATTCTCGGGCAAAGCCCGGCCGGGGGACGACTATGCCGTGCCAAGGTCGGAGCTCGCGGGCTTTCTGAGCTCGTGCCGCCAGATTTTCTGGGCCCTGACGATATTCAGCGGCGTCAGCAATATCTTGATGCTGACAGGCTCGTTTTTCATGCTGCAGGTCTATGATCGTGTCCTGCCCAGCCGGAGCGTGCCGACGCTGATCGCCCTGCTCGCGCTCGCGATCCTGCTCTATCTTTTCCAGAGCGGGCTTGATCTCATTCGCGCCCGCATCAGCGCGCGCATGGGGCGCCACCTCGACGAGATGCTCAGCGGCCGCATATTCGATGCCGTTATTCGTCTCCCGCTGAAGACGCGGGGGATGGCGATGGCCTGCAGCCTGTCCGTGATCTCGATCAGGTGCGGAGCTTCCTGGCGAGCGGCGGTCCATCTGCGCTGTTCGACATGCCATGGATGCCGGTTTATCTCGGGATCTGTTTCCTATTCCATTTCTGGATCGGCGTGACCGCATCGGTCGGCGCTCTGGTTCTTGTCGCCATCACGATACTGACCGAAATTCGCTCCCAGGAGCCCGCCAAGGCCTCGGCGCGGTTCGCCGTCGTGCGCAACTCGTTGGCGACCGAGGGGCGGCGCAATGCCGAGGCCCTTCACGCCATGGGTATGCGCCGGCTGGCTGCTGCACGCTGGCGTGAGGCTAATCAGAGATATCTTGCGGCCAACGAAGCTGCGAGCGACGTCGCCAGTGGGCTGGGCGGTACGTCGAAGGCGTTTAGGGCGATCTTGCAGTCCGCCGTTCTGGCGGTCGGAGCGTATCTCGTCATTAATCAAGAATCGACGGCAGGCATCATCATCGCCGGCTCGATCCTGACATCGCGAGCTTTGGCGCCCGTCGAATTAGCGATCGCCAATTGGAAGGGATTTGTGAGCGCGCGGCAATCGGGACAGCGGCTCGAACAGCTTCTGACGCTGTTGCCGAAGGAGGAGGAGCCGCTGGCGTTGCCGGCCCCCGTCGAGGCGATTGCAATGGAACACGTCTATGTCAACGCGCCGGCGTCTGATCGGGCCCTGCTCCACGACGTCTCTTTCAGCCTGAAAAGGGGCGAGGGCCTCGGCATCATCGGCCCGAGCGGATCCGGCAAGTCGTCACTGGCACGAGCGCTCGTCGGCGTGTGGCCGCAGATGCGGGGCAAGATCACCTTGGACAATGCCGCCCTGGGGCAGTGGTCCTCGGAAGCGCTGGGCAAGCATATCGGTTATCTGCCGCAGGATGTGGAGCTGTTCGACGGCAGTATCGCCGTCAATATCGCGCGCTTCGATCCCAATGCCAATCCCAAGGCCGTCCTCGCCGCAGCGCGCGCCGCAGGCGCGCATGAGCTGATCCTTTCATTCCCTGAGGGCTATGGCACGAAGATCGGGGAGAACGGTATGGCGCTCTCGGCTGGCCAGCGACAGCGCATCGGGCTCGCGCGCGCGTTCTACGGCGACCCGTTCCTCGTCGTTCTAGATGAGCCGACGTCCAATCTGGACGCCGATGGCGAAGCCGCATTGACCGAGGCCATCCTGAACGTGCGTCGTCGCAACGGCATCGTCGTGGTGATTGCGCATCGGCCGAAGGCGCTGGATGGCGTCGACCACGTTCTGGTGATTGCAGGGGGCAAAGTGCAGTCCTTTGGCAGCAAGGATGACGTGCTGACGAAGGTACTTCGGGGGCACCTCCGTTGAAGGTGGTGGGAGATCGCGGATGACTAATGCGGGTACTCCGGCGCTGCATTCGATCCAGCGTTACATCATCGGCGGCGCGATCTTGGTCGTCCTGGTCACCTTCGGGATCGGCGGATGGGCCTCTACCACCGAGCTGTCGGGTGCGGTCGTCGCGCAGGGCGTGATCGTCGTCGATTCGAGCGTGAAGAAGGTCCAACATCCGACGGGCGGCATCGTCAGCGAATTGCGTGTAAAGGAAGGCGGCCGGGTCAAGGCCGGCGATATCCTAGTGCGCCTCGACGAGACCCAGACCCTTGCCAATGCGACTATCATCATCAAGAACTTCGATGAATTGCAGGCGCGGCAGGCCCGTCTGGAAGCGGAGCGCGATGGCGCAGACCAGATCATTTTCCCGGGTGTGCTCGTCGAACGCGCAAAGGATCCGGCATCTGAGGCAGCGCGCGCGATCGCTGCCGAGCGGAGCCTGTTCGATCTGCGGCGGCTGGCGCGTAGCGGACAGAAGGCCCAGCTCAAGGAACGCAGCTCCCAGCTCCAGAACGAAATTTCAGGTTATACGGGTCAGCTCGAGGCCAAGCAGAGGGAAGTGAACTTCGTCTATCAGGAGCTTGAGGGCGTTCGCACGCTCTGGCAGAAAAGTCTGGTGCCGATTACACGCTTGACCGCACTCGAGCGAGATACCGCACGCATTGAAGGCGAACGCAGCCAGTTGTCCGGAATGATCGCGCAGGCGAAGGGCAAGATCTCGGAGATCGGACTCCAGACCATTCAGATCGATCAGGATCTCCGCACCGAAGTCGGCAAGGACCTGATCGAGACACGCTCCAAGATCTCGGAGCTCTCCGAGCGGAGGACCGCCGCAGTGGATCAGCTGAATCGCATCGACATTAGGGCGCCTCAGAACGGACGTGTTCACCAGTTGACGGTCCATACGGTAGGTGGCGTCATCTCGCCCGGCGAGCAGATCATGCTCATAGTGCCCGACAACGACACGCTGGCGGTCGAGGTGAAGATTACGCCGCGCGATATCGACCAGCTCTATATCGGGCAATCGGCGTTCCTGCGTTTTGCCGCCCTCAATCAGAGGACCACGCCGGAGATCGAAGGCGATGTCGTCCTGGTTTCGGCGGATCTCACTCAGGATCAGCGCACCGGCACGAGCTACTATACTGCGCGCGTCTCGCTCAAACCCGATCAGGTCGCACGGTTGGGAGAGGCCAAGCTGGTGCCGGGCATGCCGGTCGACGTCTTCATCCAGACGCCCGGCCGGACTGCGTTCGCCTATCTGATCAAACCGCTCAAGGAGCAGGCCGAGCGCGCGCTCAAGGAACGATGATGCTGGGGCGGCGCCTCCGGCCCCCGACCGCAGCCGTAGCTAGAGGTGACGCATCGTTCCCTAGCGCATGGCTCCTTGCGGAGCCTGCGGGCTACGGTGCCTCCAAGGCATCGCTTCGATACCGTCGTCATGCTTTGCTTGCACGTCCTTGACTCGCGTTCTGCTGCCTGCAGTCCAGTCGCGGATATCGACTAGCGGCACGATATCCGGCCCTTCGATCATGACGCAGCTCAAACGTCCCGTGGCGAAGGCTCCGGTATCGATGTTCACCCGATTTGACCGGACGTCGGGTTCGTTGACCGGCGTATGTCCATGGACGACGAATTTCTCGAACGGCGAGCCGTGATGCAGGAAGTCTTCGCAGAATCCAAAGCAGGTCGTCCTCGGTCTGCTTGCGCAAT
Source organism: Rhodopseudomonas sp. P2A-2r (assembly GCF_026015985.1). Classification (GTDB taxonomy): domain Bacteria; phylum Pseudomonadota; class Alphaproteobacteria; order Rhizobiales; family Xanthobacteraceae; genus Tardiphaga. The sequence goes on along the minus strand of NZ_CP110389.1, from coordinate 5,120,416 downwards.
GCGATTTCCGGACGAATTCCCGCATGGACGAAAAAGAAATCGCCACAGGTGAAGGACAGGGGCAGCGAATCGAAGAAAGAGAGATGCTGCGGTGGTAATGCAGCCAGCAGTTCCTGCGACAGTCGCTTATGGTCGCCACTGCGCTGACTAAGGGAAGGTCTCAGCCCGTATGATACCAGCGTCTCGAGACCGCCCAGAGATCGCCAGTCGCTCAAAGACTCAGGCACGTCGAGGAAGCGCCGGATGAAGGTCTCGTGATTACCCTTCAGGAACACGACTTCTCGCAACCGCGCACAGGCCAGTAGCAGATCGATTGTCCCCCGGAGTCCGGTCCGCGGTCGATATAGTCACCGAGGAAGACGATGATCGAACGAGCGCACAGATAAAGCGAAGCATCGGCTTCGATCTGCGCGAGTTGAAGTGTGAGAAGGTCGGTGCGCCCGTGGATGTCGCCGATCGCGTAGACGCGAATACCGTCCGGCAGGCTTGCTTTCCTCGAAATTTTCGTTTCGCGGGAACGTTTCCACACAGTCGGTTCCTGTCGGCATGGGGGCGTTCAGCCCGATATCGGCAACAAATCAAATCTAACGGATCATATGTCAATATAATATCAAATAAGCCGAGCTCAAGAATTTAAATGATGAGCCTGAATAGGTGGCGTCCTTGGTGCGAATGCGCCATTTAAATTTCGGTTAAGGGTTAATGGCCATACTCGGTGCGTCGCAACTTGGTCACTTGGTACTGGTATGACAATGTCGACAGCATCTGACGCGCAGCATCAGGGGTTCCTTGCGATCGAAGCCGCCGTGAAGGAAACAGCGCGGGGCCGCGCGTTTCTTGCCAATTATGCGCGGCGCGTGCAGCAGTCCGATGCGCTGACCGCACTTGCAATGCTCGGCCGGCTGGAGCGGCTGTCCGATGAACTGGCGTCGCGCCTGGTTGAACTAGAGGCGGGCAAGGTCTTTCGTGCAAGCCAGCCAGCCCCTCTAGCGCGAGCCGTTTGCAGCAGCGGCCAGCGCCGGCTCCAGCCCCGGAAGCGATATCCATGGCGGGGATGGACGATCGCCATCCCTTGAGTGATCGGGCTGCGGAAGTCCAATCCCATGCGTATCTGAACGGGCGCGATGGCGAGACGACGCAGCGCATCCACGAGCTTGCCCTGGTACTCGGCAGCCTGCACCGTCATGCGGTTCAACTAGCCTCTCACGGCGATGATGCCGACGCGGGAAGCGGTTTGGCATCGTCCATAGAGATCGACGCGCGCGCATTCGCCCCTCCAGATCCGGCCCCAGCGTCGTTCCGACCTGCACTGAATCAGGATCGCGAGGATGAAAAAGTGCTCGACAAAATCGCGCTGGCGCTTGCGCCGGCGCCCTAGCATTTCGCCTGCCGCGACCTTGCTGTATCCGATCGCGCCTGAGATCGCCGCTTAGTTCGCAGACCTCCGACATCTGCAGCCGACATCTCCCAACTGGATCGCTTTAGGCCGCCAATTGGGGCCGGAACAGCACGTCCACACCGTAACTCGTGGAATTGTAGGTGTTGGACGGGAAGAGCGAATTGGTCCCGTATGCATATACGCCGTTGCCGCCGATTAACGACGTCGAAGGAGCGGTAAGGGGTCCATTAGCGACCGAGTTGGCGAAAAGTCCCGGATCAGCAGAGTAATTGCCGGACGTATGATACGACGCGATGTATGTGGAGCCCGGCGCAATCGACACTGGCGTTGCGAAATCCACCTGTTGCCAGCCGCTCGCGGTTTCGTTGGTAAATGTCGCTGTGGCGAGCAGCGTGCCGGTGGCGGTCCAAAGATCGGCCATGTGAGTGCCGGTATTGAGCTCGCTTTTGTAGAAGCGGATGCCGGTGATGTCCCCGTTCGTCGATGCCTGGAATTTCAGTCCGAGCTCGACCGGGTTAGGATCGTTGACGGAGACTATGCTGGGTGCCGAGTTGGCGCTGAATAGGCTCACGGTGGTCGACGGATCGGTGACGTTCAACGTCACGCCAGCGCCAGCGGTGCCGCCCTGGCCGTCCGAGATCGTATAGCTGAAGCCGGCCGCTCCCACATATCCCGTGGTGGGAACGAAAGTGATGATGTGGGTCTGCGCATCGAAAGCCGCCGAGCCGTTCACCACGTCGCTGATGCCCGTAATCGCGAGGCTGTCATTGTTCGGATCGCTATCGTTCGCAAGCAATGCGGAAGCATTGATGGAGAGAGTCGCATTCTTTGCAATCGTAAATCCGCCGTCATTGATCGCGATGGGCGACTGGTTGGCGCCACCGCTCGCGGCGCTGAACAGGACGTCGACCCAGTAATTCGTTGCGCCGTAAGTGGAGGTCGGAAACAGGTTACCGTTGCCATAGGAGTAGAGGCCATTTCCGGAAGCCGGCGCTGTCAGAGGACCGGTGGTATGCGCAGCGGCGAAGTAACCGCTGGTCGATGCGTAATGCCCGTTGCTGTGATAGCTGGCCAAGTAGGTGGTGCCAGCCGTCACCGTGACTGGACTGCTGAATGTGACTGTCTGCCAGCCACTGGACGTTTCGTTGGTGAAGGTGGCGGTCGCCAGCAGCGTGCCAGTGCTCGTCCATAGCGAACCGGTATGCGTTCCGGTATCGCCAGCACCCTTGTAGTATCGAATTCCCGTGATGGTGCCGGACTGTGACGTCACGAATTGCATGCCCAGATTGACCTGAACCGAATCCGGATCGGACAGGTTTGCGGGCGTATCCGAACTGGAGAACAGGCTCACGCCGGTTGCGGGCGGAATGACGTTCAAGCTCACACTCGCGGTCGCCGAGCCGCCATTTCCGTCGGACACGCTGTAGCTGAAGCTTGCGAGGCCAACATATCCCGCGGTCGGAACAAAGGTGATCGAGTTAGTTAGGGCATTGAAGGTCGCGATACCATTCGTCCCGCTCCCGGACACGATGCCGGTAATCGTCAGCGCATCACCATCCGCATCGGTGTCATTGGCCAGGAGGCTGGCTGCCTGGATGTTGAGGGCACCGTCCTGAACGGTAGCGAAACCGTTGTCAGTGTTTGCCACCGGGGCATGGTTCGGAGGCGCCGTGATGTTGAGGCTGACCGTACCGCTTGCGATGCCGCCATTTCCGTCGGAAATGGTGTAGATGAATGACGCAAGACCGGTATATCCTGCTGTGGGCGCGAAGGTCACGGTGTTGGTCTGCGCATCAAAGCTTGCAGTGCCATGAACGCCACCGCTGACGCTGGCAATGGTCACCGTGTCGCCATCGAGGTCGGTGTCGTTCGCAAGCAACGCGGAAGCGGCGATGCTCACGACTGTGTCCCGGACCGTGCTGAAGCCGTTGTCGTTGGTTGCAACCGGGGGATTGTTGGACGAAGCGGTGACAGTAAGATTCACGGTGCCGTTCGCCACGCCGCCTTGACCATCCGAGACGGCATAGGTGAAGGAGGCGGGGCCAGCATAGCCTGGTGTCGGCGTGAACGTGACCGAATTCGTGTTCGAGATCCAGGCTGCCGTGCCGTTGACGCCGAGGCCCGCGCCAGTGATCGTCAGGGTGTCGCCATCGGCGTCGGTATCATTAGCGAGCAGGTTGACGGCAGCGATGGTAAGCTGCGTGCCCTGCGGCGTGGTGAAGCCGCTGTCGTTCGTCGCAACAGGTGTATGGTTCGTCGTTGTAGTCGACCCCGAATTCAGGATGACGTCGACCCAGTAATTCGTCGAGCCATAGGTGCTGGTGGGGAACAGATTGTCGTTGCCATAGGCATAGACACCGTTCGCGCCGCCGGTTGCCGTCAACACGCCGCTGACATGATCGGACGTGAAGTAGTTACTGGTGGACACATAGTGACCATTGCTGTGGAAGCTAGCGACATAGGTCGTCTGCGCCGTGATCTCCACGGGACTGGAAAACGTCACCGTCTGCCAGCCGCTCGCGGTTTCGTTCGTGAATGTCGCGGTGGCGAGCAGGGTGCCGTTGATGCTCCAGAGGGAGCCTGTATGAGTGCCGGTGTCGTTGACGCCTTTATAATACTTGATCCCGGTGATGAAGCCCGATGACGACGACATAACCCGGACGCCGAGATTGACCTGGGACGTGTCGGTATCGCCGAGCGTCGCCGGCGTGTCGGATGCGCTGAACAGCGTGGCGTTGTTCGACGGCGCAGCGACGGACATGTTGACGATCGCCGAGCCTGTGCCGCCCCGACCGTCGGAAATGGCATAGCCGAACATGGCCGAACCGGTATAGCCGGCGTTAGGCGTGAAGGTGATGATGTTGGTCTGGCTGTCGAAACTGACCGTTCCGCCCGAGGCCGAGCCGACGCCGGTGATCGTCAGGATATCGCCATTCGGATCGGTATCGTTCGCAAGGAGCTGCGCGGCGGAGAAAGTCGTCACAGTGTCGCGCGTGACGGTAAAGCCATTGTCATTCGTGCCGATAGGCGCCTGATTGACGGTGTTGATGGGGCTGAAGACGACGTCGATCCAGTAATTGGCGCCGCCGGATGCCTGTGTCGGGTAGAGGGTGTCCTCACTATAGGTGTAATAGCCGTTGCCCGCGGCCGCCGTCAGCGGGCCATTCGTGTGCGCCGACGTGAAATAGTCAAGCGAGTCAGCATAGTGGCCGTTGCTGTGGTAGCTCGCGGTATAGGTCGTTCCGGCGGCAATCGATACCGGCTTCGCAAATGTCACGGTCTGCCAACCGCTCGCGGTTTCTTGGGTGAAAGTGGCGGTGGCAAGCAGTAGGCCTGAGCTGCTCCAGAGCGAGCCGGTATGAGTGCCACCATCGCCGACGCTCTTGTAATATTTAAGCCCGACGATGGTGCCCGCCTGAGATGACGTGAAGCGAACGCCGAGATTGACGAAGCCGACGTCGCTGTCGGTCAGGATGACCGGCACGTCAGAGGGAGCGAAAAGCGAGGTTGTCGGGGCTGCGGCGACGGTTATCGTCGTTCCAGCACCGTAGTGTTCCATATTCACGCTGTCGTCGACGGCGCGAGACAGGATGTTGTAAGTACCGCCGGCGAGCGGGGTCCAACTGTAGGTCCAGTTTTCGATGCCGGTGGCGCGGTGCCACGACACGCCGCTATCCGTCGAGACTTCGACGACCGCAAGGATGCCACCGCCGTTGTCAACGGCGGTACCGGTGATCGTAATCGGCTGGGCCGCGGTGTATGACCCGCTCGCAAGAGGCGACGTGATGGTCGACGTCGGAGCGGAGTGGTCCGTCGTCTGCGAGGCGATGGCGAGACTTGCCATCAGCGTTTGCGGCTGAATGCCCATGTCGGCAAAGAGATTGACCATTGCCTGCTGGACGTTCGGATCGGCCGGCGTCGCCTCGTTGTCGTGATGCGAATCCAGACCCCACGTCCAGTAAACGGTGCCGGCACCAAAGACCAGCGCGCCGCTGGTGGGATCGCGATACAGGGTGAGGCTGTGGGTGGCCGTTCCGGGTCCGGTCGTGTTGCCGTTGTCCAGCAGCAACGTGTTGACGTCGACAGTGGTTGACGACAGCGCGATGAGGCCGGCGGGGCGGAAGCCGTTGTCGACGTCCGAATCCCACTCGTAACCGAGAAGGTTCGGCACAAGCGAATAAGTCTGCCCAGATTGGATATTACCTACCGCCGTGTTGTTCCAGAAGCGAAATTGCGACAGATCGTAGGGGATTTGGATGGTGTCGAGGCGATAGGAGTCCACCGTGAAGATAGTTCCCGTCAGGGCATTCTCAGGCATACCGGCGCCGTATTGCGGATCGCGCCAGGTGCCGGTAGTGTAGCCGGGATCGGTGTCGTCGTTGGACCACGTCTCCTTGTAGGAGACGAGCGTCTTGTAGGGCGTCCCGGAGCCATCGATGCTGTTTTCCCACCGGAACTCCCAATAGACTTCATTGCCGCTCAGAAACGCGAGGTTGACGCCGGAATCGCGGGCGGCTTCGACATTGGCGCGCTGGTCGGCTGACCAGTATTCGTCGTGCCCGACAGACAGAAACACTTTGCTGTTGAGCAGTTGCGCGCCATCGCGCGCGGTGTCGATGCCGGAAATGTAATTGATGTCGTATCCGTTCTGCTCGAGCCAGCGGATGGCCGGATATTCAGCGCCGAAGATAAAGTCCTGCGGCCCGGCCGAATAGCCGCCGTCGCGCGTGATGATTGGCCGGTTGTAGCTTACCGCGCTCGCGCGGCCCGCATGGCCGGCTGCATCGATGCCGCCGTAGAGATTGTAGCCGCCCCACCAATTATATGCTTGCCAGGTCGTATCGGAGGTCTGGAATGTGATGTCGCTGGCGACCTCATCGTCTCTGACGATGAACGGGATGATGTTCTGGCCGCCAGTATCTAGACGAGTGAGCTCGGCAAAATAGACGCCGGACACGGCATCGGCGGGGATGTCCCAAGAGGCCGACACGGACCAGTTCCCGGCATCGACGAGCTTCGTGGCCGGGTCGAACAAAGGCACAGGCTGAACCTGGGCCGTCGTGAGGTTGCTTGTGAAGCTGGTCATGAGGCGAGCGCCGTCGCCGCTATAGTAGCCTAGCCTGTAGATATCGACTCGATAGTTGGTGGCGTCCGTGTTAATCTTGAAATCTACCCGCTGGCCGTGGTCGATCGTGAATTGGGCGGCAAATCCCTCGATGCTTGAGTCGGCTTGGTCGATGAGCCAAACGCTCTCTGGCGTGCCGGGCTTCATGTTTTCGCTGACGATTGAATTGAGTGCTACTGTCTGCAGGGCAGCCGGCGTGGGGCCGCCGCTAATTGCCGCAAAGGACGGCTCCGGGTTTGGCGTCGGCCCGCTTTGTGTCGGCGCATCGGTCGAACGCGCCTGCAAGGTCATGGGCGTCAGGTCGATGACGAGGGGCGCGATATCTCCAGGTGCGCTACTCGCTGTATTGTAGTATTCGAGGATCTTGGGCGCATACCCGGACGGCGTGCCGTCGGCCTTTGTCGATCCGCCGACCCGGATCGAGCAAATCGTACAAGCCCGTCCGGTACATGAACCGCAAGGCGTCTGCAGGGATTCCTGCTGCCACTGCGTCATCCACGTATCGACGCTTGAGCTCGCGGTGCTTGCTCCAACGGAAACCGCCATCTTCATCTCCCTGCGCCGACCGCCAATTTAAATTTTGATAAATCCGATTTTATAATAAATATTAAATATGTCACGCGATAAATTAAATTGATCCCACACTTTCGGTGCGCGTTCGAGGTATTGTGAGATGCTGCGCAACGCCGCTCCTAAGCCCGTTCTGACGGTCATGCACGCCTCAAAGGGCGAAATAGAGAGAATACACGAGGCTCTCTATTTATTGACTTATTTAAAATTAAATGACTTGATGTGGCGCGATTGGGGGCGCGCCGTGGGCAGTTTGAGGTCGGGAAGTGGCACTGCGTCGCTGAGGGACTGTCGGCTATGATGTTGCAGCGGAAACTATTGAAAGCGATTGGCCGACGATCACCGAGGCTGAAGTTCGAGAATGATGTTTAGATGCGACGAGATCATCAACCACGCCAAGATCCGAGGCCCGACCACGTCGGGGGCGTAGTTACCTTGCCGGAGAGCGACGGTCGGTCCGACATTGCTCCGGTCCCCACGCCGTCGCAGGGCGGCCCGAACGATCAACTGAATCAACTGAATCTGAGCGTCGCCGAGATCGCGGTGATGTGGATCTTGCATCGCGGGGCCTCGCCACCAAAGCCGCAGCGGTCTCTGGCCCGGGATATCGTCGAGTTCTATCCCGTCGCCCTGGATGTGATCTTGCGGGCGGAAGGCATGCGCGACGCCAAGCAGTCCGATCTGCGGCTAGTTTACTTCAAGGGACTGATCGTGGCTCAGACGCATCCGAAGCCTCAGATGGTCGATGCCGTGAGGCGCGCGGACCGCGCGTTGGAACGCGGCAGTACATCAGTGGAACGGCTTGATACATCCGCGCGGCGGCCGGCTGCGGGCCAACCATCAGAGGATCAGGACACCCTGGCCCATATCTCGGATGCGCTGGGACGTCCCTCCCGTTCTTCGTATTGAATGGCGGGCGTCCGGTTTGCGAGCGACCTCCAGACGAGCGGCGATGGCGATGCGGGTGCCGACGAGTTTGGGGAGGCCGGCGCGACGAAATGCGTGCGGCTTGGGCTTCGTGAGGCGCCCCCTGGAGGCGGGCCGATTAGTCCTGGCCGTGAGCCGGTATTTCCGCACGTGCGAAGGAGTTTTCTGGATGAATTACGACTTTAGCAATGGTCGCGAAATGGCTGAAGAGAAAGAGGCCGATGAGTGGCTGATGCGTATGCGGCGCTATCTGCGCGTGCTGTCACGTCGCAAGAAGCAACAGTTCAACCGCCGGGTGTCCATCGGCGATCTGTTGAGCGAACGTGCGGACAACGCTGCGTCCTATGGCTTCGGCGAAGGTACTACGATGTACGATAACGTCCTGGTTCTCGGCCAGGTAGAGGTCGGCCGTCATACCTGGATCGGTCCGGGATGCGTTCTCGACGGTTCGGGCGGCGGCCTCCGCATCGGCGACCACTGCTCAATATCGGCGGGCGTCCAGATCTATACGCACCATACCGTACAACGGTCGCTGTCGATGGGCGTCGAACCCATCGGCTATGCGCCGACGAGGATCGGACACGGGGTCTATCTCGGGCCGAACGTCGTGGTTCAGATGGGCGTCACGATCGGCGATCGAGTCGTTGTCGGCGCAAACTCGTTCGTGAACCGCGACGTCAGCGAGGGACTGAAAGTGTTTGGTACCCCGGCTCGTGTCAGGGGAGCGTCCAATTGAACTGCAGTCGTCGATTTTATTTCAGAATGAATACATTGTCATCCTGGGGCGATCTTTGATGTACGACGAAGTTTCGGGCTGTCGCATCGATGGAAGCAGGCTGTTGCTCACGGGTGATCACCACCATTGGGCGAACCTGGAGCTTGACGGCGCCGTGCTGTATCTGCACGGAACGAGCAACGATTTGGTGGTTCGAACCATCACAGAGTTCGAGAATGTCTGGCTGGCCGGGGGCGAGAGGATAAGCGCCGAGATCTATGTCCGTCACACCCGTTATATTGACATGCCGACGCTGAGGCCTGTGAGTTTGGCGGAGAAATCGGCGACCAGATTCGCTATCTCAGCAGAGATCTCGCTCGGAAGGCAGCAGGTGTATGGATTCGAGGGCGAGAGATTTCTCGGGCGCGCCCAGCGAATATTCCTATATGTCGTATCTGCCGACAGGACGCGCGCGGCGGTGGAGTTTCATGGCGGCACCGACGTCAGCGGCGCTGCGCCCTTCGTCAACATTTCCATCCAGCTTTCCTATGAAGTCTTTCAATCGACCTTCAGGCCGCTGTGGTTGGGCGCACCTCGCGCTGCAATCGACGTTACCATCGGCGTATGCGGGTTCAGGCGGGAAGGATCGTCGCCCGAGGACGGGGACGCGCGCGACTTCGTGATGGCGAGCGGAGCGTGGTCGGCAGAGCTGAAGTCCCTAAGCATTGCCATCAACGGCGCACCGTCCTGATCGCAACTATAGGGACCGTCGGTCGGCTAGGTTATCGGTGGCACGATCTTCTCTAGATATCCATGATATCGCGATCGCCACCGGACGGCTGCTCCGCATCTGGAGCCAACCGACGTATAGTATATTCCACTCGCGTCATCTGTCGCCGGAATACCCCTACCCGTGGTGCACTGAGATGCTTTGCCGGATCGGGTTTGGGCATGTGCTATCGCGCTGCTTAATCGTAGGGCTTTTGAATAGCATTGTTCAATGCGCACTGGAACGGCGCAAAATCAAGCCGCCTTCGCGGAAGTAGCTGTCCACCCGGCACCGGTTTACAATGTTCCCCGCGGCCTATCTGGTCCGCCTTCTCCACGACGAGGAAATAAAAGCGGATCGACGTTGCATCAGAAACCGCGCCTCCGCTTGTGCCACGAGGCGCCTCATTTCCCATAGATGTGTGAGCTCGCGGCTGATCGCCGCGCGGTGCTCGATCAGGATCTTCAGTCGTTGATTGCATTCCTGGAATCGCGAGATCATTTGGGTGACCGTGCCTAGCCGCGTCTTTAGATACCGAATACGGATTTTCCGGAGCCGTCAAAGGTAGCTCGGCTTCAACCTTATTTGTTAATCTTAATATTAGCGGTAGTTGTTTAGCGGGCGCGACGGCGTGCTTGAAATTAATAGCCTTGAGATTTGACCACGTACGTATCCGTTGTGAAGCCGGTCGGACCGGTTAAGGTCTCCATCGGTCGATCAGTTCACTCGGTGACGACTGTAGTGGTCGCCCGTCGTTTATCCCAAGGAAGCCGAGCCATCGGGTGAGGACAGACCGACGGGACTAGTTTTTCGGCTCGCCCGGCCGTTGATGCCGGCGAACTGATGGCGGTATGGCACCTTCCTCTGCACTGCCCCCTCGCCGCCGATCCAACAGGACGCCAGAATTGCGTCAGCGGTCGCGCATTGAGCGGCAGGTCGTTCCGCGTCAGTAGCGCGCGGACTTTTCGCCGAGTCTTCGGCGCGATCGAGGTGGATGGTCACACAGCTCAGGTGGGTATTGAGCCAAGGCAGCACGCGCTCGCCCGGTGGCTGTCGTCATCGTTGACCATGATCGTACCTCGTCGCGGCCGGGCGGTCGATCTTGACGGCCTTCGCGCCGAATTCGACGAACGTTTTCCTCAGCAGCCCAGCGCGTCAGCCGGATCCGGTTTCCCGGATGGGCAGTCCGACAACGGCACGTCGGCATTCCGCCCGATCTTGTTCTTGCTTGCCCGAATCATGTCGACGACGGTGGGCACGTCAAGTCATCTTGCCTGTACGGCATTCCGCGGGGCGGCCTTGCCGAGCGCGATCGACATCGCCGCAATCAGCGGCTTCATGAAGAACGCGTCGTTTGCCGGATAGATGTCGGTATGCAGGCCGAAGGATTTGAGTTCGTCGGATACAACCGGTCCCACCGAGGCGATCGGCGTGCCGGCCAGTGCCGCGCGCAACTGCGCCTCGCGGCCATGCGCTTTCGCCGCTTCGACGAGGCGGCGCACCTGGCCCGAACTGGTCAGTGCGATGGCATCGATGCGGCCGGCGGCCATCTCGTCGATCGCGGCGATGATGTTGGCTTCCGCCGCCTTGGAGTCATAGACGTAGGGCGACACCGTATCGACCTCAGCGCCACAGGCCTTGATGGTGTCGATCAGCACGCTGTGGTCCTTTTCGGGATAAAGCTGCAGGCCGAGACGGTGGCCCTTGAGGTCGAGCCGCGACAGCATTTCGGCAATGCCCTCCGAGGTGGGCTTCTCCGTGGTGATGTCGGACTCCAGCCCGATTTCGCGCAACGCCCGTCCGGGCTTGGGGCCGCGGGTGAATTTTCGGGACCTGCCGACCGCGGCGACAAATTCCGCCTCGAGGCCCAGCCGCCGCACTACCTTCATCAGCCGGCGGAGCCCTTCGCCGGTCATCAGGACGAGGTCATCGAACGGACGGTCGATGCAGCGGCGGATCCAGGCTTCCACCGGGGCGGGGTCGGGGGCGTCGTGGATGGTGAACATCGGACATTGCAGCACGTCGGCGCCCTGTTCGGCGAGCAGCCGGGAAAACTGCGCCTCCTCGCGGGTCTCGAGGATCAGGATGCGGTAGCCGTCGAGCTTGCCAGCCATGAGGAGAACCCGTTCTTTGCCTGCGGAATCAAGCGTTTGGACCAATCGCGGTGGGCGCCATCTTGCAGCGCGGGACGGCATTGGCGCAAGGCCCGGCCGGGTGATAGGGAAGGGCCCTGTCAACGCCTTTCCTCCGGCCGAAATCTCATCCCATGCCTCATCATCAGTTCGTCCTGACGCTGTCCTGCCCCGATCGCCCGGGCATCGTCGCCGCTGTCACCACCTTCCTGTTCGACAACGGCCAGAACATTCTCGACGCCGCACAGTTCAACGACGTCGAGACTGGCCAGTTCTTCATGCGGGTGGTGTTCACCGCCTCCGATGTGCCGGTGGAATTGCCGGTGCTGAAAGACGGTTTCCGCGTCATTGCCGAGCGCTTCGCGATGGACTGGAAAATGCGCGACCGCAAGACGCTGCGCCGGGTGATGCTGCTGGTGTCGAAGTCCGACCACTGCCTGGTCGACATCCTGTATCGCTGGCGCACCGGCGAGCTGGAGATGATCCCCACCGCGATCGTCTCCAACCATCCGCGCGAGACCTACAAGGACCTCGATTTCGGCGACATCCCGTTCCACCACATGCCGGTCACCAGGGAGACCAAGCAGCAGCAGGAACAGGCGATCTGGGATCTGGTCAACGCCACCAAGACCGATCTCGTGGTGCTGGCGCGCTACATGCAGATTCTGTCCGATGAAATGTCGGCGCGGCTGTCCGGCCACTGCATCAACATCCACCACTCGTTCCTACCGGGCTTCAAGGGCGCACGGCCCTATCACCAGGCCCATGCGCGCGGCGTCAAGCTGATCGGCGCCACCGCGCATTATGTCACCAGCGATCTCGACGAAGGCCCGATCATCGACCAGGACGTCGAGCGCATCAGCCACCGCGACACGCCGGAGGATCTGGTGCGCAAGGGCCGTGACATCGAGCGCCGCGTGCTGGCCCGCGCCATCCGCTATCACCTCGAGGATCGCACCATCCTCAACGGCAGCAAGACCGTGGTGTTTGTGGATTAATCCAGCGCGTCATTCCGAGGCGGAAGCGGCGACAGCCGCGAGCGAACCCGGAATCCCGACATGGTTGCTGCTTACGCGCTCGGTCCCGCCTCCATCGCCATCAGCCCGAGCAGCCGCCGCACCGCGGCCGGGATCGGCGCGACAATCGGCGCGTCGAACAGCGGCGCCAGCGCCACTGCGGCCTGGCCGAGCGGACCGCCGCCGATGATCACCGCCTCGGCGCGGTCCTTTTTCAGGCAGGCGCGGACGGCATCGGCGAGCGCGGCTTGCAGCGCGTCTGGATCTGCAGCGAGCTGCAGCGGATCGCCGGGCGTGAGGCGGACGCCGCTGAAGAGATGACTGAGGTTGAGGCGCTGCGCGGCGTCCTCGATCGAACCCACCAGATCCGGCGTCACGGTCGCGACGCCAAAGCGGCGGCCGGCCTCGGACGCCTCGAGCATCGAGGCTTCGCAGATCCCCACCACCGGGATGATGACGTGGTCCTGCAAGGTCTTGAGTCCCGGATCGCCATAGGCGCCAACGATGATGCCGGCAAACCCGGCAGCCTCGCGCACCCCGATCTCCACCACCTCATCGGCGGAAGCAGCGAGCTCCACGGCTGTGGTGATCATCGCCGGGCTGTTTTGCGCGGTGGCGCCGACGATTTGCACATCGTCGGGCAAGCCCGCGGCGGCGATGCGCGCCATCATCTCCGTGGTTTTGCCGGAGCTGTTGGGATTGATCAGCAGGATTCGTCGCATGATCGCTCAGGAAGTTTCCGGCAATGCCGCCACGTTGATGTCTTCCATGGACTTTCCATAGGTCTCCGGGCCGAACTGGATGCAGGCGGCGAAGATGCCGTACATCACGGCGATCATCGTGAATACGCCGGGCAGGCCGTAGCCGTCCAGCACGCGGCCGGATACCAGCGGCATGATGGCGCCCGCCGCGGTGCCGCTGGCCAGGATGAAGGCGACGCCGAAGGCGCGCGACCTGGTCGGGTACAGTTCCGGCGCATAGATCCAGATGGTGGTGTTGAGCACCAGCACGAAGAACTGGAACAGCGCGCCGAAGAACAGCAGCAGATAGATGTTGGCGCCGAGGAAGCCGAAGCACAGGGAGGCCAGGCACGCGCAGATCGCGCCCATGGTCAGGATGCGTTTGCGCGGGAATTTGTAGCCCAGGGCGGACGCCGCCACGGTGCCGAGGAAACTGCCGAACTGGATCACCATCGTATAAAACAGGCTGGCCGACAGCGTGTAGCCCTGTGCCACCATCATCATCGGCAGCAGCGTCAGCACCGAGAGCTGTGCGCCGTAGCTCATCAGGATGGCGATGGTCACGGGAATCGTGCGCGACGCATAGGGCGCCTTGAAGATCCCGGTCCAGTCGATGTCGGCGACAGGGAGCGGGGCACCGCCTTCGCTGAGATACGGTGTGACTACGAGGTTCTTCGGATTGAGCCGGCCGGAGGCCAGGATCGACAGCACCTTGTTGGCTTCGGCGGTCCGGTTCTGCGACAGCAGGTAGCGCGGCGTTTCCGGAATGTAGCGCCGGTAGAACACGATCAGCAGCGACGGCAGCGCGAGGCTGAGGAACAGCCAGCGCCAGCCGTTGTCGCCGGGAAACAGCGTGAAGATCAGCAGGCCGAAGGCCGGCGCCAGGAAGTTGCCGAGCCCGCCGGCGCCGACATTGACGAGGCCGACGGCCGTGCCGCGGAATTTCGCCGACGAGATTTCAGCCAGGATGGTGACGGCGGTGGAGATCTCACCGCCCAGGCCGAAGCCGACAATGGCGCGCCCGACGCAGAGCAGCCCGAAGGATGGCGCGGCTGCGCACAGCAGCGAGCCGATGGTGAACAGCAGCAGGTTGATGCCGAGCATCACCCGCCGGCCATACTTGTCGGAGATGATCCCCGACGCCAGCCGTCCGGTGGCCGCTGCGCCGAAGGTGATGGTGTTGAGAAATCCGATGTCGGCGCCGGTCAGCCCCCACTGCGCGCGCAGCATGGGCGCGGTGATGCCGACCGTGTTCTGTTCGAAACTGTCGAACAGGCAGCCGATCAAAATCAGGAACACGATCTTCTTATGCGTGACGGTGGTGCCGATGGCGTTGAGCGCGCCCTCGAGTTCGCGGACCTTCGGTGTGTCGCCAACTGACGTCGTAAGTGGCCCCATCGCCATGCATAGTTCCCCCGTAGGTCCTGCAGCATGCAGGACGTGCTCAACGGGAACAAGTTGCATGATCTGTGCCGTGCGAGCGGCCTCGTTGGTTTGGCGGGCAGGATTGAGCATCGCCCGTGGCGGGCGTCCCTCCCAGCGTTGCAAGACCAATTGAGCCCCGCTCAAGAATCGGAGTGCTCAGGCAGAATGCCGCCGCCGCACAGAAATTGCGCAGGGGACGGACTGGCCTTGCCTCGGTCGTAGCTCCCGGGGCGGGCGATGAATACGTTCAGGCCGTGCTCAGTGAATCGCCGTCGCCGACGATGGCGCGACGCCATTGGCGGCGTCCTGCGCAGCCTGCGCGGCCTGTTGCTGTCTGAGCCACTCGTCGTATTTCTCGGTGCCGGGACGGGGCGGCGCATCGGCCGGCAGGCCACCGGCCCAGGCCGGGATCAGGTCGCCCATGCTGCCCGCAACAAAAGAGCTGATCGAGCCGCAGCCCCCAAGGCTCGCAGCCATCAGCGTGACAGCGGTCAAAATGGAGACGCGACGAACCAGGGCCATGGACAACCATCGCTGCTGCACCACCGGGCCAACTTTACCAGATCCGGACATGCTGTCAGGCGATTTGTGGGGCGGCCGTTCCAACCTATGCACGCCATCGCCGCATTGTGCGAAAACTATCATTTGTTTCATATATCCGGCTTGCGCTAGGTGCCTGTGAAGACGCGGTAGGTCATCTATAACCCAAGTGGTGATGAAACACTTACCTGCAAGATGCGGGCCTTGGCCGGACCGGTTGGTCATGTCAAGGTATTGAAATACCTGATAAATTGATCCGCCCTTCCAGGCGGCCGGGCAACGGTCGTTGCCGGGGGCGTCGGTTGGCCGCGGCGGGCAGGAGAGATCGGGTCCAAAGTTGCGATTGACGCGGACACGCGCAACTGAGACGCATGCGGCGGCATGAGGTGCGGTGCACGTCGTGACGAGGAATTTTCAGCCAGGGTTGCAGCAAGAACCGGCTCGACGCGGTTCGGCGACCCAAATGGACAGGGGAGGAGCGGCAGATGTTTAATCGCACCAGGACGATGTTGCAGGGGATCGCCGGCATGGCGCTGATGGCGGCGTCCGCCGTCACCGCGGCGCAGGCCCAGGAGACCGTCAAGATCGGTCTCATTGTGCCGATGACCGGAGGACAGGCCTCCACGGGCCAGCAGATCAACAACGCCATCAAGCTGTACATGCAGAAGAACGGCGACACCGTTGCCGGCAAGAAGATCGAGGTTATCCTCAAGGACGACGCGGCGTTGCCCGACAACACCAAGCGCATCGCCCAGGAACTGATCGTCAACGACAAGGTCAATGTCATCGCCGGCTTCGGCGTGACCCCCGCCGCGCTGGCCGCAGCGCCGCTGGCGACCCAGGCCAAGGTGCCGGAAATCGTCATGGCCGCCGGCACCTCGATCATCACCGAGCGCTCGCCCTATATCGTGCGGACCTCCTTCACGCTGGCGCAGTCGTCCACCATCATCGGCGACTGGGCCGCCAAGAACGGCATCAAGAAGGTCGCCACGCTGACCTCCGACTATGCGCCGGGCAACGACGCACTGCAGTTCTTCAAGGAGCACTTCGTCGCCGGCGGCGGTCAGGTGGTCGAAGAGGTCAAGGTGCCGCTGGCCAATCCGGACTTCGCGCCGTTCCTGCAGCGCATGAAGGATTCCAAGCCCGACGCGGTGTTCGTGTTCGTGCCGGCCGGACAGGGCGGCAACTTCATGAAGCAGTATGCCGAGCGCGGCCTCGACAAGTCCGGCATCAAGGTGATCGGACCCGGCGACGTCACCGACGACGACCTGCTCAACGGCATGGGCGACGCAGTGCTGGGCACCGTCACCGCGCACATCTACTCGGCAGCGCATCCCTCGGCGATGAACAAGTCTTTTGTCGCAGACTACAAGAAGGCCTACGGCACCCGCCCGGGCTTCATGGCCGTGGGCGGCTGGGACGGCATCCACCTGGTCTATGAGGCGCTGAAGAAGACCGGCGGCAAGGTCGACGGCGATGCGCTGATCGCGGCCATGAAGGGCATGTCCTGGGAGAGCCCGCGCGGCCCGATCTCGATCGATCCGGACACCCGTGACATCGTCCAGAACGTCTATATCCGTGAAGTGAAGAAGGTCGACGGCGAACTCTACAACGTCGAATTCGCAACCTTCGACGCCGTCAAGGATCCCGGCAAGACGAAGAAGTAGTATTAAGCGCGACGGCTGATGGTTTTCCTCCCCCATGCGCAGCGAAGCTGCGCGGGGTGGGGAGGGTCGGCCGAACGAGGCGATGCGAGAGCATCGCCGAAGTGGAGGCCGGGGTGGGGGCGCCCCACACGCCGATCTCCATGCTGCACCCCCACCCGACCGGGTTTCGCTACGCTCCGCCCGGCCACCCTCCCCACCGCGAAGACGCGGGGGAGGGATAAGCAAGAAAGCTCCCGCGCGACATGACCCTTCTCACCATCCTGTTCGACGGCGTCGCCTACGGCATGTTGCTGTTCGTGCTGGCCTGCGGCCTGGCGGTGACCATGGGCCTGATGAATTTCGTCAACCTCGCCCACGGCGCCTTCGCCATGGCCGGCGGCTATGTCTGCGCTATTCTCGTCAACCGCTCCGGCCTGCCGTTCTTCGCCGCATTGCCGATCGCCTTCCTGGTCAGCGCCGCCCTCGGTGCGCTGTTGGAGCGCACGCTGTATCGCCACCTCTACGCCCGCAGCCACCTCGACCAAGTGCTGTTCACCATCGGCCTCGTCTTCATGTCGGTGACCGCCTGCGATTATTTCATGGGGTCGTCGCAGACCTTCATCCACCTGCCGGACTATCTGCAGGGCCAGATCGACATTTTCGGCCTTGGCGTCGGGCGCTACCGGCTGATGATCATTGTGATCTGCGGCCTGCTTACGGTGGCGCTGCAACTGATCCTGTCGAAGACCCGGTTCGGCAGCCGGCTGCGCGCTGCCGTCGATGATCCCCGCGCCGCAAGCGGCCTCGGCATCAACGTGCCGCAGGTCTTTGCGCTGACCTTTGCGTTCGGCTGCGGCCTGGCCGGCTTCGGTGGCGCGCTCGGCGCGGAGATCCTTGGGCTCGATCCGTACTTCCCGCTGAAGTTCATGATCTACTTTCTGATCGTGGTCACCGTCGGCGGCTCCTCCAGTATCACCGGGCCGTTCCTGGCCTCATTGCTGCTGGGCATCGGCGACGTCGCCGGCAAGTACTACGTGCCGAAACTCGGGGCCTTCGTGATCTACACCATGATGATCGTGATCCTGATCTGGCGCCCGAACGGCCTGTTCGGCCGCGCCAACGCGCGGTGAGGGCGTCATGACCGTCAACGACACGCTTCGTTCCCAGGTCGGCCACTCCGCCATGCAGCGCGGCCGCTGGCGCTGGCCGGAGCTGGTGTTCTGGCTGCTTGCCGCGAGTTGCGTGTTCCTGTTTCCCAACCGCTATCTGATCCTCACCGAGATCGCCTGGCTGGCGCTGTTCGCGCTGTCGCTCGACCTGATCCTCGGCTATGCCGGCATCGTCTCGCTCGGCCACGCCGCCTTCTTCGGCTTCGGCGGCTACGCCGCGGGTCTGCTGGCGTTGCACCACATCGTCGATGAGCCGGTGCTGGCGCTGCTAGTCGCCGGCTTTGCGGCGATGGCATTGGGCTTCGTCACCAGCTTCCTGGTGATGCGCGGATCGGACCTCACGCGGCTGATGGTGACCCTGGGCATCGCGCTGCTGCTGCGCGAACTTGCCAACAAGTTTTCCAACATCACCGGTGGCTCCGACGGGTTGCAGGGCATCGAGATGGCGCCGATCCTCGGCCTGTATTCCTTCGACATCTTCGGCAAGGTCGGCTTCATCTATTGCCTCTGCGTGCTGTTCGTCATGTTCCTGCTGGCGCGGCGGATCGTGAATTCGCCGTTCGGCCTGTCGCTGCGCGCGATCCGCAACAATCCGCTGCGTGCCTCCGCCATCGGCATTCCCGTCGATCGCCGCCTGATCGCGATCTATACCGTCGCGGCCTTCTTCGCCGGCGTCGCCGGCGCGCTGTCGACCCAGACCACGGCGCTGGCCTCGCTCGACGGCTTTGCCTTCGACCGCTCGGCCGACCTGATGCTGGTACTGATCATCGGCGGCACCGGCTATCTCTATGGCGGGCTGATCGGCGCGGTGATCTTCAAACTGCTGCAGGAGTTGTTCTCGACCCTGACGCCGCAATACTGGCAATTCTGGATCGGCCTGGTGCTGGTGGTGATCGTGCTGGTCGGCCGCGAGCGCATGCACCGCTGGGCGCTGTACCTGCCGAACCTGGTGATGCGCCGCTTCGGGGCGAAGGCGCCGATCATGCTGCCGGAAGGTGACGCGCCATGACCATCGCCCTGGAAACCGTCAATCTGGAAAAGACGTTCGGCGGGCTCAAGGTGACCCGCGACCTCTCGCTGAAGATCGAGGCCGGCGCGCGCCACGCGCTGATCGGCCCCAACGGCGCTGGCAAGACCACGGTGATCAACCTGCTGACCGGCGTGCTGGCGCCGAATTCCGGCCGCATCCTGCTGGAAGGCCAGGACATCACCGCGCTGCCGGTGCACAAGCGCGTGCTGCGCGGGCTGTCGCGCACTTTCCAGATCAACCAGCTGTATGCGGACCTGACGCCGCTGGAGACCATCGGTCTCGCCGCATCCGAACATCTCGGACATGGCAGCGACTGGTGGCGCCGCATGGGCACCCGCACCGACGTCAACGATGAGATCGCCGAAAACCTCGCGCGCTTCCATCTGCTCGACGTCATGAACGAGCGGACCGCCACGCTGCCCTACGGCAAGCAGCGGCTGCTGGAGATCGCGGTGGCGATCGCCACCAAGCCGCGCGTGCTGCTGCTCGACGAGCCTGCCGCTGGCGTGCCGGAGAGCGAACGGCACGATATCCTGTCCGCGGTGGCCAGCCTGCCGCGCGACGTCACGGTGCTCTTGATCGAGCACGACATGGACCTGGTGTTCTCCTTTGCCGACCGCATCTCGGTGCTGGTCGCCGGCGCCATGCTGGTGGAGGGACCGCCCGACGAAGTCGCGCGCGATCCGCGGGTCAAGGCCGTCTATCTCGGCGAGGGTGCCGATGCCTGAATTGCTTGAAATCGATCAGCTGTGCGCCGGCTACGGCCAGGCCGTGGTGATCCCGAAGATGACACTGCAGCTCGGCGAGGGCCAGGTGCTGGCGCTGCTCGGCCGCAACGGCACCGGCAAGACCACCCTGATCAACTCGATTGTCGGCGTCACCCGCCGCTTCAGCGGCACCGTGAGGCTCGGCGGTCGCGACGTCACGTCGCTGCGGCCGGACCAGCGTGCCCGCCTTGGCATCGGCTGGGTGCCGCAGGAGCGCAATATCTTCCGTTCGCTGACCGTGGAAGAGAACATGACCGCGGTGGCGAAGTCCGGCGAGTGGACCGTGAAGAAGGTCTACGAGATGTTTCCGCGGCTGGAAGAGCGCAAGGCGAATTTCGGCAACCAGCTGTCCGGCGGCGAGCAGCAGATGCTGGCGGTCGGGCGCGCGCTGGTGCTCAATCCGCAGGTGCTGCTGCTCGACGAGCCGACCGAGGGCCTCGCCCCGATCATCGTCGACGAACTGCTGGCGGCGCTCGGCAAGATCACCCGGGCGGGCGGCATTTGCTCGATCATCGTCGAACAGAATGCGCGAAAGATTCTCGGGCTGGCCGATCGTGTCGTGATATTAGAACGCGGGGGGATCGTTCATGACGCCGCCAGCGCCGCACTCAAGGCCGATCCGCACGTGCTGGAACGGTTCCTCGGGGTCGCAGGCGCGGCGAAACACTAGGATTGGGATGACGCGAAATAGACACTTGTCCCGGGCGCGCTGCGGCATTCTTATGCCGCTGCGCAGAACCGGGACCGTCTCAAACGCCGTCGCCCGTCATGGTCCCGGACGCAAGTTTTAGCTGATACGACAAGATCATTGAGGGAGTACGAAGACATGCTGAGAACAACTGCCCCGTTCCGTGCCGACGAAGTCGGCAGCCTGCTGCGCCCGCAGTCCATCAAGGATGCCCGCGCCAAGCTCGAGAAGGGCGAGATCTCCGCCGACGATCTGCGCAAGGTCGAGGACATGGAGATCGAGAAGGTCGTTCACAAGCAGTCCTCGCTCGGCCTCAAGCTGGCGACCGACGGCGAATTCCGCCGCTCGTGGTGGCACTTCGACTTCCTCGCCAAGCTGACCGGCTGCGAATTGTACCAGACCGAAGGCATCCAGTTCACCGGCATCCAGACCCGCCAGGAATCGGTCCGCGTCATCGGCAAGCTGGATTTCCCCGACGATCACCCGATGCTGGCGCATTTCAAGTTCCTTAAGAAGCATGCCGACATCGCCGGCGTCACCGCCAAGATGACCATCCCGTCGCCGGCGGTGCTGCATTTCCGCGGCGGCCGCAAGGCGATCTCCAAGGATGTCTATCCGGACATCGAAGTGTTCTTCGAGGATCTCGCCAAGACCTATCGCAAGGCGGTGAAGGCGTTCTACGACGCCGGCTGCCGCTACCTGCAGCTCGACGACACCGTCTGGGCCTATCTGTGCTCGGAGGCCGAGCTGGAGAAGGTCCGCGCCCGCGGTGAGGACGCCGACAACCTGCAGCAGATCTATTCGCGGATCATCAATTACGCGATCGCCGAGCGCCCCGCCGACATGGTGATTACCACCCATGTCTGCCGCGGCAACTTCCGCTCCACCTGGATTTCGTCGGGCGGCTATGAGCCGGTGGCGGAGACGCTGCTGGCCGGCACCAACTATGACGGCTACTTCCTGGAATACGATTCGGACCGTGCCGGCGGCTTCGAGCCGCTGCGCTTCCTGCCGAAGGGCAAGAAGATTGTCGTGGTCGGTGTCATCACCTCGAAGGTCGGCGAGCTCGAGAAGAAGGAAGACATCAAGGCGCGGCTGATGGAAGCGGCCAAGTTCGCACCGCTCGAGCAGCTCGCGGTGTCGCCGCAGTGCGGCTTCGCCTCGACGGAAGAAGGCAACATCCTCAGCGAGGAAGAGCAGTGGGCCAAGCTTCGGCTTGCCGTCGACGTCGCCAACGAGGTTTGGGGCAAATAGTTCGAACCGCGTGTCTTGCCTTCCCGGTGGGGAGGCAAGGCGGCGGGGGCACGGAAGATCGTCGAATCAGCGGCTGCTGACGACAATCCGCGGCTCAGCGGTGCGCAGTGTCAGGCCGGCGGCAATCTGAGCCGCGAATACGAACATGGCTATCGCCACCGGGATGGAAACGAGTCTGAACAGTTGAATTGCTGAAAGCACGGCGGTCTCTCCGAGTGTGGTTTACCCCCGGGGTGACCTTGCGGGATTATGGTTAACAAAACGTTCATGCGTGCGGATAGCCGCGGCGCAACTGTCGCGGGTGCCCCTGCCGCGGCCCATTTGCTCCGGCCATATACCGACAGAGCGTCGCCGGCCGACAGGTGACCGAGCGCCACCTCATGGAATCCGCCACGGCGTCTTCGGCTGAAATCGCGCTTTCAGACACTCGACAAAGTGCGACACCCGCGCCGAGACGCCGCGGCGCGCCGGCACCAGCGCCAGAATATCGGCGCCTTCGAACTCGTAGGTGGGGAAGAGCCGACGCAATTCCCCGCGCTTGACGGAAGGTGCCACGTCCCATTCCGAGCGGAGCGCGATGCCGAGGCCCGCTGCGGCCCACGCGCGAACGACCTCGCCATTGTTGCTGGTGAGGGTCGGGCTTATCCGGAGCGGCTCCCAGCGCCGGGACGACGCGTTGCGATCCTTGTAACGCCAGAGCGTCACGTCTTCTTCGTTTTCGCGAACCGACAGGCAGGCGTGCTGCTGGAGGTCGCGGGGATGCATCGGCGTTCCGCATCGCTTGAGATAGGCGGGACTGGCGCAGACCCAGCGTGCATTGCGCGCGAGGAGATGAGCGATCCATGAGGAGTCGCGGATCGCGCCGATATGGACCACGACGTCGGCTTCCACACTGCCATTCCATGGCGCTTCCGCAAGATCCAGCGTCGCACGCACCTGCGGATACTCGCGGGCAAACGCCGCCATGACAGGAGCGACGTGGACCCGGCCGAAACCGAACGGCGCCACGACCCGCAGCGATCCGGCAAATGCGCCGCCGCGCAGGCTGTCGGCGAGACCTTCGACACGGGACAATATCGACCTGGCTTCCTCCACGAGTTGCTCGCCTTCCGGCGTGAAGCGGAGTCCGCGGGAGTTGCGCACCACGAGATTGGCTTCGAGGCTGGCTTCCAGCCGCTTCAGGCGCATGGACAACGCGGGCGGCGTGACGTCCAGCGCTCTTGCGGCCGCGCTCAGCGACCCGGTCCGGCTCAGCGCCGCCACGAAGCGCAGGTCATCGAGCGAGATCATTCAATTTTCCTGAACAGATGAGGTAGTTCCATTTAAACACAACTGATGATCGGGATGATAGAGGTTCGACATGACCATGCCCCGCGCCGTTCTTTTCGATCTCCTCACCGCGCTGCTCGATTCCTGGAGCGCCTGGAATGCCGCAGCCGGATCCGAAGCCGCAGGCCGGACCTGGCGCGCGGAGTACCTGCGTCTGACCTACGGCTGCGGGGCCTATGTGCCCTACGAGGATCTGGTCCGGCAGGCCGCGCGCACGACGGGCCTTCCGGTTTCGGTTGCCGACGCGCTTGAGGCCAGTTGGGGCTCGTTGCCGGTGTGGAGCGGGGCCCAGGCGGCGCTCGACCGACTGGCGGGGCGGACCCGTCTGGCCGTGGTCACGAACTGCTCGGCGCGCCTCGGACGCATGGCCGCCGCGCGGCTTCAAACGCCATGGGATGTGGTGGTCACGGCGGAGGAAGCCGGCTTCTACAAGCCTGACCCGCGCCCCTATCGTCTCGCTCTGGACAGGTTGGGCGTTTCGGCTGCGGACGCCGCCTTCGTCGCAGGCTCGGGCTACGACGTGTTCGGCACGTCGGCTGTGGGGCTGCGCACCTATTGGCACAACCGCGTCGGCCTGGCGCGGCCCGAGGGGCGCCGGCGGCCGAAAAGAATCTGCAAACCTGGATGATCTCGTTCCGTGGCTGGAGGATTTTTCATGAAATCTCGCTTACTCGCGGCTGCCTTCATCGTTGGATTGAACATCTCTGCGGCGACGGCGCAGGTTTTCCCCGACAGGCAACTGACGTTGATCGTGCCGTTTCCCGCCGGTGGCCCGAGCGATGCGCTCGGACGAAGCGTGGCCCAGGCCATGGCCGCTCACCTCAAGCAATCCATCGTGCTGGAGAACATCGGTGGCGCCAGCGGCACCATCGGCCTGACCAAGCTGATGAAGGCCCCGGCGGATGGATACACGCTCGGCTTCGGGACCATCGGGACCCATGTGGCGAATGTCGCGCTGTTCAAGAAGCTGCCGTACGATCCGGTCGCCGACTTTGAACCTGTCGGTCTTGCGGGGATGGCGTCGACGCTTCTGGTGGCGCGAAAAGACCTGCCCGCGTCCAGCCTGCAGGAATTCGTCGCCTATGCCCGCGCCAATCGCGAGAAGCTCACTTATGGCAGTGCCGGCGTCGGATCGATTTCGCACTATGCCTGCGTCGTCCTGCTGTCGAGCCTGAAGCTGAACATCACCCACGTTCCCTATCGCGGCGTGGCGCCGGCGATGAACGATCTGATGGGCGGTCACGTCGACTTCATGTGCGACCAGACCACCACCGCGCTGCCGCAGGTGCTGGGCGGGACCATCAAGGCCATCGCCGTGCTCGGCGATCAGACCCTGCCTCAGGCGCCGCAGGTCGCCACTGCGGCGGCAGCGGGCTATCCCGACGTCAACCTGCGCTCGTGGAATGCGATCTTCGTGCGCAAGGGGACATCCGCACCCATCGTGCAAAAGTTGAACGAGGCGCTGCGTGCGGCCATTGCCGATCCGGATGTCGCCCGGCAAATGACCGCGGTCGGCGTCGAGCTGCCGCAGGGCGCCAATCTCGAACCCGGCGCGGTCACCGCATTGATCGCACGGGGCCTGCAGCAGGACGTGCCCGTGCTGCGCGCCAAGGGCGAATACCTGGATTGAGCATGACATTTCTCCTCGATATCGAAACGCCGGCCGCCATCGTCGACGTCGCCCGCATGCAGCGCAACATCGCCCGCATGCAGGACCGCATGAATGCTTTCGGCGTCAGCTTCCGTCCGCATGTGAAAACGACGAAATGCGTCGCCGTCGCCGACAGGCAGCGCGCCGCGGGCGCGACCGGCATCACCGTCTCGACCTTGCGCGAAGCCGAAGAGTTCTTTGCCGCCGGCCACGACGACATCCTCTATGCGGTGTGCATCGCGCCGCATAAACTCGAGCGGGCAGGGCGGTTGCGCCAGCAGGGGTGCCGTCTCACCATTCTCGTCGACTCGATCGCGATCGCTCGAGCCGTCGTCGAAGCGCAAACACGTTGCGGACCTTTTGACTTTTTGATCGAGGTCGACAGCGACGGGCACCGCTCCGGGGTCGGTCCGGAGGATGCCGATCTGATCGAGATCGCCCGCATCCTTGACACCGGCGGTGCCACGCTTCGCGGCGTGCTGACCCATGCCGGCAACTCCTACGATCTGCACGATCCCGCTTCTCTGCAGCAACTGGCGGAGCAGGAGCGCGCCTTGAGCGTTCGTGCGGCGGAGCGGCTTCGTGCCGCCGGTTTTCCCTGTCCCGTCGTCAGCGTCGGATCGACCCCGACCGCGCTGTCGGCCCGCGCGCTGGACGGCGTGACGGAAGTGCGCTGCGGCGTCTATGTGTTCTTCGACCTGTTCATGACGAATGTCGGCGTCTGCGCGATCGACGATATCGCTTTGTCCGTGCTGACGACGGTGATCGGCCATCAGCCGGACAAGGGCTGGGTCATCGTGGATGCCGGATGGATGGCCATGAGCCGGGACCGCGGCACGGCCCGCCAGTCGCAGGATTATGGATACGGACTCGTATGCGATGCGGCGGGCAAGCCGATCGAGGAACGCCTGGTGATGATCGCCGCGAACCAGGAACACGGGATCCTGGCCGCGCCGGATGCCGCCGCCATGTCCGTTGCCAATCGCTTTCCGATCGGCACGCGGCTTCGCATCCTTCCAAACCACGCCTGCGCCACCGGCGCGCAGTTCTCTCAGTACCATGCTGTCGGCGATGCCGCCCCGGCCACCTGGAAGCGCTTCAATGGCTGGTGATAGCAACGTGAGCACGCTTCACGGATTGGCGGCTCCTGGAGGGCACTATCGCCATGCCATGCGCGCCGGCGACCTGGTGTTCGTGTCCGGGCAATTGCCCATAGCATCCGACGGCACAAGGCTGTCGGACCGGAATTTCGAGACGCAGGCGCGTCAGGCGCTGGCCAATGTCGCAGCCGCGCTGGCATCGGCAGGCACCGGGATCGATGCGCTCGTTCAGGTTCGCGTTTACATCACCGACATCAACGACTGGCCCGCCTTCGACCGGATTTATGCCGGATGGGCCGGCGCGGTCAGGCCGGCCCGCGCGGTTGTTCCCGTGCCCGCGCTTCACTACGGTTTCCGGATCGAGATCGAAGCCGTGGCGAGCGTGGTGTTATTGCCGGATTGATCGCGGCTGCGGAGTTCACGTGAATGAGACGCGTGTGGCCGGAAGCCTCACGCCTTCCCGCGCCCGACGCCCTCATACACAAACCCCGCCGCCGCCATCTCTTCCGGCCGGTAGACGTTGCGCAAATCCACCATCACCGCCTGCTTCATCGCCGCCTTGAGCCGGTCGAGATCCAGTGCGCGGAACTGGACCCATTCGGTGACGATCACCAGCGCGTCGGCGCCGTCGGCGCAGTCATAGGCATCGGCGCAATAGGTTATGTCGGGGAGTTCGGCCTTGGCCGCCTCCATGCCGACCGGGTCGAAGGCGCGCACTTTGGCGCCCATGTCGAGCAGGCCGGTGACCAGCGGGATCGACGGCGCCTCGCGCATGTCGTCGGTGTCGGGCTTGAAGGTCAGGCCGAGCACGGCGATCGTCTTGCCGCGCAGGTTGCCCCTGAGCGCGTGTGAAACCTTGCGCGCCATCGCGCGCTTGCGGTTGTCGTTGACGGACAGGACGGCCTCGACGATGCGCAACGGCACATCCTGGTCGAGCGCGATCTTGACCAGTGCGCGGGTGTCCTTGGGAAAGCACGAGCCGCCGAAGCCGGGGCCGGCATGCAGGAATTTGCTGCCGATGCGGTTGTCCATGCCGATGCCGCGCGCCACGTCCTGAACGTCGGCGCCGACCTTCTCGGCGAGATCGGCGATCTCGTTGATGAAGGTGATCTTGGTCGCAAGAAAGGCGTTGGCCGCATACTTGATCAGCTCGGCGGTGCGCCGTGCGGTGTACATCACCGGCGCCTGATTGAGCGACAGCGGCCGGTAGATCTCGCCGATCGCTTTTCGCGCGCGTTCATCAGAAGTGCCGACCACGATGCGGTCGGGGAACTTGAAGTCACGGATCGCCGCGCCCTCGCGCAGGAATTCCGGATTGGAGGCGACTGCCACATCGGCGGCCGGATTGGTTTCCAGGATCAGCCGCTCGACCTCGTCGCCGGTGCCGACCGGCACGGTGGATTTGGTGATCACCACGGTGAAGCCCGACAGCGCGGCGGCGATCTCGCGCGCGGCGGCGTAGACGTAAGACAGGTCGGCGTGGCCGTCGCCGCGCCGCGACGGCGTGCCGACGGCGATGAACACGGCGTCGGCCTGGCCGACCGGGCCGGTGAGGTCGGTGGTGAAATCGAGCCGGCCGGCCTTCACATTGGTTGCGACCAGCGCGTCGAGTCCGGGTTCGAAGATCGGGATCTCTCCCCGCGAAGCGCTGCGATCTTGTCGGCGTCCTTGTCGACGCAGGTCACGTGGTGACCGAAGTCGGCAAAACAGGCGCCGGAGACAAGGCCGACATAGCCGGTGCCGATCATGGCGATGCGCATGGAAAACCTGTGGCTGGGGTGGGGGAGGGGAATCCTGTGGACGCATCTTAGCAGAAGCCGACGACTTTCACACGACGCTGCAACGCAGCAACGGTCCATTTCCATTGTGGGCAGATGGTGCTAGGAAGTGGGCTAGACCATTTTCTGCCCACCGACTTGGCCTATCCCCGCTGATGAAAAACGACCAGATCCTCGACCAGATTTCGGACTATTGCCGCCAGGTCGACATGGCGGAGTCGACCTTCGGGCGCCGTGCCGTCAATGACGGCAAGCTGGTGCACCGGCTGCGCGAGGGCAAGCGCATCACCATCGATACGCTGGACCGGATCAAGGCCTTCATCACCCAGTCGCTGCCCGAAGGGGCGCCGCCGCCGCGCGGACTGGAACCGCCGATCGAGCGGCGCGACCCCCGCAGCAATTTCCGCTTCTTCGAAAACCGTCAGAAATACCTGCTTTTCGTGCACACCTGCTCGGAGAAGCGGGTGATTGCCGACCGGGTCGGGCTGGAACTGGCCAGCATCCATCCGCGGCCGCCGGCGCTGCGGGTGTTCGACGCCGGCGTCGGCGACGGCACCGTGCTGGCGCGGGTGATGCGGTCGATGCACGGCCGTTTTCCGCATATGCCGTTCTACATCGCCGGCAAGGAACTCAGCCTCGAGGACGTCCGCCTGACCCTCGACAAGGTGCCGGACCGGCTGTTCGAGCACCCCGCCACGGTGTTCGTGCTGACCAACATGCATTACGCGGAAGCGCCGACCCTGACGCCGCTGTCGCCCGCCGCCGCCGCCGGGATGATCTGGCACGAGGTGCCGCTGCGGGGGCGTCGTCCGGCGAATTCGAGGCGCAGATCGCCGGACTTGGACCTTTTCTTGAGGATAACTGGCGCGCCAGCATCAACCCGCGATCGGGCATGCCGACCTACGAACGGCCGGTGGCGCTGGTGGTCTACCGCGAGGATCACCGCTTCCTGCTCGACTCGATCATTCCGCGCGCCAGCCGCACAGAGGCCAATTTCGACCTGATTATCGCCTCGCAGCCCTACCGGGCCAAGTCTTCGGTCAGTTTCCGCGCCAAACGGATCATCGCACCACTGGCCCGCGCCTTGCGCGCTGGCGGGCGGCTGATCGGCATCCATTCCCATGGGCAGGACCCTGGTATGGAGATCGTGCAAGCCGTCTGGCCCAAAGAAAACCCTTTCGCTGTCAGCCGTCATGAGCTATTGCGCGCAGTGAAATACGAACTGGGCTCAGCGGCTCGCGATCTGAACTTCAATGCCTATTCCGATCAACGGTCGATCTTTCGCTACGCCATGGAGGCGCTGCCGAACGAGGTCACCGGGACGATCGGAACCTCGACGGCTTTTGCAGCATGGAACGCGGCGGTCTATGTCGCCCAGATCGAAGACGACCGTTTGACGGAAGTGACCCAAAGCGGCCGCTACCTGGATGCCACCCGAGAGGTTCTGCGCAAGCACAACGGCCTCTGGTTCTATGACGAATCCTACGTCATCTCGCGGCGTCGCGACTGACAATCTTGGACATTTTAATGAAAGGACCGCCGAGGTTTGGCGGAAAAGGGGTTGATTGATGCGCGCGTCCTATCTGTTCACCAGTGAATCGGTTTCCGAAGGCCATCCCGACAAGGTCTGCGACCGGATTTCCGACGAGATCGTCGACCTGTTCTTCCGCGAAGGCGCCAAGGCCGGCATGGACCCCTGGTCGATCCGTGCCGCCTGCGAAACGCTGGCCACCACCAACAAGGTGGTGATCGCCGGTGAAACCCGCGGTCCCAAGTCCGTCACGAACGATCACATCGAGGCCGTTGTACGCGCCGCGATCAAGGATATCGGCTACGAGCAGGAAGGCTTCCACTGGAAGACCGCCGACATCGAGATCCTGCTGCATCCGCAGTCGGCCGACATTGCGCAGGGCGTCGACGCCCTGCAGCCCGGTACCAACAAGGAAGAGGGCGCCGGCGACCAGGGCATCATGTTCGGTTACGCCGTCAACGAGACCCCGGAATTGATGCCGGCCCCGATCTTCTACGCGCACAAGATCCTGCGCCTGATCTCGGAAGCCCGTCATGCCGGCATCGAGAAGGTGCTCGGACCGGATTCCAAGAGCCAGGTGACCGTGCAGTACGAGAACGGCAAGCCGGTCGGCGTGCGCGAGATCGTCGTCTCCCACCAGCATCTGGTCGAGGACATGACCTCGCAGCAGGTGCGTGACTGCGTCGAGCCCTACGTCCGCAAGGCGCTGCCGGATGGCTGGATCTCCGACAAGACCATCTGGCACATCAACCCGACCGGCAAGTTCTTCATCGGCGGTCCCGACGGCGACGCCGGCCTGACCGGCCGCAAGATCATCGTCGACACCTACGGTGGTGCGGCCCCGCACGGCGGCGGCGCGTTCTCCGGCAAGGATTCCACCAAGGTCGACCGCTCAGCTGCCTATGCCGCCCGCTACGTCGCCAAGAACGTCGTCGCCGCCGGCCTCGCCGACCGCTGCACGCTGCAGCTCGCTTACGCCATCGGCGTGGCGCGGCCGCTGTCGATCTACATCGATACCCACGGCACCGGTAAGGTCGGCGACGAGGTGATCGAGAAGGCCGTCGCCGCTTCGATGGACCTGACGCCGCGCGGCATCCGCAAGCATCTCGATCTCAACAAGCCGATCTACGCCCGCACCTCCGCCTACGGCCATTTCGGCCGGACCCCGGACGCGGACGGCGGCTTCTCCTGGGAGAAGACCGACCTCGCCGAGGTGTTGAAGAGCAACGTCTAGTTACTTCCCCTCTCCCCCAGCGCTGCGAAGCAGCGCGCCGCGGGCGAGGGTGCGTAGGCGGCCTTTCGGCCGCCGTTCTAAATGGACGCCGATGCGTAGCATCGGCTACGGCGTAGCGAAGGCGGGAGAGGGCCTTTAGAAAGCCCCTCTCCCAAACGAGTTTGTAGTGACCGCCTCCGCAGCCCTCTCCCGCCTAGCGAAGCTTCGCTTCGCCTGGGGGAGAGGGCGCCACTATTAGCGTCCGGGAGCAGCTCTCGGACAGGAACAAGGATTAACCCATGACCGCCCCCGCAGGCTTCACCGACTACATCGTCAAGGACATCTCGCTCGCGCCATACGGCCGCAAGGAACTCTCGATCGCCGAGACGGAAATGCCCGGCCTGATGGCCACCCGCGAGGAATACGGCCCGAAGCAGGTGCTCAAGGGCGCCCGCATCGCCGGCTCGCTGCACATGACCATCCAGACCGGCGTGCTGATCGAGACGTTGGTGGCGCTCGGCGCCGACGTGCGCTGGGTGTCGTGCAACATCTACTCGACCCAGGACCACGCGGCAGCCGCCATCGCGGCCGCGGGCGTTCCGGTGTTCGCCATCAAGGGCGAGAGCCTCGAGGACTACTGGGACTACACCGCCCGCATGTTCGACTGGCATGGCGGCGGCTATCCCAACATGATCCTCGATGACGGCGGCGACGCCACCATGTACGTGCATCTCGGCCTGCGCGCCGAGAACGGCGACACCGCCTTCCTCGACAAGCCGGCTTCCGACGAAGAGGTGATCTTCTTCGCGCTGCTGAAGAAGCAGCTCAAGGAAAAGCCGAAGGGCTACTTCAAGGCCATCGCCGACTCGATCATGGGCGTCTCGGAAGAGACCACCACGGGCGTGCATCGCCTCTACGACATGCAGAAGGCCGGCACGCTGCTGTGGCCCGCGATCAACGTCAACGACAGCGTCACCAAGTCGAAGTTCGACAACTTGTATGGCTGCCGTGAATCGCTGGTCGACGGCATCCGCCGCGGCACCGACGTCATGATGTCCGGCAAGGTCGCCATGGTCGCCGGCTTCGGCGACGTCGGCAAGGGTTCGGCAGCCTCATTGCGTCACGCCGGCTGCCGCGTGCTGGTCTCCGAGGTCGATCCGATCTGCGCGCTGCAGGCGGCGATGGAAGGCTACGAGGTCGTGACCATGGAAGACGCGGCACCGCGCGCCGACATCTTCGTCACCGCCACCGGCAACAAGGACATCATCACCATCGAGCACATGCGCGCGATGAAGGATCGTGCCATCGTCTGCAACATCGGTCACTTCGACAACGAAATCCAGATCGCGCATCTGAAGAACCTGAAGTGGGACAACATCAAGCCGCAGGTCGACGAGATCACCTTCCCGGACGGCAAGCGGATGATCCTGCTGTCGGAAGGCCGCCTGGTGAACCTCGGCAACGCCACCGGCCATCCGTCCTTCGTGATGTCGGCGTCCTTCACCAACCAGACGCTGGCGCAGATCGAACTCTACGCCAACAACAAGGACGGCAAGTACAAGAAGGAAGTCTACGTGCTGCCGAAAGCGCTGGACGAGAAGGTCGCCCGCCTGCATCTCGCCAAGATTGGCGTTAAACTGTCGGAGCTCAGCCCCGAGCAGGCCGCCTATATCGGCGTCAAGCCCGAGGGTCCGTTCAAGAGCGATCACTACCGCTACTGAGCGTCCAATCCGGGCGCCACGCGCGACCCATGAGTGTCACAAAACGGGGCTGGAGCGCCCCGTTTTTGTTGAGACTTTCTTTCCTGGCACGACTTACAGCGAGGCCATTCGATGTTCCCCAAGCCGCAGCCCGTTCTTGTTCCCAACACCTACGCCTATGAATCCGAGCCGATGGTGAAGGCCACCGGCTTTCGCGAATATGACGCGCGCTGGCTGTTCGGCAAGGAGATCAACCTGATGGGCGTGCAGGCGCTGGGCATGGGGCTCGGCGTGCTGATCCGCGAACTCGGCCAGAAGCCGGAGATCGTCACCGGCCACGACTTCCGCGGCTATTCCGCCTCGATCAAATACGCACTGATGACCGGCCTGATGGCTGCCGGCTGCAAGGTCCACGACATCGGCCTCGCGGTGACGCCGATGGCGTACTTCGCCCAGTTCGACCTCGACGTGCCCTGCGTGGCGATGGTCACGGCGTCGCATAACGACAACGGCTGGACCGGCGTCAAGATGGGCATCAACCGCCCGATGACTTTCGGCCCGGACGAGATGAACCGGCTGAAGGAAATCGTGCTGGGCGCCGAGTTCGACAACAAGCCCGGCGGCTCCTATCAATTCCATGAAAACTATCCGGCCCGCTACATCGCCGATCTCACGAGGCGTCCGAAGCTGAAGCGCAAGCTCAAGGTGGTGGTCGCCTGCGGCAACGGCACCGCCGGCGCCTTCGCGCCGCAGGTGATGGAAGCGATCGGCTGCGAGGTGATCCCGCTCGACACCGAGCTCGATCACACCTTTCCGAAATACAATCCGAATCCGGAAGACATGGAGATGCTGCACGCGATCCGCGATGCGGTGCTGGAGCACAAGGCCGATGTGGGCCTCGGTTTCGACGGCGACGGCGATCGCTGTGGCGTGGTTGACAACACCGGCGAGGAGATTTTTGCCGACAAGGTCGGCGTGATGCTGGCGCGCGACATGTCGGCTGTCATCAAGGACGCCACCTTCGTGGTCGACGTGAAGTCCACCGGGCTGTTCGTCACCGATCCGGTGCTGCAGGCGCAGGGCGCCAAGACCACCTACTGGAAGACCGGCCATTCCTACATGAAGCGCCGCACCTTCGAGACGAAGGCGCTGGCAGGTTTCGAGAAGTCCGGCCACTTCTTCTTCAACGCGCCGGTCGGCCGCGGCTATGACGACGGCCTGGTGTCGGCGATCGCGATCTGCGAGATGCTCGACCGCGCGCCGGGCAAGACCATGGCCGACCTCAAGGACGCGCTGCCAAAAACCTGGTCGTCGCCGACCATGTCGCCGCATTGCGCCGACGAGACCAAATACGGCGTTGTCGCCGCCGTGGTGAAGCACTTCGAGGAGGCGCAGAAGAATGGCGCCCAGGTTGCCGGCCAGGCGATCCGCGACCTCGTCACCGTCAACGGCGTGCGCGTCACCTGCGCCGACGGCAGCTGGGGCCTGGTGCGGGCGTCATCGAACAAGCCGGAACTGGTCGTAGTGGTCGAGAGCCCGGTATCGGAGCAACGCATGCACGACATGTTCGAGGCGATGAATGTGGTGCTGCGCACCCATCCCGAAGTCGGCGCGTATAATCAGACGATCTGAGCCGGGCACGCAGCAGCGTCCTTCGTGTCCCGGGTGCGCTGCAGCACAGGCGATGCGCAGCATCGCCGGCAGTGCTGCTGCGCAGACCCGGGACCCAGCTTGCTTGATGGCAACAAGCTGGGCCCCTGCGGCGCACCACGCCGCAAGCGCGGCGCAGTGCACCGCGTCCGGGGAACGGCCTCAACTCGGCCTGCGATATTTGTTCCTAGCAGCCTCTTGACGACAATCGATCTAGGTTTGTAATCCGTCGCATCCCGCCCCACCGAGAGGGGCGTATCGCGATCGTCAGGTTTGCGGGGCGGGGTGCGGTGGACGCGGCAGCGTTCGGCGCGGAAGGTCGGATCAGGGCGGCGGGCTCCGCAGGGGTACCGTGAGATCCGGACACCGCGTGGACGACGGCGCTGCGCGGACGGCGAAGGCGTGTGGTCCTGCTGCCCCGCGTGAGCGCCAAGCGCCAGGCGGCGCGTGTTGCGGCAATCCGTCCGCGGCCCGCCCGTGCCAGGCGCGACGGCGACGAGACAGCGTGTCGGCCGCCGGGGAGAGCACGCAATAAGCCGTTAACACCACTGCGCGCGGAACGCCGGATCAGTCCGGTGTGACCGTGGCAAGCCTCGTGTGCTTTCTACCATTGCACACGAGCCCATGGGTGCATCGGGCACCCGGCATTCCGCGCGCCCTCTCGATTTCGAGGGGGACGGAATGCAGCAAACCCCGGGCGCATCGGCGCCGCGGGGATGTCGTTGCTTGGCTGTTTGACAACTGAATCCGAAATTCGAAATCGCGCGTTGCACGGATGCGGACTTCTCGTGTCCCGGGCGCGCTGCAGCGCAGGCGATGCGCAGCATCGCCGCCACGTTGCTGCGCAGACCCGGTACCGTCCCAGCCGCCGGCGCCCGTGACGGCCCCGAATCTGAGGCGCACCACGCCGCCAAAAGGCGGCGCGCTGCACCGCGTCCGGGGGAACGAGAGCCGCAACGGCATCGCTCACCTCTTGGCACAGCCCTTGCTCACATCTCAGCCATTGTCGTCACCTTCATCTCAAGGAATTCCCCGCCATGTCCATCAGCACCATCGCCCTGAACCGCCGCCACTTCCTGCATACCGCGCTGGCCGGCGCGTCGGCGGCGACGTTCGGGGTGCGCGAGGTGCATGCGCAAGCGCGCGCCGAGACGCTGCTGATCGTGCAGGAGCTCGGCCCCAACTCGCTGGACATGCAGGGCGTCGGCTCCAACCAGACCGTCAACGGCCTGTCGTGGAATTGCTACGACCGCCTGCTGAGCTACGCCGCCAAGACGCTGCCCGACGGCACGCCGTCCTACGACCGCGAGAAGCTGACGCCGGAGCTGGCGGAGAGCTGGGAGGTGGCGGCCGATGGCATGTCATGCACCTTCAAGCTGCGCCGCGACGCGAAATTCCATGACGGCACGCCGGTCACCGCGAAGGACGTCAAATGGTCGTTCGACCGCGCGGTCAAGGTCGGCGGCTTCCCGACCTTCCAGATGTCGGCGGGCTCGCTGGAGAAGCCTGAACAGTTCGTGGCCGTCGACGATCACACCTTCCGCATCGACTACATCCGCAAGGACAAGATGCTGCTGTTCAACGTCGCAGTGGTGGTGCCGTTCGTCATCAACTCCGAACTGGCGAAGAAGAACGCGACGGCGGAGGATCCGTGGGCGCTGGCGTGGCTGCGCAACAACGAGGCCGGCGGCGGCGCCTACCGGATCGAGAGCTGGAAGCCCGGCACCGAGACCATCTTCGCGCGCTTCGACGACTGGAAGAGCGGCCCGCTGCCGAAGATCAGGCGCATCATCGCCCGCGACGTGCCCTCGGCCGGCACCCGCCGCGCCATGCTCGAGCGCGGCGATGCCGATTTCTCCAGCGGCTTCGCGCCGCGCGATTTCGACCAGATCATCAAGGACGCCAAAGTCAAGGTGTCCGGCGTGCCGATTCCCAACGCGCTGTGGTACGTCGCGCTCAACACCGCGAAGCCGCCGTTCGACAATGTGAAGCTGCGCCAGGCGGTGGCCTGGGCGATGCCCTACGAGCAGATCCAGTCGAGCGCGTTCTTCAACCGCGCGGTGCCGATGCATGGCGGTCCGGCGGAGGTCACCAGACCGGTCTGGCCGCAGCCGTTTCCCTATGTCACCGACCTCGACAGAGCGAAGGCGCTGATGAAGGAGGCCGGACTGGAATCCGGTTTCGAAACGACTTTGTCGCTCGACACC
Source organism: Rhodopseudomonas sp. P2A-2r (assembly GCF_026015985.1). GTDB lineage: Bacteria > Pseudomonadota > Alphaproteobacteria > Rhizobiales > Xanthobacteraceae > Tardiphaga. The sequence continues at coordinate 5,084,345 of NZ_CP110389.1, read as the reverse complement.
GGCACCGCGACGGTCGGCGAGCCCACCGTGCTGCTGATCCAGGAGAGCCTCGCCAAGATCGGCATCAAGGCGGCGATCGAGAAGATCCCCGGCGCCAACTGGCGCACCACGCTCAACAAGAAGGAGCTGCCGATGGCGCTGAACCGCTTCAGCGGCTGGCTCGACTATCCGGAATACTACTTCTTCTGGAATTTCCACGGCAACAATTCGATCTTCAACATCTCCTCGTACCAGAACAAGGCGATGGACGCGCTGATCGACAGAGCCCGCTTCACGACCGATCCGGCGGAGTACGACAAGACCGTCAAGGAGTTCATCTCGCTGTGCATGCGCGACGTGCCGATGGTGCCGCTCAACCAGCCGATCCACGACGTCGCCATGCAGAAAAACGTCTCCGGCTACGAGTTTTGGTTTCACCGCGAGCCGGACTTCCGGCAGTTTACCAAGGGGTGAGCGAGGCCGTGCTACAAAAGCCCGGTGTCTTCCTCCTCGACCTTCTCGATCAGTTCTTCCGTCGCCACCGCGCCGCCGCGCGGTACCAGCAGGATCATGCAGGCGGCGCAGCCGCAGGACAGCACCACCAAAGCGATGTTGAGCGGCACCGGCGTGGCGAAATTGCCGCCCAGCCAGGCGCCGAACTGTGAGCACAGCGCCCCCAGGCCCATCTGCAGGAAACCCATCATGCCGGACGCCGAGCCGGCCGATTGCGGACGAATGCTGAGCGCGCCGGCGGCCGAGTTCGACATCACGAAGGCATTGCCGAACATCACGATCATATGGGTGAGGAAGAGCCAGGCCGGCTGCTGGTTCAGGCCGGTGAGGCCCCAGACCACATTGAGCAGGGCGCCGCCGAGCTGCAGCGTCAGGCCGAACCAGATCAGGTGCTCGATGCTCCGCCGCGGCGCGAAGCGCACGCAGCACAGGTTGCCCAGGAGATAAGCGAGGCCCGATGTCGCAAACCACGCGCCGTATTCGGCGGAGGTGCGGCCCATCTGGGTGACGACGACATAAGGGCCTCCGCCGGCAAAGGTGAAGATGATCCACGAAGCGATCACGTAGCAGAGCAGGTAGCCGATGAAGGCGCGGCTCCCGGTCAGCACCTTGACGTCGGCGACGAAGCCCGCGCCCGACACGTTGTCGCTGACGCGCCGGGTTTCCGGCAGCAGCACGGCGATGCCGACGATGACGGCGAGCGATGCGGCGGTGATGACATAGAGGATCGCACGCCAGCCGAGCCCGGTCTCCAGCAGGCCGCCGGCCAGCGGGCTCAGCATTTGCGCGATCATCATCACCGCGATCACCAGGCTGATCATCGCGCCGACGCGGTCGCGCGGATAGAGATCGCGAATGATGGCGCGGCTCATCACCATGCCGGTGGCGCCGCCGAGCGCCTGGAAGAACCGCGCCGCGATCAGTTGCGGCAGCGTCTCGGCGAAGATGCTGCCGACGCCGGCCAGCACCATCAGGCAGAGGCCGGCGAGCAGCACCGGGCGGCGCCCGAAGCGGTCCGACAGCGGCCCCATGATCAGCTGAGAGAAGGCGAGGCCGACCATGTACAGCGACACGGTCATCTGCGCGATGGAGATGTCGCGGCCGAACACCCGCGCCAGTTCCGGCAGCGCCGGCACCAGCATGTACAGCGAGATCGGCGCCACGCCGGTCATCGCCACCAGCAACAGCAGCATCACCCGCGATCTGGAATGGTCGATCACCTCGACGATGGGAGCGGGCGGGGGCGGGCTGTAGTTCACGTGGGCAGAATTCTTTCGTGTTGGCTACTGCGGGAGCGGCTCTGTTGCCGCATCGAGCCAGACCCGTGTGGCCTCGTCGTCGAGCAGCGGGCGCACCTCGCGCTTGACCCGGGCGTGGTAGTCGTCGATCCAGGCGCGCTCGTCGGCATTGATCAAAGCGAGGTCGATCAGCCGGCGATCGATCGGCGCCAGCGTCAGCGTCGCAAAGGCGTTCATCGGCTGCTCGGCGCCGGGGATGGTCGCTTCGACCACCAGTTCAAGATTTTCGATGCGGATGCCGAAGCCGTCGGTCTTGTAGTAGCCGGGCTCGTTGGACAGGATCATGCCGCGCTTCAGCGGCACCGTGCCGAGCTTGGAGATCCGGCCCGGCCCCTCATGCACCGAGAGGTAGCTGCCGACGCCGTGGCCGGTGCCGTGGCCGAAATCGAGGCCGGCCTGCCACAGGAACTGGCGCGCGAAACTGTCGAGCTGCGCGCCGGAGGTACCGTCGGGAAACACCGCGCGGGCAATGGCGATGTGGCCGCGCAGCACGCGGGTGAAGCGGTCGCGCATTTCCGCGGTCGGCTCGCCCACGGCGATGGTGCGGGTAACGTCGGTGGTGCCGTCCTCATACTGCGCGCCGGAATCGATCAGCAAGAGGTCGCCGACCGCGATGCGGCGGTTGCTCTTGCGGGTGACGCGGTAATGCACGATGGCGCCGTTCGGCCCGGTGCCGGAGATGGTCGGGAACGAGACATCCTTGAGCGCGCCGGTGTCGCGACGAAACGTCTCCAGCGCCTCGACGGCGTCGATCTCGGTCAGCGCGCCCTTGGGCGCCTCGCGGTCGACCCAGGCGAGAAACCGGACCAGCGCCACAGCGTCGCGGCGATGCGCAGTTTGCGTACCCTTGATCTCGATCGGATTCTTGCTGGCCTTCAGCAGCGCCACCGGATCGTTGCCGCGCAGTGGCCGTCCGCCATGGGAAGTGACCAGCCGGCTCAGCGCATCGGCGGCGGTCGCGCTGTCCAGCGCGATGGCCGCGCCGCGCTCGGCCAGCGTGGTGAGTGCCGCGGTCAGCGCCTCCGGCTCCTCCACCGTGGCATTGGCCTCGAGATGGGCGCGCGCGCTATTGGAGAGCTTTCGCGCATCGATGAAGATCGAGGGGCGGCCATCCTTCGGCACCAGCGCATAGGACAGCGGCAGCGGCGTGTGCGAGACGTCGGCGCCGCGGATGTTGAAGGTCCAGGCCACCGCATGGGAATCCGACAGCACCAGCGCATCGGCGCCAAGCCTGATGATCTCGGCGCGGATCCGGCCGAGCTTGTCGGATTCGGACTCGCCGGCGAATTCGAGGCCGTGGATCGTAACCGGCCCGATCGGCGGCGCCGGGCGCTCGCTCCACACCGAATCCACCGGGTTGCTGTCGACCGCGACCAGTTCGGCCCCGGCCTTGGCGCAGGCCGCCGCCAGCCGCTCGGCTGCCGCGGAAGTGTGCAGCCAGGGGTCAAATCCGAGGCGGTCGCCGGCTGCCAGATGCTCGCCGAGCCAGCTTTCCGGTGGCGGCTCGACCAGCGACTGCACGCTCCAGGCCTTGCCGTCGACTTGCTTGGCGGCCTGCAGGGTGTAGCGGCCGTCGACGAACACCGCGGCCTCATGGAGCAGCACCATTGCCATGCCGGCCGAACCGGTAAAGCCGGTCAGCCACGCCAGCCGCTCTTCGGACGGCGCGACATATTCGTTCTGCTGCTGATCGGCGCGGGGGATCACGAAGCCCGTCAGCTTCCGGCGCAGCAATTCCTCGCGAAACGCGGCCAGCCGCGCGGTCAGCGCCACGCCGCCTTCGGGCTCCTCGAATGTCTGGAAATGAGCTTCGAACATCGCTGGTCATCCTATGGTCGCCCCGCGGACCCGGCAATCGAGGGGCAGGGTTGCAGGAAGCTGGCATAACTTATGCTTGCAATATTGCACTAGCGTTCAACCGGATGGAACATCCCGCTCCGGCATGCGTTCACGATGCGGGTCTGATTCCTGCCGAGTGTTTCAACTCAACGAAGAGGGGATACACGATGCCTGCTTTTACGTTCGAGAAAATCTCGCCGCCGGTGCGCCGCGGCCCCATCCCACCAGTCGAGCAGAAACAACGTGGCGTCATCGTGCGGGTGCTCGGCCGTTTTGTGGAGGCCCGCATCCAGCGCGCCGAACGGGTCGAGCAGCAGAGCCAGACCGGCTCGGCCTATAAGCCCCCTGAATAGCCCTCAGCCGGCCCGCTGCATCAGCAGGCTGCTCCAGCCCTCCACGCGCAGATGGCGCAACAGCACCAGTCCGCGCGCCCGGTAGGCGGCGATGACCCCTGTCGTATGCGGCAGCAGCAGCCCAGACAGGATCACCATCGCGTTCGGGGCCAGATGCGCCTCCAGCGGCGTTGCCATTTGACGCAACGGGTTGGCGAGGATGTTGGCCAGCACCAGGTCGAACGGCGCCCGCGCCGCAAACTGCGGCGCCGAAAAGCCGGTGGCGCAGATCGACTCCACGAGATTGCCGACGCCGTTGAGCCGGGCATTCTCCCGCGCGACGCGCGTGGCCATCGGATCGATGTCACTGGCCAGCACGCGACGCTGGGTGGCTTTGGCGGCGGCGATGGCGAGCACGCCGGTGCCCGACCCCAGATCGAGCATGCGGGCCGGCGCTTTCGACTTCAGCACATGATCGAGCAGGAGCAGGCAGCCGCGCGTGGTGCCGTGATGGCCGGTGCCGAACGCCAGCGCCGCCTCGATCTCGATGCCCAGCTTGTTCGGCGGCACGCTGGCGCGGTCATGGGCGCCATGGACGATGAAACGCCCGGCGCGCACCGGCACCAGTCCTTCGAGGCTGGCCTTGACCCAGTCCTTGGCCTCCACCGTGTCGAACACGATGCTCTCGACCACCGCGTCGCCGGCGGCCAGCTGAACGAGATCGCGGATGGCGTCCTGGTCCGGCGGCTCGGCAAAATGCACGCTGATGTCCCAGCGGCCGTCCGGCCGTTCGAACGCGGCGATCGCCGCCTGGCCCTCGAAAAAGCTCTCGGTGAGCAGGTCGACCACATGCTTGGCGCTGCGCTCGTCGCCGATGGCGAAAATGGCGCGGGTGGTCGCGGGGGTGATGGTGGCGGTCATGAGGTGGTCCGGCAGGTTGGGCGCGATGCCTGTGTTCACCGGTTATTCGCTGTTCATGCAAGGGTTTTCAACAGGGACGTACCGGGGTTCTCCCGGGGTTCTCCCGGGGTTCTCCATCGGATACCCACAGGCTTTTCCACAGGGCTGTCCCCAGGCTGTCGTTCCGGGCCACGGACACTGTCAGCCGACCGAGAAACCGGAATAACCGCGCAGTCTTATGCGAACAGCGCCCGGTGATCGCGCAGGATGGTCCGGGCCGCGTTGTGCCCGGGCGCGCCGGTGACACCGCCGCCGGGATGGGCGCCCGAGCCGCAGTGATAGAGTCCCTTCAGCGGCCCGCGGTAGTCGGCGTGGCCGAGCATCGGCCGCGCCGAGAACAGCTGGTTGAGACTCAGCGCGCCGTGGAAGATGTCGCCGCCGAGCAGCCCGAAATCGCGCTCGAGGTCGAGCGGGGTCAGGGCCTGGCGGCCAACCACGCTGCCGGCGAAACCTGGCGCGTAGGAATCCACCGTGGCGATCATCAGGTCGGCGACCTCCGCGCGATGATCGTCCCACGACGCACCGTTCGGAAGCTCTGGCGCCACGTGCTGGCAGAACAGGCTGGCGACGTGCTGGCCGGGCGGACTCAGCGAGTCGTCGATGGTGGAGGGGATCAGCAGTTCGACCACCGGCTGCCTGCTCCAGCCATGCTGCTTCGCGTCGCTCCAGGCCCGGTCCATATAGGCCAGGCTCGGCGCCAGGATGATGCCGGCGCTGAGATGATCGCCTTTGCCGGGGAGCGCGGTGAAGGAAGGCAGGGCGCTCAGCGCCACATTCATGCGGAAGGTGCCGGAGCCGTTGCGCCAGTTCTTGATGCGCGCGAGGAAGGGCGGCGGCAGGGCGTCGGCCGATATCAACCGCGTGTAGAGCAGTTTTGGATTGACGTTCGACACCACGTATTTGGCACGAACGCTTTCGCCGTTGTCGAGGATGACGCCGACCGCGCGGTCGCCCTCGACCAGCACTTCGCGCACGCCGTTGATCGTCTCGATGGCCACGCCGTGGCTGCGCGCGGCAGCGGCCATGGCCTGGGTGATGGCACCCATGCCGCCGATGGCATGGCCCCACACGCCCTTCTTGCCGTTCACCTCGCCGAAGGCATGGTGCAGCATCACATAGGCCGAGCCGGCGGCGTAGGGGCTGGCATAGTTGCCGACGATGGCGTCGAAGCCGAACAGCGCCTTGATCAGCTCGCTCTCGAAGATGTCATCGAGCATCTCGCCGGCTGAGCAGGTGAACAGGTCGAGCAGGATGCGCTGCTGCTCCAGTGTCAGCCCGCGCAGCACGTTGGCGGTGCCGAGCGCGTTGATGACTTCATGGATGCTGCGGGTGCCAAAGCCCGCGACCAGGTTCGGCGGCGCGCGCAGCACGAAGGCGCGCAGCACGTCGGCGATGACTTCGAGTTCCCCGGTGAAGGCGTTAAGACGGCCGGCATCGCGGGCGCTGAGTTTGGCGAGCGACTGCTGGGTGCGGCCTTCGCCGGTCAGCAGATAGCTGCCGTCCGGTGCCGGCAGGAAATTCTGCGCCTTGCGCTCGACGATCCTGAGGCCGTGATCGTGCAGCCTGAGATCGGCAATGATCTGCGGATTGAGCAGGCTGACGGTGTAGGCGGCCACCGAATTGCGGAAGCCGGGATGAAACTCCTGGGTCACCGCGGCGCCGCCGACCACGGCGCGGCGTTCCACCACCTTCACCCGCAACCCGCTCATGGCGAGATAGGCCGCGCAGGTGAGGCCGTTATGGCCGGCACCGATGATCAGAACGTCGATGTCAGAGGCGTCAGACATTCGTTGGGAACTTCATCAAAGGTTCATCCTGCGGTCTTTATCGAAGACGGCGACGTTGCGCACAAGGGGGCCGGCATGTTTTCGGCTCCATCGGCGCCGCATTGCCGGATACGGTAACCTATGCTCCATTCCGGCGCCCGGCGTCCTGCCGGATTCTGAAGCCCTTACGCCCGCCGAATCCCAGCCGGAGCTTTCATGAATTCGTCGTTGCCCGCCGCCGCCGATCCGGCCTCCACGTCCCGCAACCGCCTGCTGCTGGTGGTCTATACTGCCGCCATCTTCACCAGCGCGCTGCTGCTGTTCTCGGTGCAGCCGCTGTTCACCAAGATGGTGCTGCCGCGGCTCGGCGGCTCGCCGGCGGTGTGGTCGGTGGCGATGGTGTTCTTCCAGTCGCTGCTGCTCGGTGGCTACGCCTATGCGCATTATCTGATGCAGCTTCGCAGCCGGATCTGGCCGGTGGCGATTCATCTGGCGTTGCTGGCATTGGCGCTGCTGACGTTGCCGCTGTCGATTGCCGCGGGCTGGGGCGAGCCGCCATCGAGCGGCTATGCGTTCTGGCTGCTCGGGCTGTTCGCGGTGTCGATCGGCCTGCCGTTCTTTGCGCTGGCTGCGAACAATCCGCTGCTGCAGGCTTGGTTCGTGCGCACCGGCCATCCTCAGGGCCATGATCCGTATTTCCTCTATGCCTCGTCGAACATCGGCAGCTTCCTGGCGCTGCTGTCCTATCCGGTGCTGCTGGAGCCGATGTTCTCGCTGCACACCCAGAACATGATCTGGACCGGCGGCTACGGCCTGCTGATCCTGCTGATCGCCGGCTGCGGCGTGTTGCTGCTGCGCTCGCCGGCTTTTGTCTTCGTCGCCGATGCGGCGGACGAGGTCGATGCGCCGGCGCCGACATGGGCCTTGGCCGCGCGCTGGATCTTTCTGGCGGCGGTGCCGTCCGGCCTGCTGATCGCGGTCACCGCGCACATCTCAACCGACGTGGCCGCCGCGCCGTTGTTGTGGGTGTTGCCGTTGTCGCTGTATCTGCTGACCTGGGTGCTGGTGTTCCAGTCGCGCCCGTTGCTGCCCCACAAATGGATGCTGTTGCTGCAGCCGCTGGCGATCGCCGGTGTCATCGTGCTGCTGGCGGTCGGCGGCGAGCAGAACCTGCTGCTGACGCTTGGCGGTCATCTGCTGTGCTTCTTCATCATCGCCATGGCCTGCCACGGCGAGTTGGCGCAAGCGCGCCCGGCGGCGAAGTATCTCACCGGCTACTATGTGGCGCTGTCGTTCGGCGGCATGGTCGGCGGCTTGTTCGCAGGCCTGATCGCGCCGTTCACGTTCTCATGGATCGCGGAATACCCGATCCTGGTCGCGCTGGCCGTGCTGTGCCGTCCGTCCAGCGAGGAGCGTCTGCACCACTGGAACCGATGGTACTGGCCGTTGCTGGCGATTGTCGCGTTCGTGTTGATCGCGATCTCCTATTCCAGCGGCAAGACGTTCACCTGGGTCGATGACAAGCGGGTCTATGTGATCAGCGTCATTGCGGTGCTCGGCATGATCCTCGCGTTGCTGGCACGCGCCGATCGCTTCAAGCTGCTGGCCGTCACCTTATTGGCGCTGGCCCTGATCCGCTTCTATCCGTCCGACGATGGCCGCGTCGAGACGGTGCGCAGCTTCTTCGGCGTGCACAAGATCGTGGTGACGCCGAACGGCCAGTATCACGTGCTGATGCACGGCACCACGATCCACGGCGCCGAGAAATTTCTCAACGACGACGGCACGCCGGTGACCGGCCGGCCCGAGCCGATTTCCTACTATCACAAGGATGGCGGCATCGGTCAGGCGATCACCGCGCTGCGCGCGCGCAAGGGGCGCCGCTGCGTGTCGCCGTGATCGGGCTGGGCTCGGGCACGCTGGCCTGCGCCTCGCAGCCCGGCGAGGATTGGAAATTCTTCGAGATCGACCAGTCGATGGTCGATACCGCGCGCGATCCGAAGTATTTCAACTTCATCCAGCGCTGCGAACCGGACATGAAGCCGGTGATCGGCGATGCGCGGCTGACCTTCGCCAGGGAGCCGGACGGCGTCTATGACCTGATCATCGTCGATGCCTATTCATCCGATGCGATTCCGATCCACCTCGCGACCGAGGAAGCGATGGAAATCTACAAGGAGAAGCTGGCGCCTCAGGGTGCGGTGGTGATGCATGTGTCGAACCGGCATCTCGAACTGGCCAGCGTCGTGGTCGGCATCGCCGACGCCAATGATCTCAAGAGCTGGGTGTTCAATGAGGATTCCGGTCGTGACAGTGAGTACATCTTCTCGACCAATGTCGTGATATCGGCGCGCGAGCCCGCCGATATCGGCACGCTGGCATCGTCGGACAAGTGGGCGCTGACCGAGGCCGCGGACAACCAGCGGGTCTGGACCGATGACTATTCCAACGTGCTCGGCGCGGTATGGCGCCGGCTGCGGGATGGGGAGAACTAGCCGAACCGGAAAAGCCCCCGGGGATTCTGCAGGATTGCCGCGCGATCCTCCGCGTTCCCCACCATGTCGGTGAAGAAGGCGAGGGTCTTGCCGTAATTCTGCGAGCCCTCGAACTGGGTGTGCGGCCAGTCGCTGCCCCATAGCAGGCGATCGCGTCCGAGCGCGTCGCGCAGCACCGGGTAGGCGGCGCGGGCAATGCGTTTGCCGTCGGCGCCGGTGCGATAGGGCGCGGAAATCTTGACCCAGAGCCGGCGCGTCGCACCGAGCTTTGTCAGCGCGACGAAACCGGGATCGGAAATGCCCGACTGTGAATCGGGCAGGCCGTAATGGTCGATCACCACATCGACGCCTGAATTGAGCAGTTGCGAGACCAGCGCGGGGAGATCGGCCGCGGCGCGCTGCACCTCGACCTGCCATTGCAGCTTGTGCGCCTTGTCCAGCAAGCCGCGCCACAGCGGAGTTTCCAAGTCGGGAAGCGGTTTCCCGACGAGGTTCAGGCGTAGCCCGACCACGCCGGACTCGTTCAGCAGCTTGAGGTCATTGGTGCTGGCCTCCGGATCGACCACGGCGATGCCCCGCAACCGTCCTTTCGCTGCCGTTAGGCAGTCGACGAGATACGAGTTGTCGGTGCCGAGGAAGCTTGGTTGCACCAGCACGCCGTTGGTGATGCCGTTGTCGTCGAGCTGACGAAGATAGAGATCCAGCGGGGCATCATAAGCGGGCGCATATCTGCGGGCGTCGGCGAGCTTCAGCCCACGGTGAAAGACATGGGAGTGTGTATCGATCATGATCGGTTTCGTTGGGGCGGCCCTGGCCGCCGGTGAGGTGGCAAGGGCTATGGCAGTCGTGGCAGCCGCTTTCAACAAAAGGCGCCGGTTGACCGTGCCATCGGGACAGATGTTCCTCATCGCGCACCTGCATTCAGCGGCCCGGCGGTCACCGGGGCGGTGTCGGACAGGGCCTTGCCGCGGGTCTCCGGCAACAGCAGGACGGCGATCAGAACGAGAGAGTAGGCAAAGGCGGCGTCGATACCAATCGCAGCCCCAAGTCCGACATGCTGGCTGAGATAGCCGACCATGATCGGAAATCCGGCGGAGACGATGCGACCGAAATTGTAGCAGAAGCCGACGCCGGTTCCGCGCACGCCGGCAGGGTATAGTTCGCTGAACAGCGCCGCCATGCTGGCGGGGATGCCAGCCGAAAAGAAACCGAGCGGGAAGCCGAGGATCAGCATTTCGGTGTTGGTCAGCGGCGCGAATACGTAGACCAGCACGGTCACCACGCAGGCGGCCGCGAAAAAGCTGACGTTGGTGCGGCGGCCGAGCCGGTCGCTGAGAATGCCGCTGGCGATGCAGCCGCAGAAGAAAGCCACGATGATGACCGCGAGATAGCCGCCGGTCCCCAGCACGGAGAGATGGCGTTCTTCGCGCAGAAACGTCGGCAGGAAGGTGGTCAAAGCGGCGTAGCCGCCGTGCGCGCCAATGCCGAACAGCCCGCCGATCATCGTTGCCCGCAACACCTCGGGCTTGAATATGCCGAACAGGATGGTCCACGTCGACGGACCTTGTCCGGCCGCAGGAATAGTCCGTACCGGCTCGGGCACGCCGCGGCGGACATAAAAGATCAGCAGCGCGGGCAGCAGCCCGGCAGCGAACATGGCGCGCCATGCGATGTCAGCCGGCAGATACATGAACACGAACGTGGCGAGGATCACGGCCGCTCCCCAGCCGACGGCCCAGGCGCTTTGCACCGAGGCCAGTGCCTTGCCGCGATGCTGCGGGCGGATGATTTCCGCCATCAGAACTGCGCCAGCGGCCCATTCGCCGCCGAAGCCGATTCCTGGATCGTCTTGAGCACGAGCAGCTGCGTGTAGCTTTGCGCGAAGGCGCAGGCAAAGGTGGCAAGCGCAAACCACAGGATGGTGATCTGCAACGCTTTGACCCGGCCGTAGCGGTCCGCCAATGCGCCGGCGATCCAGCCGCCGAAGGCGCCCGCGAATAGTGTCACCGATCCCAGCAGACCGGCTTCGGTCTTGCTGATCGCAAAGCTGGCGATCAAGGCGGGAATGGCGAGGCTGAACATCTGGACGTCAAGCGCATCGAGCGCCCAGCCCATGAAACATGCCCAGAACGTCTTGCGTTCGGGGGCGAGCTCTCTTGGTACCAGTTCGACACGGTTTTCTCCCCAATTGACGCCGGCCGTTTTCGGCTCGGCGTGACGTTTCATCGAATCTCGATGTGATAGCGAAACTTGTTGGCGGCCCCGCGCGAGCGCCGCCACTCCAGCGGACGGTGCGTCAGATCGAAGGCGAGGCGTTCGATGACGATCAGCGGTGCGTCGGGCTGGAGCTGCAGCAGGCGGGCCTTCAGCGGATCGGCGGTCTCGACGGTCAGCGTCTCTTCCGCCGTGGTTACCACCTCGCCGCAGCATTCCTCGTAGAGCGGATACAGCAGGTCACCGAAATCCGCTTCGGCAAGGCCAAGCAGCTTTTCAAAGCGCGCGCGGGGCAGCCAGATGTCCTCCGCCAGCAGCGGGGTGCCGTCGATCAGACGCAGGCGCGAAAGGTGAATGACCTCGTCGTTCGGCCCGATCCGCAGCGCCGAGGCGACGGCGGACGGCGCCTGCAGAACTTCACGGCGCAGAATCCGGCTCTCCGGAATCCGGCGTTCGCCGGCCTCCGATTGAAAACGGAAGAAGCGGAACATCGAGGCATTGAAGCGCGTGCGTTTGACGAAGGTGCCACGGCCCTGCCGGCGATCCAGCACGCCTTCGGCGACCAGTTGGTCGATAGCCTTCCGGACAGTCCCGATCGCAACCGAATGCAGCCGCGACAGTTCGCTCTCGGACGGAATGGCTTCGCCCGCGCGCCACTCGCCATTCGAAATCGCTGTGGCGAAGGCATCGCGCAGCTGCTGGTATAGTGGTAGTCGTTGATCCGAATTCATTTAGTCATATAGATGACTAAATGAATTCGGGTCAAGTCGACGCCGGCCTCAGTAGTCTGAGGAAAAGAAACCGCGAGGCTGGTACGGCCGCGGCGCATAGACCTGCGGCTGGTAGGGCTGGGCGTAGCCGCGGCTGGCGTAATATTGCTGGGTCTCGGCCTCGGTCATGCGGCGATAGCCGCGAGGGGCTGGAAAACGCTGGCCATTGTCGTTGCCGTCGGCCGGATAGATGTAGCCGTCATCAGCCATTTGCGGTGCCGGACGCACGATGCGACGGTTTGGCATCACGGGCTGCGGCACCAGTTCGACCGGATTGCCGGCGGCATCGAACGACGGCTCGACCGGCGCGACGTTGCGGCGCGCGACGGCGGACGGCTTGGCCGGTCGCGGGTTGCGCGCCATCGCCACCTGCGCCGAGCCGGTCAGGGTGACGGTGGTGTTCAATACGCCGTCGGCTTTGACCATCGCGAACAGCGTCGCGGCGTTCTCGCGCGACAGGCGCACGCAGCCATGGGACGCCGGGGTGCCGAGCCGGCTCACCGAGTCGGTGCCGTGGATGGCGTGGCCCTGCTTGGTAAAAGATGGAATTCGGCATCGGCGCGTCGTCGAATTCCTTGGAGTAGTGGTCTTCCTCCATGCGGAAGGTGCGGAAGCTGCCGTTCGGCGTTTCGTGCGCGACGTCGCCCGACGAGACCGGCCAGCGATATTTTTCGACGCCGTCGACGGCGACGGTCATCTGCTGGACATCCTTGTCGATGGTGATCGCGATTTTGGCTTCAGCAGTGGTCGCGGCAGCAAAACAGGCCAGGCCGACCAGAGCGGCAAACATCGAACGCATTGTATTTCGGCCTCCGGCCATTCTGCACTGCAATATCACCCCGCCATTATATGCATGTCGGCGCGATCAAGTTCCAGTGACAGTTTCGTGCATCGTTAATGTCCCGGACGGCTTTCCTATGGCGCCGCGGGGGCAGAAAACCGGTCCGGCCTAGCGTCGTAAAATTGATCTGCGTCAGTGCAACTAATCAGTCACTTTGCCGTTATTGAGTTCCACGCGGTGATTGAACGAACGTGGTCATCCAGAGGAATTCAACATGAAGACCAAGACATCGATCCTGTCCGCCAGCCCGGTCGTGGCTAAACTCGCAATGCTGGCGGGCGTGCTCGCGGTGCTGGCAATTCCCCATGTGGCGCAGGCACAAGGCGTCATTCGCGGAGCCGATCAAGGCGCTCGTCAGGGCGTTCGTGAGGGTAACCGGGCGGCCGGTCCGGTTGGCGGGGTGGTCGGCGGCGCGCTCGGCTTGGGGGTCGGTGCAGCTGTGGGCGGCGTCAAGGGTGTGCTCGGCATTCCCGAAGGGCGTAGCCGCGAGTGCCGCGGCTACTACGACAGGCGTCATCGTTTCCACTGCTATCGTCGTTAATCTTTAAGCTGATTTAAAGCAAAACGGCCCGGATGATCCGGGCCGTTTTTATATCGCCGGCTGCTCGGTCTCAGTTCTTCAGCTTGTAGCCGGTCTTGAAGATCCACCACACGGCGATCATACAGGCCGCCAGGAAGAACAGCGTCACCGAAACGCTAAGCACCACGCTGACATCGGAAATCTCGTAGAAGCTCCAGCGGAAGCCGCTGATCAGGTAGACCACCGGATTGAGCAGCGTGATGGTGCGCCAGCCCGACGGCAGCATGCTCACCGAATAGAAGCTGCCGCCGAGAAACGTCAGCGGCGTCACCACCAGTAGCGGGATCGCCTGCAGCTTCTCGAAGCCGTCGGCCCAGATGCCGATGATGAAGCCGAACAGGCTGAATGTCACCGCGGTCAGCACCAGGAAAGTCAGCATCCACCACGGATGCAGAATGTGCAGCGGCACGAACAGCCCGGCAGTGGCCAGAATGATCAGACCGAGCAGGATCGACTTGGTGGCGGCTGCGCCGACATAGCCCAGTACGACCTCGACATAGGACACCGGCGCCGACAGCAGCTCATAGATGGTGCCGGTGAACTTCGGGAAATAGATTCCGAACGAGGCGTTGGAGATGCTCTGCGTCAGCACCGACAGCATCACCAGCCCGGGCACGATGAAGGTGCCGTAGCTGACGCCTTCGATGGAGGTGATGCGCGAGCCGATGGCGGCGCCAAACACCACGAAATACAGCGATGTCGAAATCACCGGCGAGACGATGCTTTGCAGCACGGTGCGCCAGGTGCGCGCCATTTCGAACAGATAGATGGCTTTGACGGCCCGGAAGTTCATGCTCATTTTTTCACCAGGCTAACAAAGATATCTTCCAGCGAACTCTGTGTGGTGTCGAGATCGAAAAACCGGATGCCGGCTTCGCGCAGGTCGCTCAGCAGGCTGGTAATCCCGGTGCGCTCGCTCTTGGTATCGTAGGTGTAGATCAGCTGTTCGCCGTCAGCGGCAAGCTCGAGATGATACGCCGAAAGACTCGCCGGAATCGCCGTGACCTTGCCCTGCAGGTGCAGCTTCAGGCGCTTCTTGCCGAGCTGCTGCATCAGTGCGTTCTTCTCCTCGACCAGGATGATCTCACCCTTGTTGATGACACCGATGCGGTCGGCCATCTCCTCGGCCTCTTCGATGTAGTGCGTGGTCAGGATCACCGTGACGCCGGCGGCGCGCAGCGTGCGCACCACCTCCCACATGCCCTTGCGCAGTTCGACATCGACGCCTGCGGTGGGCTCATCGAGAAACAGGATCTGCGGTTCGTGCGACAGTGCCTTGGCGATCATCACCCGGCGCTTCATGCCGCCGGACAGAGTGACGATCTTGCTGTCCTTCTTGTCCCACAGCGACAGGTCCTTGAGCACCTTCTCGATATGAGCGGGGTTCTTCGGCTTGCCGAACAGGCCGCGGCTGAAGGAGACCGTGGCCCACACCGTCTCGAAGGCGTCGGTGTGCAGTTCCTGCGGCACCAGGCCGATCAGCTGGCGCGCGGCGCGGAACGAGCCGACATTGTCGTGGCCGTCGACAACCACCTTGCCGGACGTCGCATTGGCGATGCCGCAGATGATGCTGATCAGCGTCGTCTTGCCGGCGCCGTTCGGCCCCAGCAGCGCGAAGATCTCGCCGCGGTTGATGTCGAGATCGATGCCTTTCAGGGCGGTGAAGCCCGAGGCATAGCTCTTGGTTAGGCTGGATATGGAGATGATGGGGGGCATGGGGTGCTTGTCGATTTGAATCGGGACGACCGCGCCGGGCACGGTGTCAGTACATAGGAACGCGAAAGGGGGCGCGCAATCGCAGACATGGCAGATTTGCAGTTATTCTGCGGCGTCGTAGTCAATTTCGACGATCGTGCCGCCATCTGCTGCATCCGAAAATTGCGGATCGTTCTGCAACTGTTCAATGGTGCGCGGTATGGGAAGATCGGTAGTGCCGTCCGGATTTGTCCAGTCCCCTGCCACGGATTCAAGAGTCTCTTCGGCCTCTTCGATCGCTTCATCGAGACTGTCGCCAGCGGTGACAAGGCCTGGAAAATCGGGAAACGACACGCGAAAAGTGCCGCCGGAGTCCTTTTGAATCAACGCGATGTAGACCCGCACGTCACACCCGCTCGACAAAACTGTCGACGACCTTCTTCTCGCCGGCTTTCTCGAACGCAATCGTCAGCTTGTTGCCGTCGATTTTGGTCACCGCGCCGTAACCGAACTTCTGGTGGAAGACGCGATCCTGCAGCGTGAATGCCGACTCGGTGCCGGTCGATTTCGCGATCAGTTCGCCCTCGATGGTCATCGGGCCGTTCCTGCCGCGGGAGAAACCGCTGCCCGGCGCGTCGCTGCGTGACGACGAGAACGGCGACTGGCTTTCGTTGAAGCCGCCGCCGGCCTGTCCGCCGCCTTTGTTGCGCGACTTGTTGGCCTGGGCGCGCTGCCAGCCGGGCGTCGAATAGGTGGAGCCGAAGGATTCCACATTGTCGAAGCGCGACGGGCCGTAGCCGCTGTTGCCGCCCCAATTGTTGCCGCCCTTGGACTCGGTGATCTCGACATTGTCGGCCGGCAATTCGTCGAGGAAGCGCGACGGCAGCGTCGTGTTCCAGGTGCCATGGATGCGCCGGTTGGTGGCGAAATAGAGCTTGGCGCGTTTTCGGGCGCGGGTGATCCCCACATGAGCCAGCCGGCGCTCTTCTTCCAGTCCGGCGCGGCCCTGGTCGTCGAGCGCGCGCTGGTGCGGAAACAGGCCTTCTTCCCAGCCCGGCAGGAACACGTTGTCGAATTCCAGCCCCTTGGCCGAGTGCAGCGTCATGATCGACACCGCGTCCTCGTCGGCGCCGCCCTCGCGATCCATCACCAGCGATATATGTTCGAGAAACCCTTGCAGGTTCTCGAATTCTTCCATCGAGCGGACGAGTTCCTTGAGGTTCTCGAGCCGGCCGGCTGCGTCGGCGGAACGGTCCTTCTGCCACATCTCGGTGTAGCCGCTCTCGTCGAGCACGATCTCGGCGAGCTGGGTGTGGGTGATGGTATCGCGCTGCGTGCGCCAGCGCTCGAAGTTCATCATCAACTCGCGCAGGCTGCCGCGCGCCTTCGGCTTCATCTCGTCGGTGTCGACCACGAGACGGGCAGCTTCGGACAGCGGGATCTTCCGCTTGCGGGCGTGGTCGTGCAGCATCTGCACGGTGGCGTCGCCGAGCCCGCGCTTCGGCGTGTTGACGATGCGCTCGAAAGCCAGATCGTCGGCGGGCGAATTGATCACCCGCAGATAGGCCAGCGCATCGCGGATCTCGGCGCGCTCATAGAAGCGCGGGCCGCCGATCACGCGATAGGGCAGGCCGAGGGTGACGAAGCGATCTTCGAATTCGCGCATCTGGAACGAGGCGCGCACCAGGATGGCGATGTCGTTGAGCTTGTGGCCGCCGCGCTGCAGATCCTCGATTTCCTCGCCGATGGTGCGGGCTTCCTCTTCGGAATCCCAGCAGCCGGTGACGGTGACCTTTTCGCCGGCGACATCCTCGGTGCGCAGCGTCTTGCCGAGCCGGCCTTCGTTATGCGCGATCAGATGTGAGGCGGCGGCCAGGATATGGCCGGTGGAGCGATAGTTGCGCTCCAGCCGGATCACCTTGGCGCCGGGGAAATCGTGGTCGAAGCGCAGGATGTTGTCGACCTCGGCGCCGCGCCAGCCGTAGATCGACTGATCGTCGTCGCCGACGCAGCAGATGTTCTTGAGTCGCGCCGTCGATGGCGTCATCTCATCCTGCGAGACGCGCGAGCCTCGCCCGCGCTCCTCAGGGTGAGGGGACAACTCGGTGTGTGTGTCGGCAACGGTCTCTGCGCCCTCATCCTGAGGAGCCGCGCGAAGCGCGGCGTCTCGAAGGATGGGGGCATGGCTTTGCGAACCCGGTGTCTGCGACAGCAGCCGCAGCCACAGATATTGCGCGACGTTGGTGTCCTGATATTCGTCGACCAGGATGTATTTGAAGCGCTGCTGGTACTGCCGGAGCACGTCGGGATGTTCGCGGAACAGCCGGATGCCCTCGAGCAGCAGATCGCCGAAATCGGCCGCATTGAGGGTTTTGAGCCGGGCCTGATAGGCGGCGTAGAGCTTGCCGCCTTTGCCGTTGCCGAACACGGCGGCCTCGCCGGCCGGCACCTGCGACGGCGTCAGGCCGCGGTTCTTCCAGCCGTCGATCAGCCCTGCCAGCATCCGCGCCGGCCAGCGCTTGTCGTCGATGTTGTCGGCCGCCAGCAACTGCTTGAGCAGCCGGATCTGGTCGTCGGTGTCGAGCACGGTGAAATTCGAGGTCAGTTGCACCAGTTCGGCATGGATGCGCAGGATGCGGCCACCGATCGAGTGGAAGGTGCCGAGCCACGGCATGCCTTCGACGGCCTGGCCGAGCATCAGGCCGAGGCGGTGCTTCATCTCGCGCGCCGCCTTGTTGGTGAAGGTCACCGACAGGATCTCGGCGGGCCGGGCGCGGCCGGTGGTCAGGATATGCGCGATCCGCGAGGTCAGCACCTTGGTCTTGCCGGTGCCGGCGCCTGCCAGAACGAGAACCGGACCATCGAGGGTCTCGACGGCATCACGCTGCTCGGGGTTGAGGCCGGCCAGGTACTGGGCCGGCGCCGCCTGGGCGCGTGCACGCGCGCCAATGCCGCCCGCCGCCGGCTGGTAGGCAGGGAGATCGTTGGAGGGCGTCTTGTAGGGCTCGGTCATGCGAATCGTCTTGTTCCCACGATGGCACCGCGGGGCCGTGAAGGGGAGCCTTCATAGCAGGGGTCACAGGCATATAGGGGGCGAAGCGGCGAGTTGACAGAGTTTTCCCGCGTCGGGGCAGGGCCAGATGCGGTTGAGCCGGCTGCCGGCGCTTGCGCTCGGCCCATCGGCCTACCACAGGCAGGGAACTTTCGCTCCCGTTGCGGCTTGTTTTCACGATCGACGCGCGGCGCTCAGGCCGCGTTCAACAGAACGAAAATTCGAGGTTGTGCCATGTTCGGCTGGGTTGTCACGTTTCTGATCGTCGCCCTGATCGCCGGTGTTCTGGGCTTTGGCGGCGTCGCCGGAGCCTCCATCGAGATCGCCAAGATCATCTTCTTCGTCGCGATCGTGCTGTTTCTGGTTTCGGCCGTTGTCGGTCTGGTCCGCGGTCGAACCCGGGCCTAGCGGTCGCTACTTCTTCGCGGGCATCCCGATGCTGCGGCCGATTCCCTCGGGCCGCGGCGCCGCCTGATGGGCGTTCGCCAGCGCCGCAATGTTGGCGCGGATATCCGACGGGAATGGCGCGACTTTTCGGGCATTCATGTCCATGTGGATGGACATGTTTTCCGAGGTCGCCGACACCCATCCTTCGGTGGCGTGGCGCAATTCCTCGAACGTGTGCAGCCGCTTGTCGTCAGCCGCGACCAGCAGGATCGACACCTGCGCGGGATCGCCGAGATGGATCTCACGCAGGTAGCGGACATGGCATTCCGCGGTGAATGTCGAGCCGCCGCGTGCTTTCATGTAAGCGGGGCCGATCCCGAGCTTGAGCCAGAGTTCGTCGATCGCGCGGTCGAACAGCACGTTGTAATAGGCCATGTTGAGATGGCCATTATAGTCGATCCATTGCGGTTCAATGGCCATCACCGACGACAGGAAGGGCACCGGCTGTAGCAGCAGGTCGTCAGGCATTGTCGCGTTCGTCATCGGCTATCCCCACTCCGGCAATTCATCATCACTTGACCCCATATACATCCTTTGTCACGGTCCCGCGCGCCGGAGGGACGGGCGTCCCCGGAGGGGCTGACGTGGGTACAATGAACAATAATCAGAAACGACCTGAGCCGGCGGCGCTGGCCACCACCATCGAAGCGCTTGCCGCGCGGTTCGGCAACCGGCTGGTGACCTCGCAGGCGGTGCGCGAACAGCACGGCCACACCACCACGTGGCTGCCAAACCAGCCGCCGGATGCGGTGGTGATGGCGCAGGAAACCGCCGATATCCAGGACGTGGTGCGGATTTGTGCCGCCAACGGCGTGCCGGTGATCGCGTTCGGGACCGGCACCTCGCTGGAAGGCCAGGTCAACGCGGCGGCCGGCGGCGTGTGTATCGACCTGCGCGACATGAACCGTATCCTTGAAGTCCATGCCGAGGATCTGGATTGCGTGATCCAGCCCGGCGTCACCCGCAAGGCATTGAACGAGAATCTGCGCGATCAGGGGCTGTTCTTTCCGATCGACCCGGGCGCCGATGCCTCGCTTGGCGGCATGGCCTCGACCCGCGCTTCCGGCACCAATGCAGTGCGTTACGGCACCATGCGCGACAACGTGCTGGCGCTGAAGGTGGTGCGCGGCGACGGCGAGATCATCAAAACCGGCACGCGCGCCAAGAAATCCTCCGCCGGCTACGACCTGACCCATCTGTTCGTCGGCGCCGAAGGCACGCTGGGCATCATCAGCGAACTGACCATCAAGCTGCGCGGCATTCCGGACACCATTGCCGCAGCGTCCTGTTCGTTCGCGACGGTGGCGGGCGCCTGCCAGGCCACCATCCTGGCGGTGCAGACCGGCATTCCCCTGGCCCGGATCGAACTGCTCAACGAGGCGCAGGTCCGCTGCTGCAATGCCTACTCCAAACTGACGCTGCCGGAGACGCCGCTGTTGCTGCTGGAATTCCACGGCAGCGAGGCGGAGGTCGCCGAGCAGTCGAAGAATTTTCGCGAGATCGCGCTGGAATGCGGCGGCGGTGATTTCACCTGGACCACGCGACCGGAAGACCGCACCAAGCTCTGGCAGGCCCGCCATGACGCCTACTGGTCGGTGAAAAGCCTGCGGCCGGGCTCCGATGTGGCGGCCACCGACGTCTGCGTGCCGATTTCCCGTCTTGCGGAATGCGTCACCGAGACCGAGGAAGATCTCGCGCGCATGAACCTGGTGGCGCCGATTGTTGGCCATGTGGGCGACGGCAACTTCCATTGCTCGATGCTGTGTGATCGCAACGATGCCGAAGAAGTGGCGCGCGCAGAGGCCTTCATGCATCGCCTGGTCGAGCGTGCCCAGGCCATGGGCGGCACCTGCACCGGCGAGCACGGCATCGGGCAGGGCAAGCAGAAATACCTCAAGGCCGAGTTGGGTGTGGAGGCACTGGACGCCATGCGTGCGATCAAGCTGGCGATGGATCCGCAGAACATCTTCAATCCCGGCAAGATCCTTCCGGCACGCTGAAGCGCGACGGGCGATCGACGGATGACTCTCGCCATCCGGCGCAACGAAGCGTCGGCAAGTTCAAGGTCCAGCAGTTCCTGACGCGACGCGTGCGTCCAATCCAAAGGCCCGACATGCGGCTTCCGTTCTTCTACGGCTGGATCGTCATCGCCGTCACCTTCGTCACCATGGCTATTGGCGTCAACGCGCGGACCTCGTTCTCGCTGTTCTTTCCGCCCATCATCGAGGAGTTCGGCTGGGAGCGCGGCGTCACCGCCGGCGCCTTTTCGTTCGGCTTTCTGATCTCGGCGATCATGAGCCCGCTGATGGGACGGCTGATGGATCGCGCCGGGCCGCGCGCGGTGATGGAACTCGGCGTCGCCTTGATGGCCGCTGGCCTGCTGCTGGCGCCGCTGACCACAAAACCCTGGCACCTCTATCTGACCATCGGTGTGCTGGTCGGGGCCGGCAGCGTCTGCCTCGGCTATTCCGGCCAATCGCTGTTCCTGCCCAACTGGTTCATTCGCAAGCGCGGACTTGCCATCGGTGTTGCCTTTGCCGGCGTCGGCATCGGATCGATCACCGTGCTGCCGTGGGTGCAGCACATGATCGAACAAAGCGGCTGGCGCACCGCATGTACGACCATTGGCATTCTGGTCCTGGTCGTTCTGCTCCCCATCAACCTGCTGCTGCGCAAGCGGCCGCAGGATATGGGGCTGCAGCCCGATGGCGACGACGCGCCGACCGCGGCATTCAAGCCAGTCTCGAATGTGGTCGACCACGCCTGGGTCAGCGTCGACTGGACGCTACGCCGCGCGATGCGGACGGCGCGGTTCTGGTGGCTGGCCCTCGGCCTGTTCGGTGGGCTCTATGCCTGGTACGCGGTCCAGGTCCACCAGACCAAATACCTGATCGATATCGGCTTCAGCCCCGGTGTGGCCGCCTGGGCGCTGGGCATGGTCAGCCTGTTCGGCGTCCCCGGCCAGATCCTGCTCGGCCATCTCTCCGACCGGATCGGCCGCGAATGGATCTGGACTGTCAGCAGCGTCGGCTTCGCCATCTGCTTTGCGGCGTTGATCGGCCTCGAATATGCGCCGAGCCTGCCGCTTGTCTATGTGATGGTGATCTCGCAGGGGCTGCTCGGCTACGGCGTGACGTCGATCATGGGGGCAGTGGTCGCCGAGATCTTTCATGGCGAGCATTTCGGCAGCATTTTCGGCACCCTTATGCTCGCTGCGCTGGCCGGCGGCGCTGCCGGTCCGCTGGTCACCGGCATCATCCACGATATCTGCGGCACCTATACACCGGCTTTCGCCATCGGAATCGTGGTGAGCGCCGTGGCCACCACCGCGATCTGGATGGCCTCCCCAGGCAAGGTCCGCGCCGTTGCCGGACGGCTGCACCGCGCTGCTGCCGCGCCGAACGCGCCGGAGCGGGCCACGTCCGAATCGCTTTAGACGGCGATTTACCGCAGGCCAGCTTGCAGCCGCTCACGCATGCTGTGACTTCGCCACAGTTATCCGTATATATAGCGGACTTTCGGGTGTGAGTTCAGTGCGACCATCGCGACGTTTGCGGGCGGCATCGCGAATGTGGGCGCGTTGGAATAGGCTTTGCTATGTGAAGCGGGCCGCATGTTGCCGGAACATGCTTAAGGGAGATACCGTGCAGACGACGCTGCTCGGCTTGGCGATTGCCTTTATCATAGCGCTGGTCGCCGCACTGGTCGGCCCGTATTTCGTCGACTGGAATCAATTTCGGCCGCAGTTCGAAGCCGAGGCATCGCGCGTGCTCGGCGCGCCGGTGCGCGTCGCCGGTGCCCTGGATGCGCGGCTGTTGCCGGCGCCGTCGCTGCGGCTGCGTTCGGTGATGGTCGGCGGCGCCAACGATCGCGGCCGGATACGCGCCGACAAGCTCGACGTCGAGTTCAGTCTGAGCTCACTGATGCGCGGCGAATGGCGCGCCACCGAATTGACGATCAACGGCGCCGCACTGGATCTCGGCCTCGACGCCCAGGGGCGCATCGACCTGCCTACCTCCACCGGCCGCTTCAACCTCGGCACTCTGGCGATCGACCGGCTGAACCTGACTGGGCGTATTGCGCTGCACGATGCGGCCAGCCGTAGCACGCTGGAATTGAATGACATTGCCTTTAGCGGCGACGTGCGCTCCCTGGCCGGGGCGATCCGCGGCGACGGCAACTTCTCGCTGAACGGCGCGCGCTATCCGTTCCGTGTGTCGTCGGGCCAGACTGTTGACGGGAACGGTACCCGCGTTCATCTCACCATCGATCCCGGCCAGCGGCCGCTCTCCGTCGATCTCGACGGCACCTTGTTTTTCGACGGCCGCGCGCCGCGGTTCGAGGGCGGGCTGATCCTGGCCAGACCTGCCGGCCCCAAGGCGGAGCCTGCCACCGACCGTGCGCCGTCGCCGTGGCGGCTGTCGGCGCGGCTCAAGGCCGATCCGGCCGCAGCAAAGCTCGAGCAGATCGAAATCAGCTATGGTCCCGAGGATATGGCGCTGAAGCTTGCTGGCCTCGCGGAGGTCCGCTTCGGTCCGTCGCCGCTGCTCCATGCCGTGCTGTCGGCGCGGCAACTGGACGCCGACCGGCTGCTCGCCAGGGACGTCGCTGCAGGGGCGCCAGGTCGTCTGCTGCCGCAGCTCCGCAAGCTGTTCGCGGAATTTCCGCAGCCGCCGCTTGCGACCCAGGTCGAGGTCAGCGCGGAACAGATCATGCTGGGCGGTCGTCCGGTGCAGAATCTCGCCGCCGATCTGCATGGCGATGCCACGGCCTGGACCATCGACAGGCTGGATTTCCGCGCCCCGGGCGCGACCCGCGTCACGCTGAGCGGGATCGCCCCGGGCGCTGCGTCGGGCAACTTCAAGGGCGCGGTGAGTCTCGACTCCAACGACCCCGATACGCTGGCTGCCTGGCTGCAGGGCCGCAGCGAGGTCACCTACCGCAGCCAGAAGCCGCTCCGCCTGCGCGGCGACGTGAGCGTGGCCGCGGATCGTTTCGCGATCGACGCGATCAAGGCCGAGATCGATGGCGGCACCGTCGAGGGGCGGGTCGCGCTCTCGAATCCGGCGGGTAGCGCTTCGCGCTTCGAGGCGGATGTGAAGGCGGACCGGCTGGATGTCGATGCCGCAGCAGCGCTGCTGCGTTCGCTCGCGGGGCCGCCCGGTGATTGGCCGGACGTGGCCCAGCTCTCGCTGAACATTGATCGCGCCGTATCGGCCGGTCAGGAAATGCACCCTTTCGTCGCGCAGTTCGGTTACGGGCCGGAGACGATATCGCTGGACCGTCTCAAAATCGGCGAAGCCAGCACGCTGTTGCTGGAAGGCAGCGGCTCGTTCAACCGGACCGAGGCGACCGGAACACTGGCGCTCAGCGCCGCGTCGGCATCGCTGACGAAAATGACAGCGCTGCTGGCGCCCCTTGCGCCTGCGGTGGCGGCGCGGCTGAACACGCTGTCGCCTGCACCAGGTAGAACGAATATCAAGCTGACCTTCGACCTCGGCCGGGATAGCAGCCAGCCCGACCGCGCAAGCGCGCGTGCCGTGGTTGATATCGCCGCGCCGCAGGTCAGCGGTGTGACGACTTTCACGGCGACGCCGTCCGTTGCGGCCATGCGGAGCCTCGATATCGACGCGCTGTCGCGCAGTGAAATCACCGTCGAATCCCGGCTTGCCGCGGACCGTGGATCGCAGCTGCTGACACTGCTCGGTCTCAATGGCGTGCTGGCTGCGGGAGATGCGCCGCTGGGGTTCGAGGGCTCTGCGACCGGGACGTGGCGCGCGCCGCTGCGCGTCAAGGTCAGGCTTGCAGGTACAGAGCTCGACGCCGACGCGCAGGGGACGGCCGAACCGTGGGCTGAGCAGCCGAAAGCCGTGCTCGCGCTCGCGGTCCGCCGTGCCAATGTCGCGCCGCTGTTCGATCTCAAGGCGTCCGACGCGCTGGCGCAGACGATTGGTTTTTCGGCCCGCGCGACCCTGGCCGCCAGCAAGCTCACGCTCGACGACATCGACAGCACAGTGGCGGGCGCGCGGCTGCGCGGTCGCCTCGCGCTCACCTTCGGCACCGAAAAGACCATCGACGGTCAGCTCGGAATGGATGCCATCGAACTCGCTCCGGCGTTCGGTCTCGTGGTTGGCGCCCGGGGGCATGATGCGACGGAACCGCTCGGCCGCGGCTTGCTGCAGGGCTGGCGCGGCCAGCTGGCGTTTCAGTCGCTGAGCGGCGCGTTGCCGGGCGGCATCGAACTGCGGCCGCTCAGCGGTGTCATCAAGAGCGACGGGCAGTCGCTCAGCATCGAGAGCATCAAGGGCAATGTCGGCGGCGGCGACGTCACCGCCGATATCGACATCAAGCCAGGCCTGACCGGCCTGGCTCTGAATGCCCGCATCCAGATGGCCAACGTCGATGGCGCAGCATTGCGCTATCGTGCACTGGCGATGCCGTCCGGTCGCGTGTCGCTGCGCGCGACTCTTGCTACCCAGGGCCGTACTGCAT
Source organism: Rhodopseudomonas sp. P2A-2r (assembly GCF_026015985.1). Classification (GTDB taxonomy): domain Bacteria; phylum Pseudomonadota; class Alphaproteobacteria; order Rhizobiales; family Xanthobacteraceae; genus Tardiphaga. The sequence continues at coordinate 5,059,072 of NZ_CP110389.1, read as the reverse complement.
TCGGACTGGAGGGGGCACTGTCCGGCAACGGCTTGCTCTCCATCGACGCGGCACGGATCGCCGGGCTGAACCCCGACGCTTTCGATATTGCGATCCGTGCCAGCGACAGCGGGCAGGCCACGGACGACAACCGGTTGCGGCAGATCGTCGAACGGTCACTGGCGACCGCAGCGCTTCCGGTGACGGCCGCGCAGATCCCTTCCTCATCAAGGACGGTCGCTTGCGGGTCGGCGCCACCACGCTCGATGGGGGCAGTGCGCGCGCCATCGTCTCGGGCGGCTACGACCTTGCTGCCGACCAGACCGACGTTCGCGTTGCGCTGACGTCGATGGCCGGCGCATCGGGAACCGCACGTCCCGAGATACAATTGTTTATGGCGGGATCGCCGGACCGGCTCGAGCGCACCTTGGACATCGCGGCGCTGTCGTCGTGGCTGGCAGTGCGGGCCATCGATCGCGAAACGCGCCGGCTGGATTCGCTCGAACGCGGTGAAGTTCCGCCGGCCACGCTGCCCGCAGCGGTCGCGCCAATCGCACCGATTGTTCCCGCGGAAAAACCGCCGGAGCCTTCGGCTTCGCAATTGCTGGCCTTACCGCCGGCCGCGGACGTGCCGATTCCCGGTCGCGATCCGCGCCGGACGCCATCGCGGCCAGCGCTTCCACGCCCTGCAGCGTTGCCGCAGGATTCGACTACGCCATCGGTCAGCCCGCAGCTTGCGCCGTTGCCTGCGCCGATTGAAATCAGACCTGCTCCCGGTGCTGCACGCTCGCCAAGGCCGCGGCCCGCGCCTCCGCTTGTGCTGACGCCGCCGGCGAACTCAGCGCGACAGTAACTCGAGCTGGTCCCGGCGGCCTTGAGAGCGCACCGACGATGAACGCCTGCATCGGATCAGTTGAAGCAGGCGCCCGTTGCGCTCACATGGTGAGGCTGTGTTCCTGGGGGCGATGCGGAACAGCGCGCGTACGGAAGTAGTCCAGCACGAACAGTCGAATTGCAGAGGACAAATTGCCCTGCTGCCGATTCGTATCGATCTCGCCGACGAGCTCCGAGAGTGTCATGTCCCGAAGGTTCGAGATTTCCTTCATGCCGTTCCAGAACGCCTCTTCGAGGCTGACGCTGGTCTTGTGACCTGCGACGACGATTGAACGTTTAACTACGGGCGATTTCATGATGCGTCCTCGCCATCAATGTGATGCTGATCCAGCAAATTATTCGCACGGATTGTGCGTTGCTCTTGCAAATTACGCTCGGCTTTGGTCCGGCCGAACTGCGCACGATTTACCTCGGCTTGCTTGGCCGCTTCGTCTCGCGCGCTACGTTTCTTAAATCGGTTCAGATTGATCAGGTCGCCCATGATCTCTCCTGTCATTCAATAAAAATTCTTGAGCGATAACTTTCAGCTCACCATCCGGTAGTTGTACGTTCGAGCAGTAAATCTGGTTTCAAACACCAAATAATACTCCGTTATTCCACTCGACGTCACAAAATATATACCGTTGCGAATCCTTTCGCTGTCGTCTTCTGCTCTATCACGGTGAAAACCATCGACGATAGAGGTTCGGTCTAAGCACTTAGCCCTTATAAATTATAACTATTTCGGCGCCAGCGCATCCTCAATAAGAAGTTACTGTCGATTGCGCGTCTAGCCAGGGTGTATCATTTTGATCGGCTGAACGAGCCGGTCAAATTCTATGGGCGTTACGAAGCCCAGCCGGACAGCCTCTTCCTTCAACGTGGTTCCACTGCTGTGTGCAATTTTGGCCACCTTGGCGGCGTTATCATATCCGATCTTCGGCGCGAGGGCCGTGACGAGCATCAGCGATCGCTCCATCAGATCCTGTATTCTTTTCTCGTCGGCACGAATCCCGCTTACGCAGTTTTCCGTGAAGGAACGCGACACATCCGCCAGCAATTGGATGGACTGCATCATGCAATGCGCCATCACCGGCTTGTACACGTTAAGCTCGAAATGACCCTGGCTGCCGGCCACCGTGATGGCCGTGTGGTTCCCGAATACCTGGCAGCATACCATTGTCATCGCTTCACATTGTGTCGGATTTACCTTCCCCGGCATGATTGATGAGCCTGGCTCATTCTCCGGAAGGATCAGTTCGCCGAGCCCGGAACGGGGACCCGATCCGAGCAGGCGGATGTCGTTGGCGATCTTGAACAGGCCGGTCGCGACGGCGTTGATGGCGCCGTGCACGAAGACATATGCGTCGTTGGATGCAAGCGCCTCGAACTTGTTCGGCGCGCTGACGAAGGGAAGCTTGGTCAGCGCGGCCGCATGTTTGGCAAACAGCTTGGCGAACCGTGGTTTTGAATTGAGGCCGGTGCCGACTGCGGTGCCTCCCTGCGCCAGAGGGTAAAGATCCTTCACCGCGCTGCGCAGGCGCGCGATGCCGCTCTCGACTTGCGCCGCATAGCCGGAGAATTCCTGTCCCAATGTCAGGGGTGTCGCATCCTGCGTATGGGTGCGCCCGATCTTGACGATGGTCGCGAACGCCTTCTCCTTCTTGCGCAACGCAACTGATAGTTCATCCAAAGCGGGAATGAGTTGCTTCAATATACCTTCGGTTGCCGCGATGTGCATCGCTGTCGGAAACGAGTCATTCGACGACTGACTCATGTTGACGTGATCGTTGGGATGCACGGGCTTCTTGCTGCCGCGCTCGCCGCCGAGCAATTCGTTGGCGCGGTTGGCGATGACCTCGTTGAGGTTCATGTTGGTCTGCGTGCCAGAACCAGTCTGCCACACTACCAGGGGGAACTCTTCGTCGAGCTTGCCGTCGATCACCTGGCGTGCGGCGCGGACGATGGCCCGGGTACGCCGCTGGTCGAGCAGGCCGAGTTCGAGATTGGTTTGCGCTGCGGCGAGCTTGACGATGCCGAGGGCGCGGATGATCGGCATCGGCATCCGGTCATGTCCGATGCGGAAGTTCTGGCGCGATCGTTCGGTCTGCGCGCCCCAGTAGCGGTCGGCCGCCACCTCGATAGGACCGAAACTGTCAGTCTCGGTGCGGGTAGAGCCGGTGGTCTTCGAGGCGTGGGGCATGGGTTGCTGTCCGTTGCGGTGGCCACACCAACGCCGGAGCGGCGCATAAGTTTAGTGCCGCTGCGCGGCGCGCGCATCCTTGATGGCCGGAAGGCTTATTTCTTGCGGAAACGATCTAGGCGAACGACCTCGGCGCCTTCGCTCGGCTTTGGAGACTCGTCGTCGCCCGGCGCCGGGGGAGCAGGGGGCGCTGGGTCCGCAGCCAAGCTGGCACTGGCCGTTTCTGCCGCGGTCTCGGACGGTTCGAACTGCAGCCCGAACTGCACGGACGGGTCGAAGAAGCTCTTGATCGAGTTGAACGGCACCACTAGGCGCTCCGGAATGCCGTTGAACGACAGCCCGACCTCGAAGCGGTCCTCGGTCACCACCAGATCCCAGAACTGGTGTTGCAGGATCACCGTCATTTCTTCCGGATACTGCGCCAGCAGCCTGGGCGACAGCTTCACGCCGTCGGCGGTGGAAACAAAGGTGATGAAGAAATGGTGCTCGCCCGGCAGGCCGTGTTCGGCGGCGTCGGTCAGCACGCGGCGCAGCACGCTGCGCAACGCGTCACGGGCCAGGACGTCGTATCGGATATGATCGGTAGCCATCAGGTCGGTCCCGTCGTTCAAAAGCCACACGCGGGCCGGCGGCGATACCGTGGCCGACTCGCGCCGTCTGTTTCATTCTATCCCGGCTTAAGCCCGAGGTCAGCACGCCAGGCAAGCCTGCAGCCCCAATATAGGACGGAAATAGAGGGGGATAAAGCCGCGCTGCCGTTGAACTCCGGCTTCTTGCCGCTGGCGCCTTGACGGCGGGCTGGCCTCCGGTTGATCGGAGGGGCCAGTCCTGGGGGCAGGTTTTGGTCTGTCCAGCGGCGATCGCGATCGGCCGTTGCCGCCGTTTTGTCGGTTGCCACGCGGCTCAACCCGCTATGGTTGTTGTGTGATGGCGTGGTGGGGACAGTTTTGGTTTCGCTGGCATTCTCCAATGAAAATCGCTAGGCAGGCTTGGTCTGGAGGCTGAATGAAGCCAACCAGAAGACGTGGGCGACAGGCTCGTTACAAGGGGGAACCGACCGATGAGTGATATGCCGAGCCATGTGCCGGGGGATTCAGTTCTGCCGAACTGGATAAAGGCACCGCAGGATTTTTTGGCGGTCTCGCCTTGGTCGCGATTGCGGCGTTCGCACTTTGGGCTTCCAGCGACCTGCAGGGCATGCGGGGCTTCTCCTTTGGTGCCGGAACCGCGCCGCGTATGTTTGGCATCCTGCTGCTCGGGCTTGGCTTTGCCATCATGCTGGTCGGCGTGCTGACCGAAGGGCCGAGGCTCGCGGTTTATGCCTGGCGCGGACCGCTGTTCGTCTCGCTGGCGATCCTGAGCTTCGCCGTTAGCATTCGCCCGATGGGCATGATCTTCGCCGCGATGGCGAGCTTCATGATCGCTGCGCTCGGCACCCATGAGACGCGGTGGAAGGAAACCTTCATCGTTGGCGTCTGCCTCACCGCGTTCTGCGCGATTCTGTTTCCCTACGGGCTGGGTCTGCCGATGCAGATGCTGCCGACGTTTCTGAACCGCTGAGGGCATCATGGGCGATCTTTTCTCCAATCTCGGCCTCGGCTTCGGCGTCGTTTTCCAGTTCGTGCAGTGGTCGCCGGCGTTCCTGCATGGCCTGTCGATTCCCGTTCCCATGAACATCCTGCTCTGCCTGATCGGCGCGCTGGTCGGCACGCTGGTCGGCGTGCTGCCGGGCATCGGCACCATCGCCACGGTGGCCATGCTGCTGCCGATCACCTTCGGCCTGCCGCCCGTCGGTGCGCTGATCATGCTCGCCGGCATCTATTATGGCGCGCAATACGGCGGTTCCACCACCTCGATCCTGGTCAACATTCCCGGTGAGGCTGGCTCTGTCGTGACCGCACTGGACGGTTTCCAGATGGCCAAGCAGGGCCGCGCCGGTCCGGCGCTGGCGATTGCGGCGATCGGCTCGTTCTTCGCCGGCTGCGTTGCGACTGTGCTGATTGCGGTGCTCGGCGCGCCGCTCACCAAGCTGGCGCTGGCGTTCGGACCTGCGGAATATTTCTCGCTGATGGTCCTCGGCCTGATCTTCGCGGTGGTGCTGGCCAAGGGCTCGGTGCTGAAGGCGATCGCGATGATCGTGTTCGGCCTGCTGCTGTCCATGGTCGGTTCCGACATCGAGACCGGCGCGTCGCGCATGTCCTTCAACATCCCCGAACTCGCCGACGGCCTTGGCTTTGCCACGGTGGCGATGGGCCTGTTCGGCTTTGCCGAGATCATCCGCAACCTCGATGCGGGCGGCGAGGGCGATCGCGAACTGGTTCAGCAGAAGGTCACCGGCCTGATGCCGACCCGCAAGGACATGAAAGATTCTGCGCCGGCGATCCTGCGCGGAACGGTGCTGGGCTCGATCCTCGGCATCCTGCCAGGCGGCGGCGCGGTGATCGCGTCGTTCGCGGCCTATACGCTGGAGAAGAAGCTCGCCAAGGATCCGTCGCGGTTCGGCCGCGGCGCGATTGAAGGTGTCGCGGCGCCTGAAAGCGCCAACAACGCCGCGGCGCAGACCTCGTTCATTCCGCTGCTGACGTTGGGCATTCCGCCCAACGCCGTCATGGCGCTGATGGTCGGCGCGATGACCATCCATGGCATCGTGCCCGGCCCGCAGGTCATGCAGAAGCAGCCCGAACTGGTCTGGGGCATGATCGCCTCGATGTGGGTCGGCAACCTGATGCTGCTGGTGATCAACCTGCCGCTGGTCGGAATCTGGGTCCGCCTGTTGCGCGTGCCCTACCGCCTGATGTTCCCGTCGATCGTGGTGTTCTGCTGCATCGGCATCTATTCGGTGAACAACGCGCCGATGGACGTGGTACTGGCCGGCATCTTCGGTCTGCTCGGCTACTGGCTGATCAAGCACGATTTCGAGCCGGCGCCGTTGCTGCTCGGCATGGTGCTGGGACCGCTGATGGAAGAGAACCTGCGCCGCGCCCTGCTGATCTCGCGCGGCGATGCGACGGTATTCTTCACCCGTCCGCTGTCGGCGAGCCTGATGGCGATCTCGGCCTTCCTGCTGGTGCTGGCGCTGCTTCCCTCCTTGCGGAAGAAGCGCGACGAGGTGTTCGTCGAATCCGAAAACTGACCTGCGGCGTTGCGCCGCGGCCCGAAGTCGAATGGACTTCGGGCCGCGGCGTGTATTCAGTTGCCCGGAATGTATCGCGCTGGCGATGACATAAAATTTCGGGGAGAACGCCATGAACTACCTTCGTCGCACACTTGCGACCGCCGGTCTCGCGCTGGCCGGCCTCGGATCGATTGCCGCTTCCGCCCAGGCCCAGGACTATCCGACCCGCTCGATCACCATGATTGTGCCGTTCGCCGCCGGCGGACCGACCGACATCATTGCCCGCATCGTCACTGCCGAGATGGCCAAGACGCTGGGCCAGAGCATCATCATCGAGAACGTGGTGGGTGCAGGCGGCACCACCGCGACCACGCGCGCGGCGCGCGCCAATCCGGATGGCTACACGCTGATCACCGGCCACATGGGCACCCATGCCGCCGCGGTGCCGCTTTATCCGAAGCTGGCCTATCATCCCGAGAAGGATTTCGAGCCCGTCGCGCTGCTCGCCGGCACGCCGATCCTGATCCTTGCCAAGAAGGATTTTCCGGCCAAGGACCTCAAGGAATTCGTGGCTTACGTGAAGGCCAACACCGACAAGATGAACATGGCCCATGCCGGCATCGGCTCGGTGTCCTACTCATCCTGCGAGTTGCTCAACTCGGTACTTGAGATCAAGCCGACCGGGGTTCCGTTCAACGGCACCGGGCCCGCAATGAACGCGCTGGTCGGCGGCCAGGTCGATTACATGTGCGACCAGATCGTCAACGCCGTGCCGCAGATCAATGGCGGCACCATCAAGGCCTATGCGGTGGCGACACCGGAGCGCAACCCGTCACTGCCGGACCTGCCGACCACCACCGAAGCCGGCCTGCCGAAGTATCAGGTGTCGGCCTGGAACGCGATCTTCGCCCCCAAGGGGACGCCCGCGCCGATCCTCGCCAAGCTGAACGCCGCCGCCGCCAAGGCACTGGACGACGAGAACGTCCGTAAGCGGCTGCTCGATCTGGGATCGGACATCCCGAAGGCGGAAGGCCGCACCCAGGCCGCGCTGGCAACCCTGGTGAAGAGCGAAGTCGCCAAATGGTCGGCGGTGCTCAAGCCCACCATGTGACCACGCGCCAGATTGTGGCGTGATTTCAAGGGCCGGATCCCAGGATCCGGCCCTTGCCGTTTGCGGGGCAGGGGGCCATTTTCCAGGGTATAATCCGGTGTCAGCGTCGAATCGTGGCTGTCCAGTCGGCGATTGGGCGCTAGGTTCGCCGGCTCCCACGCCACTCCAAGGCTCGCAGTTGCCGACATGAATCAATATCACGACCTGCTTGAGCGGATCCTCGCCGACGGCGCGGAAAAACATGACCGTACCGGCACCGGCACGTTGTCGGTGTTCGGCCACCAGACGCGCTTCAACTTGGCGGCGGGCTTCCCGATGCTGACCACCAAGAAGCTGCCGCTGAAGGCGATCATTCACGAACTGCTGTGGTTTCTGGCCGGCGACACCAACATCAAGTATCTCAAGGATAACGGCGTCTCGATCTGGGACGAATGGGCCGACGCCAATGGCGATCTTGGCCCGGTCTACGGTTCGCAGTGGCGCTCGTGGCCGGCGGCCGACGGCCGGGCGATCGACCAGATCGCCAACGTGGTCGAGATGATCAAGCGCAATCCGGATTCGCGCCGGCTGATCGTGACGGCGTGGAATCCTGCCGACGTCGACAAGATGGCACTGCCGCCGTGCCACTGCCTGTTTCAGTTCTACGTGGCGAACGGCAAGCTGTCCTGCCAGTTGTACCAGCGTTCCGCCGACGTGTTTCTCGGCGTGCCCTTCAACATCGCGTCCTACGCGTTGCTGACGATGATGGTGGCGCAGGTCACCGGGCTGAAGCCGGGCGACTTCATCCACACGCTCGGTGACGCGCATCTGTATTCCAATCACCTCGAACAGGCGCGGCTGCAGCTGACCCGCCCGACGCGGCCGCTGCCGGTGATGACCATCAATCCCGAGGTGAAGGACATTTTTGCTTTTCGCTATGAAGACTTCACGCTGGAAGGGTACGATCCGCACCCGCATATCAAGGCCGAGGTCGCGGTTTGAACGCGACTAACAAGTCCAGCATCGCGATCGTCTTCGTCGTTGCTGTCGCCGAGAACGGCGTGATCGGGCAGGGCAACGCGATCCCGTGGCGGCTGAAGTCCGACATGCAGCGCTTCAAGGCGCTGACCATGAGCAAGCCCATCGTCATGGGCCGCAAAACCTTCGAGTCGCTGCCTCGGCTGCTGCCCGGGAGAACCCACATCGTCATCACGCGCGACGCGCAGTACCAGGCTGCGGGCGCTGTGGTCACGACCTCGATGGAAGCTGCCCGCATGGTGGCGCAGGGCGATGCGCTGCGGCGTTTAGCCACTGAGATTGCGGTGATCGGCGGCGCCGACATTTATGCGCAATGGATGGGGATCGCCGATCGGCTCGAAATCACCGAGGTTCATGCCAGGCCCGATGGCGACACCGTGTTTCCTGCCATTGATGCCGCGGAATGGGACGAAGTGGCGCGCATCAAGCATCCTGCCGGCCCGGATGACAGCGCCGATTTCTCCTATGTGACATATGAGCGGCATAAGAGCGGCCCCCGCGCCATATAGTCGCCCCGCCGGCATTAACCGCATCCGGCGATGTTCTGCATTGACAATCAGGGGTTAAGCATAGCTCCTGCACGTAACGACCTGCGTTGTAAGGTGCCGGACGGTCCCCTATAAAGCCGTGCTGACCATGCGAGGCTGGACTTCGGTCCAGCGCCCGCGCCGAGGAGATTTGAATGCCGTGGAAGAATCAAGGCGGAGGCCCGTGGAGCTCTGGTCCGAAAGGACCCTGGGGTTCGGGTCCGCAATCGTCCGGCCCGAGGCCGCCTGATCTCGAGGATCTGCTGCGCCGCGGACAGGACCGTCTGCAGTCGCTGCTGCCCGGCGGCTTCGTCAGCGGCATGGGCATCCTGCTGGTGCTCGTCGCTGCGGTGGCGATCTGGGGCCTGTCCGGATTCTTCCGCGTGCAGTCGGAAGAACTCGGCGTTGTCCTGCGCTTCGGCAAGCATGTGCGCACCGTGCAGCCCGGCCTGAACTATCATCTGCCCTATCCGATCGAGACCGTGCTGTTGCCGAAGGCGCTGCGCGTCTCGACGCTGAGCATCGGCATGACGCTGGGCGACGATCCCGGCCGGCGCGGACGCACCATGCGTGACGTGCCCGAGGAAAGCCTGATGCTGACCGGCGACGAGAACATCGTCGACGTCGATTTCACGGTGCTGTGGCGCATCAAGCCGGACGGCGTCGGCAACTTCCTGTTCAACATCCAGAACCCCGAAGGCACCGTGAAAGCGGTCGCCGAAAGCGCCATGCGTGAAGTGGTGGGCCGCGCCAACATCCAGCCGATCCTCACCGGCGCCCGTACCACCACCGAGGCCAACGTTCAGGAGCTGATGCAGAAGACGCTCGACAGCTATGGCGCCGGCATCCTGGTCCAGCAGGTGCAGATGCAGAAGGTCGATCCGCCGGCCCAGGTCATCGACGCGTTCCGCGACGTGCAGGCCGCGCGTGCCGATCTCGAGCGCCTGCAGAACGAAGCGCAGACCTACGCCAACCGTGTCGTTCCCGATGCGCGCGGTCGTGGCTCGCAAATCCTCCAGGTCGCCGAAGGCTACAAGGAGCAGGCGGTCGCCGAGGCCAAGGGCCAGAGCGCGCGCTTCCTGAAAGTCTACGACGAATACAAGAAGGCGCCCGAAGTGACCCGCCAGCGCATCTATCTCGAAACCATGGAGCGGATTCTCGGCGGCGCCGAGAAGCTGGTCTATGACGGCGGTGCCAACGCGCAGGGCGTTCTGCCCTATCTTCCCCTGAATGAACTGTCGCCGCGGCGGCAGCCCCCGGCGACACCTGTGCAGCCGCAACAGCAGAGCGGGAGCACCCGATGAAGTCCGGAATTTCAGGTATCGTCGCGCTCGTCGTCGCGCTGTTCGTCGTCGTCATCGGCTTCAGCTCGCTGTTCACCGTCAGCCAGACCGAACAGGTTCTGGTGGTTCGGCTCGGCGAGCCGGTCCGTGTCGTCACCGAGCCCGGCCTCAACTTCAAGGTGCCGTTCATCGACAGCGTGATCTCCATCGACAAGCGGATTCTCGATCTCGAGAATCCGGCGCAGGAAGTGATCGCCTCCGACCAGAAACGCCTCGTGGTGGATGCGTTCGCGCGTTATCGCATCAAGAACGCGCTGCGCTTCTACCAGAGCATCGGGTCGATCCAGGCCGCCAACATCCAGCTCACCACGCTGCTCAACGCGTCGCTGCGCCGGGTGCTCGGCGAGGTCACCTTCATCCAGGTCGTGCGTGACGAACGCGAGGGTCTGATGAACAAGATCCGCGACCAGCTCGACAAGGAGGCCGACGGCTACGGCATTTCCGTTGTCGACGTCCGGATCCGCCGCGCCGATCTGCCCGAGCAGAACAGCCAGGCGGTCTATCAGCGGATGCAGACCGAGCGGCAGCGTGAGGCCGCCGAGTTCCGCGCCCAGGGCGGCCAGAAGGCCCAGGAGATCCGTTCCAAGGCGGATCGCGAAGCCACGGTGATCATCGCCGAGGCCAACTCGAAGGCCGAGCAGGTGCGCGGCGAGGGCGACGGCGAGCGCAACCGTCTGTTCGCCGAATCCTATGGCAAGGACGCCGACTTCTTCGCGTTCTACCGCTCCATGACCGCCTATGAGAACGGGCTCAAGAACAACGACACCCGCTTCCTGCTGCGGCCGGATTCGGAGTTCTTCCGCTTCTTTGCCCATCCGTCGGGCAAGCCGGCGGAGTCCGTCGCAGCCAAGCCGTAAGGCGCAAAATCGGCGTTTGTTCAGCATACGCCGATACCTGTTTTGCGTTCGATCGCACTCTGCTCTAAAGGATGGGGCGCGCCGCGGGCGATCCGGAGCCAACTCCGGATCGCTCCCGGCGCGTCGCACATATAAAAGTGTCCAGGGCGTGAACGGTCGGGAGTTGAAGTCGGATGAGGTCCATAGCGTTTGCCGACTTCCTCATCGGCCTCGGAATCCTGTTTGTGCTTGAAGGTATTCTCTTCCTGGCCATCCCCGGCTGGATGCGGCGCGCCATGAAGAGCGCACTGGCAACCCCGGATAACATGCTGCGGCTCGCCGGAATCGGCTCCGCGGTCGGCGGCCTGATCCTGATCTGGTACGTCCGGCGCTGACCGGGCTGCCCCTGAAAACCACTGCCTGATCAACGCGATCGTGTACCGCCGCTCTGCTTTTCGCCGCAATCGGCGACGCTGATGGTGGCCTGCCGCAGCCGCGCGATGCTTGCGCCAATGCTGCAAACGGGCGCAATCTGCCTTCAAATTCCCGAATCCCTTCAGGAGACGCTCCGCTCATGTCCATCGCGATTCCAGCCCTGAGCCGCCGCCTGCGCCCGCTGCTGACGGCGCTGTGCCTTGGCACGTCCGTCGCGGCGTTCACCGCACCGGCCTTTGCGCGCGGTCCTGACGGGATCGCCGACGTCGCCGAGAAGGTGATCGATGCGGTCGTCAATATCTCCACTACCCAGACCATCGAGGCCAAGGGCGGCGGCGACAAGAGCGACAGCGGTCGCGGTGCGATGCCGCAACTGCCGCCCGGTTCGCCGTTCGAGGAGTTCTTCGACGATTTCTTCAAGAACCGCCGCGGCGGTCCCGGCGGCGACAAGAATGGCGGTATGCAGCCGCGCAAGACCAATTCGCTCGGCTCCGGCTTCATCATTGACACCGCCGGCGTCGTGGTCACCAACAACCACGTCATCGCCGATGCCGACGAGATCAACGTCATCCTCAACGACGGCACCAAGATCAAGGCGACGCTGGTCGGCGTCGACAAGAAGACCGACCTTGCGGTGCTGAAGTTCACGCCGCCCAAGCCGCTGACCGCGGTGAAGTTCGGCGATTCCGAAAAACTGCGGCTCGGCGAATGGGTGATCGCCATCGGCAACCCGTTCTCGCTCGGCGGCACCGTCACCGCGGGCATCGTTTCGGCGCGCAACCGCGACATCAATTCCGGGCCCTATGACAGCTACATCCAGACCGACGCCTCGATCAACCGCGGCAATTCCGGCGGCCCGCTGTTCAACCTCGACGGCGAAGTCATTGGCGTCAACACACTGATCATCTCGCCGTCCGGCGGCTCCATCGGCATCGGCTTCGCCGTGCCGTCGAAGACCGTGGTCGGTGTGGTCGACTCGTTGCGCCAGTTCGGCGAGCTGCGTCGCGGCTGGCTCGGCGTCCGCATCCAGCAGGTCACCGACGAGATCGCCGAAAGCCTGAACATCAAGCCGGCGCGCGGTGCGCTGATCGCCGGCGTTGAGGACAAGGGGCCGGCAAAACCCGCCGGCATCGAGCCCGGCGATGTGGTGATCAAGTTCGACGGCAAGGACATCAAGGAGCCCAAGGACCTGTCGCGCGTGGTGGCTGACACCGCGGTCGGCAAGGCTGTCGATGTGGTGATCATCCGCAAGGGCAAGGAAGAGACCAAGCAGGTCACGCTGGGCCGTCTCGACGACGGCGAGAAGGCGCAGCCGGCCTCGGTGAAATCCGCACCGGAAGCCGAGAAGCCCGCGACCCAGAAGGCGCTCGGCCTCGACATCACCGGCCTCAGCAAGGACATGCGCGCCAAGTACAAGATCAAGGACAGTGTCAAGGGCGTGGTGGTCACCTCGGTGGATGCCGGCTCCGACGCCGCCGAGAAGCGCCTGGCCGCCGGCGACGTCATCGTCGAGGTCGCGCAGGAGGCGGTCAGCAATCCCGCCGACGTCAAGAAGCGCGTCGATGCGCTCAAGAAGGACGGCAAGAAGTCGGTGCTGCTGCTGGTGTCGAACGCCGAAGGTGAGCTGCGCTTTGTCGCGCTGAGCGTGCAGTAGGGGCCGTGCACGCGTTGGCTCTTCTTACCCTCCCCTCAAGGGGAGGGTGAAGATGCGCGTGCTGTCGCGCAGAACTGATTCAATTGTCAAACAGCCAAGTGCTCTCGTTCTCGCGGCGCATGATGCGTCCGAGGTGTGAGCAGTCCTCCCCTCCGGACATGAGGGGAGCGGCGCGCCGGCAGGCGCGGTTGTGGTGGTTGGGCGCGATCCGCACCGCCGTCGCAACGGCGAAGCAGGTCGCGGCGCCTGCGGGCGCGCCACCGCGGGGTTTATGGCAAGGGGACCGTGCTTCCGGGCTGGCACGTGAACTCCCTTTGGGAGCCACTCCGCCCGCCTTTCACCATCCGCGTCCAGCCACTCAAGGCAGAGCCCCCGTAGAGGGCCCGGACGGTGACCGCAGCCTCCCGGGATGCGCTTGCGAGGCGCATGCGCGGGACACCGCATCCTCCTCCACTCTCAAGGCGCCTCATGACAGCGCCCCTCGTTGAGCAGGGCGGAGGGATTATTAGTCCAAATTAGGATAATAGTCAATAGCGCTAATGAAGAGATTTGCCTTGTTCGCGCGTCCCAGCTTCCGTTTCCCGGACGCGCTGCGGCATGGCGATGCGCAGCATCGCATGCTGCTGCGCAGATCCGGGATCGTACCAGGGCGCCGATTGGGACGGCCCCGGATCTGCGAAGCACCACGCCGCAAGGCGGCGTAGTGCATCGCGTCCGGGGAACGGGCCAGCGCATTGCAATCGACGTGATGCACCGCGTCCGGGGAACGAAGCCGTGCTCAGCGTTACCCGCCGACGAACTCGCTGCGCTTAAAACCCTGCGCATAAAGCAGCGCGCTGAGGTCGCCGAAATCGATGCGGCCGTGGGCGGCGGCGGCGACCGCCGGCTTGGCGTGGTAGGCGATGCCGAGGCCGGCCGACTGGATCATCGCCAGATCGTTGGCGCCGTCGCCGACCACCAGCGTGTCGATGTCGTCGACATCGAAGGATTCGCGCAGGTCAACCAGCGTGGCGAGTTTTGCGGCGCGGCCGAGGATCGGTTCGGCCACTTCGCCGGTCAGCTTGCCGTCGTTGACCAGCAATTCATTGGCGCGGTTTTCCTGAAACCCGATCAGTTCGGCAATCTTGCGCGAGAACAGGGTGAAGCCGCCGGAGACGAGGCAGGTATAGGCACCGTGCGCGCGCATGGTCTGCACCAGTTCGCGGCCGCCGGAATTCAGCGTGATGCGGCTGGCCAGCACCTCGTCGACGACGCCGACCGGCAGGCCCTTGAGCAGCGCCACGCGCTCGCGCAGCGCCGGTTCGAATTCGATCTCGCCGCGCATCGCGCGTTCGGTGATGGCCGCGACATGGGCCTTGAGCCCGGCGAAGTCGGCGAGCTCGTCGATGCATTCCTGGCCGATCATGGTGGAGTCCATGTCGGCCAGAAAAGCTTCTTGCGCCGCGAGGCGGCAGGCTGCACGACGATGTCGATGGGCTGGTCGCCGCGCGACGCGCGCAGCCGCTCGGCGATCGCCAGCATGTCGTCGTCGCTGGCAAAGAAGATGTCGGCGGCGACGCCGTCGAACAGCCACTCGGCGTGGTTCGGACCCGGCAGCGCGCGCGCGCGCCGTCCAGCACCGTGCTATCGAGGGCGGGATTGGCGGGATGGCAGATGAGCGTCGCAACGAGAGACATGGTGAATTCCGGGAGTGAGCGCAGAGCGCTGCTTATCGCAGGGCCGACCGCCAGCGGCAAGTCGGCGCTGGCGCTGCGCCTCGCGCAGGCGCACGATGGCGTGATCATCAATACCGACTCCATGCAGATCTATCGCGACCTGCGCATACTCACCGCCCGTCCGACGGCTGACGAGGAGGCGATGGCGCCGCATCGGCTTTATGGCACCGTCGACGCCGCGGTGAACTTTTCGGCCGGCGCATGGGTCGCCGAGGCCGCGCAGGTTTTGGCCGAGGTGCGCGCGCAAAATCGGCTGCCGATCTTCACCGGTGGCTCCGGGCTTTACTTCAAGGCGCTCACCGTCGGGCTGTCCGACGTGCCGCCGATTGCGGCGGAGGTCCGCGAGGACGTTCGCATGCGGCTCGAGCGCGACGGGCCGGAGGCGCTGCACATGGCGCTCAGCTTGCGCGATCCCGCATCGGCACAACGCCTCAATCCGCGCGACCGCAGCCGCGTGGCGCGGGCGCTGGAAGTGGTGGAGGCCACCGGGCGTTCGCTCACCGATTGGCATGCCGATGCGATGCCGCCGCTGCTGCCGCCGGATAGTTTTACGGCGGTGTTCCTGACGCCGGAGCGCGATGAGCTCTATGCGCGGATCGATGCGCGCTTTGATGTGATGCTGAGGGCAGGGGCGCTCGATGAAGTCGCCGCGCTGGCTGCGCGAAACCTCGATCCGCTGCTGCCGGCGATGAAGGCCCACGGCGTGCCGGCGCTGATCAGACATCTGCGCGGAGAACTCCCGCTGGAAGAAGCAGCCGTGATCGGCCGCGCCGATACCAGGCACTACGCCAAGCGGCAGTTCACCTGGTTCCGGCACCAACTGCCGCAGTTCGAATGGGTGACGCCGGAGGAGGCGGTGGGGAAGCTGGCGGGACCGTTGCACGAAGACCCATAGAGTGGTACATTAGCTCATCCGGGAGGTCCGGAATGATCGTGGGTTTTCGCGACGCATGGCTGCGGGCTTTCTTCGTAGACGATGTCCGCTCCCGGAATATTCCGGCAGACATCGAAAGCCGGCTGTTTCGTAAATTGCAGATGATCGATGACGCGACGACCGATCAGGATTTGCGCGTTCCGCCCAGCAATCATTTCGAGAAGCTGCGGGGCAGGCTGAGCGGCTTTCATTCGATTCGCATCAACGACCAATGGCGGCTGATCTTCCGGTGGGGCGGCCAGGGTGAAGCGTCGGACATCTATCTGGACGATCACAGCTACCGATGAGGCGACACATGGTGATGACCAAGCGCAAGCCGGCGACGGTCGGCGAAATACTGGTAGAGGAATTCATGCAACCCCTTGGACTGACGCAGGCGGCGTTGGCCAAGGCGATGGGCGTCCAGCGCAAGCATGTGAACGAACTGTGCAACAACCGTCGTAGTGTGACAGCGGCGACGGCGCTCATTCTGGCGCGCGTTTTCGGCAATGGCCCGGACTTCTGGCTGAACGTGCAGCGCCGCAACGACCTCTGGGAGGCGATGCACTCGCCGCAAGACCTTGCGCGGATCGAACGTGCGACGCCGTTGGTGAACGCGGCGTAGCGTTATGCGTGCGTTGCTGCGCGACCTGGGCAGGCTCGTGGTTCGAGACGGCGCTTCGCGCCTTCTCACCATAAGGGCGGCGATGGTCGGGCCGCGTTGCCGGCCCTACCGGGCGCAGGGCTGCCCGCCCCATTTTGCGCTCGCCGAACCCAAAAGACCCGGCTACGCTGCCAATTGGCGCGATATTGGCAACTTCGCTTGACTTCCGGCTTTGGCCAGCTATGTATTGCGCAACCTTTGGGATGCTGTGACGACAATATGCGCAACAAAATTACCAATCTTCTTATTCTCGTCGTAGCCAGGCGCACCGCCGGGGCTGGCTGAGGCCATCCCGCTACGGACGGTGCGCTGAGGGCCTTCACGGGGCCCTTTTTTATTTCCGAAACGATCTGCCAAAACGATCTGCCAAGCCGCGCCACAAGGCGCATCCGGAGCCAGCCAATGACCACCGCGAGCGATAACAAGCCTCACGATCCCAACCAGATGACCGGCGCCGCGATGATCGTCCGCGCGCTCGCCGACCACGGCGTCAAGCACATCTTCGGCTATCCCGGCGGTGCGGTGCTGCCGATCTATGACGAGATCTTCCAGCAGAGCGAGGTCGAGCACATCCTGGTGCGCCACGAGCAGGGCGCCGGACACGCCGCCGAGGGCTATGCGCGTTCCACCGGCCTGCCGGGCGTGGTGCTGGTGACCTCGGGGCCGGGCGCCACCAACATGGTGACACCGCTGGCCGACGCGCTGATGGATTCTATCCCGATGGTGTGCATCACCGGGCAGGTGCCGACGCATCTGATCGGCAACGACGCGTTCCAGGAATGCGACACCGTCGGCATCACGCGCCCCTGCACCAAGCACAACTGGCTGGTGCGCGACGTCAAGGACCTCGCCAAGGTGCTGCACGAGGCGTTCTACGTCGCCACCACCGGCCGGCCAGGTCCGGTCGTGGTCGATGTGCCCAAGGACGTTCAGTTCGCCACCGGCACCTATCACCCGCCGCGCAAGTCCGACGTGCACATCTCCTATTCGCCGCGGGTCAAGGGCGACGCCACGCAGATCCGCAAGGCGGTGGCGCTGCTGGCCGGTGCCAAGCGGCCGGTGATCTATTCCGGCGGCGGCGTGATCAATTCGGGCCTCTCGGCCTCGAAGCTGCTGCGCGAACTGGTGGAGGTCACCGGCTTTCCGATTACCTCGACGCTGATGGGGCTCGGCGCCTATCCGGCGTCGGGGCCGAACTGGCTCGGCATGCTCGGCATGCACGGCACCTACGAGGCCAACATGGCGATGCATGACTGCGACGTCATGCTGTGCGTCGGTGCGCGCTTCGATGACCGCATCACCGGCCGCACCGATGCGTTCTCGCCGAACTCCAAGAAGATCCACATCGACATCGATCCGTCGTCGATCAACAAGAACATCCGCGTCGACGTGCCGATCATCGGCGACTGCGGCAATGTGCTGGGCGACATCCTGCAGGTGTTCAAGGCCGAGGCGAAGAAGCCGGACACCAGGGCGTGGTGGAAGGACATCGCCGGCTGGCGGGCGCGCAATTCGCTGGCCTACAAGAAGAACAACGACGTGATCCTGCCGCAGTTCGCGATCCAGCGGCTGTTCGAGGCGACCAAGAATCTCGACACCTACATCACCACCGAGGTCGGTCAGCACCAGATGTGGGCGGCGCAGTTCTACGGCTTCGAGGAGCCGCATCGCTGGATGACCTCCGGCGGGTTGGGCACCATGGGCTACGGCCTGCCGGCGGCGCTCGGCGTGCAGGTCGCGCATCCGGATCTCGCTGGTGATCGATATCGCCGGCGACGCCTCGGTGCAGATGACCATGCAGGAAATGTCGGCGGCGGTGCAGCACCAGCTGCCGATCAAGATCTTCATCCTGAACAACCAGTACATGGGCATGGTGCGGCAGTGGCAGCAGCTGCTGCACGGCAACCGGCTGTCGCATTCCTACTCCGAGGCACTGCCGGACTTCGTCAAGCTGGCGGAGGCCTATGGCGGCGTCGGCTTCCAGTGCAGCAAGCCGGGCGATCTCGACGGCGCCATCCACGAGATGATCAAGGTGAAGAAGCCGGTGCTGTTCGACTGCCGCGTGGCCAACCTGGAAAACTGCTTCCCGATGATCCCGTCGGGCAAGGCGCACAACGAGATGCTGTTGCCCGCCGAAGCCAACGACGAAGCCACCGCACTCGCCTTCGCCGGCGGCGGCGCGCTGGTGTGATATTCCACGGCTGTCGTCGCCCGGCCTGCGCGCAATTGCGCGCCTGGACCGGGCGACCCAGTAATCTCCGACGGTGGTGTCTATCATCGGCAGCGTCGGTTACTGGATCCCCGCTTTCGCGGGGATGACAGACTGAGATGAGTTGAACTGATTGAGATCGACGAGGACGACAATGGAACAGCCCGCCTCCGCCTACTTCATGGAAGAGCGCCAAGACCCCAACGAGACCCACACGCTGTCCGTGCTGGTGCAGAACGAACCCGGCGTGCTGGCGCGGGTCATCGGCCTGTTCTCCGGCCGCGGCTACAACATCGAGAGCCTTACGGTCTCGGAGACAGAGAGCCAGAAGCACGTCTCGCGCATCACCATCGTCACCACGGGCACGCCGATGGTGATCCAGCAGATCAAGCACCAGCTCGACCGCATGATCCCGGTCTACCGCGTGGTCGACATGACCACCTCGGGCCGCTCAATCGAGCGCGAACTGGCGATGGTCAAGTTGCGCGGCACCGGCGATCACCGCGTCGAGGCGCTGCGGCTGGCGGAAGCGTTTCGCGCCCGGGTGATCGACGCGACCGTCGAGAGCTTTGTGTTCGAGATCACCGGCAATTCGCAGAAGATCACCCAGTTCATCGATCTGATGCGGCCGCTCGGCCTGGTCGAGGTGGCCCGCACCGGCGTCGCCGCCATCGGCCGCGGCCCCGAGGGGATGTGACACTCGGCCCAACAGCAACATCATGAAACCGCTGGACATCGCCCTCGCCACCCTGGTGGCCGTGATCTGGGGTGTTGGCTTCGTGCTGACACGGCTGGCGCTCGACGAGATGTCGTCGACGTTGCTGACCGTGTTGCGCTTTGCCATCACCGCGCTGCCGTGCCTGGTGCTGCCGCGGCCCCGGATGTCGTGGCAGCTGGTGGTGGCGATCAGCTGGCTCCTGGTGAGCCAGTTCCTGGCGCAGACCTATGGCATCGCCCACGGCGTGCCGGCCGGGCTGACCGCGGTGATCGTGCAGAGCCAGGCGCTGTTCACGGTGGCCCTCGCCGCGCTGTTCCTGCGCGAACTGCCGACGCGCTGGCAGGTGGCCGGCATCGGCATCGCAAGTTGCGGCCTGCTGCTGATCTGTTTCACCGTCGGTTACGATTTCAGCGTGTTCGCCTTCGCGGTGCTGATGACCGCGCCGCTCAGCTTCGCCCTGTCCAATCTGCTGCTGCGCCGCGCCCGCGGCGTGCCGATGCTCGACCTGTTCGCCTGGATCGGCCTCGCGGGGCTGGCGCCGCTGTTGACCGTGCTGCTGTTCGTCGACGGTCCGCGCGTCACCTGGCTGGCCCTGACGCATATCTCGCTCGGCGGTGCCGCCTGCGTGCTGGCGCTGGCGGTGATCGGCAGCACGCTGGGCTACTGGATCTGGGGCCGGCTGTTGCACGACTACTCCGCGGCGCAGGTGGTGCCGTTCGCGCTGCTGGTGCCGTTCGTCGGCGCCGGCGCGTCGGCGCTGGTGTTCGGCGAGCAGTTCGGTCCGTTGCGGCTGGCCGGCATGATCGTCGTGGTGTGCGGCATCGCGGTGATGCTGCTGTCGCCGCGGCCGCCGGTTCTCGTGGAAGTGAGCTAATGGCAGTGTCCCAGCCATTGCTGATCGCCTTCGTGGTGTTCGCCGCCGTGATGTTCTTCACGCCGGGCCCGAACAACATCATGCTGCTGGCGTCGGGCTTGAATTTCGGCTTCCGCCGTACGCTGCCGCACATGGCCGGCGTGACCTTCGGCTTCGCCTTCATGATCGCGGTCACCGGGCTCGGACTTGGCGCGGTGTTCACCACTTACCCATGGCTACAGACGGTGCTGAAATATGCCGGCGCGGCCTATCTGGTCTATCTCGCAGTTGCGATAGGAATGGCCGGCCCGCCCGATCCCGGCGCGGTCGAGCAGCGCCGGCCGATGACGTTCTTCGGCGCGGCGCTGTTTCAATGGATCAACATCAAGGGCTGGGTGATGGCGATCGGCACCATCACCGCCTATGCGGCAATTGCCCGCTATCCGTGGAACGTGGTGGTGCAGGTGGCGCTGTCGCTGCTGCTCGGCCTCGGCTCCACGGTGAGCTGGGCGCTGGCCGGCACTGCGCTGCAATCGCTGGTAAAATCGCCCGCCGCCGTGCGCGTCTTCAACGTCACCATGGCCGTGCTGCTGCTGGCCTCGCTGTATCCGGTGCTGCACGAGCCATGAGCCGGATACATCGCACAAATCACCGTCGCGGGCTTGTCTCGCGGCTTTCGTCGCCCTAGAAACCGGCGGCAATTCATGGTCAGCGGCCGTTCGGCCTCTGACCGCTTCGAGCAGGCAACGCGACAGATAGTTGCCGAATAAAGGAACGACCCATGCGAGTTTATTACGATCGCGACGCCGACCTGAACCTGATCAAGGGCAAGAAGGTCTGCATCGTCGGCTACGGCAGCCAGGGCCACGCCCACGCGCTGAACCTGAAGGATTCCGGCGTCAAGGACGTGGCGATCGCGCTGCGCAAGGGCTCGACCTCGGCGCAGAAGGCCGAGGCCGCCGGCTTCAAGGTGATGGAAGTCGCCGAGGCCGCCAAGTGGGCCGACATCATGATGATGCTGACCCCCGACGAATTGCAGGGCGACATCTATCGCGAGCACATGCACGACAACATGAAGAACGGCGCGGCGCTGGTGTTCGCCCACGGTCTCAACGTGCACTTCAACCTGCTCGATCCGCGCGCCGATCTCGACGTGCTGATGATCGCGCCGAAGGGCCCGGGCCACACCGTGCGTTCGGAATATCAGCGCGGCGGCGGCGTGCCCTGCCTGATCGCGATCCACAAGGATGCCTCGGGCAACGCCCATGACCTTGGCCTGTCCTACGCTTCCGCCATCGGCGGCGGTCGTGCGGGCATCATCGAGACCTCGTTCAAGGAGGAATGCGAGACCGACCTGTTCGGCGAGCAGGTGGTTCTGTGCGGCGGCCTGGTCGAACTGATCAAAGGCGGCTTCGAAACGCTGGTGGAAGCCGGCTACGCGCCGGAGATGGCGTACTTCGAGTGCCTGCACGAAGTGAAGCTGATCGTCGACCTGATCTATGAAGGCGGCATCGCCAACATGAACTACTCGATCTCCAACACCGCGGAATACGGCGAATACGTCACCGGCCCGCGCATCGTCACCTCGGAGACCAAGGCCGAGATGAAGCGCGTGCTCGAGGACATCCAGGCCGGCAAGTTCGCCCGCGACTGGATGCTCGAGAACAAGGTCAACCAGACCTCGTTCAAGGCGACCCGCGCCAAGATGGCCAGCCACCAGATCGAGGAAGTCGGCGCCAAGCTGCGCGACATGATGCCCTGGATCAAGAAGGGCGCTCTGGTCGACAAGACCAAGAACTAAGATTTACAGCAACGGCTTGGTCGCCAGATAGCAACCGAGCAGCAAGAGCCCACCAAAGAAGGCCCGGCGGAACACTGCCGGGCCTATTTTGTTGCGCAACGCCTGGCCGAGAAACATGCCGCCGAGCGCGGGCGCCAAAGCGATCAGCGATGCGCCTGCTATCTCGGGCGACATGTCGCCGGTGGCGGCGATCGCCGGCGCCAGCGCGATGGTCGAGGTCAGGAACGACAGGCCCAGCGCCTGCACCAGCATGGCGCGCGACAGACCGAGCGCCTGCAGATAGGGCACTGCGGGGACCACGAAGACGCCGGTGCCCACCGTGACCAGCCCGGTCAGCACGCCGACCAGGGGCCGGCCCAGCGCTCCGCGACAGGCGACACCTGCAGGTGCACGGCCGACAGGCCGATCAGCGCATAGACCGCCAGGATGATGCCGAGCGCGATGACGGCCCAGCGCGAGGTCCCGGCGGGCAGTGCCAGCGCGCCGAACAGCGTTCCCAGCACAATGCCGGCGAGCGTCGGCCACAGACGCCTGACCAGGGCCATCACCGGCTCGCCGATGGCCAGCTGCCAGATGTTGGTGACGAGGTTCGGGATCACCAGCAACGCTGCGGCCTGCAACGGCGTCATGATGAGGCCGAGCAGCCCGACCGAGATCGTCGGCAATCCAAGTCCGATCACGCCCTTGACGAAGCCGGCGAGGAGCAACACGGCGCCGCAGATGATCCAGATGCTGATGTCGAAGGTCATGGCGGGGTCTCCCGATGCGATTTGGAGACCCTTAATAGGGGGCGGGCTGCCGGGATGCTTCGGCCGCGGACGAAGCATGGGGCTGCACCGGCCGGGGCGACAAAGCGGGCGCCGCCCGGTCAGGAACGGCCGGACCGGAAGCCGTATTTGATCCAGATCCGCGATATCGCCAGATTCCGGCGCGACCGGTCGTCCGACCATGGCCGCCAATGGGTGGGCGCGATGTCCAGTCTCTTCCGGGTCGATACGCCGGTCCAAGCCTCGCCGTTCCAGCGGCAGGCCACGACCAGGGTCCGAACTCCACTGTCGTCGATGACCGACACTTCCACCGGCAGTCCCACGGGAGCAATGGAGACGGGAAGCCACCTGTCGGGACCATGCATGGAATGAAGCGTTGCCATGTCGCTTCAATAGAGTTGGGCTATCTGCGGGCTTTGATCTGGATCAATCCAGAGGCAGGCAGCGACCCGGTGCCGATGCGTGGCTTGTGCAGCGGCTGCGGACCACGGCAGAATACGGGGCAGGGCGTGTTGCCCGGCAAGCGACATAGCGGGGACCCATGCGATCTGTCGTCATCACCGGCGCTTCCACCGGCATCGGCCATGCCAGCGCGAAGCTGCTCATCGAACGCGGGTTTCGGGTGTTCGGCAGCGTCCGCAAGCCGACCGATGCCGCGCGGCTGCAGGCCGAGTTCGGCGCCAATTTCGTGCCGCTGCTGTTCGATGTCACCGACGAGGCGGCGGTGAATGCCGCCGCCGCCGTGGTGCGCGCCGAACTGGAGGGCACGACGCTAGCCGGCCTCGTCAACAATGCCGGCATCGCGGTGTCCGGCCCCTTGCTCGAACTGCCGGTGGCCGACTTCCGCCGCCAGATCGAGGTCAATGTGATGGGCCCGGTGATATCAACCAAGGCGTTCGCGCCGCTGCTCGGCGCCGATCCCGCCCTGACCGGGCCGCGCGGCCGCATCGTAATGATCAGTTCGGTGGCCGGCACCAACGGCAATCCGCTGATGTCGCCCTACAGCACCTCGAAACACGCGCTGGAGGGCCTGTCGGAAAGCCTGCGCCGGGAATTCATGCTGTTCGGCATCGACGTCATTGTCATCGCGCCCGGGGCGGTGAAGACGCCGATCTGGGACAAGGCCGAGGACATCGACATGGCCCGCTGGGCAAAATCGCCGTTCCTCCCCGTGCTGGAGCGGCTGCGCGGCGCCATGAAGACGCTGGCGGCCACTGGCCTGCCTGCCGAGACCATCGCCACGCTTGTGTACGACGCGCTGACGCTGCCGAAGCCGCCCGTGCGCACCCAGATCTCGCCGGAGCCGTTCCGCATGCTGATGATGCGGATCCTGCCGAAGCGGCTGCTCGACGGCATCATCGCCAAGCGGCTGGGACTGCTTCCCCGGGCTGAGGGCTAGTCGGACGTGCGGCTTGCAGCTGCCGTATCGTTGGGAACGCGCAGGCGCCGCGATTGCAGAGTCGCGGCAATCCTCAGTGTCATCACCGCCAGCAGCGGCAGCAGGAACCAGACGTAGTTCGGCATTTGCGGAACGCGCATGCCGAAGCTGATCATGAACTGGACCCAGAGATAGTAGATGCCGGATGTGTGCAGGATGCGCCAGGCGCGTGGACCCAGAATCGTCGCGGTCCGGTCGAAAGACGTGATCGTCATGGCGATGATGAAAGCGTAGCCGATGCTGCCGAAAATCAACGAGGCCGGCGAGGTGGCCTCCATGAACAGGGGCGGCGCCATGACCGCGAAGCAGATGATCGCAACGGCGTGAATGCCGTGCGAGATGGCGAAACTCACCCCGATATAGCGCCGATTGCGTCGCAGCCAGTGCGTGCCCGCCGCCGGCCACAGCCGCGCCAGGGATGAGGCAGCAAAGGCCAGACAGAACAGCAGCAGCGAGCTGCGTGCGGTGAACCGGACCACCATCCGGACGCCCTCGACCTCGAACTGCTGCATGGCGCCGATCCACAGGCTGAGGCCGGCGAGTACCAGCGCCAGCAGGCTGACCAGCCGCCATCCCTCAACCCAGTTGTGACGACGCTCGGCCATGGCAGACTCCTCGTTGCGGAACCAATGTAATCGGCAGTTACATATCGGTGGGGCGTCGTTGTCAATTGTGTATGCAGTGCTTACATTCACGTTCAGGTGATGGTAGAAACTGGCATGATCAAGAATGCGAAGCCAGCGTCGCGCAAGCCGGCCGTGCGAAAGGCGCCCGCCAAGCCCCGCCGCGCGGCGGAGCCTGCCGTCCTGTCACCGAAGGCCTATCACCACGGCGACCTCCGGCGCGTGCTGATCGAGGCGGCGTTGCGGCTGGTCGAGGAGGGGGCCCCGACGCGGTGAGCGTGCGCGAGGCCGCCCGCCGCTCGGGGGTGTCGCCGGGCGCGCCGTTCCGCCACTTCCCCACCCGCAATGCCTTGATGACGGCCGTCGCCGAGGAGGCGCAGCGGCTGTTCCGCGCAGAACTCGCGGAGGCGATCGCCGATACCCCCACCACCGATCCGCTGGCGCGGTTTCGTGCCCTCGGCCTGGCTTACCTGCGTTGGGCGATCCAAAATCCCGCGCACTTCGAAGTCATCTCCAGCGGCAAGTATTTCACCCACGACCAATCTGCGGAGGTCAGCGCCGACAACGGCGAACTGGTCGGCATGACCGGCCGTCTGCTGGCGGAGGCGGCGGGGCAGGGCCAGCTTCGCGACGCCGATCTGCGGGCGATCGAGATCGCCGGTCGGGCCATGGTGTACGGTTTCGCCCGCATGAATATCGATGGTCATTTTCCGCGCTGGGGCATCGCCGAGGCCGAAGCCGGGGCGATGGCGGAGGCCATTCTCGCGGTGTTCATCGATGGCATCGCCAAGCGGGAGGCGGCGGGCGGGCCCATTCCGCAATAATTATCCGGGGAGTCCCGGGGTGCCCAAGTTCATTGCCTGTTCATGTCTATTCCATTACATTTTTATGACACGTCGCAGTGCCCGGCTGCGCCGTTCGCCTTCTGGCCGCCGCCAGCCGAGGCCGCCTCGCCGGTGGTGTTGCGTCCCGCCATGGCGGCTCCGCTCAATCCAGTGCCCTCCACGACCACAGCTGCCGCCGCCTCTATGGGGGTGTGGCGCCCGCTTGCCGTGGCAGTGCCGCATCTCGGCGCGATGCTGGTCATGTTCCAGACCGAGACCGATCTCGGCTCGCGGCTCGGCTTCGTGCTGGGCTGGGGCATCCTCAACTTCTTCTGGATCGCGCTGCTGCGCCGCCCGGCGCTGTCCGGCGCGCTGTCGCTGACGCTGGTGGTCATCCTGGTGCTGCTGTCGCGGCTGAAGCACGACGTGGTGCAGATGACCGCCAACTTCGTCGACCTGATGGTGATCGACCGCGACACCGCGGCCTTCCTGTTCACCATCTTCCCGAACCTGCGCTGGTCGGCCATCGGGGCGGCGGCACTGACCCTGCCGCTGATGTATGCGCTGTGGTGGCTGGATCCGTTCCGCATCCGCCGGCTGCCGGCGGTGGCGGCGATGCTGACCTGCCTGGCCGCCATGGTCGGCTATGCCTTCGTCTGGCCCGACGAAGCCTGGCGCGGTTATTACGACGATGGCTATCTCTCGAAGTTCGCCCGCTCCGGCGTCACTGCGGTGTCCGACTTCGTCAGTTACGGTTTCATGGAATCCGACGCCGTCGCCACCGACCGGCTGAAAATGCCGCTGGTGGATGCCTGCCATCCCGCGGCGCGGCGGCCGCACATCATCATGATCCATGACGAGTCGTCGTTCGACATTCGCGACGCGGCCGAGGTGAAGACCCCGGCCGGCTACGGCAATCACTTCAAGTCGTTCGACGGCAAGGCGCGCAAGTTCCTTGCCGAGAGCAATGGCGGACCGAGTTGGTACACCGAGTACAACGTGCTGGCCGGCCTGTCGGCGCGGTCGTTCGGCCGCTTCTCCTATTTCGTCACGCGGATCGCATCGGGGCGCGTCGAGCGCGGCCTGCCGCTGGCGCTGCGCCGCTGCGGCTACAACACCACGGCGCTGTATCCGGCGATCGGCGGCTTCATGAGCGCGCGCAATTTCCAGCTCACCACCGGCATGCAGAATTTCTTCGATGCCGACGATCTCGGCGCCAAGGCGGTGGAGCCCGACAGCTTCTTCTACGACAAGGCGGTGCAGAAGCTGGCGCAGCAGGATCCGGCGACGCCGCAATTCATGTTCGTCTATCTCGCCGCCAATCACTTTCCGTGGGAGACGAAGTTTCGGCCGGACCTGACGCCGGGCTGGCGCGCGCCCGGCAACGAGCCGGTGGTGGATGAATATCTGCGCCGCCAGGCCATGAGCGCGGACAATTACGGCGCCTTCATCACGCGGCTGAAGAAGCAGTTTCCGGCGCAGCCGTTCCTGATCGTGCGCTACGGCGACCACCAGCCGGAATTCTCGCCGCATGTGCTGGACCCCAAGCTCGACGAGGCCGGCGTGGGCAAGAAGCTGATGGCCTACGATCCGCGCTACTACGCGACCTACTACGCCATCGACGCCGTGAATTTCGAGCCGGTGAAGAGCCCGACCGCCATGGACACCGTCGACGGTCCCTATCTGCCGCTGGTGATCCAGGAAGCCGCCGGCATCCCGCTCGATCCGTCGTTCGAAGAGCAGAAGAAGATCATGTTGCGCTGTGGCGGCATGTTCTATGCGTGCCGCGACGGCGCCGAGGCGCGGCGCTTCAACCGCTTGCTGATCGACGCCGGGATGATCAAGAATTTGTAGGTCGCCGCTCTTTCTTCCCTTCGCCCCCGCGCGCAGCGAAGCTGCGCGAAGGCGGGAGAGGGTGGCTTGAACACGCGAAGCGGGTTCGAGCCGGGAGAGGGGCGGGCACTGCGCTCCATCGCAAGCGGCCCTCTCCCGGCCCGGACTTCGTCCGGTCCACCCTCTCCCGCCTGCGCAAAGCTTCGCTTTGCTTGTGGGAGAGGGGACGATGGAGCCGCTCGTACAGAGTTTGAAGCGCGCTACTTCTTTCCCACCTTCTCCCACAGCCACCTTGCCACTGCTTCCGGCGAACTGGCGCCATCACCGCCCGCCGCGCGCAGATTGGCTTCGCGCATGGTGGCGATGTCGATGCGGCCGAGCAGCGGCTGCAGCGCGGCCTTCAATCGTTCATCGCCGGCGCGTTTCGGCGACAGCAGCAGGATCGCGTCATAGGGCGGGATCGCGGCCTTGGGATCGTCGAGCACCACCAGATCGTATTTGGCGATCAGCCCGTCGCTGGTGTAGCCAGCGATGGCGTCGACCTCGCCGGAGGCAACGGCCGCATACATGAAATCGGGCTGCATGGTTCGCTGCGCCCGGAACGCCAAACCGTAGGCCTTCTGCAATCCCGCCCATTCCGGCCGCGAGAAGAATTCATAGTCGCCGGCGATGGTCATGGCCGATGACCGCGCGGCGAGATCGGCGACGGTCCTGATGCCCAGCGTCTCGGCCTTGCTGCGCGGCATCACCAGCGCATAGGCATTGGCGAAGCCGAGTTCGCCGAGCAAAGTGATGTTGCTCTTTGCCAGCGTGGCCTTCAGCTCGGCGAGCAGTTTGTCGCGCGGCAGAATCTCGGTGCGGTGAAACTGGTTGGCCCATAGCGTGCCGGAATAGTCGACGTAGACGTCGATGTCGTTTGAGGCCAGCGCGTCATAGATCACGTTGGAGCCGAGGCCCTGCCGCGTGCCCGAGGAGAGCCCGGCGGCCTGCAGCCGCTGCGCCATCAGCGCGCCCAGCACATATTGCTCGGTGAAGGTCTTGGCGCCGACAATGTAGGTGGATTGGGCGCGGCCCAGTGCAGGCGCCAGTGTGGCGGCCACGAGGGCTGCGATACCGATGGTGCCGAGCGCCGCGCGGACGCGGCTGCGCAGCCTGATGCCGGTCTCGATCAGCGACAGCAGTTGATCGACGGCCAGCGCCAGCAAGGCCGCGGCGAAGCAGCCGAACAGCACGAACACCCAGTTCTGCGTCTGGAGTCCGGCAAAGATGTAGTTGCCGAGGCTGGTCTGGCCGATCGGCGTCGACAAAGTCGCGGTGCCGATCACCCACACCGCGGAGGTGCGGATGCCGGCCATCATCACCGGCAACGCCAGCGGCAGTTCGACCATGAACAGCGATTGGCGCGGCGTCATGCCGACGCCCTCAGCGGCTTCGGTCAGGGCGGGATCGACGCCGTCGAGCCCGGTGATGGTGTTGCGCAGCACCGGCAGCATCGAATACAGCGCCAGCGCCAGTACCGAGGGCAGGAAGCCGAACGCCGAGAAGCCGGCTCCGAACCATTGCAGCGAGAGCGCCGCCAGCGCCAGCAGCAGTGGATAGAATAGCGCCAGCAGCGCCAGCCCCGGCACCGTCTGCACCACACTGGCGACGCCGAGCAGGGCGCCGCGCAAAAATGGCCGGTGGCGCGCGATGATCGCCAGCGGCAGGCTGACGAGGAGGCCGAGCGCCAGCGCGGTGACGCTGACGCGGACGTGGTTGCCGAGATAGTCTGGCAGATGGCCGAGCGCCTCGCTCCAGCGTGGATCGGTGAACAGGCTCATGCGGCGCCCGTTCCGAGCAGCGCCGCCAACCGTTCGGCCTGGCGGCGCGGCGTGCGCATCAGCTCGCCGACGTAAGCGTCGGTGCTGCCGGAGAGATCGGCTGGCGTGCCTTCGGCCAGCAGCTTGCCGCTGCGCATCACCGCGACGCGGTCAGCGAGCAGGATCGCCTCGGTCATGTCATGGGTGATCATGACGGTGGTGAGGCCGAGCTTGTCGTGCAGCGCGCGATAGTCATCGCCCAGCGCGTCGCGGGTCAGCGGATCGAGCGCGCCAAAGGGTTCGTCCATCAGCACGATCCGTGGGCGTGCGGCGAGCGCGCGGGCGACGCCGACGCGCTGACGCTGGCCGCCGGACAGTTCATGCGGGAAGCGGTCGCGATGTTGCGCGCGGTCGAGGCGCATCAGATCGAGCAGTTCGTCGACGCGTGCGGCGATCGCGTCGGCGGGCGTACCCAGCAGTCTTGGCGTGATGCCGATATTGCCGGCGACGTTCATATGCGGAAACAGCCCGCCGCTCTGGAACACGTAGCCGATGCGGCGACGCAGGCTGATCGGATCGACGGATGTGACGTCTTCTCCGGCAACGGTGACGCGGCCGCGGTCGGCGTCGATCAGCCGGTTGGCCAGCCGGAGCAGGGTGGTCTTGCCGGAGCCGGAGCCGCCGACGATCGCCAGGAACTCGCCCTCGGCGACATCCAGCGTGACGTTGTCGACGGCCTTGATGCGCCCGCCGTCGAAGCTTTTTTCCAAGGCGGTGAAGCTGATGAGGGGCGTCATACTCGGCTGTCGTCCCCGCCAAGCGCGCCAACGGCGCGCGCGGGGCGGGGACTCATAACCGCCGTCCGTGAAATTGGATATTGGTCGTACCCACAGCGCAAAATTGTAACTCCGGAGGCTATGGATCCCCGCCTTCGCGGGGACGACCCATAGAGAGGTCGGAACGAACGCTGCCCGGTCGCAAGGCTAACATAGCCCTTTCAACCGACCAACCCGGGCCGCAGCCCGTTGAAATCTCCGCCCTGCGCGGCTAAGCCATCGGACGAAACATAAATCGGGGAACGCACGTGCAGGCACTGGCAGCCGCAACAACACCGGCGGTTGCGCTGGACAATGCCACGGTAGCGTTCGGTCTGGCCGATGCGCGCGTCTCATACGGCTGTCGACAAGGCGACGCTGTCCGTTGCCGACGGCGAATTCGTCGCCATCGTCGGGCCCACCGGCTGCGGCAAATCCACACTGCTGAACGTCGCGGCGGGGCTGCTGAAGCCCGCCGGGGGAAGTGTGCGCATCTTCGATCGGCCGCTCAGCGGCCTCAATCCGCAGGCCGGCTACCTGTTCCAGGCCGACGCGCTGTTCCCCTGGAAGACCGCGCTCGACAATGTCGCCATCGGCCTCGAGATTTCCGGCGTGGCGCGCGCGGAGGCGCTGGAACGCGCGCAGGCATGGCTCACCGCGGTCGGGCTCGGTGCCTTCGGCAACCGCTATCCGCACATGATGTCCGGCGGCCAGCGCAAGCGCGTCGGCCTGGCGCAGGTGCTGATCCGCAATCCCAAGATCCTGCTGATGGACGAGCCGTTCGGGCCGCTCGACGCGCAGACCCGGCAGATCATGGGCAACCTGCTGCTGGACCTGTGGAACAAGGATCGCAAGGCGGTGCTGTTCGTCACCCACGACCTGGAAGAAGCGATCGCGCTGGCCGACCGTGTCGTCATCATGTCGGCGGGGCCGGCCTCGCGGATCATCGGCGACTGGCGCGTGGCGCTGCCGCGGCCGCGCGATATCTTTGAAGTGCGGCTGCAGCACGACTTTCACGCCCTGCACCGCGAAATCTGGAACGTGCTGAAGGACGAAGTGATGAAGGGCTACGCGCAATCGGCGGGAGCCTTGTCATGAGCCGTTCGATGCTGCTGCTGTGCCAGCTTCTCGTCGCCGTGGTGTTCTTCGGCCTGTGGCAATTGCTGACCAGCGTGCCGGTGTTCGGCCGCGTGCTGCTGCCGCCGTTCTTCTTCTCCAACCCGGTGGATGTCTTCAATCAGATCGTCGCCTGGTTCGCCTCCGGCGTGATCTGGAAGCATCTCGGCATCACGCTGCTGGAATCGATGCTGGCGTTCGTGATCGGCTCGACGCTGGGCGTGCTCGTGGGCTTCTGGTTCGCGCGCCAGCCGCGGGTCGCCGCCATCTTCGATCCCTACGTGAAAATGGCCAATGCGCTGCCGCGCGTGGTGCTGGCGCCGATCTTTGCGCTGTGGCTCGGGCTCGGCATCTGGTCCAAGGTGGCGCTCGGCGTCACGCTGGTGTTCTTCATCGTGTTCTTCAACGTCTACCAGGGCGTCAAGGAAGTCTCCGCCACGGTGCTCAACAATGGCCGCATGCTTGGCATGAGCGAACGCCAGTTGATGCGCCACGTCTTCTGGCCGTCGGCGCTGTCATGGATGTTCTCGTCGCTGCACACTTCGGTGGGCTTTGCGGTGGTGGGCGCGGTGGTCGGCGAATATCTCGGCTCCGCCGCCGGTCTCGGCTACCTGATCCAGCAGGCCGAGGGGGTGTTCGACGTTGCCGGCGTGTTTGCCGGCATGTTCGTGCTGTCGGCCTTCGTCATCCTGATCGATCTCGGGGTGACGGTGGTGGAAAAGCGCCTGCTGGTGTGGAAGCCGGATGCGGCGGAGGGCCGCGGCTAGGGCTGGT
Source organism: Rhodopseudomonas sp. P2A-2r (assembly GCF_026015985.1). Lineage (GTDB taxonomy): Bacteria > Pseudomonadota > Alphaproteobacteria > Rhizobiales > Xanthobacteraceae > Tardiphaga. The sequence continues at coordinate 5,027,117 of NZ_CP110389.1, read as the reverse complement.
CGAGGATCGCCGACACCGGCCGCAAGACGCCGCGCAACAACTCCGGGTCCGGCCGCGCCCGCGCCAGAACGCGAATGCCGAGCAGGGTGCTGAGCAGCAGCCTCGCCAGATCCTCGGCAGTCTGCGACTGGGTGACGGTGCCGTCGGCCTGACCGGCGCGGGCGCAACGCAGGAAGAACTGCTCGATCCGCACCAGCACGCCGGCAATCTCACGCCCCAGCGTCCGGTCGTGCGGCGCGATCTCGATGGCCGAATTGACCAGCATGCAGCCCTTGCGTTTGCGGTCGTCCAGCGATCGGGTGATGATCTCCTCGAAGAACGCGGCGATCGCCTGCCTGGGCGGCAGATGATGCTCAAATCGCGCGACGCGGTCGCCGAAGCTCTGCGCGACATAGCGATCGAGCGATTTGCGATACAGCGCGCGCTTGTCGCCGAAGGCGTTGTAGAGGCTGGCGCCGGTCAGTCCCATCGACCCCGCCAGTTCGCGCACCGAGGTGGCCTCGTAGCCATGCGTCCAGAAACACTGGATCGCCGCGTCGAGCACTTCAGCCTCGTCGAACTCCCGCGGTCTCGCCATCCCCAACCTCACCTGCACCGGCGTCATATCTGCCACGCCGCAGCGTACGCTTGCATTATATAACAGTCGATCTAAAACGCAATTGCGGGGGCATTCAAGGCGCGGAGAAGCGGCCGGTGTTTCCGCTGGAGCGGGTCGCGGCATGAGTATCGACGTCCTACCGGCAGCGCCGCCGGAGCGCCCCGTCGTCTCCGAAAGCCGGCGGCGCTTCGCAGGATTTCTGTGGGCTGCATTGTCGGTGTGCATCTTCTCCGGGTGGTTCGTGGTGACGCGGTTCAGCGTGACCCATGAACTGCGGATCTGGGACATCATGGCGCTGCGGTTCGGAATCGGCGGCGTGCTGCTGCTGCCGTTTCTGGTCGGTCGAAAGGCTGCGTTGCCGCGGGGCGCATGGCGGGAAGGCCTGCTGTTCGCCGTGCTGTGGGGCGCGCCGTTTGTGTTCCTCGTCGGGCTCGGCCTGCAACTGACATCGGCGGCCCAGGCGTCGGCGATATCACCGGCGCTGATGCCGGTGTTCGCGGGATTGCTGGCATGGCCGGCGCTGCGGGAGGCGCCGGGCCGTTGGCGATTGACCGGCTATCTGGTGATCGTGATCGGGCTGGCCGCCTTGGTGATCGGCAATGCCCGCATTCACGGTTGGCCCGATCCCTATGGAATCGCGTTGCTGGTCGGCGCCGGGCTGACCTGGGCGATCTACACCTTGCTGTTTCGCAGCAGCGGTCTGACGTCGCTGCAGGCCGGCGCACTGATCTGCTTCTGGTCGGCGGTGATTTACGTACCGCTCTATCTGTGGTTCGGCCTGTCGCGACTTGGGAGCGCGTCGCTGCCTGAACTGGCGTTCCAACTCATCTATCAGGGCGTGCTGATGAGCGTCGTGGCGACTATTGCCTTCAACAGGGCCGTGACCCTGCTGGGAGCAGCCGCGGCCACCGCGATCATTGCCTTGCTGCCGGTGATCGTCACGACACTGGCGGTCCCGGTGCTCGGCGAAATCCCGTCGTGGTTAGGGGCATTGCCGTCGTTGTCATCGCGGCCGGCGTGTTCATGGCCGCGCGTCCGGCACCGGCCGACCCGTCATCTTCGCGCAGCGCCATTCAAAGCGAGAACTGACATGATCCGCTTCTATTTCCATACGTCGCCGAACACCGCATAAGCGGATTGCCCGGGCCGCCGCAAGGCCTCCCGGGCAATTGCTCAATTCAGCATCTTGGTGTCATCCGGCGCCTGCGGCGGCGTCTTGATGGCGATCGACTTGAAGGGGCGGCCGTCGGGCTTGGTGCCGGCATGGGCGGTGCCCTTGGGGATTATCACCAGGTCGCCGGCCTTGACCGTCACTTCCTTGTCGCCGAGCCAGATCGTGCCGGTGCCTTCGAGGATGTACTGGATCTCGTTGGTGTTGGGATGCATGTGCTTGGGCACGTTGCCGTCCTGGATCGAGATAGTGGCGCCGTCCGCAGCCATAAACGTCTTGGAGCGGAAGCCCGTCGGCGAGGCGGGGCCAAGCGCATCGCCTGTCATTTCGGGGACGTGGATGACCTGCGCCGTGATGTTCTCGGCAGCAAAGGCCGGCAGCACCAGTTGATCGACGGCAACGCCGGCTGCAAAGGCCGCGCCGATGGACAAGATGGCAACGATTCGCTTCATGGTGTTTCCCCTCTTTGATGCCTGCGTCGTGTTGCGCGCAGTGCGCGGATGCTATGTCGCCGAACCTTCGCTGGCCAGTGCGCTTTCCAAGGTCGGCGCACTGCTCTATCCTGTCCGCAACAAAATTCTGGAGGATACAATGAAGACCATTTTCGGCCGGCTGGCCGCGCCGCTGCTGGCGATTGCGTTGATGTGCGGTTCCGCGGCGGCGCAGACCAAGGTGACGATCGCCATCGGCGGCGGCGCCTGCCTGTGCTACCTGCCCACCGTGCTGGCCAAGCAGCTTGGCGAATTCGAGAAGGCGGGCCTCGCTGTCGAATTGGTCGATCTCAAGGGCGGCTCGGATGCATTGAAGGCGGTGCTCGGCGGCAGCGCCGACGTGGTGTCCGGCTATTTCGACCATTGCGTCAATCTCGCCGCCAAGAAGCAGGACCTGCAGTCCTTCGTGGTCTATGACCGCTATCCCGGCCTGGTGCTGGTGGTGTCGCCGAAGCACACGACCGAGATCAAGTCGATCCAGGATCTCGCCGGCAAGAAGATCGGCGTCAGCGCGCCGGGCTCGTCGACCGACTTCTTCCTCAAATATCTGATGAAGAAGAACGGCGTCGACTCGTCGGGCGTGGCGGTGATCGGCGTCGGCCTCGGCGCCACCGCGGTGGCGGCCATGGAGCAGGGCCAGATCGATGCCGCGGTGATGCTCGATCCCGCGGTCACCGTGCTGCAGGGGACGCACGCCGACCTGCGGATCCTCAGCGACACGCGCACGCAGAAGGATACGCTGGACGTGTTCGGCGGCGACTATCCCGGCGGCGCGCTGTATAGCACCGCCGCCTGGGTTGCCGGGCACGACAAGGAAGTGCAGGCGCTGACCAATGCTATCGTCAATACGCTGACCTGGATCCATAGCCATTCGGCGGAAGAGATCATGGCCAAGATGCCCGAAGGCATCGTCGGCAAGGACAAGGCGCTGTATCTTGCCGCGTTGAAGAACACGATTCCGATGTATTCGCTGGATGGCAAGATGGATCCGAAGGGCGCGGCCGCCGTGCTCGCCGTTTTCAGCGAGAGTTCGCCGGAGATCGCCAAGGCGAACATCGATGTGAGCAAGACCTGGACCAACAAATATGTCGACCAGGCCGGCAAGACGTCGGGGACCAATGCCAAGTAGACGCCTGCGATGACCGCGCCGGTCATCCACCGGGTCGGGACGCTCGACCTGACCCGCGGCGACTGGTCCTGGCCATTCGCCCATGACCGGCGCGCCGAGATCGATACGCACTTTGCGCTGAAGCAGGCCGAGAAGCCGCAGATGTTCAATGGTCGCGTGTTGCTCGGGCGCAACGCGCGCTTCACTCCGGACTGCTTCAGCGCCGATTGTTTCGAAACCGATTTCGCCAGCTTTCTCGCCTGGCGCGATTGGGGCTTTCCCGATCGCGACGTATTCAACGGTTTCGGCATGGGCGCGGTGCGCAGCCGCGACGGCGCCTTTGTGCTCGGCGAAATGGGCGCGCATACCTCCAATGCCGGCAGGATCTATTTTGCGTCCGGCACGCCGGACCTCAGCGATCTCAAGGGCAAGGTGGTCGATATCGCCGGCAGCGTGGTCCGCGAAGTTGAAGAGGAGATCGGCCTGACCGTGGCCGACTACCGTCAGGGCGACCACTGGGACTGCGTCGTGACGCCGTTTTCGGTGGCGATGATGCGCCTGCTCGACGTGGACATGACCGGCGACGCCTTGCAGGCGCGGCTGCAGGCCGAACTGGCGCGGCAGGAGATGCCCGAACTCTGCGCCATCCATCTGGTACGCGGCGTCGACGATTTCAGATCGACCATGCCGGCCTTCGTCACCGCGTTTCTCGCAGCCCAATGGGCGGCGGCCTGACGCAGGCCATCTGGCGCGGCGCTGCCGCGCGCGGTAGCGTTGCACCCAGCAGCCGGGAGTTCCATCGACCATGAACGACAAGACGTCCAAAGCCTCGTTGAAGGCCTATGTCGATCCATTCCGCATCGACGGAGCGAAGGAGTTTCACCTCAAGGCGCATAAGCCTGGCGAGAAGGGGGATCTCAGCAAGGACGAAGCGCAGAAATTGCTGGCGGCCAACCGCGGCCGGATGCGCGAGTTGCAGGAAAAACTCTACGCGCAGGACCGTTGGTCGCTGCTGCTGATCTTCCAGGGCATGGATGCCGCCGGCAAGGACAGCGCCATCGAGGCGGTGTTCGAAGGGATCAATCCGCAGGGCTGCGAGGTGACCTCCTTCAAGCAGCCGTCGAGCAACGAACTCGACCATGATTTCATGTGGCGACACACCATCGACCTCCCGCAGCGCGGGCGTATCGGCATCTTCAACCGCTCCTATTACGAGGAGTGCCTGGTGGTCCGGGTGCATCCCGAAATCCTGGCGAAGCAGAAGATCCCGCCGTCGCTGGTTACAAAGAACATCTGGCGCGAACGCTTCGAGGACATTTCGGCGTTCGAGCGCTACCTCGCCCGCAACGGCACCGTGGTGCTGAAGTTCTTTCTCAACGTGTCGAAAGAAGAGCAGCGCAAGCGCTTCCTCGATCGTCTCGACGAGCCGTCGAAGAACTGGAAGTTCTCCATGGCCGACGTCGCCGAACGCGCGCTGTGGGACAAGTACCAGGCGGCCTATCAGGACATGATCCGCCATACGTCGAGCCCGGCGGCGCCCTGGATCGTGGTGCCCGCGGACCACAAATGGTTCAGCCGGCTGGTGATCAGTTCGGCCATCGTCGCCGCGTTGGAGAAGCTCGATCTGCACTTTCCAAAGGTCGACAAGGCGTCGCAGGAGGAATTCAAGGTCGTTCGTGCGGCGCTGCAAAACGAGAGCAAGCGTGGCACCAGCGCCCGTTCCGAGATGAAGAAAGCGCTGGCGGACAAGGCGTCGACGAAATTGAAGACCTGAGCGGATTCAGCTCAGTTCCAAAGCTTCGAGCGTCTGCGCAATCTTGCGCTTCGCCGTGTCCGGCAAGGGCAGGATCGGGCGCGGCGGCGGTGCATCGCTGATGCCGATGATATCGGCTGCTGCATACATTGCACGCAGGCTGGAGAATTCCTTGAACAGCTCCCACAGCGGCTGCATGGCGGCATTGAGCCGGCGGGCTTCGGCGGCATCGCCGGCCTGCGCGGCGCGCACGATGGCCAGACACGGCCCGGGAAACAGGCCCGCGGCGACGCTGTACCAGGCGTCGCCGCCCGCGATCAGCGCTTCGGTCGCGTTCCAATCGCCGGCATAGCCGACCGAGAAACCTGACGGCACGGCAGCGCGCAATTGCTTCAGGTTATCGGCGACGAGATCGGGCGTCGGGGCCGTGGCTTTCACCGACACAACGTGGGGAATGCGCGCGATGCGGCCGATCAGTTCCGGCGTGAATCGGAAATGCGTGGTGCCGAAATTGTCGTAGATCACGATCGGCAGGCCGCTCGCGGCGGCGACGGCGGAGAAATGTTCATATACTTCCGTCTCGGTGAGCGGCGTGTAGGACACCGCCGCCAGCAGCCCGGCGGAGGCGCCAGCGGCCTTGGCGTCCTGCGCCAGCGCAATGGCCTCGTCGGTGCGCAGCGCGCCGATGCCGACCAGCACCGGGATAGTGCCGTTGATTTCTTCCAGCGCCGCATCCGTCGCGCGGCGGCGCTCGGCGCGGGACAGGAACGGGTAGGTGCCGGTCGAGCCGAGCAGCCCGATGGAATCGACCTTGGCCGCGACCAGCGGTGCCAGCAGCCGCGCGAGTGCCGAAAGATCGACCTTGCCGCTGGCATCGGCCGGGGTGATCGGGAAGGCCGACAGGCCTTTCAAGAAGCTGGTCATGGATGTCCTCGCGATGTGGCTTACCCTCTCCTGGAGGGGAGGGTCGGTGTGCGGCATGCGCAGCATGACGCATACCGGGGTGGGGTGACACTGCAGATGTGGGTCTCATTGCCGAACCTCCGCGCCGCCACCCCACCCCGATCAGCACGCGCTCCGCGCCTGCCGATCGACCCTCCCCCTGCAGGGGAGGGTGAAGAAAGGTCAGTCTTCCTGCCCTTCTTTACCCGTTGCGGCCTGCCACATTTTGCGTTTACAACGGCATCAGACGCGCAATCGGCAACGAACTCTCAATGGTTTGGGTCGAGGATGCGGTCTGAAGGTGTGGCAATGCTGATTCGCAGCGAAAATGTTGGAGTTCACGGGACGGTGGCGATTGCCGCTGGTGCCGAAGCGATTCCGGCTGCGCTGCTGTCCACCCTTCTCGGCGGGCTGCTTCTTCTTATCTGCCCCTGAGCGCCGTCTGGGCCTTTTTGGCCTGGGCACTCAGGGGACCGTGAGATCAACCAGCTCCCTTCAGCGCCCTGACAGCGGCGCCCCGACCAAAGGATTTTCTCCATGACCAGCACCACAGTGTCCGACAAGGACCGCGTCATCATTTTCGACACCACCCTGCGCGACGGCGAGCAGTGCCCCGGCGCCACCATGACCTTCGAGGAAAAGCTCGACATCGCTGCGATGCTGGACGACATGGGCGTCGACGTCATCGAGGCCGGCTTCCCGATCGCCTCCGACGGCGACTTCGAGGCGGTCCACGAAATCGCCAAACGCAGCAAGAACTCGGTGATCTGCGGATTGTCGCGCGCCGGCGCCAAGGACATCGACCGCTGCGCCGAGGCGATCAAGCCGGCCAAGCGCGGCCGTATCCATTCCTTCCTGTCCACCTCGCCGGTGCACATGAAGTTCAAGCTGCAGATGGAGCCCGATGCGGTCCACGACCTGGTGATCTCGTCGGTGACGCGCGCGCGCAACCACACCGACGACGTGGAGTGGTCGTCCGAAGACGGCACCCGCACCGAATTCGATTTCCTGTGCCGCTGCGTCGAATCCGCCATCAAGGCCGGCGCCACCACCATCAACATTCCCGACACCGTCGGCTATTCGGTGCCGGAGGAATATTACGACCTGTTCAAGCGGGTGCGCGAGAACGTGCCGAATTCTGACAAGGCGGTGTTCTCGGTGCATTGCCACAACGACCTCGGCATGGCCGTCGCCAACTCCATGGCCGGCATCCGCGGCGGCGCGCGGCAGATCGAATGCACCATCAACGGCATCGGCGAGCGCGCCGGCAACGCCGCGCTGGAAGAAGTCGTGATGGCCATGCGGGTGCGCAATGACAAGCTGCCCTACTGGAACAAGATCGACACCACCATGCTGACACGTGCGTCGAAGGTGGTCTCGGCGGCGACCTCGTTCCCGGTGCAGTACAACAAGGCCATCGTCGGCCGCAACGCCTTCGCCCATGAGAGCGGCATCCATCAGGACGGCATGCTGAAGAACGCCCAGACCTACGAGATCATGCTGCCGGAGACGGTGGGCGTGAAGCAGACCTCGCTGGTGATGGGCAAGCATTCCGGCCGCCATGCCTTCATCCACAAGCTGGAGGAGATGGGCCACAAGCTCGGCGCCAACCAGCTGGAAGACGCCTTCATCCGCTTCAAGGCGCTGGCCGACCGCAAGAAGGACATCTACGACGAGGATCTGGAAGCGCTGGTCGACCAGGAAATGACCGCCGCGCACGACCGCATCAAGCTGGCGTCGCTGACGGTGATCGCCGGCACCCATGGCCCGCAGCGCGCCACGATGAAACTGAACATCGATGGCGTGATCAAGATCGAGGAAGCCGAGGGCAACGGTCCGGTGGACGCGGTGTTCAACTGCATCAAGGCGCTGGTGCCGCACGAGGCCAAGCTGGAGCTGTACCAGGTTCATGCCGTCACCCAGGGCACCGACGCGCAGGCAGAAGTCTCGGTGCGGCTGGCCCACGAGGGCCGCTCGATGACCGCGCGCGCTGCCGATCCCGATACGCTGGTGGCGTCGGCCAAGGCCTATCTTGGTGCGCTGAACAAGATCGTCATGAAGCACCAGCGCGACATGCCGCAGGTCACGGCGGCGGAGTGAGCTGAGGCGACTCTTGCTTGACCTCTCCCCGCTTGCGGGGAGAGGTCAACGCGAAGGCGCGAAGTGCATTCGAGTCGGGTGAGGGGAGTCCGAGAGCCTCTCCGGCTCCCCCTCACCCGAAGCCTCGCTCACGCTCGGCTCCGACCTCTCCCCGCATGCGGGGAGAGGTGAAGTCATACATTTCGGGAAATTTTTGAGAAGATCGAAAACGCGGCGCCCCGGCGCCGCGTTTTGCGTTGCAGCAAGAATTTGCGCGGACCCCTGCGAACGGGCAATGGCATTTGCGGTCGCTTCTCTGTATTGCTGCAACTGGCATACAAGCGTGGGACCGTTCAATGAGTCCCGCTACGTCATTGGGAGAGAAACATGCGCAAGTTGATCCTGGCAGCGGCGTCGGTCGCGGCGCTCGCATTGATTGCACCGGCTGCGGCGCAGGCGCCGATCGTCATCAAGTTCAGCCACGTGGTGGCGCCGAACACGCCGAAGGGCCTGGCGGCGGAAAAATTCAAGGAACTCGCCGAGAAATACACCGACGGCAAGGTCAAGGTCGAGGTCTATCCGAACTCCCAGCTCTACAAGGACAAGGAAGAGCTCGAGGCGCTGCAGCTCGGTGCCGTGCAGATGCTGGCGCCCTCGAATTCCAAGTTCGGCCCGATCGGCATCAAGGAATTCGAGGTGTTCGATCTGCCCTACATCCTTCCGGACCTCGCCACCCTGCGCAAGGTCACCGACGGCCCGCTCGGCGCGCGGCTGCTCAAGCTGCTGGATGCCAAGGGCATGACGGGCCTGGCCTATTGGGACAACGGCTTCAAGCAGATGAGCGCCAACAAGAAGCTGCTGGCGCCGGCCGACTATCGCGGCATGAAGTTCCGCATCCAGTCGTCCAAGGTGCTGGAAGCCCAGTTCCGCGCGCTCGGCGCGATCCCGCAGGTGATGGCGTTCTCGGAAGTGTACCAGGCGCTGCAGACCGGCGTGGTCGATGGCCAGGAAAACACGGCCTCCAACATGTACACCCAGAAGATGCACGAGGTGCAGAAGTACACCATGCTGACCAATCACGGCTACATCGGCTACGTGGTGGTGGTGAACAAGAAGTTCTGGGACGGCATCCCCGCCGATACCCGAGCCCAGCTCGAGAAGGCGATGAAGGAAGCCACCGCCTATGGCAACGGCCAGTCGGCCAAGGAAAACGACGACGCGCTGGCCGAGATGAAGAAGTCCGGCAAGACCGAACTGGTGACGCTGACGCCGGAGCAGGACGCGGCCATGCGCAAGGCCGTGGAGCCGGTCTACAACGACGTCGCCGGCCGCGTCGGCAAGCCGCTGATCGAGGAATTCCTCAAGGAAACCCGCGGCACCACGAACTGAGGGCCGTTCCCCGGATGCTGCGCAGCGCGCTGCTCTTGCAGCGTGGTGCGCTGCAGATCCGGGGTCCCGGTTGTTGCCAAGAAGCCCGGATCCCGGATCTGCGCAGCAGCGTGAAGAACGCTGCAGCGCGTCCGGGAAGACCATCCTTCGTGATCGCTCTGCGTTTTTCTACTGGGGGAATTGATGTTTCTGCGCATCCTCGACCGGCTTGAGGAAACCCTGATCACCTGTCTGATCGGCGCCGCCACGGTGATCATCTTCATCGCGGTGGTGCACCGCTATCTGGTCGGCATTCCGTTCTTCTATCCCTTCCTGTTTCCCATCAACCTGTCCTGGGCGCAGGAGCTGTGCATCTACATGTTCGTGTGGATGGCCAAGTTCGGTGCGGCCTATGGCGTGCGCACCGGAATCCATGTGGGCGTCGACGTGCTGGTCAACCAGCTCGACGCGCGCTGGCGCAAGGCCACCATCCTGTTCGGCCTGTTCTGCGGCGCGTTCTTCACCGCGGTGATCGGCTCGATGGGCGCCAAATTCGTCTACGGCCTGATGCAGACCGACCAGGTCACCCCCGACATGGAGCTGCCGAGCTGGATCGTCTACCTCTGCATTCCCCTCGGCTCCTACCTGATGTGCTTCCGCTTCCTGCAGGTCGCCTGGCACTACTGGCGCGACAACGAACTGCCGCACCATGACCACGCTTACGTGGAGGGCATCGAGGTCGAAGCGCCCGTTGTCGGCAACGCGGGAGCCGTCCGATGAGCAGCGCCATGATCTTCGCGCTGCTGGTCGCGCTGATGCTGACCGGCATGCCGATCTCCATCGCGCTGGGCCTCACCGTGCTGTCGTTCATCTTCCTGATGACTTCGGTGCCGATCGAGTCGGTGGCGCTGAAGCTGTTCACCGGCATCGAGAACTTCGAGATCATGGCGATCCCGTTCTTCATCCTCGCCGGCAATTTCCTGACCCATGGCGGCGTCGCCCGCCGCATGATCAATTTTGCCACCTCGATGGTTGGGCACTGGTATGGCGGCCTCGGCCTCGCCGCGGTGATGGCCTGCGCGCTGTTCGCCGCGGTGTCCGGCTCGTCGCCGGCCACGGTGATCGCCATCGGCTCGATCATGATGCCGGCCATGGTGCGGCAGGGATTTCCAAAACAGTTCGGCGCCGGCGTCATCACCACTTCGGGCGCATTGGGCATCCTGATCCCGCCGTCCATCGTCATGGTGGTGTATTCGGTGGCCACCGGCGGCAGCGTGGCGCTCGACCCGTCGGGCGCACGGGTGTCGTCGGCCTCGGTCGGGCAGTTGTTCATGGCCGGCGTGATCCCCGGCATCATGCTGGCGACGCTGCTCGGCTTCACCACCTTCTATCGCGCCTGGAAGAACGACTATCCGCGGCTGCCGCGCGCCAGCTGGGCGCAGCGCTGGGTCGCGTTCCGCCGCTGCATCTGGGGCCTGCTGCTGATCCTGGTGGTGCTGGGCGGCATCTATGCCGGCTGGTTTACGCCGACCGAGGCCGCTGCGGTCAGCGCGGTCTATGCCTTCGTCATCGCGGTGTTCGTCTACAGGGACATGTCGCTGAAGGACGTGCCCAAGGTGCTGCTGTCCTCCGCCAACATGAGCGCGATGATTCTCTACATCATCACCAATGCGGTGCTGTTCTCGTTCCTGATGGCCAACGAGAATATCCCGCAGCAGATCGCCAACTGGATCACCAGCATCGGCGTCAACTGGGTGATCTTCCTGCTGATCGTCAACGTGCTGCTGCTGGTGGCCGGCAATGTAATGGAGGCGACGTCGATCGTGCTGATCATGGCGCCGATCCTGTTTCCGGTGGCGGTCAAGCTCGGCATCCATCCGGTGCATCTGGGTATCCTGATGGTGGTCAACATGGAGGTCGGCATGTGCCATCCCCCGGTCGGCCTCAATCTCTACGTGGCCTCCGGCATCGCCAAGATGGGCATCACCGAACTGACCATCGCGGTGCTGCCGTGGCTGATCACCATGATCGCCTTCCTCGGTGTCGTGACCTATGTGCCCGAACTGTCGCTGTGGCTGCCGCGAACCCTCGGCATGCTGTGAGCGGTGGCGCAGCATTACATCTTGGTAACAGAGCGCTTTCTGTCCAAAGCTTAAGTTGAAGGCGCGGGCAGGGGCGCTCATCCTCAGGCAGCTTTCCATGGAGGTTCGCATGAAGAAGATTTTGCTCGCCAGCGCCGCCGTTCTCGTGCTTGCCGGCTCCACCGCCGTCTATGCCCAGCACCGTCCGTGGCATCACCACCACGCCCGGATGAATCCGGAAGATCGCGCCGCCTTCGCCGACGCGCGCATCGCCGCGGTGCATGCCGGGCTGAAGCTGACCCCGGACCAGGAAAAGTTGTGGCCGCCGGTGGAAGCCGCCGCGAAGGACTTCGCCAAGCTGCGGATCGACCGCGCCAATGCCCGGATGGCCGAGCGCCAGGACGAATCGAAGGGCCCGCAGACCCCGGACAATCCGGTGGTCCGGCTGCAGCAGCGCGCCGACACCATGGCCGCCACGGCAGCCGCACTGAAGAAGATCGCCGAGACCGCCGATCCGCTCTACAAGACCCTCGATGACGGCCAGAAGCGCCGGCTGGCCATCCTGACCCACATGGACGGAGGCCGCTCCGGCGGCCGCGAGGGCATGCGCCACCGGGGCTTCGAGCATCGCATGGACCGCATGGGCGACCGCGACGACGAGCGCGGCGGCATGGATCGCGACCGGCCGGGCCGCGGCATGGACCATGATCGCGGTCCCGGCCCCGAGCGCATGTAAAGGCGCTCTTCCATCGACTTTTCCACACGACGAAGCCGCTGATTTTCAGCGGCTTTTTCGTTTTCGTGCAGTTTTTGTGACGACGCCGGATAATCTTCACCAGCTTGCTGGACATCCTGGAATCGCTTTGCTAAACGACGCCGTCCCCAAGGGGATGTGGACTTCCGGACTGGTTCCGGGCGCATAGCTCAGTTGGTAGAGCAGATGACTCTTAATCATCGGGTCCCAGGTTCGAGCCCTGGTGCGCCCACCACCCAAGCCTTTGACAGGCAAGGGTTTTAAGAAAACCTCCGAAAATCAAACCGAGAACAGAAGTCGCATAGAAGTCGCACCGTGCGACTTTTCAGCTATTTCGCTGTCCGAATTCCGTCGTGCTGATGAAGGCAACAAGCCGGTCGATGGCAGCATCGGCGCGCTCTGGATTGCGGGCGCGGTAGTGCTTCATGATCATCTGCGCCGACTGGTAGCTGTGGCCAGTGACGTCGCAGATCGACATCAGATCGGAGCCGGAGCGATCGAGCAGCATGACGCAGGTGTCGCGCAGATCCTGGTCGTGCTTGAAGTCCGGCGCGCCGGAGTTTTCGTTGGTGAAGGCCAGCGTCGGGCAGGGGGCAACGTCGCCGTGGCCCTTGATCGCAAGGTCGCGGATCTCGGCGAACAGGTGCCGGTAGGTGTGCTCGTTGTACGGCTTGCCGGTGTTCTCATCGACCACGATGGTGTCGGGCATCTCTCGCAGGCCGAGCCGCAGCTTGAGGGCCGCCACGCGGGCCTTGGCGCCGGCAAGACGTTCGGCGAGCTGTGGCGTTTCCTTGATCGCCACCAGCGCGCCGGTCTTGCTCTGGCGGAAGTGCCGGCGGCCGTGCTGCAGGCCTTCGTCCCTGAGCGCCAGTCGGTCGGTCTGGCGCTGTCCGGTGAACAGGCCGAGATAGATCGCGTCGCCGATCGAGGCGCGGCCCATGGCGTCGGCCGCGGCCACCAGCGCCGTGAACTCCTCCATCGTGATCATCACCACGCGGCCGGCCGGGCGGTCGAATTGCATGTCGATGCGCGGGTTCGTCTTCAACCGCCACTTCGCGCTCTCGCGTCCCCAGGAGAAGGCGGCCGACAGCGCTGCGATCGCCGCCAGCGCCATGTGGTGGCCGCGCACGCTCTTGAGGTAGTTGAACAGCGCGCGCATCTCCGGCGGCTGGATCGACGACGGCGTGGCGGAGGCGATGCGCTCGCGCTCGCGCTCCGGCACCGTGACGCCGAGGACGGCCGCCGCGCGCTCGCGCTTGCGGCGATCGGCGGCCTGCTCGCGGCTCTCTGGGCGGAAGATGATGGCCCGCGACGCCTTGCGGTAGGAAGCGATCGATGACGGCGCCAGCTTGCGGACGTCCTGCGACGCCAGCCAGTCCTCTAGCAGATCCTCGACGGTGCCGATCCGCGCCGGCTTCGGCGGCAGCGCGCGGGCGCCGATCGAGCGCAGCCGCGCCACCTCGGCCGCGTGCTTGTCGGAAACCTCCTTGGCCTGTTCGTAGGTCAGCCAGCGGCCGGTGTCGGGGTCGATGAGGTCGCGGTCGAGCAGGCCCATGGCGCGCTCACGGGGGCCATGGGTGAGCCGCGGGCGGCCCTCGCGCCATTTGATATAGCGAAGCTTGACGGTCATGGGAGGGCTCCGGGTCGGTCGGAAGTGGCAAGCCTAGCGCAATCAGCGCGCGTGTCGATAGTTCTCCGGGGCATATGCACGCGCCAGATCGCGCCGGTGCTCCTCGTCGGTATTGGAATCCGGTGGCGGCAGCGGGTCGTTGGCGGGCGCTGGCGGGCGCATCGGGTGGTGGCGCGTCAGCCAGGCATCAAAGCCGGTGCGCTCGAATTTCAGCGGTCCGCGCTCGCAGATCGGCCGCGGCAGGCCGTCGCGCAAATGGCGGGTTTCCCGGGTGCGGTAGAGGGTGTCGGCACTGATACCGAGCGCCTGGGCGACGTCGGTCGCGGTGTAGGGTTTCAGGTACATCAGGTCACCTTGCGAAGTTCGGCGCGGATACGGGCGACGTCGCGGCGCAGGCGAAGGATCTCGGCGGCTGCCCACCATGTGCCGTGCTGCCTGATCTCGGCGCGGACCTTGTCGCGTTCGGCTGCGTCGGTCCTGACCATGCGATCGAGCATCGCGTGGATCGCCGTATTGATAGGATCGCTGGTTTCAATAGACATCAGAAGTTTCCGTCGGCGACGTCGGCCGCGATGTAGGGGGTCAGCACGTCAGCTCCTCCGCATCGCGCGCCAGAGAAAGCCGGCGACGATGACGATGCCGAGCAGCAGCATGAGCTCGTTGACCTGGTTGTCGGTCATGACCTGAGGTTCCCGTCGGCGCGGAAGGGGCGATGCTGGACGTAGGTGACGTCGGCTTTGCCGGCGTCGAGTAGATACGGGTCGCCGTCGAGCATCACGACCTTCGGCATCTCGTCGGCGACCACCATGGTGATGATCGCCTCGGTGGTGCCGAGCATGTTGATCAACACCGCGCGCACGGGGCGGATGGCGGGTGCCTGTTCGGCGTGCGCGCGGGCCATCACGCGACAGCCCGGATGGAGTTGGCCACCACGGCCTGCCAGTGCTCGCGGATCAGGCGGGTCTGGCGATTGCGCCCCGCCGTCGATGTCCGTGGCACCGACACGTCGAGCATGCCGCAGCGGCACTTGGCCCGCGAGAACGCCGGGCCGTGGTCGTTGCGGGTCAGCGTCATGCTGATGACGTGCGGGGCGGCTGCGGCGCAGCCGTCGCAGAGGCTGTCGTGCGGCACGGCGAGCCACTGCACGCCATCGGCTTCGCCGCGACCGCAGACGCGGCATGTGCGAAGCGCTGCCATCAGACCGACGCCATCTGGTCGGCGAGCGCGCGGGCGGGCTTTACCAGCGTGGCGATCTGGTCGTCGCTGTACCCGAGCAGCATCAACCCGTCGTGCGTCAGGCCGCCTTCGCGATAGGCGGCCTCGCGCATGTCGGACGCCATCTGGCGGGTCGCTGTGGTGGCGTCCATCGCGCAGCGCGGGGCGACGACGCAGGTGTCGATTAGCTTTGAGACGGTGATGACGGGCGGGATACGGGTAACGCCGGGCATGCGCCGGGGGCGGCGATTAGAGGCCATAGAACTCTCCAAAATGGTGTTTCACATGAAACAGTGATACACCAATTTGGTGTAGGGTCAACTATCGGCACCAAAGCGGTGTCGTAAGCCCTACGAAAGGTTCGTCAGAACGCGGCCGACGCGGCCGATCACGCCAAGGCCTTCGGTCGCCTGGATCGTTTCGTGGTCCGGGTTGGTGGAATAGGGCTGCAGGCGCGGCGGCGGGCCATGTCGGTAGCGCTTGAAGGTCGTGTCGCCGGTGTCGGCGGCGTGGAATACGTAGAACTTGTCGTTCACCGGCTCCTGGTCGGCGATGTTCACGAAGATCAGCGAGCCGTCTGGCGCGATGCGGTCCATCGAATCGCCCTGGACCTCGAGGACGATCCAGTCGCCGCGCGGCAGATCCGGCGCCATCACGTATTTCTTCACGTCGGCGCGTCGCACGCCATCCTGCTGGCCCATCTTGCCGGCGCTGACCCATGACACCAGAGGCACCCGCGTGCGGCGCAGGCCCGGGAACACCAGCGCCTCCGGAGATGTACCGAGCGGGCCGGCGAGTTTGTCAGCCCACAAGGCTGTCATCTCGCGCTCGCCGTTGACCAGCTTGCCGATCTGCTGCTGCGACGTGCCGGCCGCTTCGGCCAGTGCAGCCTGGCTGATCTGGCGGATTTTGATGGCCTCGGCCAACCCGTTTGGAAATTTCCCCTTCATGGAATGATGAAAGGCACCAATTTGGTGTGAATATCTAACACCAAAAAGGTGTTTTACCTCTTGCGAATCAACACCGTTTTGGTGTTGTTGCTTTGTCATGACCTTTTCAGACTGGATGATCATGACCGGCACGTCCAACGCCGCCTTCGGTGAGAAGGTCGGCAAATCGGGCGAAGCCATCCGTCGTTACCGGGCCGGCGAGCGCGAGCCCGACAACGACACCATGGCGAAAATCTTCGTCGAGACCGCAGGCCTGGTGACCCCGAACGACTGGGTCGGTGTCGGGCCGCGCGCGGCTGAACAGCAGCCGATTTCAGAACAGGTGATCTCATGAGCGGCACCGTAGCGCCGTCGCGCGTCGACGCCAAAAACGGCCATTGCCGGAACCGGCAATCGAAACGCCCAACCCGGCAACCGATTTCGCCGGTCATGCAGAAAGTGCAGGGCCTGCTGCCGAAGTCCAAGCCCGCGGTCCAGCTGCACATTCTGACCGATGTGCCGATCTCGACCTGCGAAAAAATGCTGTGCGGCCAGCGCCCCGAAAACGTCGAGCTGCTGACCGCGCTGCTGCGCTCGGACATGGGCCGCGATGTCCTGTTCGCCCTGATGGGCGACGCCCGGCCGGCTTGGTTCACCCGCTATCGCAAGCAGCTCGACGTCAATGCCGCCAAGCGACAGCTGAAATCTCTCATCGAAACTTTAGAGCAGGAGGCCTCCGATGAAGCGTGATCGCGTGAATTCCTTCGACCTGTCCGCCGACCAGCGCTTCGACATCGCCCGGTTCGGCGCCGTCCTGGCGGTCGTGCTGGCCGCCAGCATCGTCGCCATCGTCCTGCAGGCCGCGCGCCTGGCTGCGAGCTGAACCATGACCTCCTGTCCGCTCCCGAGCCCGACGCCGGCCACAGCCAAGCCCGATCTGAAGGGCTGCAACGAATGCAGCGTGCATGTCTCGCTGCACGAATTCGAGACCGGCGGCAGCAAGATCGAGGACTGGCCGCCGGTGGTGCAGCAGATCGCGGCGCGGGAGATCACGCGCTGGCGCGACCGCAACCCCGACCGCGAGATCGTACACGACATGGTGGAGCCGGCGCACCGGGTCTGTGTCGTGGTCTGGTATCACCGCGCCAAGGCGCAAGGCGAGGTAGCGGCATGACCGGCGTCACCCGCGACCAGCTCAAGCGCTACCGCGACGTCATCGCGATGTGGATGTCGCGCTTCGACACCTGCTCGATCGCCGACCACACCGGCCTGCCGGAAAGCCTCGTGGTGCGCTGGACCGCCAATTTTCAGGATCTCAAGAACGGCGGGGCAGCATGAGCGATCAATGCACCACGCTGCACCGGCTGATCATCGCGAGCGAGAACGCGCTGCGGCTGCACGCGCCCGGCACCGAGGAATTTCTGACGCAACTGTCCGGCGATGTGGCGCGCCACCTCGACCAGGCCGCGCCCGACGGCCGCGTGATCCATGCCTATGCGATGCTGCTGATGGGCGCGCTGGTGGAAGCCGGCGCGGCGATCCAGATCCACGGCGCCGAGCGGGCGCAAGTGTATTTCCGCATCATCGGCATCATCCTGCCCGACATCCGCGCCGACTTCGGCCGCGCGCTCGAAATGCGCCGGAGGCCGACGCCATGACGCGCGAGCAGGTCGAACAGGAAATCGCCGAGATCGAAGCGAAGCTGCAGACGTTCTCGCGCCGCGAGCGATTGAAGTTCTTGGGGCGCTATCTGCGGCAGCTAACCAGCACTCACCGGCCGGAGGGTAGTTAAATGCGAGGCGGAACAGTATTGACGGAAGAACTGCGCGACAAGATCGATGAGCTGGCCGCGGCGATGAAGAAGCCCAGCGCAGGCAAGATCGCGCAGCAACTTAATCTGAAGCATGGCACCGTCTACTGGTTCATGCTCACGCGCGGCATCCTGCAGAAGAAGCCCGCTAGCTACCGGCAGCGGGCATATACCCGCAACGGCGTCACCATCAATCCATACTCCCCGGATCACGACAGGTTCATGCTCGCGTTGCGCGTCGAGGGCAAATCGATGTCCGCGATCGCCGAAGCCCTGGTCGAAAAATTTGGCATTCCGCGCACGTCGCATAGCGTGAGCAACCGCATCATCATGCTGTCGGCTGCTGACGACGAACAGGACGTTGCAGCATGAGCCGCGAACGATCTAGACCGTGGCAGAACCCGACGCCGCTCGTGGGCTTCGTGCCCGAGTGGCTAGGCCAGTTCGACACCTTCGACGATTGGGTAAACCACGCGTCGCGGGCGCTTACCGGCTTGCGGCTGGAGGACGGCATAAATTGGGACGTCAACGCCTTCTGCGTCGACACCAAGGGTCGCCGCTGCACGTGCGGCAAGGAGTTCATGCGCGCCCGCGACGAAGGCGCATTCCCTGTCCGCTACTTCATCACGGGCAAGGTTGAGCAGCTATCGACCTGTCAGCGGCCGACACCTTCATCACCAACCGGAGAATGACCATGCCTACACATTGCGAACTCTGCGGCGAGCCGATGCCGGCGGACGAACAGATGTTCAAATTTCACGGCTTCAGCGGCGGCTGCCCCAAGCCGCCACTGCGGCAATCGGCGGGTGCCGCCGCGATGACTTTTCGAGAGTTCAGCGCGGCCAATCTCGATCGATGCCAGAGCCCGCAGGGCTTCAACCACCCGCTGCAGGGCTGGTCTACGTCAGACTGGATGACCGCAACGCTCGGCGAGCTTGGCGAAGCCGCCAACGTCGTCAAGAAGCTCAACAGGTACCGCGACGGTGTGCCGGGCAACAAGGTTTCCGAGGCCGAACTGCGCGATCAGCTGCGCAAGGAGCTTGGCGACGTGTTTGTTTATCTGGATCTGCTGGCGCAGTCCTGCGGCTTCACGATTGCCGATGCCGCTGCCGAAGTGTTCAACGCGAAGTCGGCCGAGATCGGCTATCCGGTGCAGCTGTGACCGACGAAACCCGACAATCGCCGACGAAAGCCGTGTCGCATGCGCACGCCTGGACCTGCGAAGACACGAACAAGGTCAACGGTCATTGTCGTAATCCGCACGGCTGCCATTGCCGCGAGATCACAGCGCTTTGCATGGCGCGAGACACATTCAAGAGTTGGGTGATCATCACCGACCCAGGCTGCGTGCCATCCCGCAAGGGGCCGTTCGACACCCGGCATTTAAAGCGGTTCCTCAAGGAAGCAATGATCGGGCGACCTTATTCGCATTTGATGGTGGTCGGCTGTGCTGGCGATCTATGGGTCGATGACGGCACAAACTGCCTCGAAATGATGGATGCGCGATCAGCATCGACCGCCCGGAAGCATCGCGAGCGACTTAAGTCGATCCGACTTCCTGTACCGCTATCTAGCTCTCAACGGCCGGAAGGTGAGCGATGACCAGAAACCTGAACGCAAGTTGGTACACGCAGCGCACGATCAACGGCTTCGCTGTGCAGTGGCGGCTGACCGAAAAGACCTACGTGACAGCGCATCCCAATCAATACGGCGCGTTTCCGTCGATGAGCTATCCGACAGATGCGATTGGGAATGACGACCTGTTCAGCGAGTTCAAGAAGGCTGCGCTGCATGCGCGGTATGAACGATCCGGCCTGGCCCGTTACGGCGATCGATTTTCCGATGCAAGGGAGCGTCTGTGCGATCTCGTCGTAGATGAGCTGAACCAGCGGGGGTCACGCCGCACAAGCAGCTATCCGTCGATCACCGGCCCGACTGGAAGCAGGACCAGGCCGAGACGTCGCGGCTGCCGCAGCTCGGCGTCACGCCGGACAATTTCGACAAGCTGCTGTCTGACGTGCTCGCTGACATGAACGCCGACAATGAAGCGACCGCCGCCGCAACTACACAAAAGGATGACAGCTTCTGATGACGGACCAGCTCGACATCATCGACGATACGGATCTCGCAAAGGACCCGCGATGGATCGCGCCCTCTGCTTCGTCAAGCGTGGTGTCGCCCTCTGCTTCGTCAAGCCTTAAGCAAATTCGCCGGATCGTGGCCGCACCCTCTGCTTCGTCAAGCGTCGATCCGCGTATCGTCGTCATCAACCGCCGCCGCGAGGCCGCCGGCATGGCGCACGATCAGTTCGCCAGGCTCGCCAACGTCAGCGTCTGGACGTGGCGGGATCTCCGCCGCGGCGCCCGCGCCCCGATGCCGTCGACGCTGGCCAAGCTCAACGCGGCGCTCGACGCGTCGCGCCCGCCGAAACCGGCCCAGGTTGTCGCCTCGTATCATCGCCTGCTGATGCAGCATCTCGCGCGCCATCTCAACTTCGACGTCCCGACCTTGTTGGCTACTGACTTTTCGGTGCAGCGACCGTTCAATGCGCAGTGGCTGGCGGCCGCCCGGATCCGGCAAATGGCGATCTACCTGACGGCCGTCGAGCTGCAGGTCGGCAACGCCGAGCTCGGCCGCGCGCTCGGCCTCACGCGTGCCAATATCAAATACGCCCGCGACGAGGTCGAACAGCGCCGAGAGGACGGCAACGAGGTCGACGAAGCGCTCACGATCGTGCTGCAGCAGGTGAAGGCGTGAGCATCGACCTTCGCACCAAACAGGGCTTCGAGGACGTCAAGCGGCACCTCGACGATCGGCCGGATGAAGTGCTGGCTGTCTGCGGCATCACGCTGCCGGCGAAGCGCGGCGGCACGATCCTGATCGACGATCCGCGCGGGCAGGGCAAGAACAACTTCGCACTGTGGCTGCGCGCCGACGGGCTGTCGTGGAAGAACTACACGACCGATGAGAAGGGCCGTTCGCTGGAGCTGATCGCGTACGTCAACGGCTGGTATCACCTCGATCGCCGCGGCGGCGTCGAGGCCGCACGCTACGCCGTCGACCGCTTCGGCCTCGGCCGCATTAACAATGCGGATCTCGATCGTGACCGCGCACTGGCTAAAGAGAAGGTCGAGCAGGCCCAGAAAGACGCCAGCGCCGAGCTGAAGCGGGCGCAGGCCTGGGCATTCAAGACGTTCATGGAAGCCCGGCCGATCCTCGACAGCGCAGGCGAGACCTATCTGCGCGAGGCGCGCGGCGTGGATCTGCGCGCGGCGCCCTTTATAGGCCCGCGCGGCGGCAGCATCGCACCGCATAGCCTACGCTTCCTGCCGGAGCACCCTTACGTGCATCGCGATAAAGCAGGCAACCAGACAGCCCGCACCAGGCCGCCGTGCATGATCGCCTGCTGCGTCGACCGCGACATGAAGATCGTCGCGCTGCATCAGACATGGCTGCGCGCCGACGGCCGCGGCAAGGCGGTGTTCTCGCCCGCGCCCGACGGCACGCTGCAGCCGGCGCGCAAGGTATTCCCATCGTCCGCCGGCGCCGTGCTCCCGCTGTGGAAGGGCACGGGGCAGGGCGGCGTGACGCAGGCGCTGGAGAGCTTCAAGAATGACGGCGTCGTCGAGACGCTGGTGCTGACGGAAGGCGTCGAGGACGGCCTGTCCGCCGTGCTGGCAGCGCCGCAGCACCGCACGTGGGGAATGATCTCGCTGTCGAACATGGCGCATGTCGCCGGCCGGCTGCCGGAGTTCACGGACGCGGTGATCGTCCACCAGCAGAACGACTGGATGAAATCGGCCGCCGTTGCGCAATTCGAGCGCGGCATGTCGGCGATGCGGGCGACCGGGCGGATGGTCGCGACTGTGGCCGCCTATGGCGGCAAGGATTTGAACGACACCCTCCGCGGAGAAGATTGATGACGCCACAAGAAATCGCAGCAAAGTTCCCGTCGCACATCGCGCACGGCAAGGCCATGTCGATCGCCAAGGTATGCCACCAGGCCAACAAGGCCTTGTGCGAGGCGTTCGGCGACACGTCGCAGCCCGATTGGGACGCTGCACCCGATTGGCAGCGCCAGAGCGCCATCAAGGGCGTGGAATTCAACGTCGCTAATCCGAATGCGCCGGCCAGCGCCTCCCACGACAGCTGGCTCGAAGAAAAGCGCAGCACGGGCTGGCGCTACGGCGACGTCAAGGATCCGGAGGCGAAAACCCATCCGTGCTTCGTCCCCTATGAGCAGCTGCCCCGCGAGCAGCAGGCCAAGGATCACGTGTTCAAGGCCATCGTCGCGGCGATGGCCTGATCAACCGGCCGGGCATCGCGCCCGGCCATTTTCACCGAACCGAGGGGAAACACCATGTCGACATCTGCAGGGTCCGTGCTCGATGACCAAGCCACGCACTCATTCGCCAAAGAGCAGCTTAAAGCGATCGTGGAGCGCATCGAGCGCCTGGAGGAGGAAAAGAAAACCATCTCCGACGACATCAAGGACGTCTACGGCGAGGCTAAGGGCAACGGCGACGTCTTGGCACTGCGCACCATCATTCGCATGCGCAAGCAGGACGCCAACAGCCGCGCCGAAGCCGAGACCATTCTCGATACCTACCTGCAAGCCCTGGGCATGCTGTAGCGCCACCCGACTGCGAACTATCAATGGGATGCCCGGCACCAAGCCGGGCACGATGAAGGCCGGGAATGTCCGAGAGCACCAAAACCACAGCCGGCCAGCGCGCGAACGTCGTCTCCTTCGGCAAGGCGGAGCGCGATCTCGCGCGCATGCGGAAGCAGCGCAAGGATTTGCCGCCGCAGGACGCGCGAGGCCCGAACAACGTGATGGCTGGGCACTGGCAGCCGGACATGTACGGGATGCCATCGGATCCTGAGTGCGATTGCCCGGTGACCCCGATCGGCTTCGAGGGCGATCTGTTCTATTTCATCGACAGCCGCGGCCAGTTTCGCGCGGTCAAGGCCGAAAAGCTCAATCAGGTCGGGATCCAGGACCTGTTCTCGGCCACGCCGAACTATCCGAAGTGGATGTGCCCGCGCTGGTCGAAGCCGGTGATGTCGAAGGACGGCAAGGAAGTCGTCAAAGCCTCCGAGATCGTCAGCTTCGAGGCCGACGACATCAAGGAAATCCTGTTCCTCGCCTGCTCGCGCAAGGGCTTCTTCTCGCCGAACGACAAGATGCGCGGCCGCGGCAGCTGGACGTTCCGGTCCGGCAATCTCGTTTATCACGCCGGCGACGCCATGTGGATCTGCGAGAAGGGCAAGTTTCGCGAGCTGCCGACCGGCGTGCACGAGGGCAATCTGTATCCGCACCTGTCGGCCCTGCCGGGCCCATGGACCGAGGCGATCACAGCCGAGGACAATCCGGCGAAGGCACTGCTGCTCGGCTTCCGCAAAAGCAAATGGCTGCGGCCGGAGGTCGACCCGGTGCTGTTGCTCGGCTGGATCGGCGGCGGCTATCTCGGCGGCGCGCTCGACTGGCGACCATCGGCTTTGCTGCTCGGCGACAAGGGCACCGGCAAATCGACGCTGCAGAACACGCTGAAGGTGCTGTTTGCCGACGCGCTGTTCCATTCGTCGGACAGCACCGCGGCGGGCATCTACCAGGCGATGGGCCACGACAGCCGCGCCGTCGCGCTCGACGAAATGGAGCCGGGCATGGATGCCCGCAAGGCCAGCAACATCGCTGACCTGATGCGCACCTCGGCCTCCGGCGCGATCGGCCGGCGCGGATCCTCGGACGGCACAGCCAACGCCTATCAGATGCGATCGGCGTTCCTGTTCTCGGCCATCAACAATCCGCTGCACACGGCCGCCGATCTGTCGCGCGTCGCGGTGCTGCGCATGATGCCGTTCGATAAGGACAGCGAGCGTCCGGAGCCGATCAACGCGGAGACGGCCGGGCCGAAAGTGCTGGCGCAGATGATGCGCGCCTGGGGCGACAACGGCGCCGGCTTCAAGTTTCAATACGAGCGCTTCGCCAAGGCGCTGGGTGAAGGTGGCCACGACAAGCGCGGGCAAGACACCTACGGCACTCTGCTAGCCTGCGCCGCCATGATGCTCGGCGACGAGCTCGCGGCCGAGCTGGGCGTGCAGGTGGGGCCGGAGGAGGAGCGTTGGTGGACGGAGCACCTAGCGGCCGCCAGCATGCCGGAGGTCGAGGACGCCACGCCGAACTATCGGCAGTGCCTCGATCGGATCCTGACCACGCCGGTGCGCGAGTGGCGCAATTCCAGCCACAACACGATCGGCCAGATCCTGCAAGAGGCGCGCACCGTGGATCCTATCACCGGCATGCCGACCGAAGCGGCGGTCGATTACGGGACGGCCAAGCGCGACATCAACATCGCCGGCTTCGGCCTGCTCAATGTGCGCGAGGTGGTCGCGCCGGCGGTGCGATCGCAGGGCATCACGCCCGACCAGGCGCTGCACAAATACGGCCTGCCGGAGGGCGGCCTGGTGCTGGCCGTACCGAACAAGTCGCGCAAGGTCTCGGCGCTCCTCGAGGGATCCGACTGGCAACTCGGCGGCTGGAAGGACGCGCTGCAGCAGTGCCCGGTTCGCGGCGTGATGATCGGCAACAGCGAGATCAACCGCGTCACGATCGACGGCGTGCAGCAGCGCTGCACCCTGGTGGTGCTGGAGCGTTATCACCAGGCGCCCGAGAAATGACGCGACGTCGCCAGCCGACCACGATCGAGGATCTGCTCGCGCCTGATCGCGTGTGGGTGACGCCATGCGGCTGCTGGCTCTGGCTCGGTGGTGATGACGGCTCCGGCAACTGGCATGGCCACGGCGCCTATGGGCGCATCCTGCGGCCGGGAACGAGGCGCGTGATGCCGGTGCACCGCTATGTCTATGAGACCTTCAAGGGACCGATCCCGTTCGGCTATGACGTCGACCACATGTGCGCGGAGTGGGCGCCGGACGTCAAAGCGATCCGCAAATGCGTCAATCCAGACCACCTGCAGGCGATCCCGCCGCTGCTCAACCAGCAGCTCAAGCTGTTACGCCGGCTCGGCTACGGCACCGATGACATGGATTTTGACGAGGATCCGATCGAGCGGCCGCCGCTGCCGCCCGCGCCCGCGCCGATCCTCGCGCCAGGCGAGCACATCGACGACTTCCAGATCTAGCTCACTTCAGAAGCGCAACCGCTGCAAAGCCTGACGCGGCAACGATGACCACGCTCTCGAAGCTGGACACGTGAAACCCGATCAGGCTGCCAATCACAGCCAGCACGATGCCACACAGCGCGCCGGCGCCGAACAGCTTGAGCTTTCGCGCCTCTGTGTCCGATGCATTCACCTGTTCGCCCTTCCGAATCTACCCGCGCCCATCTCACCGCTTCGACCAGCACAGCGCAACCCTCCCGCTCCCTCGCCCCGTGGCGTTCGAAAATGTCCGCGTGGCCAGCGCGATTGCATAGCTGTGCCAGACCATAATTTACAGCGCAGCGCGCACCACGCGGCCTCTGTTTCGAAGGCAGACAATAATCACAGCATGCTTGACGCGGGTTGAGCCGTGCCAGCGTCCTCCGGCGTTCGTTGCGAGGGCAATGGGCGCGGGTGTTAGACACCCCTCCGAATGGGTGTCTACCAAGGTGTCTAGGCGCAACCGCCTGAACTATCGAAACAATCCGCGATATTAGACAGCCAGACACTTAGACAGCCTTAGCCCTCGCATATACGCGCTCGCGCGCGCGCACGTAAGGGAAGTTAGGTGTCTAAGTGTCTATCTGTCTAAAATTAGAAATAGGTAAGGTGTAGCAAGTCCTTAGTCGCAGACACTTGATTAGACACCCTTAGACACTTGCTGCCGCGCCCTGCGCTGCTCGCATGACGACTATCGCGCCGCCAATAAAATATGCTCGTAAATTCAGGAGGTTCGGAGCGAATGTCGAAAAGTCACGATGTACGCGGAGAGATCGCCGCCGCTGCCGCGGCCGCGAAACCGGCCGAGGCCGAGCAGCTCGATCTGATGCCGCCGATGCGCGGCAGCATGACCGACGGCGAGCGGCAGCGCGTCGAGACGGCGGTGCGGCAGCATCGCGCCGGCCGGCCGCCTGGCGCGCAGAACAAAACCACGCGCGAGATGCTCGACTTCATCCGCCGGACGATCGGCGATCCGATGCTGGAGAGCGCGAGGATGGCGATGCACACGCCGGAGACGTTGTCGATCGAGCTGGGCTGCGAAAAACTGGAGGCCGCGACGCTGCTGGAGAAGATCCGCGCGGATCTCCGGCCGTATTTCTACGCGAAGCAGGCACCTGTCGACGACAACGGCAAGCCGGTGCCTGGCTTGACGGTCGAGTTTCACGGGCATGGTGGCGCTCAGATCGGGGCGGATGGCCAGCAACTGCCGCCCTGGCTCCGTCAACAGGGCGATCCGACCGCGAATGAAAAAAGCGAGCAAAATCAACGCATCATCGACGTCACACCGGGCGTGTCGCACGGCAAGGTGTCGCACGGCGAATGATAGTCCAGAGATATCAGCGGCTTGGCTCTGTCAGGCCGCTGATCCCAAATCACCGGCCCGTGGCTCAAAGGGCAGGCCGGTGATCGCCGCGCGGGGTCGGATCCGCCGCGGCACGGACCGGAGGCCGGCGCGCGCTGCCGTCGGCCTCCGGGCTTCGCGCAACAACGCAGGCCTACCCCCGGGGTCGCCCGGACCCCCACCCCCAAAATCGCCAGCGCTCTCTCCCCCGGCTGCTCTCCTGAGATTTTTCCGGCCATCGACCCGGACCGCCTGTTGGCGATGCCGAGGCCCAAAAAAATCGCGAAAGTTTTGAGGCGGCCACGGGGCGGGGGAAGTCGGCCGATGACGTCGAAGATCCCGCTAGCCGATACGTCGCTCGCCGATGCGTTGGGCAACGCGGACCCGTACCGGAACCAGATGAGCTGGGTGGAGAGCGACGACGAATTCCGAAAGCAAAATCCGGACGTCGTCGATCAACTTCACAAGGGGAGAAAACCGGGAAGATCAATCTGCTGCGCAGCGCCGGCCCGGTGTCCGACGCCTACATCCTCGGCACGCATGCCGTCAGCGTCATCTGCGGCCCGGTGGGCAGCGGCAAGACGATCGCCAGCGAGAAGAAGGGGCTTGTGGAAGCTCAAAGGATCTATCCCGGGTCGGACGGGGTGCGCCGATACGTGCTCGGCAACTTCCGACAAAAGTACGACGCTCTGTGGAAAGCCGCAATCCCCTCGCACTGGAAATTATTTCCGAAGGATTTTGCCGGCTCGCACTGGTCGGGCGCGAGCCCGCGCGCAGCCAGGCACGATCTGTACTTCGACGACGCCTTCGGCCGCATCCACATGACGACGCAGTTCCTGGCGCATGGCGAGGACGCCGACCCGGATGACCTGCGCGGTCTCGAGTTCACCGACGTGCAGCTCGGCGAGATCGACACGCTGCCGGAGGAGCTGCTGATCGGGCTTGGCCGCGCCGTCGGGCGCGAGCCGCCGCGCGAGGTGACGCGCCGCACCGGCCGCATCTTCGGCGATCTCAATGCGCCTGATGTCGAGAACTGGACCTATCCGACGTTCTGGGAAGATCCGCCGGAGGGCTTCATGCGCTACCAGCAGCCCGGCGGCATGGACGAAGGCGCGGAAAACCTGCAGGCGCATGGCGGCGACCGCGCCTATTACGAGCAGATCATCGCGGTCAACCACAAGAACCCCTGGTACGTGCGCCGCATGGTGCACGCCAAGCCCGGCATCACCCGCGCGACCGATCTGGTCTATGACAAGTTCGACGAGGACCTGCACGTCTCCAAGGTGCCGCTGCAGCCGGAGCCCGCGCTGCCGGTGCTGGTCGGCGTTGATGGCGGGCTGACGCCGTCGGCGGTGTACGGCCAGGAGATGCCGGATGGCCAGCTCCGCACGCTGCGCGAAATCGCGCTGGAGCGCGGCGGCATGGATGAGCTGGCGCAGGCGATGCTGGCGCTGGAAGCGCGGGATTTCCGCGGCTGCGAGTTTCGCACCGTGTGCGATCCCGCGATGGTGGCGGGTGAGGACAAGGACGTCGCCCACAACAGCAGCGACTGGGAAAACGAGCAGACCATTTCGCGCGGCTCCGATCGGCAGCGCCTGGCGCGAAAGCTCGGCCGCGAGGTGGATCTCGCGAAAACCAACATCGCCAGCCGGCGCTGGGACGCGGTGCGCGACAAGATCGGCCCGCCCGGCCGGCAATACCTGCTGGATCCGTCCTGCAAGGGGCTCCTTCGCGGCAAGCGCCAGACCTATCAGTTCCGCAAGCTGCAGGGCTCCAACGACCTGTCCTCGGTGAAGCCGTCCTTCGATACCCACGTCGCCGACGCCGAGCAGTACATGGCGCTGGAATGCGGCACCGACGCCGCCCGCAAGCGTCGCACCGATATCAGCCAGGCCCGCGCCAAGGTGCGCGAGCAGAACTGCAGCGCCAAGCGCTACAACCCGGTGCGCCGCGCGAGATAGCCGCCATTCGCGACGGCCGGGAAAACCCCGGCCGGCTCGGGCGCGACCACGCTTGACGCCTGCGCCACGGGTCTAGGTTCCGGTTCTCGATGATCCCCGGAGCTACCCATGGGCTTTTTCAGCTGGCTGGTCGACGACGTGCTCGGCATCGATTTGCCGGACAACTCCGCCAATGAGGCGGCCGCGGCGAATGCGGCGTCGCAGCAGCAGGCGTCCCGGGATAGCGCAGCAGCCGCGGCCCGCCAGGCGGCGGCGACCGAAGCGGCCATGGCCGAGCAGACCAACGCGCTGCGGCAGCAGACCGACATCGCGCGGCAGTCGGCCGATGCGGCACTGGCCCAGCAGAAGAAAGCGCTGGCCGTGAGCGAGGCGGCGCTGATCCCCACGATCGACAGCGAAAGCGCCCGCGTCGCCGGCGAAAGCCGCCAGCGTAAGCTGCAATCAACATCACCCTTCGGCATCGGCCTGTCGCGCAAGCTCGGCACCGCGCCGACCGGCTTCCGCGTCCTGTCGGGATCTTGAGGCATGTCCGCCTGGAGCGAACACGAGCCAGTTCATCAGCAGATGAAGACCGAACGCCAGCGCGAGGAGGCCGCCTGGCGCGACCTCGCGCGCTTCCTGCGGCCGGACAATCAAAGCTTCAATGCGACCGACAAGAAAGATCGCGACGGTCAGGACGACCCGTTCGACAGCACGCCGCTCTATGCGGCCGATGACTTCGCCGGCGGCATGTTTGTCAAGGCGATCAACCCCGCCGAGCGCTGGTTCTCGCTGGGGATCGACAACACCGATCTCGCCGAGTTCAAGCCGGTCAAGAAGTGGCTATGGGACTACACCTCGGCAATCATCACCTCGCTCAACCCCGCTTACGATAATTTCTACCTGTCCGCGCCCGCCTGGTTCGGCGATCTCGCTGGCTTCGGCAACGGCTTTCTGTGGCAGGAGGAGATGGTCGGCACCGGCCAGATCATGTCAAACGCGCGGCCGATTGGCGAGAACTACAAGATGGTCGATGCCAACGGCAACACCGTCCGCCGTGCCCGCGAATTTCGCCTCACCGGCCGGCAGGCCAAGATCGAATTCGGCCGCGCCGCGCCGGCGATGCGTGATGACGAGGAAGCGGTGTTCATCCATTGCGTCTGGCGCAACGAGAATTACCAGCCGGGCATGCTGGGTCCACGCGGCAAGCCGTGGGCAAGCTGCGTGGTGTCGCCGGACAAGCGCGATTTCTATCAGGAGCGTCTCGGCTACAACGAGGATCCCTGCCACGAGATCCAGTGGAACATGCGCAGCGGCCGTAGCTGGGCGACCGGCCCCGGCCACAACGCGCTGGCTGACATGCGCGGGTTGGATGAAGCCGCGCGCTCTACCATCATCGGCATGCAGTTCGAAGCCGAACCGACCATGTGGGCCGCGAACGAAGATATCCTGACGACAGCGGATATGATCCCCGGCGGCCTGGTCTATGGCGAGGCGCTGCAGGGCGGGCGGCCGCCAGTGGCTGCGATCAAGCGCGGCGAAAATCCGCAGCTGGCGCTGGCCTACATCCAGGACCTGCGCATGCAGGTCAAGAAGGCGTTTCGCTTCGGCCTGACCGATATCCTGCAGGCGCGCCCGCAGATGACGGCGGAGGAAGTACAGGGCTACAAGGCCGATGAGTTGAAGCTGCTGGCGCCCAACCTGACGCGCATCTATCGCGGCGTCGGCGGCTTCATCGCCCGGCGCGCCAACATCCTCGGCCGCATTCCCAACATGATTGCGGCGCCGCCACCGGAGCTGCAGGGCCAGCCGATCACGCCGAAATTCGTGTCGCCGTTTACCAAGGCACAGAAGGCCGAACGCGCGCAGGGCGTGCTGGGCTGGGTGAATACCAAAGCGGCGATGTACGAGCGTACAAAAACCCGATGTGGATGGACGACGTCGATATCGATGGCGTGTCCGGCGTGCTGCACGACGCGATGACCGGAGAGCCGAACGTCAAGCTCGATCCGCGCGTCGTGGCGCAGAACCGCGAGGCCCGCAACGCCGCGCTGCAGCGTCAGCAGCAGGTCGAGCAGGCCGGCGTCATGTCCGAAGTCAACGCCAACAATGCCCACGCCGCCCAGGCTGAGACGCTGGCGCGTGGCCGGAAGGCGTCGTGATGCGTGGCGTGTCCTCAAAGCTGTACGACATCGCGGTCAACTGGTTCGCCGCGATGTGGCCGGACGGCGGTCGCCGCCGCGTCGTGCTCGAACAATATCGCGACCTCGGCAGCAAGCCGACGCTGCTCGCCGACATCGCGCTGCGCGCCAATGTGTTCGGCCCGATCCGGGCGGAGAGCGATCGCCAGGCGTGGATCGAGGAAGGCCGGCGCCAGCTGGCGGTTGAGATTTTCAAGATGGCCAAAACCGACATCGATGTGCTGTGGGCGCAGATCGAGAAACGGCCATCCAAAGCAGGAGAGAAGCGATGAACTTGGTTCAGAAGTACATGGGCGGTGCGGCGTTCCTTCGGGCGCCGGAGGGTGACGGCGGAGGTGGCGGTGACGGCGGCGGTCAGGGCGGCCAGCAGAATGGCGGCGGGCAGCAACAGAACAGCGGTCAAGGCAGCCAGCAGCAGAACGGCAACGGTCAGGGCGGCCAGCAGCAGGCCTGGTATGCATCGCATAATTTCGATGCCGACACGCAGGCATGGATCGAGGAGCGCAAGTTTCCGGATCTCAACGAAACTCTCAAGGCAGGTCGCGAGGGCTCGAAGCTGGCGCGCGACCGCAACGTGATCCCGAAGCCGGATCTGAAGAATGTCAAGGAATGGACCGGTTTTCAGGAACTCGGCTGGACGCCCGACCGCGAGAAGTACCAGGTCAACAAGCCGCAGCTCGAACAGGGCGAGCAGTTCGACGACGGCTTCTTCAACAAGTTCACCGAGATCGCGCATGGCGCCAAGCTGCTGCCGTGGCAGGCGGAGATCGTCTCGAACGGCCTGCATGCCGAGGAGCGCCGCATCGCCAAAGAAGCAGCAACCCGCGGCACCGCGGCCAAGCGTGAACTGGAAGGCAAGCTGCGTACCGACTGGGGAGCGGATTACGACGCCAAGGTCGAGGGCGCCAAGCGCGCCTTTGCCTTTCTCGGCGGTGAAGATTTCAAGCCGGAGGAGATCGAGGCCGCGATCGGTTCGCCCCGCACGGCCAAGCTGTTCGCCAAGCTGTTCGACCTGATTGGCGAGGACAGCATGCCAGCTGCCGGCAACGGCAACATGGCGTTCCAGCGCGGTGAAACGGTCGGCGCGCTGCAGGCGGAGATCAACAACAACTGGGCCAATCCGGACTGGAAGAAGGCGTTCGACGATCCGCGCAATGCGCGGCACGCGGACGTCAAGGCCCAGCATCAGAATTTGCTCGAGCGCAAGGCCGCGCTGGAGCTCAAGGCGCGCGGTGGAAAAGCCGCGTAACCGCCCCGACCTGCAACAGGAGCCGATCCCATGAACGACAAGCAACTGAAAAAGCTGCGCGAAGAACTCGCCGCCCTCGATCCGGAGGCGCTGAAGAAGCGGGCCACGGATTTGCGGATCGACATCTCGTCGGCGACCAGCCGAGAAGATATCGAAACGCTGATCGAGCGCGATGCCGTTGCGAAGGCGGAAGAAGCGGCGGCGGCCAAGCCCGCGAGGCAGCCGGTCAAGTCCGGCGGCAACGCCGCGACCGGTCGCCGGGCGCTCGGCGACGATCTCACCGATGACCAGATTGCGGCCATCCAGAAGGTGTGGGCATGGTACTCGCGCAACACGCCCTTTGAAGCGCAGTCCTCCGGCGTTTGGGAGATCGACAAGTCGGGCCGCAAGGATGCGAAGGACCATGGCGTCCTCGATGGCGATTACCGCGTGCTCGGTGCCGACTGGATCCTGGCCTTCCGGGGCGGTCGTTTCGTTTCCGCAACGCGAGCCCGGCCCGACACCCGCGCCGACAGCTACGCCAACGTCCCGGTCCAGGACGTCAAGCTCTAACGCTTGACGGCGGCCACGGTCGCCTATGTTCGCTACGTGCGGTAACGCCTTGCGATGCCGCTGCCCTCCTTGGGCGTTTCCTCCCTAGACTGGGCCGGCAGCAATGCCGGCCCCTTTAGGAGCCCGCAACCCGGCGCGAGCCGGACCCGGCTGACCCGCGCGAAAGCCGCGCCGCCGACCCGAGGCGTACATCGGCAGGACGGACCCGCGGGCATTCACCCGCCGCAACCCGACCGAAGCAAACCCGCCCATTTTTTGTTTCGATCGGAGAGCCATCATGGCAGGCCCAGTTAGCGACACCCACCGCATTATGTACCGGGATCAGACGATCCTCGCGATCCAGGAGAAGCATCGCCAGTTCGATGACTTCTTCAACTATCTGGACGGTATGTCCGGCAAGCAGGTGCAGGTCACCCAGATCATCGGTCCGTCCGAAGCGCGCCTCAATGCGCCGGAAGGCGGCGACACGCCCGACATCGAAAGCACGCATGAGCCGATCTGGGCCAAGCCGACCCGCATCGACTGGGGCAAGCTGATCAAGAAGGAAGATCAGATCAAGGCATTGACCGACTACAAGTCGGAATATGTCCAGGGCGGCGCCAACGCCTACGTTCGCGCTCACAATGCGCTGCTGGCCTCGGCCGTGTTCGGCCCGTGCCTGATCGGCAACGAGGTGCCGACCTCGACCTCCTGGGCCGGCCGGACCGTTCCGGTCGATCTGATCGCGCCCGGCACGCCGGCCGGCATGTCCGTCAAGAAGATCCTGAACGGCATGCAGCTGATGGAAACCGACGACATCACGCTGGAGGAAGAGAGCCTAGCGCTGGCGATGACCGCCGTCGAGAACGAGCAGCTGTGGAACGATCTCACCCACATCTCGAAGGACTATCGCTCGAAGGCGCAGCTCGACGACATGAGCCAGCGCGTCCGCACGATCTTCGATATCCCCATCATCATCACCAAGCGGCTCGGGCAGTACGACGCCAGCACCTATCAGGCCGGCCTGTTCTGCCGCAGCGCCCTGCACTGGGGGCCGTTCATGCCGATGGATATCAAGTCGGCGCAGAACCCGGCCAAGCAGTTCCGCGAGCACGTCTACATCGAAGGCTGGGAAGCCGCGACGCGCTCCGAGGACTACAAGGTCGTGAAGATTCTCAACAAGAAATAGGCGTAGCCGCCGGCGGAGCGATCCGCCGGCGACCGCCTTCCTGTTCGCGTCTCGCTGTTCTTTCGATCAACAAAGGAGGCCACAATGGCCGTCGTCACTATCTTTGCAGGCAGCGCCAAGAGCCCCAGCTCTGCAGATCTGATCCCCGCCGTGCTCGCCGAAGGCCGCATGCGCGTCATCAACATCCCGACCACGACCGTCACGAATGGCAACAGCGCGACGTCGCTGTTCTATGTCGGCAAGATCGCCTCGAATGCGGTACCTCTGGCCGGCCTCTCCACGTTGAAGCACGGCGCGATCACCGGCGCGTCCGATGTCGATATCGGTCTGTACAAGGACGGCGCTGCGGTCGATATCGACATCTTCGCCGACGCGCTGACGCTTGCTGCCGCGGGCGTCAAGGATCCCTTCGCGTCGATCGGTGTAGCAGACGCCGGAAAGCAGATCTGGCAGTTGCTGGGCCTCTCGAAGGACCCCGGCGTCGAATACGACATCGCGCTGCAGCTCAAGGCTGACGCTACGGCCACCGCAACGTTCTCCGGCCACATGGTCTACAGCAAGAAGTAACCGGAGCGGCGTCCATGGTCGCTCTCGGCGGCAGCGAAGAATATGCGGCCAATCTCGCGATGGGTCATCTGGGCCAGCGCGAGATTGCCACGCTGTCGGATAACAACACGCGCACGCGCGCGGTGCGGCAGTTCTTTGCCATCGCGCGCGATGCGACACTGCGGCTGAAGTGGTGGAATTTCGCCACGGCCTGGGTGACGCCGGCGGCGGATGCCACAGCCTCCAACGGCACGCTCAAGATCCGCTTTCCGCTGCCGGCCGATTGCATCCGCGTTCGCTTTATCGAGGGCGCCGACGACGACAGCTGGGCGATCGAAAGCGCCACGCTCACTGTCGGCGGCGTGCC
Organism: Rhodopseudomonas sp. P2A-2r; assembly: GCF_026015985.1. Classification (GTDB taxonomy): domain Bacteria; phylum Pseudomonadota; class Alphaproteobacteria; order Rhizobiales; family Xanthobacteraceae; genus Tardiphaga. The sequence continues at coordinate 4,992,660 of NZ_CP110389.1, read as the reverse complement.
GGTCGAGGCGTCGATCCTGGTGACATCGATCACGAACCCGAACGTCTGCTACACCCGCCGCGTCGAGTCCCCCAGGCTGTGGGACGTGCTGTTTCTCGAACAGTTCGGCTATGAGCTGGCGGCCTGCTGCGCGCGCAAATGCGGCAAGTCGGCTGCCTATGCCTCGAATTTGCGCGCCATCGCTTCCGAAAAGCTCCGCATCGCCGGCGGCATCGACAGCAAGGAAAAGGCCCGCGAGACGCCGCGGCCCGAGACCAGCTGGGCATCGGCCCGCCGCGGTCGCTCGCGCTTTTACCGATAGGGGCCGACATGGGCGGCCGTGGCCTCATCGATCGTATCACCTTCGCCGGCGGCGAGATGGGCCAGAAGCTCGTCGCGCGCGCCGATACCGCGAAGTACCAGATCGCTTTCGAGAAACAGGAAAACTTCGTCACGCTGGTCGAGGGCGTCGTGACCCGCGCGCCCGGTACGCGCTTCGTGCTGGAGGTCAAGGACAGCGCGCAGCGCGGCCGGCTGCTGCCGTTCCGGGTGTCGTCTAGCGATTACTACACGCTGGTGATCAATGGCGGTGTCACGCGCCTGGTGCGCGAAGGCGGCTTTGTCCAGAACCCGAATACCTCGATCTTCGAATTTTCGGTGCCGTGGGTCGAAGCCGACATGGCCTCCTTGCGCGCGGCGCCGGCCGGCAACCTGCTGTACGTCACCTCGCTGCAGAAGCCGCAGAAGCTGACCCGCAATGAGCATACCGACTGGACCGTAGCAGTCTACGCGCCGGACAGCGGGCCGGTGGGCACCAAGAACCTCGACGTCGCCGTCACCGTCCAGGCGAGCGCCGTGCTGCCTGGCGCCGTCACGTTGACCGGGGCGGGCTCCCCGTTCAAGGCGGAATGGGTTGGCTCCGTCATCCGGATCGATGATCGTGATCTGTCGCTAACACCGGAATGGAGCGCTTCCGAGACCGGGATACAGGTGTCGGTGCGTCGTCGCTGGAACGGCAATGTCTACGAAACGACGATCGATGCCAGGGACGCCGGACCAAATGCGCCGACGCATACGGAGGGCGACGTTTCGTCGGGCGTGAGCGATATCAACCATGCCTATCAGACATGGCGCTACCTGCATTCCGGCTACGGCTATGTTCGCATCGATGCCTTTACCAACGCCAACAGCGTCACGGGCACCATCCTGTCGCGACTTCCGGACAGTGTCACGACCGGCGGCAGCTTCCGCTGGTACCCGCCGGCGTGGAATGCAGCCGACGGCTGGCCGGAGCTGGTGACCTTCGTCAAGTCGCGGCTCGGCTTTTTCCGCGGCGACAGGATCTGGCTGTCGGCGGTCGATGATCCCGACGACCACGATCTCGGCCTCGCCGATGACGACAACGCCATCGCGCTGCGGCTGCGCGCGCCCGATGCCTCGCTGGTCGAGATCAAATGGGCGTTGCCGTCGGGTGCCCTGATCCTCGGCACGGCAGATGGCGAGTGGGTGCTGCGCGGTCCCAACGTGTTCGATCCGCTGACGCCGAAGACCATCGGCGCCTTCCCGGAAACCGGCGAAGGCTCGACGCCGCATGTCCCTGTCCGCGTCGATGGCGGCGCGATGTTTGTCGGCAAGACCGGCAAGCGCATGCATTACGGCAAGTATGACCGCCAGAAACAGCTGCTGGAAACGCAGGAGATCTCGGTTACGGCGCGCCATATCTTCGGTGAAGGCGTGGCCGAAATGGCCTGGCAGCGCGACCCGCACCGTATCCTGTGGATGGCGATGGCCGACGGTACGCTGGCGTCGGCCACCTTCATGCCGGAGCAGGAGATCATCGCCTTTGCGCGCCACCCGCGCATGAACTTCTTCGTCGAGAACATCGCCGCCATCCCCGGCGTGGAAAGCGGGGTGGACGAAGTCTACATGATCGTCCGCCGCACCATCGCCGGCGTCACCAAACGCTATGTCGAGCAGCTGGCGGATTATTTCGAGCCGGAGGATGCCGACGACGCAACTGCCATAGGCGCCTGGTTCGTCGATTGCGGGCTGCGCGTGACCGGCAGCCCCCGGACCACGATCACCCAGCTCGTGCATCTCGAAGGGCAGGAGGTCGCGGTTTTCGCCGATGGCGCGATGCAGAACCGCAAGATCGTCGTGGGCGGCGCGATCCAGCTCGATCGCCCGTCCAACGACATCACGGTCGGCCTGCCGGTACGCGGCTATCTGCGCGACCTGCCGCGCAATCTGCAGGGCACCTCCGCAAAACAGAAGCGCATCGCCGAGGTCGACGTGCACATCCTGCACGCCGGCGGCGGAAAGATCCGCGCCTATGACCCGGAGAACCTGCTGCCGGCGGACGCGACCGCGGCGCAGATCGCCGACGACCGCGACAGCTGGGAAGATATCGTCGAGACCGGCGGCTATGATTACGACGCCGCCCCGCCGCTGATGACCGGGCAGTTCCGCATGAATGTTGAGGGCAGCGTGCGCGATGAAGCGCAGCTCGAGCTCGTCTGCGACGACGCCATGCCGTTCACCCTGCTCGGCCTCTCGCCGGTCATCGAGATCGAGGAGGACGATTGATGCGTATCTCGCCGCCAGTGGCCTCGATCGAGATCGAGGAGGATGACTGATGGATCCGTTCACCATCGGACTGTCGATGGCCTCCACGGCGCTCACCGCCTTCGGCAAATTGTCGGGTGCGGCGTCGCAGGCCTTTGCCGACCAGGCCGAAGGCCAGAATACCGTTACCGAAGGCAACATCACGCTGACCGAAGCGCAGCTCTCGCTGACGCAGGCGCAGCTCTACGGCCTCAACGCCGAGACCGCCAAATCGAACGTCGGCATCCTGACGACGCAGGCAGAGATCGCAGGCCTGGGCGAGGATTTCGCCTATGCCAAGGCCCGGCTGCAGAAGGGCCGCATTATGGAGCAGGGCCGGCAGACGCTGGCGACGCAGCGCGCGACCTTCGCCAGCCGCAACGTCGATCCGGCGTTCGGCTCGCCGCTGGTGACGCAGGCGCTGACCGCCGGCCGCGTCGCGCAGGATCTCGATCTCACTGACGCAGGCGCTGCGGTCGAGGCGGCCGACGCCATCACGCGCAAGTCGTCGATCATCAATCAGGCCGCCGGCGCGCAGGGCCAGGTGGTGTCGTCGATCGGCCAGCAGCTTGGCGCGCAGCTCAAGGCCGGCTCGCAATATGAGCGCGCCGGCTCGCAATTCGGCCGCGCCCGGTCGCTGTTCACCCGGTCCAACGACGGCGCGTTCAACGGCGTGATCGGCGCCGCCTCGTCGCTGCTGTCCGGCGCCTCCAGCATGGCGAGCGGCGGCGCGTTTGGCGGCGGCGGCGGCGGGACATTCCAGGGCAATCCGTGGGGCGCGCAAAGCGTCAACGTGCCCATGGCAGGGCGGGACTTCTGATGGCGAATGATCTCCCCGACTATCAGGACCGCGTCACGATCGGCAATGGGCCGACCCCCGGCATTTCGGCAATCCCGCTGGTCTCGGTGCCGGGATCTCCCGGGCTGGTCGGACAGGTTACCCCGGTGCAATCGACGGGCACGGCGTCCGCGCTGGGCGCGCTCGGCACCGAACTGGGGGTGATCGCGCAGAAGCTGAACGATGGCATCCAGCACACCAAGGCGACGGAAGCCATGTCCGGCTTCCTCGACGACAATGACCGGCTGACGCAGCAATATCTCAAGGACCCGGATTACGCGACGTCCGAGGACCGGCTGCGCCAGGATCTCGAAGCGTCCAAAATGGCGCGGCTGGAAAACATCTCCGATCCGCAGCTGCGCGCGCGCACCGAGCTGCAGATGAAGCGCGCTTCGATCGAGACCGCCGGCACGATCCGCAACAACGTCGTGGTGAAACAGAAGGACATCACGGTCGCCGGGCTCGACACCTCCAAGGATAACGCCATGCGCCGCGCCATCAGCGCGGGAAGCGATGTCGCCAAAGTGGCGGTCATTCAGGAATATGGCGCCGAGGTGAACCGCGCGTTTCAGGCCGGCTGGATCGACGCGCGTACCGCGGTGGCGCGCGGCAAGGCATTCTCGACGGAGTTGCAGACCGCCGAGGCAATGGCGGCGATCCAGAAAGACCCGGCATCCGCCCTTGTCCGGCTGCAGGACCCCGCGCAGTTCCCGGCGCTCGATGCGGTTACCCGGCAGTCTTACACCCAGCAGGCGATCGAGCGGGCCGCTGGCAATCAAAATCAGGCGCTAGTGTCGCGGGCGGTCTGGGACCCGGCCGGCACCGCGATGGCGGTTGGCCGGATCTCGACGCCGGATCAGTCCCGCAAGATTTTTGACGCCGGCATCCTGAAGATCGAGAACGAAACCGGGCAGGTCGATGCGGTTTCGCCGAAAGGCGCGCTCGGTCTGGCGCAACTGATGCCATCGACCGCGCGCGACGTGGCCCGAGCGACCGGGCGGGCTGATATCGCGGCGCTTTCTGATGAAGACCTGAAGGCGCGCCTACTGTCGGATGGCGGGCTCAACGTGCAGCTCGGTCGCGCCTATTTCCAGCAGATGGCCGTGCGCTATGAAGGCAGCGTTCCGTTGGCGGCTGCCGCCTACAATGCCGGGCCCGGTAACGCCGACCGCTGGAAGGCGCTGGCTGAGCAGAAGTTCGGCTCGACCTTCAATGCGGCGCAGCTCGCCAGCGTCGTCGATTTCAAGGAAACCCGCGACTACATCGTCAAGCTCTACAAGCGCGCCGACGCGCCGATGGACGTCAATTTTGCATCGCCAGCCGATCAGGTTCGGGCGGTCAACGGCGTCGGCTCCGTTCTTTCGCAGCAGCAAGCGCAAGAAGATCATCAGCTGAAGGCTATTGCCTCGGCCGTCCGCTCATCCAATCCGCAGGTCCAACGTCTGCAGGAGGGTCTCAACGGCGACCCCGCCGAAATTGCAAGTTATCGCTCTATACAACAGGCCGCTGCCGACCGCGGAGACGCCTCGGCTGCGGCGGAAGTGCGCTCGCTGGATCAGGCGCTGCAAATGCACCCGTACATCCAGCAGGCTTGGAAGACGGCGCCAGCCATGCTCGACGGCCTCATCGGCCGGCTGGAAACCGACATGGTCAACTCGCCGAACGTGACGCCGTCGCAGCAGCAGCAGCTGCAGGCGTTCAAGGCGGTGCGCGACGAAGTCGTGAAGCGCCGCAACACCGACCCGATCTCGCTCGGCGAGCGCGGCGGCTACTATCCGTCGGTCGCGATCGACCCGTCCGCCAATCCGGATGATCCTTCGTTCCGCGCCAGCCTGACACAGCGCGGCGTGCAGGCGGCGACGTCCGCCAGGGTCTATCTCGGCTCTGCCGCAGCGCTGAAGCCGGAGGAGGCGACGGCGCTGAAAGAACGCTACGACGGCGCCGGCTCCGACGAGAAATTCCGCATCGTCCAGGCACTCGCTACCTCGCTGCCCGAGAACGTCTACGCCGACACGCTCAAACAGGTCGCGGGTTCGGACGGCGGCACGCAATTCATCGGGCAGATCGCACGCACCCGGCCGGAGCTGGCGCGCGAGATCTTCCGGGGCCAGCAGTTGGCGCAGACCGAGGGCGTCAAGAACAAGATGGGCGACGTGCGGACCGCGCTGTCGGCCAAGCTTGGCGGGCAATTGTACGTCAGCGCCGACCAGCAGGGCTCGGTGATCGATGCGGCGCTGGCGCTCTACACCTCCAGACGCGGCGCATCCGGCCAGCTCTACGAGGCGACCGATACTGGTGCGATCGAGAAGGCGATCGAGGATGTCGCCGGCCCGATCGTCAAGCGCAACGGCAGCAAGACCGCCGCGCCGCCCGGCATGACCGCCGGGCAATTCACCGGGATACTCGACAATCTCACCGACAGTTCGTTCGACCAATTTGGGGGCGCCTATGATCGCAACGGCAAGCCATACAGCGGAGCGTTTCTTTCGTCGCGCGCGCAGCTGCGCCAGCTGGAGCCGGGCGGCTCGCGCTATGTCGTGGTGCTGCCGCAAGGCCCGGCGGCAAGGATGTCCCGGTGTGGCAATCGCCGGACCCGAACGTCCCGAATGCGCCGCTCGTCATCGACATGGCGGCACTGAAGAACGCGCCCGCAGGCCAGCTGTCGGCCTATCAGCGCGGCCGCGCCGGCTACCGCGGCGAGATCAATGACCGCATGCAGCAGACCCGCCGCGAAACCGACGGGATGGCGCCATGAGCTGGGAGAACGACGCCACGGGCTATCTCGCGGAATTGTCACGCCAGACCGGCGGCCAGCAGCCGGCGACGATCGGCCAGGTGTGGGACAGCGAGTGGAAGCGCGGCGGGCTCGACACCATTGCCGGCGTCGGCCAGCCGTTCGGCGATGCGCGGCAGGATCTCGTCACCGCGATCGAGACCGCGTCGGGTCGCCCGATCGAGGACTACGCCGCCCAGATGGGTGTGCGGCTCGGCAGCGGCGTGACGCAGGCGGAAGACATCCGACTTCTGGGATCGCTGGCGGACACGCTGCCGGAAGACAAACGCAAGACCGTCGAGCCGTTGAAGGACGTCCGGCTTAATGCCGCCCGCAAGGCGCAGAAGATCGAGGCCGACGCCGACGAGATCGGCAATGCCACCTATGGCCTGTCCGGCGTCGCCACGGCCTTCATCGCCGGCGTCGCGCGCCAGGCCGCCGATCCCGTCAACGTCGCCACCATGGTCGCCACGGCGCCACTCGGGGCCGCCCGCGGCGCGTCGCTGCTGGCAACCATCGGCCGCGAGGCCGGAGCGAACGCCGCGGCGCAGGTGGCGATCGAGCCGGTGATCGAGCCGCAGCGCGAGCGGCTGGGACTGGAAAGCGGCTTCGGCCGCGCCGCCACCAACGTGCTCGAAGCCGGCATCGGCGGCGGCGTGCTGTCCGGCCTGTTCCACGTCGCAGGGAGAGGCTTGCGGACCCTGCGCGGCGAACGGCCTGCGGAGGCCGCTGGCGCGCCCGCGCCGGTTGAGGGCGCCATCGTCCCGCCGGAGGGCGTTGCGCGCACCGCCGATCCCGCCGCCGCGGCGGTCGCGCGTCCTGATCCGGTCCCGGCCGGGCCGCTGGCGCCGGTGCGCCCGGTCGAGCAATTCGCCCCGGACGATTTCCACGCCGCCGGCGACCTGGCCGAGCGCGACCACGTGATCGACGTCATGGCGCCGGCAGATACGGCAGAGGCAAAACTCGACCATGCGGCTGAAGTCGAAATGGCCGCGCGCCGGATCGACAGCGTCGAGCGGATAGAACCGCCGCCGCGGATGCAGCTGGTGAGGGATCAATTCGGCGAGAACACGATCCATAAGGGCGCCGGAGATATCCACAGTTATTCGATCAACGGGCCGGACGGCAGCAACGTTGGATTTGCCGAATTCGCGATCGACGGCAACACGGCGCGCGTTCTCGACATCTCGTCGTTTGCCTTCAATGGCGACCGTGAGCTGTACGGCAATGTCCGCAACTCGCTCGGCACGCGCCAGATGCGGGATCTGCTGTCGCAATTCCGCGAGCTGCACCCCGAGGTCGAGAAGCTGACTGCCGATCGGGTGTCTGGCGCGCGCAAGGGCGGCGCATACGACGCCGGCCTCGCAAGTACCGAAATCGAGGTGTCGCTGCCGCCGCGACGTTCGGAGATGGCCGCCACGCTGGAAGGCCGCGCGGAAATAGCAGAGCGGCCATCGCCAGTCGTCGTCGATGTGGCGCCGCCGAAAAAACCAATCGCGGCCGCAGCAATGCAGATCCGCAGTCCTGGTCGCTCAACGAATTCCTTGCCTCCAAAGGTGGGCTGAAACCGGACCCGGAGCTGGCTGCCATCTTCGGTACCGAAAAAGGCCCGTTCGTGCCGGGCTTCGGACCGCTGGTGCGCCGGGGCGGCACGACACTCGACGATGCGTTGAAGGCTGCGAAGGAAGCGGGCTATCTGTTCGACGCGCGGGATCTCGACGGGCCGGACAACGGCACGCTTGGCCGCGCCGGCCGCACCGACATGGGCCTCACGCCTAACGATCTGCTCGATCGGCTCGACGCCGAAAGCCGGGGCCAGAAAACCTACCGCAATGGCCGGGCGGCCGAGGCCGCCATCGATGACGGGCAGGAAGCTCATGCCATTGTCGGCGCGCTGGAGAAGGAACTGTACGACACCGGCGGCGGCGACATCCGCGTCGATCAGGCCATTGCCGACCGGGTGGTACAAATCGTTCGCCAGGAGAAAGAAACCGATCTGTTGTCCGCCTATGAACGTGCTATCATGGAGGACGCCGAGCGTTACCAGAGGCTGGCCACGGCCAGACAGGCAGATGCAGAACTCGCCGAAATCCCGGGATGGGACGTTGATGACGCCGGACCAGCACCGCGCGATGGCTCGGCTGATCCTGTCCAACGCCGGCAAGCCGAACGCGCCGGACAAGGCGACAGCGGAAAAGATGGCGCAGCGGCACGAAGTGCTGGCGACGGCGCTGGAGCGTCGCGCAAGCTAGGCGACCAGGCGCTGGCCGCCGACGCAGCCCGCGCGCTGGAAGACGCCGGCGGCGACTTCGAGATCACCCTGCAGAACCCGGACGGTACCACGCGCACCCTGAAGGCGACCGACGCCCTGCGCGAGGTTGAAGACGATGCGCGTGCCGCCGATGAACTCAACGCCTGCATCGCGGGCGCAGCCGAGGAGGTACCGTTTTGACCGCCCGCAAATGCTTCGTGCGCAAGATCTCCGCCGGGAAGGTGACGTCGGCCGCTGGCCGGCCGATCCTCGACATGCTCAACGCCTTCGAGGCTGAACACCAGAAGACGCTGGGCGATGCCGCGGGCGCACGCCAGGCGGCGATCGACGCCGCCGAGATTGCGACGTCGGAAGCCGCCCGCAAGGCGGACCTGACCCGCGGCAGCATCATCGCGCAATCCAACGTGCTGCGCGCGACCGCTGCCTATGACGCGGAGGTCATACGCCTGCGCGAGACGCCGGGCGATCTCGGCTTCGGCAACAAGGCGCCGCCGACGCTGGGGAAGGATCAGACCACGATCGGCTTTGCGGTGCGCTCACTGCTGGCGCGCGACCCGTTCGAGATCTCGATCTGGAATAACGTGCACTACCTTGCCCGCAACATCCGCGGCGTCGCGCATTCCACCTTCGCCGACGCCATCGAATATCTGCGTCCAAAGAAACTCGGCTTCTCTCCGGAAGCCACGCGCGAGCTCGACGTGCTGCGCGGGATCTATGGAGACGGTAATGTGCAGCCCGAAGCCGCCGCCGCGGCGAAGGCCTGGGGCGAAGTCGCGAAAAGCCTCGCCGACCAGTACCGCGCCGCCGGCGGGGCGCTCGGCGAGCGCCAGACATGGCGGCTACCGAACCCGTCGATCGATGCCGCCAAGGCGCGCGCGCTCGGCGCTGACCGCTTCCGCCAGCTGGTGCGCGACAATGTCGATCGTAGGGACATGCTCGATTGGGATACCGGCAAGCCCATGTCTGATGCGCGCTTCGCGCAGCTGCTCGACAGCGTGACATCTGACATCATCGACGGGCCGCAAGGCGCGGTCACGGCTGCGCGCTCCGGCCGGCCGATGCTCGCCAACCAGCGCGACATGGCGCGGTTCTTTTCGTGGAAGGATGCGGAGAGCTGGCAGGCCGTGGCGGACGCGGTCGGCACGCACCAGAGCGTGTTCGAGACCATGACCAACCACATCAAGGGCATGGCCGACGACATCGCCGCGCTGCGGGTGCTCGGCCCGAACCCGGAAGCCACCAAGAGCTTTATCCACAATTTGTTCGACCGTGAGGCGGCGCGGCTGGCGGTGAAGGCCGACGACAAGGCGACCGCCAAAGAGATCGCCGATACCGTCAAGGCCAATCGCGGGATCGAAAGCCGGGTGAAGCTGGAAAAGCGTCTCTTCGACGATCTCTATGCCGAGGTCACCGGCGCCAACCAGACGCCGGTCAACACGACCTTCGCGACCGCGATGGCCGACGCCCGTCACTGGCTGTCGGCCACCCAGCTCGGCTCCGCGATCATCTCGTCCTTCACCGATCCGGGCTCGCTGGCGATGGTGGCGCGGTTCAACGGCCTGCCGGTGATGAACACGCTGAAGCGCGCGACCGACATGATGGTCGAGAAGGGCTCTGAGACCTTCATCGCGCAGCAGGGCCTGGTGATGGACAGTCTGGCGCATGCGGCGGGGCAAACCGACCGCATCATGGGGGAGGAGATCCGCACCGGGCTGGCGCAAAAGCTCTCCAGCGCCAACATCCGCGCGTCGGGCCTGCGGCGCTGGACCGCGATGCTGCGCGGCGCCTTCGGGCTGGAGATGATGGCGCATGTCGCGCACGAGCGCGCGCTGCCCTTCGCCGATCTCACCGACGAATTCCGCGGCGCGCTCGGCCGCTACGGCATCGCGGATACCGATTGGAACCTGATCCGCGCGACCGAGCCGCACGAGCCGCGGCCGAAGGCGATGCTGATCCGACCGATGGATATCGCCGAAGGCGAGACGGCGGCGCATCGATCGGCGGCCGAGAAGCTGCAGCGCATGATCGACACCGAGATGGACTACGCCGTCATCGAGGGCGATCCGGTGACGCGCGCGATGATGATCGGCGACAGTAAACCCGGATCGCTCGGCGGCGAAACTCGCCGTGCTGTCAGCATGTACCGGTCGTTTCCGGCGACCTTCGTGATGATGCATTTTTCGCGCGCGACCGCGCGCGGCTGGGACGGCACGCGCCTGGCGCATTCGGCCATCGCCTTTGCCGCCATGACCGCGCTCGGCGCCGTCTCGATGCAGACCAAGGAACTGGCCAATGGCCGCGATCCGCTGTCGATGGATCCGACCACGGGCAACGGCCTGCGCGCCTGGGGCAAGGCGACGCTGCAGGGCGGCGGCTTCGGCGTGTTCGGCGACATACTTTTTCTGGACCAGACCAAGCAGGGCAACTCCTGGGCGGCGACGCTGGCCGGCCCGCTCGCGGCCTCCGCCGAAAGCATCCTCGGCGACTTCGTCATCAAAAACATCCAGCAGGCCGGCAAGGGGCAGGACACGCACTTCGCCGGCGACGCGCTCTATGCGCTCGGCCGCCACATCCCCGGCTCGTCGCTGTGGTTCACGCGGCTGGCGTTCCAGCGCAGCGTGCTCGACCAGCTCGCTTTGATGGCGGATCCGCGCGCCCGCGAGCGCTTCAACCGCATCGAGCAGCAGGCCAAGAAGGATTGGGGCCAGAGCTACTGGCTGCCGCCGGGCCAGACCGAAGCCCGCCGCGCGCCGGACTTCGCCGCCATCATGGGACCTCAGTAGGGGTAGCGCACGCTTGACGCCCGCCATCTGCCGCTAGGTTCCTTGGCATGACCGTGCCAACCGAAGCCGCTTATGCAGAACTGCTCTGGACCGGGGCCGAGACGGCGTTCACGCCGGGCTTCACGGCCGAGCGCATCGCCGATGTCGATGTCAGCTATCTGGACGCCGACGGCCTGCCGGTGCCGCTGAGCCGTGCCGTGCATTACAACCTGTCGCTCGACAGCGCCGGCAACGTCACGGCGACGCCGATCAGCCTGCCGGCGGCGTCCGGCGCCAATCCCGTGACGCTGGTATTCGAGCGCGATACCGAGGCGGTCCAGGGTACCGACTTCACGAACCTGCAGCGCTTCAACGCGACCGTGCACGGCGTCCTGTTCGACCGCAGCTTCCGCATCCTGGCCGAGCTGAAGTCCCGCGTGGTGCGATCGGTCGGGCCGTTCTTCACGACCGACGACGTGGTCGATTTCCGGCCGCGCCGCGTGATGGCGGCCGATCCGGTCAACGACCAGGATCTCGCCACCAAGGTCTATGTGCTGACCGTCACCGGCATCCTCAATTTGCAGAACTACGTGACCCAGTGCGCGGCGTCGGCCGCCGCCGCCGCGGCCTCGGCGCTGGCGGCGCTGGGCTACGAGATCTCGGCGGAAGCCGCGCGCGACAAGGCGCAGGCGTGGTCGGACACCGCCGAAAACACGCCGGTCGAAGCCGCCGAATATTCCGCCTACCACTGGTCGCGCAAGGCGCAGGCCTATGCGGCATCCGTGCTTTCTCTGTTCAACAATCCCGATGACGGCATCGCGGGCGATGCCGAGAGCGGGCCGATCGACGATGGGGTGGCCTGATGGCGACGCGACGACAGCACATCCGCAACACGCGGGCCTATCTCGAAGCCTCGTTCACGCCGCTGCTGGCGGAATATGCGTTCGATACCACGCTCAACGCCATCCGCGTCGGCGACGGCGCCACGCTGGGCGGCCTGCTGATGAAGCGATGGGGTTACGACTATCCGGTGTCGCCGGCGCAGATCACGGCCAACCAGAACGATTACAGCCCGACCGATCTCAAGATCGCCGAGACGCTGCTGCTCAATTCCGACGCTGCCCGCACCATCACCGGCCTGGCGCTCGGCGCGTTCGGCCGCAGCATCACGCTGATCAACCGCGGCGGCTTCGATATCACGCTGGCCAACGCCTCGGCGTCCTCGACCGCGGCCAACCGCTTTCTGTTCGAGAGCGACGTGGTGCTGCGGCCGAACGGGTCGATCGAACTGCAATATTCCACGACCGACAGCCGCTGGATGCGCAAGTCCGGCGGCACCAAACTGGCCACCATCCCGCAGGAGCTGCTGCTGACCGGCGTGATTGCGCCGGCGCAGATCGCGGCCAATACCAACGATTATGCGCCGACGAATTTGACCGTGGCGACGGCATTGCGGCTTTCGACCGATGCCTCGCGCAATCTCACCGGGCTTGTCGATCCGCGCGAGGGGTCGATCAAGACCATCATCAATGTCGGCACCAACCCGCTGGTGCTGAAGAACGCCGACGCCGGATCGTCGGCCGCCAACCGCTTCGACTTCGGCGCCGATGTGACGCTGGCCGCCAAGCAGTCGGCGACCATCCGCTACGACGCAACCGACAGCCGCTGGAAATTACTGTCGGCCACGGCCGGCGCGGCCGTGGCCGCCGGCGCCGTAACCGCGCAGACGCTGGCGGCGTCCTCGCAAGGCCTGGCCATGATCAACGGCACGCTGGTGCCGTCGGTCGCGGGCAGCGCCTTGACGGTGGCGATCAAGACGCTGGCCGGTGCCGACCCTTCCGCTGCGGATCCCGTGTTCGTGGTCATCCGCAATGTCACGCCGGGGACCGGCGACTTCGTCGTCATGAGCCTGACTGCGGCGACATCGCTGACCATCTCGTCCGGCTCCTCCATGGGGGTTTTGGCGAACAACACGGCCTTCAAGCTCTGGATCGTCGGCTTCAACGACGCCGGTACCTTCCGGCTCGGCGCCATCAACTGCCTGTCCGGCGCCGACATCTATCCGCTCGGTGGCTGGGGCATTGCGTCGTCCACGGCCGAAGGCGGCGCGGGCGCCGCCGACAGCGCGCAGGTGATCTATACCGGTACCGCTGTGACCGCAAAAGCCTATGCCACCTTGGGGTATCTCAGCTGGGAGACCGGACTGGCCGCGCTCAGCACATGGTCCGCGGCGCCGACGCGCAGTCAGTTGTTCGGGCCCGGCGTCCCGTTGCCGGGTGCCACGATCGGCGGCTCGCGCATCGACCTCGGAACGGTCGTGACCGGGACGACATTGGTGCCGGTCGATAATACCATTCCGCAAAACACCGAAGGCGATCAGGTGATGGCGAAAGCCTACACGCCTCAGTCGGCGGCGAACCTGCTGGATGTGAAGGCGCAGGGCATCATGTTCACCTCGACGGCAGGTCAGACGCTGTCTCTGGCGCTCTATCAGGACAGCGTCGCCAACGCCCTCAAGGTCGCCGCTCTCGCCCAGGCGAACACCAACAACTTCAGCGTCATGAACCTCAGTCACCGTCAGCTTGCCGGACTGTCGGTATCGACAACCTTCAAGGTGCGGGCCGGTCAAAGCAGCGCGGGAACGTTGACGTTCAATGCCAGCCTCTATGGAGGTACGCTGAATTCCTATCTGGAAATCTCGGAGCTTGCGACATGAGCCGGATCCGCTGCATCTACCGCGACGCGCCGCCGGAGTTCCCGGCCAGCGACCAGTCCCCCGACGCCGTCCGTTACGGCCCGCTGGACATGCCGGATGGCAGCCAGGTGTTTGTCGATGCGATCGGCGGCGAGCCGACGATCGGGGAAATCGAGGGGGTGCTGACCCCGACGGCGCCGCCGGAGCCGACGCCGCTGCAGAAGCTCGAGGCCGCCGGCCTGAGCGTGGCGGGACTGCGCGCGCTGCTCGGCATGCCCGCAGCGTGATGCACGCTTGACGTTGCCTGGCCTGCCGCATTCTCGCGGATAGCGAGAGGGCAGGGCATGCATGTTCCATCCACCATCGGTCTGATCATGGGGTTGCTGGTGGCCGCGCCGGCCCGCGCCGGCGACGTCGCCAGCTACTACGGTTACGAGAGTGGCAGCCGCACCGCCAATGGTGAGCGCTTCGACCCGCTCGGCCGCACCTGCGCGCATCGCACCCATCCCTTCGGCACGCTGTTGCGCGTGACCTATCAGGGCCATTCCGCCACCTGCCGCGTCAACGATCGCGGCCCCTTCAAGCCGCCGCGCACGCTCGACGTGTCGCTCGGCGTTGCCCGCTCCCTCGGACTGGTCGCCGCCGGCGTCGGTCCCGTCACCATTGAGGTTCTGCCATGATCTCGATCCAGAACGGCCGCGGCTACCGCAACGGCGCGGCACTGCCCTACAACGCCAGCCCCAACGTCGGCGGCAAGCTCGTGCCGGAATACATCGTGCTGCACGACACGGCATCGGGCCTCAACGACAGCGGCTCGATCTCCTGGCTGACCGATCCCGCCAGCAAGGTATCGGCGCATGTGGTGATCGGCCGCGACGGCCTGATCACCCAGCTGGTGCCGTTCAACGTCAAGGCGTGGCATGCCGGACAATCGATCTGGGCCGGCCGCCCGCTGCTCAACGGCTTCTCCATCGGCATCGAGATCATCAACCCCGGCAAGCTTCAGAAGATCGCCGAGGGCGTCTACAAGGGTGTCGGCACCTACGACACCAACAAGGACCCGTCGCTGTCGGTCAGTTACCGCAAGACCGCGGCGCATGGCGAAGGCTACTGGCTGGCCTATAGCGACGCCCAGGTGCGGGCCGTCCGCGAATTGTGCGCCGGGATCTGCGCGGCCTACGGCATCAAGGACATCCTGACGCACTGGCTGATCTCGCCGGGGCGCAAGGTCGATACCAATCCGCTGTTCCCGCTGGAGCAGCTTCGCAAGGACATGGCCGGCGTGATGGTGTCGAAGGCGATGGCCTTTGCGCCCATGGAGGAGGCCGGGCCTGCGGACGGCGACGAAAGCGAGGGCGGTGGCGACGAGCTGGCGCCGGTCACTCCCGGCACCGATTACGCCGCGCCGATCGGCACCCGCGACACCGACGAGAGCGCCGGCGGCATTCCGGCGCTGTGGCGCCTCGCCAAGAGCCGCATCGCGCAGGTGACGGGCGGCATCGGCGTCACGTCGCTGGTGCCGCTCCTGACGGACTGGAAGGTGCTGGCGGTCATCTGCGTCTTCCTGACGCTGGCCGGCTGCGGCTACGTCATCTACCGCCGCAGCCTGGTGCAGTGATGCTGGCGGAGCTGTTCTGGAAAATCGCCACGTCCGACCCGGTCCTGACCGTGGTCGGCGTCATCGCGCTGGCGGCCATCGTCGTCAGCCATGTTCCGCTGATCCGCTGGATCCCGACCATCGACCACTGGATGAAGCTCGCCAGCGCGGTCGGCTATGTCGCGCTGTCGCTGTTCTTCCTGTTCGTCGGCTTCCGGCTGTCGGACGAGCGCGCCGAGACGGCGCGCCTCAAGACCGAACTGGACTGGTCGCGGAACCAGCTGGAGCAACAGGAGGCCCAGGCGCAGGACGCCGAACGCCTGAAGGGAGAGGCCGAGGCGCGAGCTGCGGCGATCAAGGGAGAGCTCGATGATTACCGCAAGACCTATGCCGGCCGCCCGGATGGCGTGTGTGCTTTCACTGCTGACGATATTGAGCGGCTGCGCTCACTCACCCGCCGCCCCCGCTAGCACCTCGGTTCAGATCTCGCGCTCCTGCGAGCAGCTGGCGCAGAATGTCGATGCGCCGGACGTCTCGATCGAGATCGATCCGAAACTTGCGGTCGGTGAATACGTTGTCGCACTGGATGAGGCCAACACCAACCTCACCGCCACGCGAACGTGCCAGGCCAATCAACGGCAGCGCCTGGCGAAAGGCCGGACGTGACCGACGGGAGCAATGAAGCCGCCTTGCGCGAGATGAGCCGGACGATCGGCGGGCTGGAAAGCACCGTCAAAAGCATGCTGCAGACGTGGCAAAGCCAGGAGGCCGCGGCTTCGCAGGGGCGCCGCGACCTGCATCAGAAATTCGACAATCTGAGCGACAAGGTGTCCGGCCTTGCCAGCAAGGTCGATATCGCCATTCTCGACATTACGGCAATCAAGCCGTCGGTCGAGGCTTTCGACAACGCCAAGCAGCGCGCGATGGGCGCGCAAACGCTCGGTCGCTGGATCTGGGGGCTTCTGCTCCTGATGGGCGGCAGCTTCGGCTGGGTGCTGGCCAACTGGATCACCATCAGCCCTAAAATCCCGCCGCACTGAGCCGTGCGACAAATGCCGGAAAGCGCCGGAAAAGGCCCGTAGTGCGACACGTAAGCTATTGATTGATATGGCGAATAAGGTATCTCTTAATCATCGGGTCCCAGGTTCGAGCCCTGGTGCGCCCACCACCCCTAAAGTGCTGATGCACAAGGGGTTTTGAGAAACACCTCCAAGTCAAAACGAGAAAAAACGGCTCCGTGCCACGCGGTGCGACAGAATCTGTCGCAAGCCGTGCGACATGTGTTTCGACATAGAGTTCTCTTCAGTTCGGGTCGAAAGATCTGTCAGCGGCGGATGGTGCGCGTGCTCCGCGCTTTGCGGTCAAGCCCCGCAATAAAAAAGCCGGCATTGCTGCCGGCTTTTCGTCATTCGTGATCGCTGCGCCGTTCAATGCACGGCGTGCAAGGTTGCTTCTTCCTGCCGGGCGATGGTGCCCTTGACCGCGGTCTGCACCTTCTCGAAGGCGCGCACCTCGATCTGGCGGACGCGTTCGCGCGACACGCCGAACTCGGTGGCGAGGTCTTCCAGCGTCATCGGCTCGTCGGCGAGGCGACGCGCCTCGAAGATGCGCCGTTCGCGCGGGTTGAGCACGCCGATCGCGCCGTTCAGGGCCTGCCGGCGATGATCGAGCTCTTCGTGCTCGGCCATCACGGCCTCCTGGGTCGGGGTGTGATCGACCAGCCAGTCCTGCCATTCGCCGGCTTCGCCGTCGTCGCGGATCGGGGCGTTGAGCGACGCATCGCCGCCGAGGCGGCGGTTCATGTCGACCACGTCCTGCTCGGTGACGCCGAGTCGCTTGGCGATGATCTTGACCTGGTCGGGGCGCATATCGCCCTCATCCAGCGCCGAGATCTTGCTCTTCGCCTTGCGCAGGTTGAAGAACAGCTTCTTCTGGTTCGCGGTGGTTCCCATTTTGACAAGGGACCACGACCGCAAAATATACTCTTGAATAGAAGCCTTGATCCACCACATGGCGTAGGTGGCCAGACGGAAACCCTTCTCGGGCTCGAACCGCTTGACCGCCTGCATCAGACCGACGTTGCCTTCGGAGACGACTTCGGAAATCGGCAGGCCATAGCCGCGATAGCCCATGGCGATCTTCGCCACGAGTCGCAGATGGCTGGTCACCAGGTGATGCGCCGCGTCGCGATCGTCATGTTCGCGCCAGCGTTTGGCGAACATGTATTCCTGCTGGGGTTCCAGCATCGGAAACTTGCGGATCTCGGCGAGGTAGCGAGAAAGTCCGGATTCTCCGTTGAGAACCGGGAGTGTAGCTGTACGGGCCAATTTCGCGCCCTCCAGTGGTTCAGGCCCCCGATAGCGGCGGGCCAGGCAGACGGTCGCTTTGTTAAAGCCGCCCGCGCTGCGAAGTTCCGCGTTGGATATTCAACGCAGGTGCAACATACACTGAACTACGGGCGTAGTGGAAGTGAATTCCCTGTCACGTTCCGGTGTTGCCGCCATAAGCTTATGAATTGCCTAACTCTTTTTGATGCATCTGCGTCATTCCGTCGCCCTCAGGCGATCCCGCAATAATGCCAGATCGGCCGGCAGGTCGCTCAGCCACTCCAGAATCTCGCCGCTGCGGGGATGTTCGAGGGTCAGCATGTAGGCGTGCAGGGCCTGGCGGCCGAGGTCGGACAGCGCCAGCTGGCTGAGCGGGCCAAGCGCATTGGCCTTGGTCTTGAAGTGCGGGCCGTAGACGCTGTCGCCCATCAGGGGATGGCCGATATGGCCCATATGCACGCGGATCTGATGGGTGCGGCCGGTCTCCAGCTGACAGGCCAAAAGGCTCGCCACCGGCTTGCCGTGGCGGTCGTTGAAGGTTTCCGTCACCTCCCAGTGGGTCACGGCCTGCCGGCCGGTGTCGCGCACCGCCATCTTCTCGCGGGCATGGGGATGGCGGTCGATGGGGCATCCACCGTGCCGGTCAGCCGCTTCGGCACGCCCCAGACGAAGGCCATGTAGCCGCGGCGCATCTCGTTGGTGCGGCCGTGGTCGGCAAACTGCTCGGTCAGCGATTTATGGGCAGCGTCGTTCTTGGCGACCACCATCAGCCCGGTGGTGTCCTTGTCCAGGCGGTGCACGATGCCCGGCCGGCGCACGCCGCCAATGCCCGACAGGGTGGCGCCGCAATGGGCGATCAGCGCATTGACCAGCGTGCCGGTCTCGTGGCCGGCGGCGGGATGCACCACCAGGCCCTTGGGCTTGTTGATGATGACGATGTCGTCGTCCTCGAACACGATATCGAGGGCGATATCCTCGCCTTCCGGCTCCGGTGCAACCGATGGCGGCACGTCGATTGTGATCGTATCGCCGGCATTCACATGATAAGCGGGGTCGCGAACGGGGGTATCGCCGATCGTGACCTGACCGGCGAGAATCAGCGCCTTCAGCCGCGAGCGCGACAGCTCCGGGCTGCGCACGGCGAGCACCCGATCGAGCCGGATCGAGCCTTCGTCGCCCAATACCGTGACGTCCAGCCGTCGATCGTTCATTCCCGCCGCTTCCTGAGTCAAAGAGTTTTGCATGACCGAACCTGTTACGCCGGATCCGCATCCCGAACAAACCGCAGCTCTGGTGGCACGGGTGCGGAAAATGATGCTGATTGCCGGCCTCACCACCGCCATCGGCGTCGGCGCGCTGCTCGTGGTCATCGGCTACAAGCTTTTCAAGGCCGAGGGAAGCACCACGGCCGCGGCGACCACCACGGCCACCTTGCCGAAAGGCACCAAAATCCTCTCCACCGCCGTGGCCGGGGACCGGCTGGTGCTGACGCTGGACGTGGCCGGTTCCATGGAAATCCGCACTTACGACGCCAAAACGCTGAAGCCGGCCGGCATCATGCGCTTCGCCAGCGAGCCCTAGGCGCGTGCCGGGGAAGCTCCCGGCATCGTTTCCGCCTTCCAGGGGTTTTAGCCGCCAATGGCATCTTGCAGAGGCGGTCTTTGCAAGGTATTGGCTACGCCCACGCTCCCTTCGTCTAGCGGTTAGGACGTCGCCCTCTCACGGCGAAAACAGCGGTTCGATTCCGCTAGGGAGCACCAATTATTTCAATGGCTTAGCAGCTGTCTCGAAATTTCGTCTAATATCCATCGAATGAACGCTGTGGGATCTGTGGGCCGCTTTGGTCGACCGCTCCTTGCCGATCGGCCGTCCTAATCTTGCAAAAGCCAGTATCTGCCCTTTGAAACGGGCGTGGTGGTCTGCCACAACCGGCTTTTAGTTACCTAAGGCCGGGGGGTCATGGTGGAATTTCTCAAGAATCTACCTTGGTGGATTACTTATCGATTGCCCGGATCGATCTTCGAATTTCCCCGACAGAGCATGCCGGCCGGATACCTTCGCCGAGTGAAATGACAATGCAGTAGGAAAGAAGGTCAGTTTCCAGACCGCGCGTCATCCTGACCAAGTCCAAAGAAAAGTGCTCGGCAATCTGCTAGGCATTTCCGTAGTCGGTTGATCGGCGGCTACGCTGCCTGCTCCATCGCCAGGGCGCTTGAAGCGGCGTCTTCATCGAGCAAAGCGTCCCAGTTGCCCGTCGCTAAATAAGCGACTGCGCGCGCCTTCATGTCAGCGCTGGCCTGCGTGCCCGAATCCATAAGGGAAACGTTGAAGGCAACCCGCTCGGCGCGATCCCGCAGCGGCTTAGTCGCGAGCATGAAATTATCGACGGTGGTATACTTCGATCTGTTGACCTTCCACTCCATCGAGATTTTGCGCACAGCGTCCCGAAGGATCTCAAATTTCGGAAGCATCCAGGCATCAAGCTCCGCATTGGTCATGGTGATCTACCGCCGTGCGACACAGCGCGACAATTCTTGGCGCATATCGTGATGGGTCATTGACGGAGGACGACGTCCGCAACCGATGCCGCCTAGTTCACGACGAGCCGCAATACGACCACTGCGATAACTCCAACGATGACGACCGCGATCAAAGGCAGTCGCCGCGCGGCGAGTATCGTTATCAAGGCAGCGACTGTTTCGGCCGGTCCGGTCGTGAGCACCGCTGGGGCGATGACGGATACGAGGACCGCCGCGGGGATCTCGTCGAATGCCACCTTGGCTCTGCCTTTGAGTTGAAGCTTGTCTGCAAAGAAAATCCCGCCGATCCGCGTGGCATATGTCACGATAGCCATGCCGACGATGGCAAGAATGGTCGACGCGGAGACGCTCATGGCGTCTGCTCGGGAGCGGCAACATAAACCGCCGCAATGCCTGCGATGGTCCCGATCAGGACGTGCCATGGCGCGCCGATGGTCACGAACGCGATCGCCGAGGCAACCGCACTGGAAACCACAGCACTTGCGGTGCTCTTTCCTTCCAGAAGCCGGCGATAAGGCCGATGAAAAGCGCCGTAAACGCAAAATCGGCACCGAGGCGCCGAGGATCTCCCAAGAACGCGCCAGCAAGCGCACCAAGCGTGGTCCAGAAGACCCAATTTGTGTAGAGAACCCCGCCCATCGTGAGAAAATAGGCTGGGGTCAGTGGTTTCGCTCGGACGCGCCGTTCGCTCAGGGCCCAGTTCTCATCGGACAGGACGTAGAACCCGAGCAGCCGCTGCAAGGTTGTGAAAGAGGCAGTTTTCGGCGCCAGGGACGCGCTCATCAGCAGGTTGCGGAGGTTGACCAAAAGGGTGGAAAGCACGATCGCCGCGACGGGAACCGGCTGCCCCCAAATCTCGATTGAGGCAAACTGTGCGGCGCCGGCACAGACCGTGGCCGACATCAATGCGACTTCTATCGGCGAGAGTCCCTTTCCCACGCACAGTGCGCCAAACAACAGACCTATCGGGATCGCTGCGACGGCGGCCGGAAAAATATCGCGCAGGCCATCGCGGATTTCGTCGCGTGGACGAGTTGAAGCTACCGAGCCGGCTGTTGGCATTGCGGGCCTTTCTTCGCATCTCACGAAAGTTAGAATTCACGCAAGAAATCCGCAAGCACCGGTCTGCAAGCGTTCCTAGATCTTCATCTTCAGTCGATATGCATAGCTGTCGCCGCGGAACAGGCCCTCGACATATTCCAGCATCCGGTTGGTTGGATCATAGGTGCGGCGCTTGATCAGCAGTGAGGGCAGTGGCTCGGTGAAGCCGAATATCGAGCACTCCTCCTGATCGGGCGAAGTTGCTTCAATCGTCTGTTCGCAATGATCCGGCGGGGCGCCGTGCTCGGCGAGATAAGTATAAACCGAACCTGATAGGTCGGCATGTTCTAGGCTTTGGCAGGCATCAAGGCTGTACCACGCGACCTCGCGCGACAGGGGGATGCCATCTCCGAGACGCACGCGGACGAGCTTCAGAAACCGCGCTGTCGATGGTAGTCCGAAGATGGATGCGATCAATCGGTCGCTGACAGCCTGTCGCTCCAAAATCTTTGACGAGGGCGTGCGGCCGAGCTCTTTCATCTCCTGAGTAAAGCCCTTCAGGCGGTTCATGCCCGGCTCAAGAACGGTTTCCGGCTTCTGAACGATGTATCCGAGGCGACCGTGAGCGGCGAGCAGCCGCCGTTTGCGTAGCGCATCGTAGCAATGCTGCACTGTGGTCCGACTCAAGCGCAATTCAGCCGCCAGGTGGCGTTCTGCCGGCATCGTCGCGCCAGGAGCCAGCCGACCTTGCTCGATCATTGCTGCAAGTTGTTCTTCAAGCTGACGATAGAGCGGCATCGCCGTGTCTTCGCGGAGCTTGAGAACATCAATCAGGCTCTTGGGCTTTGGCTTGGAAATTTTGCTGCCGTTCAATTTTCTACATAACCGTTATAACATTGAAGGAAAAATAACCTGACAACGGGAGAGTTACACCAATTATCCTTGCCAAATCAATCTACGGACGGTCCATGCGAAGCAATATTCATCTCTTTGTCGTTGGTAGTTTTGTCGCTGCAAGTGCCGCCAAGGTCGAGAGACTTCCCAAACCCGGCGAATCCTTGACGGCGCACGCCTTTGCTCTGGAGCCTGGCGGCAAGGGTTTCAACCTTGCCGTTGCATGCAGGCGATTAGGCGCCAACGTGGACGGGGTCCTGCCGGTTGGCGACGATATGCTGTCCGGGCTTGCGGTGCCAGCGTTGGAACGCGCCAGGCTCCCTGGTGAGATGCTCCGCCGCCTTCCTGGTGCAACAGGCGCGGGCATCGGTTTCATCGATGCTCAAGGAGAGAATTGCCTGGCAGTTTTTCCGGGCGCGAATGGGCGCCTTGGCGCGGACGATGTGCGTGAAAAGCAAGCTGCCATCTCAAAGGCAAATATAACTCTGGCGCAGTTTGAGGTTGGTGATGAGCCAATCATCGCGGCTTTCGAGATCGCGCGCGAAGCGGGCAAAACGACGCTTCTCAATCCCTCTCCGTTTCGTAAACTGGACCATCGGCTTCTCGCGCTGACAACCATCCTGGTCCTCAACGCGAGTGAGGCTGCAGATATGGCTTCGGATCTGGCTGGAGCAAGCAGATCACCTTTTGATGCTCATGGGCTTACAGAGATCCAAACCTTCGCCGAAGCCGTGATGACGATGGGCCCCGCGATCGTCGTCGTGACACTGGGGCAGGGAGGCGCCGTCTTCTGCCGCAGCGGGGACCTGCCCCTCCACCAGCCGTGCTTTCCGGTTATCGCGATAGATACGTTGGGAGCGGGCGATGCTTTCGCAGCAGGGCTCGCGGTAAGCTTGGCTGAGAGGCAGCCCCGGGAAGAAGTCATGGCCTTTGCGAGCGCCTGTGGTGCCGTTCTCGCCAGCACCTGGGGTGTTTTCGATGCCTTCCCGGACCGGGCGATCGTCGATGCCTTCCTGCTCGACCATTGTTGACTAACGCGGCGACGCCCCACCAGCCCCAACGGGCTTCTCTTCCTCCTTATTCTCTCCACCGGCGGAAATTTAAAGACGTGGCTTGTTTTGGACCTCATTTGGATATTTAGTGGGTTCTTATCGAAGGGGCTGTTGTGAGTGCAGGTTCGGGCTTGGATACCTGAGCTGCTCGACGGATCATGGGAGGCAAAAGCATCCGAAATCCGAAATGAAGTGTTCGCACGCGCGATGTCTCCACCGAACGGTTGATGTGCTGTACTCGCGTTTTGAACGGCGTCGCGCCTGGTCCGGCTCTCCGTTTGGCTGCGGGAGCAACGTGGTGAAGTTGTAACTGATGTCTCGCGTCGCACGGCAACGGTTACAGACGAATTTCAGAACTGAACTGCAACAAGAATAGACATGGGGCTTTCTTCGGCCCCAATAATCTCAGTGCAAAAAACTGGATATGACATTGATCAGACCTGAACTTTTGTTCGGCGTTATAGACATGATTTACGCGGCAGCTTTCGAGCCGTCGCAGTGGCAGGTCGCTATCGATCAAGTTCGCGTCATGTTCCATGGCTCCGCGGCGTGCTTCGTCCGGAGCGGTCCGGACCTTGTGCCGACCGATGTCATCAACGCAAATCCTGATCCCACGTTCCAGCGTCGCTATATCGAGGAACATGCGGGGCGGTCCGACATCTATACCAGTGCGCTGGAGGCCGCTCCGGTCGGGTTGATTTACAGCGATAGCGAATTGATCGGCAATGACGTCTTGCGGCGCAGCCGCTTCTGGAATGAATGGATGGCGCCGCAGGATATGTATAGCGGTCTCGGTAGCAAATTGTTGGAATTTGGCCCGTCGTTCTGGTTCCTCGACGTTCAGCGCGGGCGCAACCAGCGGGCCTTTGACGCCGCTGATGCCGAATTGCTGCAATTCGTCGGGCAGCACGTCGCACGCGCGGCCGAGCTCGGCCGCAGATTTCAATCGGCGCAGATGTTGGCGTCAAGTTACGCGCACCTGCCGTTTGGCGTGCTGCTCGTCGATGCCCATCTGCGTATCGTGCATATGAACGAGGTAGCCGAGGATATCCTGATGCGCCAGGGAAGTCCGCTGCGGGCGAAATCTCGCGTGCTGGCAACAGCGGATGCCAGAAGCACGGTTACCCTGCAGAAGCTCGTCGCGGACACATGCGCTGTTCATAACGATGTCGCGCCCGGTCTTGGTGGTGATCTTCTGCTTCGCGCCGGCGAGGCCGACGATCCCAGCATCGATATTGTGCTGAGCGTCGGGCCGGCGGTGGGCAAAGGTGTATCCCGGGGCGGGCAGCCGCGGCACGCCGTCATCTATCTGCGCGAGATGTCGTTGGCGTTGCCCAGCGGCTTCGAAGATCACGCCCGCAAACTGTTCGAACTTACGCCCACTGAAGCCCGGCTTGCAGCGGGGCTTGCCAGAGGTCTGACGTTGAAGGATGCCGCGATCCATCAGGGCATTCGCTTCAGCACCGCACGTTTCTATCTCAATGACATCTTCCGCAAGACCCGTACCAATCAGCAAAGCCAGTTGGTCGCGCTGCTGAAGAGCACGCAGCCGCTGATCCGGCGCGGCTGAGTCTGCCGGCTGCGTGGCCGCTTTGTCACAGCCGATCGCAAAGTACCTCTGCCCCTAGCATATGTGAGGTGTTAGCGCCCGCCATCTTCGGAAACATTCGCTGCAGTCGCGCCGCTTGTCGGCGCCACGCAAAAATGGGGTGAGGCGATAATGAAGAAGAGTCTGGTCACGGTTTTGGTACTTGGCATCGGTGCGGCCGGCGCTGCGCACGCAGCATCGAGTGACGACGTAGCGGCGCGGCTCACTGCGCTGGAGAAGGAAAATGCTACTATCCGCAAGGAAAACGCGGCGCTGCGCCAGAACAAGTCCCTGCGCGAGCAGAATGCAACGCTGAAGTCATCGACGGCGGCCACGCCTGTCGTGGCGGCGCAGCCGGGAGCCAAGCGCTCCGATCCGTTCGGCGCGTTCGCGGCCGATCTGCCGCTGGCCTACAAGGCGCGGCCGGTCGAATCGGCCGGTCAGTTCCGGGTATGGGGCGAAGGTGGCGCGATCTGGAGCGGCGGCGATCGGCTCGCGTCGGATTACAGCCTCCTCGATTTTAGCGGCTTGGGCGTCATAACCGGCGGCGTCAGTGTGCCTGGATCGTTCGATCTTACTCCCAAACTGGGCTGGGAGGCGGCGGCTGGCTTTGACTACCGCTTTGCTGCTTCGCCCTGGCATGTCAGCGGTCAGTTCCGTTACGGCGAAGGCAAGGCTTCCGGCTTCGCATCGTCCGCGGCTACGTTAGATGCGGCACAGCTTGCACAGCTTGCACAACAGCTTGGAGGGGGGCTTGCTCTTGGTGGCGGCGCCAGCGCCAGCGCCAGTCAATCGTTCGGGGCGACGTACAAGGAAACGCACTGGCTGGCCGATATTGCTGTCGGGCGGGATATTCTCGGCGACGGCGCGTCCGCGATGCAGGTGAAATTCGGCCTGCGCCTGGCGGAATTCGTGGGCCAGACGAGCACAACGCAGAAGACAAATAACACTCAAAACTTCGGTAGGCCGGTTGCTTTTGGCGGCGGGGGGGCTTATCAGTCAATTCTCAGTGAGTTCGACGGAAGCAACAGATCAGCGAAGCAGTTTTCTCGGCGCCGGTCCGCGTGTAGGCATTGAAGGCTCCATGCCCCTCGCGGGCAACTGGGCGTTCGATTACCTCGGCGATGCCGCCGTGCTGTTCGGAAACCAGAAGCTGGTGAGCACATCTACGAGCACGAGCGTCGTCGATCCGTCCTTTCTTGGTGGCGGCGGCAACTTTATGAACAGGTCGACCGACCAGCGTTTTGCCACCGTGTTTAACGCGGATATCCAAGTCGGCGTGTCCTACTGGATGACGCCAAACGTCAAGCTCAGCGCCAGCTACCGGCTGGATGCCTATTTCAATGTGCTGAACCAGAGCGTCGACCCGGACACCAAGCAGACCACCGATCGCTACATCCACGGTCCGCGCCTTGGCGTGAGTGCGACCTTCTAGGGAGTTTCCGGCGAAGGGGATGCCGGTTCGCGTGACGACGACGCGTCATAACGGGAATCCAGAGCTTCCGTTCGGACTTGATCGGAATGGAAGCTCTCGAGCCTGTCGCGGGCGGGAAGAGATGCATGTTCGCTCGATCCTGTTCTGCGGCAAGCTACAACTCTGATGCGTCCATTCGTACGGCAGCGATCTCAAGCGAGCGTCTTCGACCATCAAATCAAATGTAATCATCGACGGGAGTTACCCATGTTCAATGCAAGCCGGCGTCTTTTCATCGGAGCGTTCGCATTCGGGGCGACAAGTGTTGCAGCCAGCCGGTCGATGGCAGCACCCAGCGATGGGCATGCGGCTGGCTACGATGTGGCGCCTGCCTCGGACTTCGTGCGCACGATTCCGCGGAAACCCGGCGATCCCGTGATCTTCACCGCGTCTCTGGACAAGGCTCCGATCAAGGCGACGTCGGGCGGATGGGCGCGCGAGATCACGACGCGCGGATTGCCCATCGCGACCAATATCGCCGGGGCGCATCTGTTCATCAACGCGGGCGGCGCACGTGAGATGCATTGGCATAACTCCGCGGAGTGGGCCTACATTATCGACGGAAGCTGTCAGGTCACCGTCGTGGATCCGGAGGGCGTGACCGAGGTCGTGAATCTTGGGCAAGGTGATTTATGGTATTTCCCGCGGGGGCATAGCCATGCCATCCAGACGCTCGGCGCAAAACCCTGCCACGCGATCCTTGCGTTTGACGACGGCCTTTATTCCGAGCACGGAACTTTTGGAATCAGCGACTGGATGAGCCGCTACGATGCGGCCTCGCTCTCGCAGGCATTGGGTGTGTCTGCGAGCGCATTCACGACGGCTCCGAAGGCCGAGACCTACATCATGCAAGGCGAGGTGCTGGCTGTCGATGGACCGCAGGCGCGAATGGCGCGGTCGCTCGATCGCAATCGGAGCCACCGCTATGCGCTGATGGCACACAAGCCTAAAGTGGCCACCGCCGGTGGTGAACTCTACATCGCGTCGGAAAAAGAATTCCCACTCTCGACGACGCTGACGGGAATGGTTTTGAAGCTCAAAGCCGGAGCGATGCACGAACCTCACTGGCATCCTGATGCCAACGAGTGGCATTACGTGTTGAAGGGGCGAACTCAGGTCACACTTTTTGGAACCGACAAGCGTGTGGCCACTGCTGAATTGTCCGCAGGTGAGTGCGCCTATATTCCTCGCAACTGTGGTCACTCGATCAAGAATATCGGTACTGAGAACGCTGAGATGGTGGGTGTTCTCGATAGCGGAACCTATCGCGAGAGCAGTCTGGCCGATTGGGTGACCAAGGCACCGCGGCACCTGCTGGCGAACAATCTCGGTATTGCTGAAGCGGCTGTACCGTCGTTCCCGCGCTCAAGAATTATCGTGCCCGCGGCGGCGGGACCAAGCACCTGAAACGATCACATCAAATGCAACCTATCGACGTCGTGCTTCAGGCTCTGCAGATTTGTAGAAGCGCAGCTTGCGTTGGTATGATTTTGGATGCTTAATGGCTATTGTCGAGATTTGTCGTCGTCGATGGCCGGGCGTCATTGACGAACCTGGTGGCTGGTCGTTGGAGAAGACTGGTGGCGGTGATCTCCGGAGTTCAGGCAACGCCGAAAATTTCAACACCTTAGGGTGCTGATCGAGCCGGAGGCTTATCGACGACCTAAGCGGCTTTGACGATAGAAAGCGTAGCTGAAATGCCCAAGCCAGGCTCGACGAGCGCCGCCAGCGTAGCAGATGATCCGACAGAGCCCCAACTTATCTCCGATGCCATGGCGAGTCAGTTCACCGGCGTCGCGTCGAACCAATCATGGTCGCCATGAATGCGTGACTTGGGGATGAGCTTTGGAGACGTATGGTGTTGTTTGAGCCGTTTCGGATCAAGAATGTCGACTTCAGCAATCGCGTGCTTCGCTCATCAATGGGCGGACGAAACGCGTATTACGACGGCACCGTGTCTCCGGCCTGGACGCATTTCGAAAAACGATTTGCCGAAAGGGGCGTCGCCGGGATCATTTCGGCGACGATCAGCGTGAACGAAACGCGCATGTCGCCCCTCGAATATCCGGCGTTGCACAGCGACCGTTTCGTGCCGCCGCTGCGCAATGCGATCGGCGAGATTAGACAAGCGGGCAGTGTGTCCGGCGGGTGCAAATACATCATCCAGCTTGGCGATACCGGTGCGGCGACGCATACCAGCCTTCGGCCTCAGGATGGTGATCGGCTATCCGCCTCCTGGTTCTTCGATCTTCTGTACGGCTACCACAACAGCGCGTTGCCGATGAGTTCCGCACAGATCAAGGGGGCGATCCTGAATTTCAAGCAAGCCGCTCGGCGTGCTGCGGAGGCAGAGTGCGATGGCATCGAGATTACTGCGTCCAAGGGATATCTGATTCACCAGTTTCTCAACCCGGCAACCAATCGACGCAAGGACGCCTATGGCGGTTCGGTCGATAAGCGCTTCCGGCTGCTGCGGGATATTGTCGAAGCCGTGCGTGAGGCAATCGGCACGAATTTCCTTTTGGGCGTCCGCCTGTCGGCCAAGGACTTCAATTTCCTGCCGTTGAATCTGCGATTTCCTCCGGTGTGGCCGCTGCGGCAATACATCATGGGCAACGGACTGCCGGAAACCACATACTATGCACGGCAGCTGCAAGAGCTTGGCGTGGACTACCTGCACGTCGATAGTGGATTCGGCTTTCCCAATCCGATGGGAAGCCCGGGAGATTATCCCGACGAGGGCTTTCTGACCTTTGTTAATGCGACGCGCTATCTTAGTCGCAAGGCGAATGTTCGCGCCGGCATCTTCAATATCACGCCGGCCGCGATAAGAAAGAACCTGTTTGGTATCGGTTGGCGCTTTCGACCGGCGGCCAATGCCGATTTCGCCGCGGCCATTCGCGCCGAAGTCAGTATTCCCGTTATCACCAATGGCGGTTTTCAGGATCGCGATACGATCGATCGTACGCTTGCCGCAGGCAAATGTGACATGGTTGCGATTGCGCGCCCGCTGCTTGCGAATCCGGACTTGCTCGAGCAATTCGCACGCGGCGTGAAGCAACCGGATCGGCCTTGCTCCTTCTGCACGCTCTGTTGCGCCCAAACCGCCGTATTCCCCTTGGGTTGCTATGATCAGCGGCGCTTCGCTTCAACCGAAGCGATGATGGATCAGGTTCTGGCATGGAGCTCACCGAACGCGCCATTCTCGTTGCAGGGAACGCCGTTGACCGACGTATCGGAAAGCGCTGCGGGGAATTAGCAATGGACGGAACAGCATTTCGATCGGCAACCGAGCTGGCTGGTCTGATCAAGGCGAAAAAGATCAGCTCCGAGGAGTTGCTGGACCTCTATCTCGCGCGCATCGACAAGCACAACGCGCGCGTCAATGCGGTTGTCGCGACCGACATCCCGGGTGCGCGAAGGCGCGCAAGGGCCGCCGATACAGCACTGGCGAAGGGAGACGTCTGGGGCCCGTTGCACGGCGTTCCCGTCACGATCAAGGACAGCTTTGATCTCGCGGGCATGCCGGCAACCTGGGGGTGCCGGAACTGAGGGATCATCGGCCGGCAACCAATGCACTGGCCGTGCAGAGATATATCGATGCCGGCGCCATTGCATTCGGGAAGACGAATGTCGCCGCCTATCTGGTCGGCTGGGCGACGCAAAATGAAATTTATGGCACAACAAGCAACCCTTGGGATCTTGACCGGTCACCGGGTGGCTCATCGGGCGGAGCGGCAGCGGCTCTGGCTGCAGGCCTCACCGGATTGGAGCTCGGTGTGGATTTCGGTGGCGGCGTTCGCAACGTCGCTCACTATTGTGGAATCTTCGGGCATAAATCGACCTATGGCATTACCAACTGGTCCGGTCACGTCATGCCCGGCATTGGCAGCAAGCCGGACCTCTGTGTCGCGGGGCCGTTGGCGCGGAGTGCCGACGATCTGAAGCTCGGCCTATCTCTGATCACGGGACCCATGCCCGAGGATGCTGTTGGCTGGAAGTTGAGCCTGCCGCCGCCGCGTATGAAAGATCTGAGCGAGCTACGTGTCGCGGTGATGCTGGACGACCCAAGCTTCCCCGTCGATCACGAGGTTCAGGAACGCCTCCAGGCCGTTGTCGATTTTCTTGTCAGTCGAAAAGCGAAGGTCAGCGAGCGCGCGCGTCCCGCGATCGATCCGGCGGTAGCGTTCCAGATCTTCGGTGGCCTGCTGATGGCCGGCCTCGCTACCCGGCAGCACGACGAAAAATTTTGGACCAGGCTGGCCCACTTGCGCGCGCGGTTCCTGACAATGGATGACGGCAAGGGCCCTGCAACCGAGAAGGTGTTCACCCACGCGGATTGGTCGGAGCTTGATACGGCGCGCAACCGGCTGCGTCAGGCCTGGCGTATGTTTTTCAACGATTGGGACGTGTTGTTGTGCCCGGCGGCGCCGACCGTCGCTGTTCCGCATGATCCGAAACACGCATGGCATGAGCGCAAGGTGATGGTGAAGGGGAAACCCACGTCTCCCGCCGACCCGACATTCTGGGGCGCCTATTTCACCGTCGCCCATTTGCCTGCGACGGTTGCGCCGGCAGGCCTGTCAAAAAGCGGGCTCCCAGTCGGCGTGCAAATCGTCGGTCCAGAATATGGCGATCTCACCTGCATCGAGGTGGCGCGGTTGCTCGAGCGGGAGTTTCAGGGCTTTGTGCCTCCCAAAGGATGGGATTAGCTTTGGTCGCCAAGATCACACGAACAGCAATGGTCCACTGACCCAGGCAGGCAATCAAATGCGACCCGAGACTCTCTCTGATATCATTGGCGCCGTTTACGACTGTGTGCTCGCGCCGGAGAACTGGTACCGCGCATTGCCACTGATCTCAACCTTTGGGGAAAGTGCTGCAAGCTCGATCGTGATCCAGGGCCGCAGTACGGTCGATGCTGCCAGTGTGTTTGAACATGGTGCCGAGCAATCATTCCTGCGGTTGTATTTCGAGAAGCTCGTCGCATCACGATTGCCGGCGACGCATTCGACGACACTCGACAATGTCGGCGAAGTGGCCACCATGACGGTGCTGGCGGGCGAGCGCGAGCCGCTCAACAGCGATTTCTACATGAAATGGGTCAGGCCGCTCGGTCTGCGCGACGTCATCGGTGTGCTGGTCCTGAAATCTGGAAGGCGCGTGGCGTGGTTCTCAGTGACGAGATCCAGCGTGCAATCTCGTTTTACCGAGGAGGATCTGCAGCAGATGTCGCTGCTGTCGCCGCACATCTGCCGGGCGTTACTTATCTCGGATGCTTTGGATCTGCGCACCATCGCAGCCTCGCGCCTCGAACAGACCGTCGATCATCTCTCGACAGCCATTTTTCTCACCGAAGACGATGGTCGCATCTCCTATATGAACAGTTCTGCCGAGCGCATCCTGAAGGCGGGCGGCACCCTCAAGTCGACGAACGGCCGACTGATGGCCACGGATGCCGGGGCGCGGGATCGCCTCGCGCACGCCTTGGCGCAGAGCGTCGTCGGCAAGGCGCCGCGTTTCACAGGGAGGCATGCAGTTGCGCTGCCGGATGAGGAAGGCGGCGGTCTGATCGCTAACGTCCTGCCGCTGCGATGGCGAGACGGTCGCAACCCGCTGATGCCGTTGCCGGGGACCGCGGCTGTGTTCATCCAGGATCCCTCCGACGCGGCGCCACCGCTCACGCAAGCATTTGCCACGCTCTATGGACTGAGCGCGGCCGAAGAGCGCGTGCTCGAGAAAATTGTGAGAGGGCAAACACCTCAGGAGGCGGCGGATGACCTGGGCATCGGCTTCGCTACCGTAAAAACTCATCTGCTGAAAATCTTTGTCAAAACCAACACCGGACGCCAGTTGGAACTGGTTCACCTCTTCGAGAGATTGAAGCCACCGGTGCGAGCCAGACGGGAGTGACAGGATCTGGATTGTGATGGCGGCTGCCGACGCCGTTCGCGCTGCTGGGTGGTCGTGTTGCAGTGTGGCTGCATCATCGTTGGCCCAGCCAATGCGTCTTCGACCATGATGCGATGCCGTGCGAACTTACTAAAGACGAGTCGAAGCCTGAAGGTAAAGAACTCGCCACCGTGATTCCACCGAACGGTTGATGTGCCATCGGTTTATCTCCCCCAGTTTCTGATGCGGTTAATCGAAATGGGAGAGCGACAAATGCAGTCCGGAATTATTCGCCGAAACCAAACGACAGATACATGCGGGAGCGTGATTATCCACTCGCCCACTCTGGCCAAAACAGATTACTCGGACAGCGCACCGGCAAGCAGTGCCATCATTTTTGTCGCGCCGCTGCGTGCAATCTTGCGGCTTCCAGCGACATGGTGGCAACGCATCCGCTTCAGAGCGCAGTTGCGCGCGGATATGGTAGATGCAGCCGATTTTCTCCATGATATCGGTATCGATTTGTTCGATGCGCAAGTCGAAGCGATGCGTTTTTTCTGGGAACCGGTCACACTGATGCGCCCGCAATCGACCTCATCCGACATCGCACCTGGAGTTGGGATAGCACCTAGTCTTGGGATGGACAGCCTTGGGATGAGCAATGAACAATGAACAATGAACAAGGATCTGCGATCGGGGAAGGGGCGCGCAAAGTTGATATCAAGGCGAATATTGCGCAGGCGTCGCGCTCCGAATCGAAGTCAGATCTTGAAGTAGGCTGATCGGTATTCAACGTGGACAATTCGGTATTCCGCGTCGATTGCCGAATTTGCCGTCTCGATCTTTCCGGCGCCATCGGCGATGGCGTCAGCCCGGAACCCGACTTGATCGCGTTATTCGTCATACGCATTCGAATGCGCAGCAGTCGGGTCGGTTGTACTTTGGCAACACACCGCAGAAAACGTTGGGCGGGAAGCTGATACCATCCTGGTCTCCACCAAACGGTTGATGCGCCACCGGCGTCTTGTCCGCAGTTTCGCTCCCGCATAACAAGGGGAGCGATGCGTTGTCACCCATACTCATTCATTCGACGACGATACGACGTCGTGGCCGCCAGACGAGGACCAACGGCCCGCATCTTGCCGTATTCTGTGGCGTTGTCCTTCGTGCCGGCGCGGGCGGCGACTGCGGCGCAGATATAACGGCTGTTCGGAATATACATTTTCGGCCGGCCAAGCTTGCAATCGGTGTCCTCGTATCCGCGGCGCTCTCCATGTTTGTCCTGGCGCTCGCTCCAGCGCCCGCTACCGCGCAATTCGTCTGCGGCCAGGCGGGCTCGGGCAGTTCCGCGGGCGCCACGGCAGGTAGCGCCGGCGATTCGGCCTGCGGCCCCAATGCACAAGCGCGTGGCATAGGCACGGCGACAGGCAATTCCGCCAACGCGACCGGCGGCAACGCCACGGCGACCGGCAACAACGCCACGGCGACCGGCGAATACAGTACGGCGACCGGCGATACCAGCAGTGCGACCGGCGTGTTCAGCACGGCAACCGGTCGGTCTAGTGCGGCACAGGGCGTGGGCAGCACCGCGACCGGTTCCAGCTCGAGGGCGACAGGCGACTACGGCACCGCGAC
This sequence comes from Rhodopseudomonas sp. P2A-2r, assembly GCF_026015985.1. GTDB lineage: Bacteria > Pseudomonadota > Alphaproteobacteria > Rhizobiales > Xanthobacteraceae > Tardiphaga. The sequence goes on along the minus strand of NZ_CP110389.1, from coordinate 4,958,697 downwards.
CGGCTATGGCAGTTCAGCAAGCGGCGATTCCAGCACGGCAACTGGCCGCACGAGCAACGCAACCGGAACCAACAGCGTCGCCTATGGTGTGAGAGCCGCAGCGGGAGATAACTTCGTCGGCTCTGGGTTTCAGAATGCCGGGACGACGGCGATCGGCGGCGACTCACAGGCCGGCTCTACGGGCGCTGGACAAACCAACGCGACGGCGCTGGGTTACCAAGCAATGGCCAATGCAGTGAACGCTACCGCGCTTGGCAGTGGAACAACGGCGACCGGCGACAACAGCACAGCGGGTGGTGTCGGCAGTAGCGCGACCGGTGCCAACGCGAGCGCCTACGGACAGGGCAGCACTGCGAGCGGCGACTTCAGCACGGCGAGTGGAGCTTCCAGTACGGCGAGCGGCCTCAATAGCACGGCGACCGGCGTCCTCGGCACAGCGACCGGAGACTTCAGCACCGCTAACGGCATCCAGAGTACGGCGAGCGGAAATTCCAGCACCGCGAGCGGCGCGTTCAGTAGGGCGACGGGGTCCAGCAGTACAGCCTATGGGACGCAGAGCACGGCTTCAGGCGACTTCAGCACTGCGACCGGTAGCGCCAGCACAGCTAGCGGAACGGCCGCGAGCGCTTATGGACTGAATAGTACGGCGAGCGCCGACCGCGCCACCGCAGTCGGCCAGGCGAGCGTGGCCAGCGCAGTGGGCGCGACGGCACTCGGCTCCAGCGCCCAGGCAACCGCAGCAGGCGCGGTCGCGGTGGGCCAGAATTCGGCGGCCACTGGTGTCGACGCCATCGCCATCGGTAACGGTGCCATTGCGACCGGATCGGTCGCGGTGGGCGCAGCCGCATCGGCCGCGAACGGGGGCGCCGCTTTCGGTGACGGTGCCGTCGCGACAGGTTCGCTCGCAACCGCGCTCGGGCCTAATTCCCGGGCACTTGCGGCCAATTCGGTCGCGATCGGATCCGGCTCGGTGGCGACGCTGGCCAATACGGTGTCGTTCGGCACCGCAGGCAATGAACGGCGGCTCACCAACGTCGCCGCCGGCATCAATCTAACCGACGCGGTCAATATGAGCCAGCTCTCGGGTCTGACTTCAGGATTCCAGTCGCAAATTTCCAGTTTGCAGTCGCAGATCGGGGACAACCGCACCGAAGCACGGCGCGGCATCGCCGCCGCCGTCGCAACGGCAAGCGCGCCGATGCCCTCCGCACCGGGCAAGACGACGTGGCAGGTGCGTGGTTCGGTGTTCCAGGGAGAAGGTGGATTCGGCTTCGGTGTTGCGCATCGTCTGAACACGGCTATCCCACTCAGCGTGGTTGCCGGCTACGGCAATGGAGGCGGCACTCAACACACGGCTTATGTCGGTCTTGGCGGCGAGTTTTGAGGCGCATACGGGGAGCGTGGTGCAAGGTCATGCGTGTCGTGCGCCTTGCTCTCGTTGCGATCGCGGTGGCATGCGCTCTGCCTTGCGGTCCAGCGCGAAGCCAGACGTCCAAGCCGGGCCAGCACGAGGCGACGGCAAAGCCGGCGCAGATTGACCGCAATGGCGTGCTGATCTTGATCCGGTCCTCGCTGCTGGCACTCGATCAGGCCAACAAGACCGGCAACTACACAGTGTTGCGCGACCTCGGCGCGCCTGGTTTTCAAACCAACACCGCCGCGCGGCTCGCCGAAATCTTTGTCAAGCAGCGCAACGACAATCTCGATCTGTCCGGCGTCGCGGCGATCGATCCGCAACTCACCTTGCTGCCGCAGATCGAACCGAACGGCCTGATGCGCATGGCCGGCCTGTTTCCTTCGGTGCCGTCGCAAGTCAATTTCGAACTCGCCTTTGCGCCGGTGAACGGGCAGTGGCGATTGTTCGGCATCTCGGTGTCGATCGGCCAGGCGGCGCCTGCCGCGCCGGGGCCACCCACGCCACAAGCACCACCAGGCGCCGCGATGCAGCCGGCCGCTCCGGCGGCGAAAAATCCTGCGCCAGCCGCCGCGCCCAAGGAGGCACCGAAGCGGCCGTGACAATGCTTGCCGATCCAACAGTGGCGGCTGTCGGAGATTCCTCGTCACTTGCTGCGCGTCTGGTGCCGGCGCTGCGACCGCACCGTCGAGATCCAGAAGTCCGACGCCGAGCGCTTGTACGACCCGCACGCTGCTTGAAAGGACCTCGGCCGCCAGGCTGAAGAACGAGCTGGCGCGTGCGCAGAGTTTTAATCGCTTCGCATTTGATAGTTTCTCATCCGTTTTTGCGATGCCGCCGTGACGCGCAATGAGATTCAAATTGTGATCTACGTTGTACGTCACACGCTGCATCACGCATCATCATCGAACTGTCATGCGATCACGCAAGGACGAAGCACTGCGGATAGAATGCGAGCGCAGTGTGCAGTAAAGACCGTTTTCCTGCTGCCGTGCTGATTTGCCCTGGCTGAACCCGGCGCATTTCCATTCCAACGCGAGCACCAATGATGAGCGGCACCCTTACTGGACTTCGCGACAAAACCGCATCGAAACCGATCGCGGTGAGCAAGCCTGGAAAAACGTGGAAACCGCTCCGGTTGGCTCCCCTCCATTTTCAGGCCAATCCCAATCCCATGAAGGGCAGGCGGCTCAGCCACAACCAGATTGAGCAGTTTGTCCAAGCGTCCGCAGTTGATCCGAGCATCATCGACTGCAAGATCGATTGGGACATCAACGGTTTCGTCGTGACCTTTCCGTCAATGAGCGATGAGCATCATGATGCGGATATTCGACTGGTAACACCGGTCAGAGCGCGAGGGACGGTTACTCCGACCGGCCCGTGCTGAAAAAGCCGTTCAAATATGAGGAACTCGCCGCGATACTTTCCCGCATCGAACTCGCACCGGTTGAGCGATAGTCGTTAAGGGACGGGCGGCATTGTTACGACCGGAGCATGGGGGTTCATGTTTCAATATGAGGAAGATTTCCACCTCGACTGCCTTTGATTCATGTCAACGCGGCGTTACCAAGAACGCGGAATAAAGTATCGCGGGATGCATCCAACCCCTTTCCAAGCTTCGGAAGCTTCCGACGTCGTAGCCAATCGGCGATTGCGGCTGATCCGAATAAGGGAGATTCAGATATGTCACTTTGGACCATCATTCTGATTATTCTGGTGATCGCGCTGCTGGGCGGCTTCAGTGGAATCGGCGGCGGCCCTTTTTATGGTACAGGCTATTATGGGGGCGGCGGACTCGGACTCGTCATCGTCGTCCTGGTGATATTGCTTTTGCTTGGCAAGCTTTAAACCGCGAAGATATCGCCATGGTGGACTGTGAGTTAGCGAGCAGGCTGATGGGCCTGCTCGAAACTAGTTATGAATTCGACTTCGCTTTTGCCCGGCTGAACAGCGCACGCGGCAAGACGGTCATTTTAGCTCATGAGGAGATTCGTGATGAAGGGATTTGTACAAAATATCGAGGCGCTGGCGACAAAGAACGCAAATTTTAGGCGCGTGCTCTATACAGCAAAGAGCTGCCAGCTTGTCGTAATGTCGCTAGATCCTGCTGAAGAGATTGGTATGGAGGTTCACAAGCTGGACCAGTTTTTTCGTGTGGAGGAAGGATCTGGGGAAGCTGTCCTCGACGGCGTCCGCAGTCCGATCAGCGCCGGCTTCGCTGTGCTCGTTCCTGCTGGAACCAAGCACAACATCGCCAATACGAGTGGAGCTCCACTGAAGCTTTACACGCTCTATGCTCCGCCAAACCACCGTGACGGCGTCGTTCATCGCACGCGCGCGGATGCCGAGAAGGACAACGAGCATTTCGATGGTAAGACGACGGAATAGGAGAAGTCTCCAGCATAATGCTCGACGTCCAGGTCAACAATCGGGCCGACGCTCGAGGGTCAATTCTCGCGCAGTTCCGACCGAGAGCGACGATTCTGGGAACGCGCGCCTCGGCCCGAGCAAGGAGGTGAGGAAGCCCAAGTTGAAACCGGCGCGGATTCCGGCGCCAAGGCGTTTGTTGTCCCATCGGTCTTGCTGCAGCGGCTGCACGACGAGGCGCCGCGGGATCACGTTACCCTTGGCTGGCTAATGAGCCGCATGAACGGGCGCTCCTTCGGTCGAGATCATGCTGCTGCTCGCTGTGGTCGCTATTGCACCGGTGTCTCGATCGTAGCCGGCCTGCCGCTCATGATCGCCGCGTTGTGCTGAGATTATCTCGGGAAGCTTGTCTATCCGCGCTGGCCCGCTCCGCTCGACGCCGTCCAAGTGTCTCGTCCGCACCGTCGTCGTGCTGTTCCTCTGAGCAACGTCGTCCCGCCCCCGTGATCGCGCTTATCCCGCTGGCCTAATTCGAGGAGGACGGGTTGTCCAGTGTCATCGTGCTGGCGGTCGAGTCTGCCGCAGTCTGGGAGACGATTATCGGCGCGGAAATGGATCTCCGGCTTGGTAGCTCATCGCGTCGTTTGGTCCTCAGATCCGCGGACTTTAATTGATCTCTGTCAAGAACCGTATGAGCGCAATCGGTCTTAGTGGGTAAGCCTCGTATTGAGGGCGCGTGTTCAATCTGAATATGGAGATACACCATGGACTGGAACCGAGTTGAAGGAAACTGGAAAGAGTTCCAAGGCAAAGTGAAGGAAAAATGGGGCAAGCTAACTGACGATGATCTCACCGCGATAAACGGCAAACGCGAGCAGCTTGAAGGCCGGCTTCAACAGCGATATGGGTTTGCAAAAGATCAGGTTCGCAAGGACATTGATAGTTGGTTCTCTTCCCTTAAGTAAAGTTGTTGATCGAGGCCGCTCATCGGCTTAGTCGATTTTCCCTTCAGCGGCCTCGCCTTCGCTTCACGATTCTTGCATTCGAAACCGTCAATTGGTGTCTTAGGTCGATGGCGCCATAAGCTAATTCGGCGAGCCGGTTTCCGGCACGCTGGGTTCGATGAGCCCGAATTGACGAGTGGTATCTGCATCGGCGTTGAGATGGATATAGATGCTTCACTTTCGCGCGCTGAACGCCCCGACGCCGTTTTTGTTTTTTACCGGCAAGGGCGGTGTCGGTAAGACCTCGCTTGCTTGCGCTACCGCCATCGCCCTCGCTGACCGCGGATTGCGGGTCTTGCTCGTTAGCACCGATCCTGCGTCAAACCTCGATGAGATGCTCGGGATTGCCCTGAGCGATAGCCCGACCCCGGTGCCGAGCGTCGCCGGGCTTTCGGCAATGAACATTGACCCGGAAGCTGCTGCCGAGAGTTATCGAACCCGTGTGCTTGAGCAACTTCGTCCCGAGACCACCGCTGGCGAGCGATCGACCGTGCGTGAGCAGCTCTCCGGCGCTTGCACCACCGAAATAGCCGCCTTCGACGAGTTCGTTGGACTTCTCGACGGCGATGAGGCGGGATTCGACCACATCATTTTCGATACCGCCCCGACCGGCCACACGCTGCGACTGCTTAGCCTGCCAAAGGCATGGACGGGCTTTCTAGCGGGCAATGACCGTGGTGCGTCCTGTCTCGGTCCGCATTCAGGTCTGCAGATGCAGGAGGACCGCTTTCGCCAGGCGCTTCAGGCGCTGGGCGATGCCAGGCGGACCACCATCATCCTGGTCACGCGCGCCGACCGGGGTGCGATCCGCGAGGCGGCCAGAACGTCCGGCGAGCTCGACGCGCTCGATCTCTCGAACCAGATAGTCGCCGTGAACGGACGCTTCCACGCCACGGACCCGACCGATGCCGTCGCAGTTGCGCTTGAGCGGGATCAGGACGAGGCCTTGGCCGACATGCCGGCGTCGCTGGCGAAACTGCCACGCGACGAAATCCCGCTGCTCGGTTTTGACATGGTCGGCCTTGCAGCGCTTAGGGCATTGTTGTCGTCCTCCAATCCGCTGCCGCCGATCGCAAACGGGGAACAAACTGCCGAGCCGGTAGACCTGCCGGGCCTTGACCGGCTCGTCGACGACATCGCGCAAGGCGCCCATGGGCTCATCATGGTCATGGGCAAGGGCGGCGTCGGAAAGACGACGGTTGCCGCCGCCATTGCCGTTGGACTGGCCAAGCGGGGTCATGCCGTTCACCTCAGCACGACGGATCCGGCCGCTCATGTCGCTTTCGTCGTTGATGGCACAATGCCGAACCTGACGGTCGACCGGATCGATCCCCGGGTCGAGACGGAGCGGTATGTCGCAAAGATCATGGCGAGCCGCGGCCGTGACCTCGACGCGCAGGGCAGGGCGTTGCTGCTCGAGGATCTTGCTTCGCCATGCACCGAGGAAGTCGCCGTGTTCCATGCCTTTTCGCATGTTGTGGCGGAAGCGCGAAGCGCATTCGTGGTGCTTGACACGGCTCCTACCGGCCACACGCTGCTCCTGCTGGACGCGACCGGTGCCTATCATCGCCAGATGACGAGCCAGCTCGAACCGAGCGGAGCGGGTCGTATTGTTACCCCGCTGATGCGGCTACAGGATCCCACCCACACGAGGGTGATCTTGGTAACCCTGCCGGAGACAACGCCGGTTTCCGAGGCCGCTGATCTTCAGGAGGACCTGCGGCGGGCCGGTATCGAGCCGTTCGGTTGGATCATCAACAAATGCCTTGCCGCCTCGGGGACTCACGATCCGTTGCTGCGATTGCGTCTCGTTAGAGAGCGGACGCAGATCGCTCGCGTTCAGAACGGGCTGGCAAATCGAGCCTTCATGATCGGCTGGCGAACTAAGCCTCCGATAGGTGTTGGCGAACTTCAAACTTTGTCGTGAACGCTGAGGGACCGTTGGGTTGCCCATGGCCGCTTTTTGGCGGCGGCCGTTCGCCAGGGAGCGGCGTGGGGTCTGACGCTTGATCGGCGTCCACATCGACCCCCAGATGCGCGCCCAAAAGGGCCCCCTAATTCGACGACGGAGCAAGCCGCGAGCGAGCGAGCCATCCAATTGCGCTGTAGCGAGCGAGCGGCTTGCGGGCTTCAGGCGCGGCTCTTGAAACGCCAGCTGTCGTTGCCGGTCTCGACGATGTCGCAGTGATGGGTCAGCCGGTCGAGCAACGCGGTGGTCATCTTGGCGTCGCCGAACACGCTCGGCCATTCACCGAACGCCAGATTGGTGGTGACGACGATCGAGGTGCGCTCGTAGAGCCGGCTGACGAGGTGGAACAGGAGCTGGCCGCCGGCCTGGGCAAATGGCAGGTAGCCGAGTTCGTCGAGCACTATGAAGTCCATTCGGGTGAGATGCTCCGCGATCTGCCCTTTCCTGCCGTTGCGGGTCTCGGTCTCGAGCCGATCGACGAGGTCGACGACGTTGTAAAACCGGCCGCGAGCACCGGCGCGGATGCAGCTTCGCGCGACGGCGATGGCAGACGCGTCTTGCCGGTCCCGGTGCCGCCGATCAGCACGACATTGCGCTGCTGTTCGATAAAGCCGCCGCCGCTGAGGTCGTGGACGAGCGTCTCGTTGATCGGCGTGCCGTCGAACTCGAAGCCGTCGAGATCCTTGGCAAGCGGCAATTTTGCGATAGTGAGCTGGTATTTGATCGAGCGCGCCTGCTTCTCGTTGATCTCGGCGCTGAGCAGATCGCCGACGATGCGCTGGGGCTCGTGCTGACGCTTGATTGCCGTGGCCATGATCTCGTCGTAGGAGGCCTTCATGTCATAGAGCTTGAGTTCGCCCATAAGCTCGAACAGTTGGGTGCGTTCCATCAGACGGTTCGGCACCGGCGCGGACCATGGCGAAGCTTCGAGGCCGTTGAGTTGGCTACCCGCGAACGGGTGGACTGATTCAACAACCGGCGGCCCTGGAACCCATCGGCAACATCCCGCCGGCCGAAGCCGAGCCGCGCTACTACGCCATGCGGAAAAAACCGGCCATCACTGCCTAACCTAAACCAAATGGCCTCCGAAAAAAACCGGGCGGTTCACAACTCCTCCGCCCTTACTCCAGCCAGGAACTCTGTTTTGAGCTCGCTCGAAGCGCTTTCGATTCGAGATCGCGGGGCTGTCGGCCGAATTGCCTCGATGAGTTGCTTGGCAATCTCCTGAAGGACACCGTCCGAAACGAGGCATGAAATCTGGAATGCCCGCCTCTTGAGTGAAGCTTCCCTACCCATTTCATCATCGTCGGGAAGCGCATCCGACCGCTTCTGGCGTCCATCGCCCAAGTTTCGTTGGGCTGGTCGCCGCTGTGCGATCGTCCCGTAGCTTGGCCTTCATCCGCAGACCGGCCGTATTCGGCAAGGGGCGTTGCCAACCCAGTGCACTCCGCTTTACACGGCGCAATAGCGATGTCGCAAATTCGGTAATGCGACCTCTGCCCTACCGGAGTGGTCAGCGCCGGTCGATGCGTTCACGATTGAAATGGGTCTCGTCGCTGCGAGCCAGGCGAGCGGAACTGCTCGTGCGCGATGCCGTCCGACAGGCGCATGCCATCGGTTTCGTGCACTAGCCGCTTGATCGAACTGTTGCCGTGGAACGAATTCGCCAGGATCTCTTCGACCAATCGGTCGATACCGGCTTCGAATTCGACGTCGGGTAGGCACTGGTTCGCCAGCCCGATGCGCTCGGCCTCGCGGCCGCCAATACGGCGACCGGTCGTCATCAGCTCAATCGCCTTGCTGGTGCCGACCCGGCGCGGCAGCCGTTGGGATCCGCCCCACATCGGGACCAACCCTAACCGGGCGTGAGTGTCGCCGAAGGTCGCCGACTCGCAGGTAACGATTAGATCGGCTGCCAGGGCAAGTTCGAGCCCGCCCGTGAAGCAGTAGCCATGTACTGCCGCGATCACGATCTGCGGAAGGCGTGAGAACAGCTCGAGGGTGCGAGACCCCTGGCGCAGCCAGGCCAGATCCACCGCGCCGACCACGTCGTGGAGATCGAGTCCCGCACAGAAGCTGCGGCCGGCCCCGCGCAGGATCACCACATGGATATGGTCCGCCTCGCCGGCTATCGCTTGCAGTTGAGCGCCGAACTGGTCGAACATCTCCGGTAGGATTGCATTGTGCTTCTCGGGTCTGTTGAGCGTAATCGTAGCGACGTGGCCGCGCGTTTCACGCAAAATCTGAGAGCCTGGGCTTGCGGAGTTCACTTCGCACCTTGGCAAGATGTGTAAAGTTCAGCCGCGAGGTGCTCGGCGTGCGCGTCGGCATCCCCGAACAGTTGATCGAGCACCTGGAGGCGCCGCAGGTAGTGTCCCACGGCGCACTCCTCAGTCACCCCCATGCCACCGTGGATCTGGACTGCGCCATGCATCACCTCGCGCGCGTTGCGCGCCACCGACAGCTTGGCGCGATGCAAGTCCAGCGCGGCCTCCTCACCATCCGGCTGGTCTACCGCAGAGGCGGCAGCCATAGCCATGCTACACGTCATCTCGAGGCATACGAGCATGTCGGCTGCGCGATGTCGAAGCGCCTGGTTCTCGCCGATTGCGCGGCCAAACTGCTTGCGCACACGCAGATAATCCATTGCGAGCTCGAAAGCACCTTGCGCGCCGCCGGCCATATCCGCGCAGGCGCCGGCTATACCGGCGGCGAGAGTGGCTTTCAGCGCTCTGAGCGCACGACTGCCGTCGTAGGGGTCGCCTAGTGGCTCGGCTACGGCGCCAAGCAGCGTCACCTCGCTGGCGCTGCTGTCGTCAACGAGTGTGAAATTACGCAGTTTCACGCCATCCTGCTTCGGATCCACGAGGAAAAGCGCCAGGCCTTCACTCTCGCTGCTGCTACCCGCTACTCGCGCGCTGACGACGAGTCGTCCGGCTAACGCCGCCGCCAGTACGGGCGACTTCAAGCCGCTCAGCACCCAGCGGCCATTCTTGCGCTCGGCGCGCGTTTCGATCCACACTGGCTCGTGACGCGCAGCCGGCTCATCATGGGCCCAGGCGAGGATGGTCTCGCCGGTTGCCACGCGAGGCAACACCCTCGCTTGCTGATCTTCGCGGCCCGCCAGACGTACGGCCGTAGCTCCCAGGACGCCGGTTGCCAGTACCGGTTCGAGCACGAGTGCACGCCCCAGAGATTGCATGACGGGCAGCAGATCGCGCGCGCCCCAATCGAAACCGCCGCGCGCCTGAGGCAAGGTTAGCGCGAGCACACCCATTTCCCCGAGTTTGGCCCACGTCTGAGTATCGTGCAATTGCCCAGCGGCCACCAGCGCCCGGCGCCGCTCGAAAGAGTAGCGATCGACGAGCAGCCGCGACAGGCTGTCAGTTAATGCTGACTGTTGTTCGTTCAACTCGAAATTCACCTTCAGCCCTCTTTCATTCAACCCACGACCGTCTTCGCCAGGATGTCCTTCTGTATCTCGCTGCTGCCGCCATAGACCGAGGCCGCGCGGGAGTAGAAATAGCGCGCATTGACCGCGGCCAAGCTCGGTTCGGCCGGCGTCCGGCGCTCCAAACCGGCAGGGCCGGCGATCCGCGTCAACAACTGGTAGATTTCCTGCTGAATCTCGGTGCCCTTGAGTTTGAGAACGGAGGCGAAGGGCGGCAGCCGACGCTGCTCGCTTTCGGTGAGCAGGAATCTGGCGTTGGTGATCTCAAGCGCGCGGATTTCGGCATCCAGGACAGCGATCTCCCGGTGCAGCTTCACATCCTCAATGAGTGGCCGGCCGGCTTGAAGGGTATGAGAAGCGAGTTCGCGCGCATAGTCCAACCGTTCGCGGCAGAGGCCGACGTTGGCGATGCCTGTGCGCTCGTTGGCGAGCAAGAATTTCGCGCAATCCCAGCCCTTGTTCTCCTCGCCGACGAGATTGGTGACTGGTACCCGAACCTCGTCCAAGAACACCTCATTGAGATGATGGTCTCCGTCCAGCGTGATGATGGGCCGGACCGAAATGCCGCGCGTCTTCATATCGATCAACAGGAACGAGATCCCCAGCTGCTTTCGCGCTTCCGGATCTGTACGCACCAGTGCGAACATCCAGTCGGCGTAGTGCGCACTGCTGGTCCAGATCTTCTGGCCATTGATGACGTATTCGTCGCCCTCGCGCCGCGCGCTGGTGCGCAGGGAAGCCAGGTCCGAGCCGGCGCCAGGCTCAGAAAAACCCTGACAGAACCACAGATCCATGTTGAGCAGCTTGGGAAGGAAGAACTCTTTTGAGCTTCCGTGCCATACTTCAGCAGCACCGGACCCAGCATGATGACGTTGAACACGGATGGGATAGGTGCCGGAGCACGGTAGATCTCGTCAAGCAGGATCAGCCGCTCCATTTGGCCAAGATCCGCTCCGCCGTAGCGCTTTGGCCAATGTGGCGCCGCCCAGCCGCGCTCGTTGAGGATGCGTTGCCACGTGACGATATCCTGCTTGCGCGGGAAGTTGCCGGCGCGCAGACGTTCGCGGATGTCGGCCGGCAGCCGGCTGCCAATGAAGGCGCGCACGTCGTCCCTGAAGGCGCGCTGGTCGGGGCTCAGGTTCAATTCCATGTTGCGAGTCCAATCCATCAGTTAGCTAACAGTATGGTTGAACCATTGATGTTACAAGCTGATTCTCTCAGCGTGCCGGATCTGTCCGCGCGACTGGAGGGCTCGCGCCCCTCCGGTCCGAATTGGATCGCGTCTTGAGGGTGAAACGACTTATGCGGCGACGATGCTTATACTCTCACCACGACCTTGCCCAGCGCCTGGCGGCAGGCGAGCGTATTGAAGGCGTCACGGAAATCGACGAGGTCGAATACCTGTCCGACGGCGGGCTGCAGGCGTCGTTCGCTCAGGAGCCGGAATAAGTCGCTTGTGACGCGCAGATACGCTTCCGGCTCGCGCCGCGACACCTGCGCGAGATCTACGCCCATCAGCGTAGCCCCCTTCAGCAGCGGCAGGTTGAAAGGAAGCGCAGGAATGCTGCCGGAAGCGAACCCGATCACGAGGTGGCGCCCGTTCCAGGCGATAGATCTGAACGCCTCGAGCGAGACCGGACCGCCAACCGGATCGACGATCACATCGCATCCGTGGCCGCCGGTGAGGTCCTTGAGTTCGTTGCGCCAATCCGCGCGCGTGTAGTCGACCACCGCATCGGCTCCGAGCTCCAGGGCGAAGTGCCGCTTGTCTTCGGTGGAAGCCGCGGCGATGACGCGGGCGCCGAAAATCTTGCCGAGCTGGATGGCTGCCGTTCCGACGCCGCCGGCGGCGCCGAGCACGAGCAATTGCTCCCCGGCCCGCAGACAGGCTCGCTCGGTGAGCGAATAGTGCGCGGTGAGATAGTTCGCGCGGAAAGATGCGCCGGCTTCAGCCGACACGCCATCGGGCAGGCGGTGCAGGGCCTCGGGCGGAACCAAGACGTATTCGGCGAGCGCACCGGAGCGCATCATTCCCATCACCGGAGTGCCGGGCGGGTAGCCGGCAACGCCGTCTGCTGCCGCCTCTACTTCACCGGCGAATTCAGTGCCTGGAATGAACGGCAACGGATCCTTGGTCTGGTAGAGGCCCTGCACCTTTAGGCCATCGACGAAGCCGATACCGACTGCGCGTACGCGCACCCGCACCAAACCGGGGGAGAGATCGGGCATCGGGACCTCCTTCACCACGATCTGATCTATGGCCGTATAGTTCTCGACGACGACCGCTTTCATTGAGGTTCCCTCTATAACTCGCATGCCGTCGCACGATGTCCGACCTGGAATCCGTTGACTTGGTCTCACAACGGATAGATGGATTAAAGCTTGGCTTGATCAGTTGGTGTTGCTGCTTCCGACCTCGGCATCGACCAGCTCGTCGAGTGGCTGCCAGCGCTGGCCATCGAAGCGGATGAGTTGCATCTGCTCGACGGGGAAATAGTCTGTCGGGGACGTGTTGATCTTGATGCCAGGGAGCAGCATCGGAACGGTGAGATCCTTTATCGTCGTTGCCTGCCGCATCACGTTCTCGCGTGTAAGATCGTCGTTGCAGCGCTTGAGGATCTCGACCAGGGTCGCCGCTACGGCGTAACCGTAAACGGTGACCCGGTCCGCCTTGTCACCATCCGGGAGATACTTGTCCATGAAGGCGTTCCAGCTCCTAATTTCCGGATCATTCCTCCACGTCGGATCGACAGGATCTTTCAAATAGGCGTTTGAGATGATGCCTTTAGCATTCTCCAGACCGGCCGGGCGTAGCACGCTTGCGACAGAGCTGGAGATCGACCCGAGAAAGAAGGTTGGCTTCCAGTCGAGCTCGGCGAGCTTGCGGATTGCCTGCGCGCTTGCCTTTGGCGTGCTCCAGGCCACGAAAATATCCGCGCCGGAGCTCTTCAGGCGGGCGAGGTGAGCGTCGATGGTTGGTTCGGACAATTCGAATGAGGCGTCGGCGACAATCATCGAGGCTCTGCTGCCGAGGCCATCGCGTAATCCCTTGAGCTGATCCTTTCCGCCATCGTCGTTCTGCCAGAGCACGGCGATCTTGCTGTTCGGATAGTTCTTCAAAATATACTTGGCGTAGGCGCGTCCCTCGCTTTGAAAGTTGGGTTGCCAGCCGATCGTCCACGGAAACCGTTCCGGATTGCCCCAGCGGGTCGCATTGCTGGCGACAAAGAGCTGCGGCACTTTGCGGGCATTTAGAAATTTCTGGATCGCCGCGTTCGAAGGAGTGCCGACAGACTGATAAATAAACAGGACCTCGTCGCTTTCAACCAGCTTGCGGACTTGCTCCACGGCTTTAGGAGGGCTGAAGCCATCGTCGTAGCTCACGAATTCGATCTTCCGGCCGTTGATACCGCCCTCATCGTTGACCATGCGAAAGTACGCCGCCGCGGTCCGGCCGCTAATGCCGTAGGCCGACGCCGGCCCGCTGTAGGGCGCGATGTTTCCGATCTTGATCTGGGTATCAGTCGCGCCGGGATCGTATTTCTTTTCTGCGGCGGGCGCCGAGGTCGCGATGAGAACGGCAGCCAAGGCGCCAGCGACAACGTGCGACAGGTGCTTCCTCGACATGAATCTTCCTCTGGCTCAATAATGCGGGAGATTTAAAAGGATTTGAGGCGATGGATGAACCGGGGCCTTTGGCTCAACCAACCGCGCCTACTTCCTTGAGGCGGGCGATATCGTCCGCGGAGTATCCGAGTTCTTCAAGGATCATCTGGCTATGCTGTCCCAGTTCGGGAGCGGGCCGCGGAGCTGTCTTGCTCACGCCTGAGATCCGGAACGGACTATCGATGGTCATACCGCGGCCCGGAATCCAGTCGGCGGCTACGAACGCACCTGCGTGGGTCAATTGCTCATCCTCGACGAGATCGCCGGCGCGCGCGACAACGGAAGCAGTAATATCTGCCGCCTGAAAGATGCGCTCCCATTCAGCGCTGTCGCGCCTGGCGAACACGTCGTCAAGTATGGCAACAAGCTGGGAGGCGTTACTGCGCCGGGGCGGCAGCGTCGCGAAACGAACGTCGTCGACGAGCTCTGGCACACCCATTGCTTCGCAGAACCGCGACCAGTCGCGCTCTTCCTGGACCAGGCTGATCATGAACCAGCGGTCGTCGGCACATCGATAGAAGCAGGTCAGCGCGTTGCGCGTTTCGGTCCGAGGCAGGCGATATTGGATTTCGCCGCCACAGAGCACGGCTTGAATCGAAGCCGCGTTGGCCCAGGCGCCGTTGGCGAGGAGCGAACTGGTGACGCAACTGCCGCGTCCGCTACGTTCGCGATGCAACAACGCCGTGACGATGGCGGCGTAGAGCGCGACTCCTGTCGGCTGGTCGCCCATGCCGAGGGTCGGGGCGGCGGGTGCACTGCGGACGTCGGGGCGAACGTTGTCGGCGAGACCCGAGCGCGCCCAGAACGCGTTGGCGTCGAAGCCGGGCCGCTCGGCGTCCGGGCCGGTCTCGCCGTAGCCTGTGAGCGCCGCGTAGACGAGCCGCGGGTTTAGGGCCGAAAGCTGCTCGTAGGTGATCCCAAGTCGCTCCCGCGAGGCAGGCGACTGGTTTGTAATGAACACGTCGGTGGTACGGACAAGCTGCGTCAAAATCGCGCGGCCGTTTTCCTTCTTCAGGTTCAACGCCATTCCTCGCTTGCTGCGCGCGGCGATGCTCCATGCGTAGTTGTGATCCGCCTTGGGGAGATTTGGCAGGTGTCCGAGCATCCGCTGCGGATCGCCTGGGGCGACGGGCTCAATCTTGATAACGTCCGCGCCGAAATCCGCAAAAATCACAGCTGCCGCAGGGCCGGCTACGAACGTCGCCGCATCGATGACTTTGAGACCTTGGAATATACCGGTCACTTCGTTTCTCCCTGGCGTCTGGCGCTTGCCCGCTTAGCAATGCCAGCATCGTTCTTTGGTTGGTCGTCACCTACCACACTTGACGCAAAGGTTCAACCATTAATAGGATGTGCATGGAAGCCGAAGGGCAACAATGGCATGTCGCCGATTTCTGCAGTGCACCGACGCTTCACGTCGGCGGAGGAATGGCACTCCGCTATCGAGCCGCACTTCGCGAGAAGCCGCTACACGAGGCGGGCGCATTCGTTCTCTGTGTGGGGACGACTTGAGCGACTGGGCGATGCACTGCTGGTTGACAACTATGTCGCCGCATCTGGACTGGGCCCCGCCAATGACACGTACGGATTTTCGATCGATCCGATTGAGACGGGAAGCTGCTTTATTTTGCTGCAGCGATTCGGAAGCGCATTCGTGAAGCAGTCTGATCGTCCGACGGAGCTCCGCGCAGGCGAATGGGCGATCTTTGACGCTTCCGTGCCGACTTCATTTCTGATTCCGGACGGAAGTCGGACGATCGGGGTGACCGTTAGTCACCGATATTGCGAGCATTGGCCGCGCCCTCAGCTTGGCGGAACCCGCCTGGCGAGGTCGGCCGAGAGCCGGGTTGCACTCTCAATGATTTCCGAGGCGTTGGGATCTGCCGACTGGCCGAATCTGCGCGTTCAGGCTTCGATGGAAGTTCTGTTTATGGACGCTGTGGAGGCAAGTCTGCCTGCGAGCGCCGCCGAACGGAGCACCTTCAACCCGAACGCTGCGAAAATAGAGCAGGTGAGACAGGCCATTGAGGTTCGGTTGAGTAATCCCGATCTCGGCCCTGACGAAATCGGCCGATTTGTCGGGCTCTCCCGCCGCTCCCTATACCGGCTAGTTCGCGAGATTGATCAGACCCCCATGAGTCTGGTTCAGGAGCTCCGCCTCGCGCGAGCTGCGCGATTGTTAAAAGACCGCGCGAAGGGGCATCGGAGCATCGCCGACGTGTCGTACCTCGTCGGCTTCGTCGACCCCGCGCATTTCAGCCGGGTGTTCCGGGCGCGGTACGGCCAATCGCCCAGGCAATGGACGTCGTCACCCACCGATGGGCATGCTCCTGCGAGTTAAACTTGGCACCGTACGTCAAGTGCTTGGCACTCAACGGCAGGTTTGACTTTGGTCTTGGTGTTAAGAAATCACAAAATAATCATAACATCTGGAGGAGACGATGGTCGAACGGATCGATGACCAGGTCGTAGACCCTGTCACGTACGGAACGCCCCACAAGTACGACGAAATCTTCGCCGAACTGCGGCGAAGCGACCCCGTGCGATGGACAGAACCTGCCGGCTATCGGCCGTTCTGGACCATCGCGAAGCACAGCGACATCCTCGAAATCGAGCGGCAGAACGACAAATTCATCAACGATCCGCGTACTAGCCTCGTGCCGATCGAGGAGGAAGAAAGACGAGTCCGCGCGGGGAACGCGAAATTAGTCAGGACGCTCATCACCATGGACGAGCCCGACCATCGTGCTTACCGAGGCATCACACAGGCGTGGTTCATGCCGGTGAACCTGCGCGAGATCGAGCATGAGATCAAGAATCTCGCCGGAGAGTTTGTCGCTTTGATGGACGAGCGCGGTGGCCGGTGCGATTTCGTCAACGACGTCGCGCTTTGGTACCCGCTGCGGATCATCATGACGATCCTCGGCGTTCCGCGCGAAGACGACGCCAAGCTGCTCAGGCTTACGCAAGCTCTGCTTGCTTCGTCGGACAAGGATTTGTCGGGAGGGAGCAACAATTTCCAAGGCCGCCAAGTCGCGGCTCAGGAGTTCTTTGCTTACTTCGGCGCTATCGCGGAGGACCGTCGCAGGAACCCGAAGGACGATCTCGCCTCGGTAATCGCCAATGCGTCGGTCGGCGGCAATCCGGCCGGAGTCTTCGAGAGCCTCTCGTACTACCTGGTGATTGCGACCGCGGGCCATGATACAACAAGTTCGGCAATGGCCGGTGGATTGCACGCGTTGATCGCGCATCCGGCGGAGTTCCGTCGGCTGCGCGAGTCGCCGGAGCTGCTGAATTCCGCAGTCGAAGAGATGTTGCGCTGGACCTCGCCGGTGAAGCACTTCTTCCGCACGGCGACTCAGGACTATCAACTTCGGGGCAAGCAGATCCGCGCCGGCGATTCGCTCATGATGTGCTTTCCCTCCGGTAATCGCGACGAGGAGGTTTTCGTCGATCCTTTCGCGTTCCGGGTCGATCGGACGCCCAACCGCCATATCGCTTTCGGCCACGGCGTGCACCAGTGCCTCGGCCTGAACCTTGCGCGGATGGAGATGAAGGCGCTGTTCACGGAAATTGTTGCTCGGGTGGACTCGATCGAACTGGCGGGGGAGCCTGCGTGGATTGAGGCCAATCTCGTTAGTGGCGCGAAACGGCTGCCGATCACGTACCGTATGAAGAGCTGCCCGGTGCAGTGATCGCGCCATCGCGTGCCGGATGGTCGGGGAGCCGTGCGTTGCCGCAGGCGCGCCCGGTCCTCTCTTTCAGACTGACAGCAGGAAACAGCGATGATTGAAGCGATTATCTTCGAGGCGATCCGCACGCCGCGAGGCAAGGGAAGGAGGGACGGCGCGCTGTACGAGGTTGGTCCCGTTCAACTGCTGGCCGGGCTGATGCAGGAGCTGGAGCGGCGGACTGCAATCGACACCGCGCTGATCAACGATGTTCTGATCGGCTGCGTGCAGCCGTATGGCGAGCAGGGCGGCGTGATTGCCAAGATCGCCTCGCTCGCCGCTGGATGGTCCTGGACGGGCCCGGGCCTTCAACTCAATCGCTATTGCGGCTCGGGCCTCGATGCCGTGAATCTGGCAGCGCAAAAGATCCGTTCCGGGTGGGACGAACTGATCGTCGCCGGCGGCGTGGAGTCAATGTCGCGCATGGGAATCGGCGCGGCGCCGAGTGTGCGCGATCATCAGCCGCGGCTGTCGTTCGAGCTGGGAATGATCCCGCAGGGCGTCAGTGCTGACTTGTTGGCGACGGTAGAGGGGCACGCGAGGGAGGAGGTCGACGACTATGCGCTGCGTTCGCAGCGCCTCGCGGCACAGTCGCGAGACGAGGGGCGTTTTGATCGTTCGCTGGTGCCGGTGCGCGATATCAACGGCGTCGTTTTGCTCGCTGCGGACGAGGCGATCCGGGCGGATGCGACCATGGAGGGATTGGCAAAGCTCGCGCCGTCCTTTGCCGACATGGGCGAATTCGGCGGCTTCGATGCGATCGCCCAATCGAAATATCCGCGGCTGGAAGAGATCAGGCACGTTCATACAGCCGGAAATTCCTCGGGCATCGTCGACGGGGCCGCACTGATGCTGATCGGCAGTCTCGAAAAAGGCCTCGAGCTGGGCCTGAAGCCGCGCGCGCGGATCGTTGCTACGGCGGCGCTGGGTGTCGAGCCGGCGATCATGCTCACCGGGCCTGCGCCCGTTACCGCTGCCGCGCTGCGCAAGGCCGGATTGAGCTTCGCAGACATCGATCTGTACGAGGTCAACGAAGCGTTTGCGAGTGTCGTGCTGCGCTTCATCGCGGAGACGCAAGTCCCGCTCGATAAGGTCAACGTTAATGGTGGCGCCATCGCGCTCGGTCATCCGCTCGGCGCCACCGGCTGCATGTTGCTCGGTACACTGCTCGACGAACTGGAACGGCGTGAACTGAACCGCGGCGTCGTCACGCTATGCGCTGCCGACGGTATGGGCGTCGCCACCGTCATCGAACGGATCTGATCGGGAGTTACCATGACCGCCATCGACTACGCCAAGGATGAGCAAGGCATCGTCACGCTGACGATGGACATGCCTGGTCAGGGCGCCAACACCATGAATCAGATATTCCGCGACGCTTACATTGCGGCCGCGGATCGGATCGAGCAGGAGCGCGATACGATTGCGGGGGTGGTCCTCACGTCTAACAAGCCGACTTTCTTCGCCGGCGGAGATCTCAAGGGACTGCTCGTCGCCGACGATGCCGCCGGGCTGTTTGCCCGCGCCGAAGCCATGAAGGCGACCATGCGCAGGTTCGAAAAACTCGGCAAGCCCGTGGTCGCGGCAATCAACGGCACGGCGCTTGGCGGCGGTTTTGAGCTTTGCCTCGCCTGTCATGCGCGCTTCGCTATCGACGACAAGTCCCTCGTGCTCGGCCTTCCGGAGACGGGGCTTGGGCTGATCCCGGGTGCCGGCGGCGTTGTACGTCTGGTCCGGATGCTCGGGCTCGAGACGGCGATGCCGCTGATTATCGAGGGCGCCGTGTTCGCCGCGCGGCGCGCACTCGACCTCAAGCTGCTGACCGGCGTTGCGCGTGACAAGGACGATCTGCTGGTGCAGGCGCGTGCCTGGATTCTCGACAATGCCGAGGCGGTGCAGCCGTGGGATCGCAAGGGGTTCTGCATCCCCGGCTCGACGCCGGTCGCGGCGGCGCCGCTCGCTTGGCTGCGAACCGCGCCGACGCTTCTGATGAAGAAGTCCCGCGCACGCTATCCTGCCTTGCAGGCCGCAATGTCGGCGGCAGTCGAAGGTGCTGCGGTCGACTTCGACACGGCTTGCCGGATTGAAAGCCGCTATCTGGCGCAAGTCGGGGTCGGGGGCGTCGCCAAGAACATGATCCACACGTTCTTCTTCCAGATGAACGAAATTAAGGCGCGCAAGAGCCGTCCGCAGGGTGTGCCGGATGCCAACTTCGCGCGGATCGGGATTCTTGGCGCTGGCCTGATGGGTCGCGGCATCGCACAAGTCGCCGCGCAGCGCGGCCTCGCCGTCGTGATGAAGGACGCGACGCAGGAGCAGGCCGACAGGGCCAAGTCGATGATCGCGAGCGGCTTGGGCAAGGAGGTCGAGAAAGGCCGGCTGGCGCCCGATCGCATGAATGCCGCGCTGGCCTTGATCAAGCCGACCGGGACGACGGCCGATCTCGCCGGCTCAGAACTAATCATCGAGGCGGTGTTCGAGGACCGCGATTTGAAACTAGGCATCACGCGGGAGGCGGAGCCGTATCTTTCGCCCGGCGGCATCTTCGCCTCCAACACGTCGACGCTGCCAATCACCAGCTTGGCGCAAGCCTCGGCCGCTCCGGCGAACTACATCGGGTTGCACTTCTTCTCGCCCGTCGATCGGATGCCGCTGGTTGAAGTCATCAAGGGCGCCTCTACATCACCGGAGACGCTGGCCCGAGCCTACGATTTCGTCTGCCAGATAGGCAAGACGCCGATCGTGGTGAACGATAGCCGCGGCTTTTTCACCAGCCGCGTGTTCGGGACGTTTACGCGCGAAGCGGGCGCCATGCTACTCAGTGGCGTCGACGCAGCGGAAATCGAAAGCGCCGCAATCTGGGCCGGCATGCCCGTCGGCCCCCTCGCGGTGATGGACGAGACGTCGCTGGCACTGGCCTGGAGCGTGCGGCAGCAGACAATCGCGGACTTCGAAGCCGTAGGCAAGACGGCGCCTCCGCATCCACATTGGGCTGTCGTCGACAGGATGGTCAACGCGCTGAAGCGCCCTGGCCGTGCCGGAGGCGGCGGCTTCTACGAGTATCCGCAAAGCGGCAAGAAGCGCATCTGGGCGGGGCTGCGCGAGGAATTTCCGCCGAGCGCGGAGCAGATCCCGCAAGACGAACTGTCCGAGCGCTTCCTCTACATCCAGGCGCTGGAGTCAGTGCGTTGCCTTGAGGAGAACGTTATCGAAAGTCCCAGAGACGCCAATATCGGTGCCGTGCTGGGCATCGGCTATCCGCGGTGGACCGGTGGTTCGCTGCAATACATCGATATGATCGGAAGCAGAGCGTTCGCGCGCCGGGCGTTGGAGCTGGCGGTCAAATACGGAGAGCGCTATGCGCCGCCGCCACTGTTACTGAAGACCGCGGAGCGCGACGGCCGCTTCTGCAGCTGATCAACGCCGCCGCGGAGCCTTTCTCCGATGGCGGGCAAGCGAGGCGCTTGATCGTCCTGGGTGTGCCGATCACTCGCGCGCACGTTGTTCTCGGCGCATCCGCCCCACCGATGCTGCGGTTGCTAACACCGCGAGACGGGTGAGGCGGACCGCGCTACGGCGTGTCGTGGTGCTGTACCGCCGATCGCGGCGCGTCAGGCCTGATCGATCCTGACCTGTGATGCGCACCGGGGCAGGCTTGCGGACGTCTCGAACATATTGTATCAATGGTACAACCAAAGCCAGGATTGGCATCAAAATCGCAGGGTGGAAACCGTGGCCAGATTGAGTTGGGCAGTTGCTTTCCTTGCCGGGTGGTCCGCTTCTGCAAGCGCAGAGCCGCTTAAGATCGGGGTGCTCACCGACATGTCGGGCGTAATAGCCGATACGGTGGGCAAGGGATCCGTGGTCGCCGCTGAGCTCGCCGTCGCCGATGCGGGTGGTTCAGTTCTAGGGCGTCCGATTCAGATCCTGTCCGCAGACCATCAATTCAAGCCGGATATCGGATTGACGATCGCGCGCCGGTGGTTCGACGAGGAACACGTCGAGGCGATTGCAGACGTGCCCGGATCAAATGTCGCCTTGGGAGTCCAAAATCTCGCCAAGTCGAAGGGCAAGATCGCTTTGATTTCCGGATCCGGCTCGCTCGATCTGTTCGGGAAGTCGTGTTCGCCGACCGGTTTCATCTGGAGCTTCGACACTACAGTGCTGCCCCGGGCGTCGGTGCTCAGCGGCGCGGCTGACGGCCTGAAGAAGTGGTTCGTCGTCGGTCCTGACTATGCATTCGGCCATCAGATGGAACGCGCGGTCACGGACACCGTGACGGAGATGGGTGGAACAGTCGTCGGCACCAGACGTTCGGCGATCGGAACCTCGGATTTTGCATCTCTGCTCCTCTCAGCGGCCGAGGCCAAGCCGCAGGTCATTGCATCGTCCTTCGCCGGTCACGACGGCGTATTGCTGATCGAAAATGCTTCCGAGTTCGGACTGCTGAAGGAGGGGATCAGGATTGCGAGCATGATGCTGTTCATCACTGACGTCCATAGTCTTGGTCTCGATCGCATGAAAGGTATCTACACCACGGCTGCGTTCTATTGGGATGACAACGACGACACCCGCGCTTTCAGCAAGCGGTTCGCGGAAAAGATGAAGCGCCCACCAACCTACCTTCAGGCTGGTGTCTACAGCTCGGTCAGCCACTACCTGAAGTCCGTCAAGGCCGCTGGTACCACGGAGGGCGTTGAGGTCGCAAAGAAGATGCGGGAGTTACCGGTTTCCGATTTAACGACGCCCTCGGCGACGATCCGAGCAGACGGTCGGGTGATGCGCGATATGCTGCTGGTACAGGTAAAATCGCCGGACGAGTCCCGTGGCCCGTGGGACTACTACAAAATCATCCGCCGGTTGAAGGCAAGCGAGCTGATGCCCGCGCAACCGAACCCCGACTGCGCTATTGAGCAACGTTAGCACCGTTTCGGAGGTGAAGCCGATATATCCGTGTTCGCCGGGTCGATCCATGCCTTGATCAAGGTTCATGCGTTGTTCAACGCCGGCTAATCATTCGTTTCAACTCAAAACAACGCCTGGATATGACAATGGGCTCGAAAACAATGTTCCTCGACAGGCGCGCCGTTCCGGTCGAAACAGTTCTGTCGAATGCGTCCAAAGCGGCGAGGGGGCTGCACATTCTCGGGGTGAGCGAGGGGGATACGGTCGCGCTGCTGCTCCGGAACGATTTCTCGTTCGTCGAAGCGACGCAAGCTGTCGCATTGCTGGGGGCCTATTGCGTGCCGATCAACTGGCACGGCAAGCCCAATGAGATTCAATATATCCTCAATGACGCAAAGCCCGTCGTGCTGGTGGCGCATGCGGATCTGCTGGCGCCGTCGCGCGACGCAATGCCTAGCGGCATGAGGGTGCTCAGCGTTCCGACCCCTCCGGAGATCTGCGCGCAATTCAACGTACCTGCCGATTTGGCGAGGCCCGCCCCGGGCGACGTATCGTGGCCTGACTGGCTAGCGCAGTTCGAGCCGTGGAGCGAACAGGCGAAGCGCAGCCGCGCAACTCTCATTTATACATCGGGAACGACGGGGCATCCGAAGGGTGTCAAACGCGAGCCTGCGACCGCGGAGCAGGCACAGGCCTATGCGGAACTGATCCGGAATGTGTATGGCGTTGTTCCAGGCACTCGGGTTCTGATCGGCGGTCCACTCTATCATGCTTCGCCAAATGCATATTTGCGGCAGGCAGTCTCGCAAGCCGATGTCGTGTTACTGCAGTCGAAATTCGATCCTGAGGAGACGCTGGCCGCGATCGAACAACATGCCATTACCCATGCGGTATTGGTTCCGACGATGTTCGTGCGCCTGATGCGGCTGCCTGAGGCGGTTCGGGAGCGGTACAATATCAGTTCGCTGCGCTGGGTGATTCACACGGGTGCACCGTGTGCACCCGATATCAAGAAGGCTCTGATGCAATGGTGGGGGCCGGTGATTTATGAAACGTATGGTGGCACCGAAGTCGGCGCGGTAATGATCTCCACCCCGCAGGATTGGCTGGATCATCCCGGTAGCGTCGGACAGCCCACGCCCGGGGCTCGGATCGCGATCTACGGGGATGATGGCAAGCAGGTGGCGCCCGGCGAGGTCGGGGAAATCTACATTCGCCAGCCGGCGCTTGCCGATTTCACATACCTTAATCAGGACGACAAGCGAAGGGCGATCGAGCGCGACGGACTTATCAGCGTCGGGGATATCGGGTATCTGAAAAATGGAAGGCTCTACCTCTGTGACCGTCGTTCCGACATGGTGATTTCCGCCGGCGTTAATATCTATCCGGCAGAAATCGAATCGGTTCTGATCCAGTGTCCCGGCGTTCGAGACTGCGCCGTCTTCGGCATTCCCGACGAAGAATTCGGCGAGACCCTGGTCGCTGCGGTGGAGCGTGCCTCGGATGAGGCGCCCTCGGCGCTGCAGGTGCGTGAATTCCTCGAGGCACGTATCGCCAAGTACAAGGTTCCGCGGCGGATTGACTTCCACGAAACACTACCTCGGGAGGAGAGCGGAAAGATATTCAAACGACGCTTGCGCGATCCGTTCTGGAAAGCCGCCGGTCGGCAAATTTGATTGGGCTCAGGATCATTGACGATTGCTTGGCTGCCGGACGGAGAGCGCCGGCGTATGCGGAGAAAGTGACTATGGTTGAAGCGCACATGGTCTTCCGTCATTTTGCCAATTCGCGGATCCGCAGGCGAAATATCGCCAGGCCTGTCATCGTTGCGATCGGTCTGACGTTTCTCGCTTCCTCTGCTGCCATTGCCGACAAGAAATATGATTCGGGCGCTTCGGACGCTGAAATCAAGATTGGCCAGACCATGGCCTACAGCGGCCCTGCTTCAGCTTTTGCGCTGGTGGGACGGATAATGGTCGCCTACTTTAAGATGCTTAACCACGAGCACGGGGGCATCAACGGACGGAAGATCAATCTCATCTCGCTGGACGACGGCTACAGCCCGCCCAAGACGGTTGAGCAGACCCGCAGGCTAGTGGAGTCCGACGAGGTCCTGGCCATCACCTCGTCGATGGGCTCGCCCACGAATATCGCAGTTGCCAAGTATCTCAACGCCAAGAAGATCCCTCAGATCCTCGCACTGGCAGGAAATCCGAAGCTTGACGATCCCGTCGCGCTTCCGTGGACGACGACGTTTTACGCATCGGCTTACGTCGAGACGCAGATATATGCCCAATATATCTTGAAGAACAAGCCCGACGGCAGGATCGCAATCCTCTACCAGAACGACGATTTTGGTCGCAACTATCTGGTTGGCCTGAAGGCGGCACTTGGCAGCAGGGCATCGATGATTGTGAAGGAAATGAGTTACGATCTGACTGATCCGACAGCGGATTCGCAGATTTTGACACTGAAGTCGTCGGGAGCCGACATTTTCTTCATCGCTGCCACTCCGAAATTTTCGGCGCAGGCGATCCGTAAGACCTACGAGCTGGACTGGAAGGCCACGCGTATCGTCGTGACTGCGGGAAGCCAGATTCAGACAGTGCTGAAAGCTGCGGGTCTGGAGGCATCGAAAGATCTCCTGAGCTCGCAGTGGATCATGGCCGGCGGCGATCCCGCTTGGGAGAACGTGGCGGCCATGAAGGAGTTCGACGCCTTCATGGCGAAGTGGGTGCCAGATGCGCGCCCGGAGGATGCCAGCGCAACATACGCCTATTCAGGCGCACAACTACTCGCAGAAGTGCTCCGACGCTGCGGGGACGAATTGACACGAGAAAACCTGATCAGGCAAGCGACGACCATCAAGGACTATCAGCTGCCGTTGTTCATTCCTGGAGTCATGATCAATGTATCCCAAACAAGCCGGATAGGCTGGCGCCAGGGGCAGATGGAGCGATTCGATGGAAGGAATTGGGTGTTCTTTGGTGACATTATAACCGTGCCGGAAAGCGCTACAAAGATCGCGAACTGATGCACTTCGGCGGCGGTCGGACTTCGGCAAACGGGGGCTTTCCCCGTGATATGTGAAGGCAGGGATGCACGATTGGTGTGCGTCACGCGTCCGGGAAGGCCTTATACCTCGCCGAAGGCACCACGTGCGGTGAGTTCCTCGATTTTGGATGAGGAATATCCGAGCATCTGTGTCAGCACCTCGTGGGTGTGCTGTCCAAGGGTGGGGGCTGCGACGGGGTCAGCGAGCGGCGTGTCCTTGAACTTCATGGGGGAGCCGATGTTCGGGATCTGTCCGGCCGTGGGATGCGGGATCGATGTCGCTAACGCACGTTCCGCCATATCGGATGATTGAAAAGCCCCCGCAACGGTGCGAACGGGCCCGGCGGGAACGCCTGCTCGCTGCATCTTGTCGGCCCAATACTCGCAGGAGTTTCCGGCGAGAATTCCCTCGATGACCTCCGTCAACTCTCCCCTGTTTGCGACACGTTCGGCATTTGTCGCAAATTGACTGTGCTCGACGAGATCCCGTCGCTCCAACACGTCCGTGACGAGGCGTCGATAGGTTCGATCGTTTGCGCAGGCGATGTATAGCGGCCCGTCCGCGGCATTAAAGACGCCAGTCGGGGCGCTATCCATGCTGCGATTGCCGAAACGCGTTGGATTCTGGCCAGTCGCAAGGTAGTTCATCGCGTGAAAGCCGAGCATGAGTGTCGCAGTATCGTGCAGCGACACTTCGACTTGCTGGCCGCGGCCGGTTCGCTCACGCGCAGCGATACCGCCCAGCACGGCGATCGCCGCAATCATGCCGGTCGATATGTCCATCACGGCCGGCCCGGTCCGGACCCCCGGCTGATCGGGATATCCGTTCAGGGACATGAAGCCGGTCTCTGCCTGAATCACCGGGTCGAAGCCCAGGCGATCGGCCAGGGCACCGTCGCGACCGTAGGCAGATACACTGCAATAGATCAGGCGCGGGTTGATTTCCTTGACCTGATCGAAGCCCAAACCAAAACGGTCCATGACTCCCTTGGAGAAGTTCTCGACCAGGACGTCGGCGCTGGCGATCAGATCTTTCGCGACGTCGCGCGCAGCATCCGTCGCCAAATCGAGTGCGATGCCTGACTTGTTTCTGTTAACCCAGAGGAATGGTACCGACTCGCCGCCGAGATAGGGCTGAAAGCGTCGAAAGTCGTCGCCCTTTGCTGCATTTTCGATCTTGATCACTTCCGCGCCCATGTCGCCGAGAAACAGGGTGCACATCGGTCCGGCAATAAAGTGCGAAAAATCGACCACGCGGAGGCCTTCGAGAGGCGTCGGCGCGCCGGCCACTCGGAGAAGCGGGGCCGGGAGATCCGGTCGTTCGTTCGCTGTTGCCATTATGGCATCCTTGCTAAGAGAATAGGACTGGAACGGATCAGCGCGGTAGGCCCAATCCGCGCTGCGCAATGATGCTGCGTTGAATTTCGTTGGTGCCGATACTGATGACCCACATGAGTGAATGGCGAAGGTTTTGCTCGATACGACCGCGCAAGATCGCGCCGGGGCTGCCTTCGGTCAGAGTTGCTTCGAGGCCCAGGATGTCGAGCGCAACTTCGCCGAAGCGTTCCATCAGTTCGCCCGAGTAGACCTTGCTTGCTGCGGCGTCGTGTGGCGGTGTCTCGCCGCTGTCGACTTGCTTGGCGCAATAAAGCATCATCTGCCGACCCGATTCGATCCGCGCCGCTAGATCCCCGATCTTTTGACGGACAATCGGGTCAAGCCGCATTGGCTTCCCGTCTGTCTCGACACCGCGCAGATAGGTGCACAACAGCTCAAACGCGTGCGCGACTTTGAGCACAATGCCGCCACCGATGAATCCGCGCTCCGTGGCCAGCGCTCCGGTCAGCACCTTCCAGCCGTTGCCCTCGTCGCCAACCATGTTCGCGGCTGGCACCTTTACGTTGTCGTAGAACACGTTGGCGAACGTGCCGCCATACATGGTCGTCGACGTCTGGATGGTGATGCCGGGGGTGTCCATCGGCACGATGAACATGCTGATGCCGGCATGAGCCGGTTTGGAGTCGGGATTTGTCCGCGCTGCGAGCAGCATATATTCGCCCCAATACGTCGTGGTCCAGATTTTCTGGCCATTGATGACGTAGTGGTCGCCGTCGCGGACCGCGCGGGTCCGCAGCGAGGCAAGATCGGAGCCGGAGTCGGGCTCGCTGTAGCCCATGCCGTAGATTGCTTTTCCGTTGAGGATCTCCGGCAAATATTTCCGCCGCTGCTCGGGGGTCCCATAGACTTGAAGCATTGCTGCCTGAACCGGGGCACCGGCACGCGGAGCTTCGGCCCGCTCCATCTCCTCCATAAGCGCCAGTTGCTCGAAAGCGCTGCGTTCTTGCCCGCCGAAATGCTTCCGCCATGCCAGGCCGATCCAGCCGGTTCGCCCCAGGTCGAGGGCAAAAGCGCGATCATATTCGCGTTCGGCGAATGGCAGCTGTTGATGTGCGGCGCGACGTTCGCCGCTCCAATGCTCCAGCAGCCACGCTCTAACCTCACCGCGGAACTCGTTAGCGGCGGGGCCGAGATCGTATTCAGGAAGGCGATCCGGGGTACCGCCGAGAAAGCGATCTGCCAGTTCGTCGCGGGCTGGACGCGCGCCGCCGTGACGCAGCACGTCGAGGTGTATCCGCTTGAAGTGTCGCGGCGCTTCGTGCTCCTCGCTGTAGCCGATCGCACCGAACGTGTGGTGGGTTTCCAACGAAACCTGGCGCAAAGCATCGCCGGCCAGTACGCATGCTGCTGCCGCGAACCAATGCCAGTCGCGCGCACCGGCGTCGTATTGCTTCGCCGCACTGCCGATTGTCAGCTCCACGCCCTGAAGGTCTATGTGGCAGTTCGCCAGTTTATGCTGGATCGCCTGAAAGCGGCCGATCGCCTGGCCAAATTGCTTGCGTTCCTTCGCATAAGCTACGGCGAGTTCGAATGCCCGTCTGGCCGCGCCATAGGCGCGCGCGGCATATCCCAATCGCGCGATAGCCACGAGATTGTCGACGCCGTCTTTGTTCAGCGGCACCCGCACAGTCGGTGCATCGGCGAACCGGACGCGCGACTGTCCGCCTAGGTGCATTGCTGTAGCCGCCTCGATCATGACGCCAGGTGCGTCGGCGTCGACGATGGTGAGGACCGGCCCCGCTGTGAAGACTGCGAAGTGGGTGGCGCCCTCCGCTCCTTCGACGAACGCGATATCGCCGGTCAGTCGGTCCGATCGCAGCGCCGGCCGGCCGGCGGAGCGGTCGCCGTCGAACTCGCCGAATGCCAGCGGGATGCAGTGGTCGCCGGTATGCATGCCGGCCAACACCGCCGCAACCCGCTCATCATTCGCTTGTTCCACGACACCAGAAAGGTTGAGGAGGGCGGCGGACAGCAGCGGTGATCCGCATCCCGCACGCCCCAGCTCCTCCTGTACGATCACGACTTCGCGTAAGCCGCCTTGGCCCGGATCGGTACCCAGGGCCGTCAACCCCAGGTTTGCCAACTGCTTCCAGAGCTGTCGTTCGGTCTGCCGGCCGGCGTCAACGGTTCGGGCGCCGGCGATGTGCTGACCGAGAAATCCGCGCACGGAACCACGCAGCATGTCGCGTTCCTCGTCGGTCGGTAGTTGGTCGTGGTTGGGCATGCTCGGATCCGGGGAAGTCACCTGTAAAAGGTTGAACCATTGTAATAGGTGACTCTCTGACGCGTCAACCGACCGGTTCTTACGTGCTGCGCATCGGAACAATGCCTCTGTTTGATGGAACGATTAAGGTTGATCTGCTATGTTGGACAAAAGGTCCGATCATTGTTACCCCGAGGTGCCATGACCATCGCTCGCCCGTCCGCAGGCCCCAAACCGGCTCAAGCTCCGTCCGCCACATTCCGGCGCATCCGCTCGGCCCGCGCTTTCGACGAAATCGCTGCCCAGATTCGCACCGAATTGGCTGAGGGGCGTCTCGCCGTCGGCACCCGATTGCCGTCCGAACGTGCTCTGTCCGAGCAGTTCGGTGTCTCGCGCAATACCCTGCGAGAGGCGCTACGTTCGTTGGAGCATGCGGGGCTGATCCGGTTGCAAAAGGGGGCGAGTGGCGGTGCGTTCATCAGCCAGCACAGCGACGAGGCCATCTCCACCGGGCTGATGGATATGTACCATGTCGGCTCGATCCAGCCTGCGCAGCTGACAGAAGCGCAGAATCTGGCTCGAATCGGTTGTCGTGCGGGAAGCGTGCCGGCGGGCAACGCCAGCGGACATCGATCTGCTCAACCGGACCATCGACGAAGCACAGGACGCGAAGGAGCGCGGAGACTTCGACGCGCGTGCAGAACGGCACATCGAGTTCCACCGCATCCTGGCGCGGATGACCAATAATCCGGTGATGGTCATCGTGATGAATGGCGTGCTGGACGTCTTAAGCCACTTCGTCCAGCGCATCGGTGAATACGACAACAATTTTGTTTTGCCGTCGCGCCGCCGCTTCATGAAACTCTTTTCCGAAGGCAATGCCGATGCAGCGGCTGCGGAGATGGAGACCTGCCTGAAGCGCTTGCAGCGCAGCTATTTGTCCCGAATTGAAGCCGACCGCGGTGAGGACACGGACGAGCCGATTTCGGCACCGAAACGCCGCGCCGTGGCCAAGACTCCACGCTAAGCCGTCTTCGCCCCTCACTATTTCCTCGAAACCGTCCGCCGTGCCCCTTTCAGCAGGGGGCGCGGCTTGCGCGCGTCCATTCGATTGGGGACGGCGGCTCTACGCCCGCACCGTCCTCGACCGCAGGGTTTGACAGTCCGGACCATCGCGGTTAGGTTTTCCAATGGTTGAACCAAAAACGGATGGATGAGATGGACGCGGCGCCTTCCTTGGGTGAAAAACTGGCGGTGTTGTTGGCGCGGGACATGACTGACGGCGAAAAGGCCATCATCGGCACCAATTCCGATATCCAACTCGCGGCCTGCAATCTCGCGCGGAACATGCAGGCGCCACGGTTGTGGTGGATCTCCGGCCCCGGCGGAATGGTGAACCCGACCCGGGATCACCTTCTGTCCACGGCGGACTACGAGAACCTCGAGTCGGCAGAGGCGTGGATGGATCTGCCGAACATGATTGATTTAATTGACTGGCAGATCCACTTCTTCGATTTCGCCATCTTGTCGGCGTTGCAGGTCGATCGGTTCGGCAACATCAACACCGTGGTGGTGGGCGACCAACACAAGCCGCGTGTACGCGGTCCGGGTACTGTCGGTATCAGTGCCCTTTGTGGCCTCGCCAAGCGCTTTTATGTGTTTGTGACTCGCCATGACCGCAGTGCTTTCGTTCCTCGCGTCGACTTTCTGTGCGGCGCGGGGCACATGGAAGGCGGCAATTCCCGAGAACAGATGGGCCTGCCTCCAGGCGGTCCGAAGCTGGTACTGTCGCCGCTGGGCGTGTTCGATTTCGAGCCGCGCAGCAAGGCCATGCGTGTCCGGTCAGTCCATCCGGGGGTCACCCTGGAGCAGATCCACGAAGCAACCGCGTTTGATCTCATCGTCGATGGTACGCCTCCCGTTACGGACATGCCGACCGTCGAGGAATTACGCATTCTTCGGCAGGTCGTTGACCGCCGTGGCGATCTCCTCCGCAAGTTTCAATGATCGCTTCCTTCGTTGCCTTTGCAAGTTCCCGTTCAAAATAACCCGGTCAAAGCAAATATGAGCAAGAGCAAGATTATTTCCATCGACGAGGCGGTCGCCGATATTTCCGACGGCTCGAAAGTGGCTCTCGGTGGGTGGATATTCAACGCGCAGCCGATGGCACTGGTTCGCGCCCTGATACGCAAGGGCGCGCGGAATCTGGATTTGATCCCCGCACCCGGCTCGATCGCGCCGGATATGTTGATCGGCGCCGGTTGCGTACGCTCCACGGCTTGCGTTTTTATCAGTTTCGAGCACTTCGGTTTAGCGCCCCACTTCCGACGCCGGGCCGAGAGCGGTACGCTCAAAGTCTACGATCTCGACGGGCCTGCTATAGCCGGAGGATTGCGCGCCGGAATATGCGATCTTCCCTACATGCCGATTCCGGACCTCGGCACGGATTTACCGAAGCACGCGCCGGAACACTACTGGCCTTTGCCAACGGAGCCCGGGCAGCGGAAGTTACTGGCTGTCGCCGCGATCAAACCGGATGTATGCCTGATTCACGCGCAGCAGGCCGATGAGCACGGTAACGTGCAGCACCTTGGTCCGCCGTTCTTTGACGCCATGCTCGCTCAGGCATCGCGGCGGGTGATCGTCTCGGTGGACCGGATCGTCTCGACCGATACGATCCGGCGTGCCAATCATTTGACCAAGCTTCCAAGTGCAATGGTCGACGCGGTGGTCGAAGCGCCGTTCGGCGCTCATCCGACGGCTTCACCGTCGATCTATCGTTCCGATCAGGGACACCTCAAGGAATACGTCAAGAAAAGCGCGAACGACGATCTTTTCGCCGAATACCTGCGGCGCTATGTCCGCGATACACCGCGACATACGGACTATCTCGATGCCATCGGTGGCAGCCGCCTGGCTTCGCTCGCCGTGTCGGAAACCAATCTCGTTTGAAGCAGGTCCCTGATGAACATGTCCGCGCGTCCCGGAATTCTCGATGGTATTCGGGTTCTTGACTTTACCGCGGTAATGTCAGGACCTTACTGCACTCGGCTGCTGGCCGATCTTGGCGCGGAAGTGATCAAGGTGGAGCCTCCGGAAGGTGACCACATTCGCCTCCGGCCGCCGTTGCGCGACGGGCGTAGCGCTTATTTCGCGCAATTGAATGCCGGCAAGAACAGCATGGCGCTCAATCTCAAGAAGCCCGAGGCGCGCGCGTTGATTTGCGACCTGGTGCCGCAATGCGACGTCGTGGTTGAGAACTATCGGCCGGGGGTCATGAAGCGGCTCGGCCTCGACTACGAGGCGCTATCGAAGCTGAACCCGAAACTCGTGTATTGCTCGATCTCTGGATTTGGCCAGCAGGGCACGTGGTCCGGTCGGAGCGCCTACGCGCCGGTGCTGCATGCGACCAGCGGCTACGACATGGCCAATCTCGACTATCAGGAAGGCGACGTGGAGCGGCCATTGAAGAACGGGATCTTCGTGGCGGACGTCCTCGGCGGCTCGATGGCCTTCGGCGCTATCCAGGCCGCAATGTATCATGCGCTCAAGACCGGACAGGGAGAGCATATCGACGTGTCGCTGCTCGACGCGATGGTGGGACTGCTGGTCTATGAATGCCAGGAAGCCCAGTTTCCAGCGGAGCGACGCCGTCCGCTTTACCAGCCGACGCAAGCGAGGGACGGCTTCCTGCTGATCGCGCCGGTCAGCCAGAACAACTTCGAAGCGCTCGCGCAGGCCACCAACCATGCGGAATGGATTGTCGACGATCGCTTCGCGACTACCAGCAAGCGCGAACACAACTGGGGGAGCTGATGCAACTGCTCGACCAGTGGGCGGGCTCGCGCACCGCGGCAGAGTGCGAGGCCATCCTGACAAAGGCCGGGGTGCCTTGTTCACAATATCTGGCGATTCGGGACACCATGAAGTTGCCACCAATCGTCGAACGCGGCGTGTTCGAGCCGATCGACGACGGTGCCGGTCCAATGCGGGTCCCGAATCCCGCTTTCAGGTTCGCGCGCAATGCCGCGCACGCCCGTAACAAGGTGCCGGCCCTGGGCGAGGACGGTGCGAGGCTGCTGCGGGATCTGCTGGGGCTCAGCGAGGCGCGGATTGCCGAGCTTGGCCGATGCGGAGCGCTCTGCCACACGCAGGAGTCGGCCGTCGCTGTCGCGACTTGATGCGGGCTGAATAGCCCGTGATCGGCTGCGGTTGCAGAAGTGCATATGGAGACCGGCTAAATGGCATCTGTCGACTTTCGAATTCCGCAAGAAATAGCTGCAAATCTCGTCGATCCCTCGGTCTACGGCGATCACCGACTTCATGAAACCTATCGCTGGTTACGTGCCAACCAGCCGTTAGGGGTTGCCGATGTCGACGGGTTTGCGCCGTTCTGGGTCGTGACCCGGCATGCCGATATTCAGTCCATCAGCCGTCAGAGTGAGCTGTTTCGCAGCAGCGACCGTCCGGTTGCGCTGTTGGGCGCGCGCGCCGAAGTCAAGCTGCGCGCGATGTCCGGTGGCCAGCCTGGTTTGCTGCGTGCGCTGGTGCAGATGGATGCTCCCGATCATCCGAAATACCGGGCGCTGAGCCAGAAGTGGTTTCTGCCGGGCAACCTCCGGCTGATTGAAGGGCGCATTCGGGCGACCGCACAGGAGTACGCGGAGCGTCTCGTCGCGCTTGGAGGTCGTTGCGATTTCGTCTCCGATGTTGCGCTCAGCTATCCCCTGCGCGTGGTGATGGGAATTCTCGGGGTTCCTCAAGAGGAGGAGCCGCGTATGCTGAGGCTGACGCAGGAATTCTTCGGGACAAAAGATCCTGACACTATCCGTGAGAAGGGGCGGGCGGACGTCGGCGCGCTGGCCGATGTGATCGACGAGTTCGGCAGATTCTTCGCGAAGATTGCACAGGACCGGCGAACGCATCCGCAGGACGATCTTGCCAGCGTTATCGCCAACGCGAGCGTGGACGGGGCACCAATTTCCGATCTC
The DNA here is from genome assembly GCF_026015985.1 of Rhodopseudomonas sp. P2A-2r. Taxonomy (GTDB): domain Bacteria; phylum Pseudomonadota; class Alphaproteobacteria; order Rhizobiales; family Xanthobacteraceae; genus Tardiphaga. Next base: position 4,924,544 of record NZ_CP110389.1, on the reverse strand, counting down.
GATGTGCTTAGCTACTACGTCACGATTGCTACCGCCGGCCATGATACGACGTCGTCGTCGACGGCGGGGGGCATGTGGGCGCTGTGCGAAAATCAGGACCAGTTCCGGAGGCTGCAGCAGGATCCATCCCTGCTTGCCGGTTTCATTGACGAGGCGATCCGCTGGACGACGCCGGTCAAGCATTTCATGCGGAGTGCGGCCGCGGATACCGAGATCGACGGTCGCCCGATTCGTAAGGGCGACTGGTTGATGCTCTGCTATGCCTCCGGTAATCGCGACGAAGCAGTTTTTGACGATCCAGACACTTTCCGTATCGACCGTTCTCCGAACCGGCATCTCGCGTTTGGATACGGCGCACATCTGTGCCTCGGACAATACTTCGCAAAAATGGAAATGCGGATCTTGTTCGAGGAATTGATGCTGCGCCTGAAGTCGGTCGCGCTGGATGGTGAGCCGGCGATGTCCGTGTCTTGGTTCGTCAATGGCCCGAAGCGACTGCCTATCCGTTACGAATTGAATTGATCGCCGCAAACGCGACGTAAGAAAATTTCTAAGAAGCGGCGAGCAACGCCGACGTTGGTGTTTTGAATTGGGAGGACGAGCTTGACGCCGTCAATTTCGGAAACGCGCTGGATCCCGCAAGATCCGAGCGGGGTTCCGGCTCTCCTGGAGCCGGTCGAACCGCTTCCAATGCCGGCGGTGCTGGGCCGGGTCCCTGCGGATTCGGTGGTCTTCTGGCGTTGTCCTGCGGTGAACACTGCTGGAGCTACGCGGAGATGCGGATGCATGTCAGTCGCGCAGCGAGCAGGGGTGAGAGACAGATGAAAATCAAAGCCGCCGTTGCACGGGCTCCGGATCAACCGTTCGAGATCATCACGTGCGAGATCGGGGAACCGGGACCCGGGGAGGTGCTGGTGCGGGTCAAGGCCTGCGGCATCTGCCACACCGATCTCGCAGTCAAGCACCAGCATATTCCAGTGCCGTTGCCGAAGGTGCTCGGTCACGAAGGGGCCGGCATCATCGAGCGCGTCGGGATCGGCGTGGTCGAGCTTGCCGAGGGCGACGCCGTGCTGATGAGCTTCGGATCGTGCGGCGGGTGCCTGAATTGCCAGCAGGGAGCTCCGTTCTATTGCGACGATTTCGGTACTATCAACATGTTCGGTCAGCGCAAAGGTGGATCGGCGCTTCGATACCGGGGGCCGAGCTCAGCGGGCACTTTTTCGCGCAGTCGGCGTTCGCGACGCATGTCATCGCGACGACCCGCAATGTGGTGAAGATCGCTGCCGATCTGCCAATTGAGGTACTGGCCCCGCTCGGTTGCGGTATCCAGACCGGAGCTGGAGCGGTGTTGAATACACTCGCGCCGCGCGCCGGAACGTCGATTGCGGTGTTCGGTACGGGCGCGGTGGGCCTGGCTGCAATCATGGCTGCGAAGATCGTTGGCTGCACCACGATCATCGCAGTAGATATCAGGTCGGAACGCCTTGCGGCGGCGCGCGATGTGGGGGCGACCCACACCATCGACGGGCAATCTGGCGATGTCGCCAATCAGATCGTCAAGATCACTGGTCGCGGCACGCACTTTTCGCTGGATACCACGGGGCATCCTGCGGCGGTCGAGGCGTCGGTGAGTTGCCTGCGGCAGCGTGGATGCGCTGTGCAGGTTGCTGCACCCCGCGGGGCACGCGCTATCCGGTCGAAGCGAGCGTAATCGTTGGCCGCGGCCTCACCATTCGCGGTGTCGTGGAAGGCGATGCGGTCCCGAATGTATTCATCCCGCAGCTGATCGACCTGTTCAGGAGCGGGCTTCTGCCGATCGATAGGCTCACGACGTTCTTTCCATTTGATGAGATCAATCGCGCAATTGACGAGATGGAAACCGGCGCTGTGATCAAGCCGGTCCTGGTGATGGAATAGGCGACAACAAGAAAGTTCGAGGGGAAACATCATGCGGGAATCAAACGTTGACGAAGCCATCGCCAATCACAAGACCTACGGCAGCCTGGAGCAACACCACGCGTTGTTTTCGATGCTGCGCAGCGAAGATCCTGTGCACTGGACCGAGCCAAATGGCTATCGTCCGTTCTGGACCATCTCGAAACATAAGGATGTGATCGAAGTCGAGCGGCAGAACGACAAGTTCATCAATGCGCCGCGGACCAAGCTGCTCTCGATCGAATTCGAATCGAAGGTCAGGGAGGCCATGGGGGGCGGCCGATGCTCGTCCGCGCCATTAACCAGATGGATAATCCCGACCACGCCAAGTACAAGAAGCTCACCCATGCCTGGTTCCAGCCTCGGCAGGTTCGCCTGCTCGAAGAGCATATCAATCGGCTTGCGCGCGAAAGTGTCGATCGCATGCTCGCGCATGGCGGATCGTGCGACTTCTACAATGACGTCGTTGTTTGGTACCCGTTGAAGGTGATCATGCTGATCCTCGGCATCCCGGATAAGCATGGTCAGCATCTGCTCGACATTACACGGGCCTATTTCGGTGGCGGCGATCCTGAAATGCAGCGCGGCAGTGATTTGATCGATGCGACGCTCGCCTACATGGATTTCTTTCGCGGCGTCGCGCGGGAACGGCGCAACAATCCGACGGATGACGTTGCCACTCTGATTGCCACTGCCGAGGTCGATGGCACAGTTGTCGGCGAATTCGAGGCGTCGTCGTACTTCGTCGCTCTCGCCAGCGCCGGTCACGACACCACGAGTGCCACGCTTGCGGGTGGCCTGCTCGCGCTGATCCAGAACCCGCAGGAGATGCAGAAATTGAGGGCGAACCGGGCGCTAATTCCGGAGGCGGTCGACGAAATGGTGCGGTGGGTTTCACCGGTCAAACATTTCTTCCGCACGGCGACCGAGGAATACACATTGCGCGGCAAGACGATCAAGCCGGGCGATCACCTGATGATGGCCTATCCTTCGGCAAACCGGGATGAGGAGGCATTCGAACAGCCTTTCTCGTTCATCGCCGATCGCAGTCCAAATCGTCATGTCGGCTTCGGTTTTGGTATCCATGCCTGCATTGGCATGTACCTGGCGAAGATTGAGATGGTCGCGTTCTTCCGCGAGCTGCTGGCGCGGGTCGACACGATCGAGCTTGCCGGAGACCCGGCCTGGACTGAAACCTCATTTCTGGGCGGGCTGAAGCGGTTGCCCATCAGCTTCAAGATCTCTGAAACGGCGGCGGCATGACTGCTCGGCGAACCGTGACGGGGCGGGGTGCGTCCGACAGCATTTGCCGCGATTTAAATATCGCACGAGGCAATGTGACCCATGGACATCGTGGCGAAACTGGTACTGGGTCTCTGATGCGGCGCCGGTGCCTGAGGCGCACCGGAGCTTCCCACGATGATGTTGGTCGCCGCCGAGATCAGGGATGCGTGTCCTGATGCAGATCAGGGATGCTAGTCCTGAGGCAGGCGGGCAACCGCAGCCATATCGGGTGTTCCGCACGCAGCGACATATTCCGTGCGGAGGCGCCGGACAAGCGATTCGACGCTGGGCACATCGTTGATCAGGTCGATGCCCTGGCCCGCGCTCCAGATCGTTTTCCAGGGTTGCGCCGAACTCGGGAGGTGATCGTGCCGCATCCCCTTGCCGAGTGGCTCCGGCAGATTGTCCGGGTCAAGTCCGGCATTGCGAAGCGAGGGCGCGAGCCAGTTCGCGGGGACGCCCGCCACCTTGCCGGTGTAGATGAGATTCGATGACGTCTGCGATATGAGCATCCGCTTGTATTCGTCCGGAGCCATGGATTCGGCGGTAGCAATGAAACGTGTTCCGAGATAGGCGAGGTCGGCCCCTAGCACTTCGGCCGCCCGGATGGCAGCGCCATCCGAGATCGCGCCGGCCATGACGATCGTGCCGTCGAAGATCGATCGTACCTTGCGGATCAGGGCGAAATGGCTTGTCGTCCCCGAATGCCCGCCGCCGCCGGCACCGATGCAGATCAATCCGTCGACTCCGGCTGCTATGGCCTTCTCGGCGAAGCGGATGTCGGTGACGTCGTGGAAAAGTCTGACGCCTGCGTCGTGCGCATGACGGACCATGGTTGTAGGATCGCCACCGACGCTGATGATGATCTCGACCCCGTAACGGACGCAGAGCTCGAAATGTGCTCTCGCGTCCGCTTCGGCCATCCTGACGGCAAGATTGACTGCGACCGGCCCGGATCGCCTCCCGGTCTCCGCGGTATGCCGGTCCAGCGTTGTCTGAATTCGGTTAAGCCAGGCCTCGAATTCCGCGAACGTCCGCGCGTTTTGACGCGGCAGCGCCCCGATCAGCCCAGCCTTGCAGGCTTCCTCGACCAGTTCAGGGCCGCTGACGAGGAACATCGGGGCACAGATTGCCGGCAACACGAGTGAGTTCTTGATCCGTGCGTCCAGTGCCATCGTGGTACTTATCCTTAGGTTTGGGGCGCGGGCGCAGCGACAGCGTCCGCAGATAGATAGCGACTAATCGTTCGGCGTGAACATCGGTATCATCGCGCCGCCCTCTGCTGGCTTGAAGACGGCCTTGACCCGCTGTCCGATACGAAGGCTGTCCAAGTCGCAATCGACGATGTTGGTCAGCATCGTCACGCCTTCGTCGAGCCTGACATAGGCGATGGCGTAAGGAATTGGTCCGGCGCGCCGGGTCACGCTGACGCTGTAGATCGTGCCCTTGCCGGAGGCCTCGCGCCATTCGGTCTCGCCCAGGCAATAGGGACAAAGCAGGCGCGGATACCAATGCATCTTGTCGCAGCTGGTGCACCGCTTGAGGCGGAGCGACTGCTGCTGCGTCGCTTGCCAGAACGCAGAGGTCGCGGGATCGGACTCAGGCGCGGACAACGGCCGGTCTTGGGACATCGTGGTCATGATTTATGCTCGCTCCATGATCAAGGTCGCACTGCCGTGCCGGGAACCGAGCAGGCCGCCGGTGCCTTGGGCAAGCGCCAGCCTGCAATCGGGCACCTGGACCTTCGGATGGGCTTCGCCGCGCAACTGGCGCACGGCCTCGATCACCTTTGTGATGCCGCCGCGGTTCGCTGGATGATTGTTGCAGAGACCGCCGCCATCGGTATTGAAGGGCAGCTTGCCGATGCCGGAAATGAGATTGCCGTCGGCGACGAACCTGCCGCCCTGGCCTTTTGCGCAGAACCCCAGATCCTCGAGCTGCATCAGCACGGTAATGGTGAAGCTGTCGTAGATCGAGGCATACTGAATGTCCGCCGGCTTGACCGCGGCTTCCTCGAATGCGCGTGGTCCCGACAATGCGGCGCCGGACCAGGTGAGGTCGACCTGGCCGTTCTGCTGCCCCTTGATGGCCTCTCCGGTACCGAGCACGTTCACCACTGGCCGCTTCAGCGACCGCGCGATCTCGGGGCGCACCACTATCAGCGCGCCACCGCCGTCGCTGACGACACAGCAGTCGAGTCGGCGCAGTGGATCGGAGATCATCGGCGATTCGAGCACCTGCTCGACCGACACCGCTTCGCGCAGCATCGCGTTTGGATTGTGTTGTGCGTGGGCGGCGGCCGCGACCTTGATCCAGGCGAGTTGCTCGCTCGTTGTGCCATACTCGTACATGTGCCGGGCCGCCACCAGCGCATACATGTTCACGGTCAGCGGGCCGTAAGGCATTTCCCATGGGACATCGGGTGTGGCGGCCGTGACATTGCGCGGCACGACGCCGCTGGAGCCGTCGCTGCGTGGGCGCCCGGCGAGGGTAATCAGGGCGACGTCACATTTGCCCAGCGTGATCGCCTGCGCGGCGTGGGCGACATGGATCAGGTAGGACGAGCCGCCCGTGTCGGTCGTGTCGATATGACGCGGCATCAGCCCGAGGTAGTCAGCCATGCTGTTGGCCCCGAGCCCGGGCGCGTCACCGGCGCAGAAGTAGCCGTCGACGTCGCGCAGCTCCAGGCCCGCATCTGCGAGCGCGCCCTTGGCGCATTCCGCGTGCAACTCGGCCACAGTCTTGTCCGGAGCCTTGCGGGTCGGATGTTCGAAAGCGCCTGCAATACAGGCCTTGCGTCGGATGCTCATCGGACAACTCCCCAATCGAATTCATAAAGCAGCTGGATCCATCCGTGACCCATCGGCCAGGAATCGTAGCGGCGCGTCCAGGTTGACCGGACCGTTTCAGGCTGTATATCATTGGTTCAACCAAAGACAACAGGCCCGCCGGCCCCCGGGGTGGTTTTTCCATGGTCGACTATCAGAAGACGCGGGCGTGGCGCTCGCCTGACGTGCCGCATCGTTACACGGCCAACGACACCATTCTTTATGCGCTCGGTGTGGGTGCGGGGGCCGATCCTTTGAGTGAAGACGTGCTCCGCCTGGTGTATGAGAGGAATCTCCTCGCGCTGCCCACCATGGCGTCGGTGCTGGCGTCGCCGGGGTTCTGGATGCGCGACAACAAGGAACTGGGGATCGACGCCCTCAAGCTCGTCCACGGCGAACAGTCGGTCCAGCTGCACGAGCCGTTGCCGGTGGCCACGACACTGATCGGCCAAAGTCGCGTCGTCCGCCTTGTCGACAAAGGGGAGGGCAAAGGCGCGATCATGCATGTTGAAAAGGTGCTACTCGACGAGACCGGCAAGCGAAAGATCGCGACCTGCGAACAAGTCCTCTTTTTGCGCGGCGACGGAGGTTTCTCCAGGCGGGGTGGTGGCGACGAGGCCGCTCCAGCCCCGCCAAATACGCCAGAGACCGCGCCCGAACGGGTCATCAGCTTGCCGACCCGAGCCGAGCAGGCTGTCCTCTATCGGCTGTCCGGAGATCTAAATCCACTCCACATCGATCCCTCGGTCGCGGCGAAGGCGGGCTTTCCGCGTCCGATACTGCATGGCCTTGCCACTTACGGCATCGCATGTCGCGGACTGGTAGAGGCATTCTGCAGCGGTGATGCAAACCGACTGACAGGCATCCGTGCGCGGTTGTCCGCGCCGGTTTACCCAGGCGAAACGATCAGCCTCGAATGCTGGCAGGTCGATGGCAACATCGCATTCCGGGGCCGCATCGTCGAACGCGACGCTCTGGTCCTGACCAATGGCTGGGCGACGATATGATTCCAGAATAGAGAAACGCTTTTATCGCGGCTTCCCCAAGTCGGATTGATCGGAAGCAGCCCGGCCAGCGCCCTCTAGTGATACTCCGCAACACTTTGCAACAGGATGAATACATGAACGATATGGTTACACTCGAAGGACGCACAGTGGTCGTCACCGGCGCGGCGCAGGGAATCGGCAAGGCGACCTCGGAGCTCGTGGTGGCGCTGGGCGGAAATGTTGTCGCGCTCGATCTGAACGGTACAGCGCTACGAGAGGCGCTTGCGCCGTTGCCGAGCGATCGCGTGATGGCCGTGACGGGAAGCGTCGTGGATGCCGATCTGGCCACGCGCACCGTTTCGGACGCAGTCTCGCGGTTCGGCGCGGTCCACGGGCTTGTCAACAATGCTGGCATCACCCGCCCCGCCATGATCGAGAAAATGTCCGCAGCTCAATGGCAGGACGTGATCGACGTTCACCTGACCGGCGCGTTCTACTGGACCCAGGCGGTGGGGCGTCACATGGTGCAGCGCGTCAAGGCCGGCGACCCGAGCGGCGGCTCGATTGTCAACATTTCGTCCGACGCCGGGCGCAAGGGCTCGATCGGGCAGATCAACTACGCTGCGGCCAAGGCCGGCCTGCTGGCGATGTCCATGACGGCGGCGCGCGAATGGGGCAAACACAACATCCGCGCCAATTCGCTATGCTTTGGTGTGGTCGAAACCCCCATGACCGAAGTCGTACGTGGAGACAAGTTCCGCGACGGAATACTGGCGCAGATTCCGCTCGGGCGGTGGGCGAAGCCGGAAGAGGTGGTCCGGACGATATGCTTCCTGCTGTCCGATGCGGCATCCTACGTCACGGGCCAGCACCTCGGCGTCAACGGCGGATTCCATATCAGTCTTTGATCGAGCATCTCAGATCTGACCGCCGCAAAAAAATGCCGCGACGAGCGCCGCGGCAGTCTGGGAGAAAGAAGGCGCGCGGCGTGATCAGTAACCTGATCCGGCGCGCATCATTTCCCGCGCGATCACGATGCGCTGGATCTGATTGGTTCCCTCGAAGATCTGGTTGAGCTTGGCGTCGCGCATCATGCGCTCCACGGGATAATCCTTGACATAGCCGTAGCCGCCAAAGACCTGGACCGCGTCGGTGGTGACCTTCATCGCGACGTCGCTGGCGAAGCACTTGGCCATGCTGGCGTAGAGCGGGAGTCGATCGAAGTCGCCGGCATCGCCGATCCGCGCGCATTCGTAGACAAGCGCACGTGCAGCCTCGATCTGCATTTTCATATCAGCGAGCATGAACTGGATGCCCTGAAACTCAACGATCGGCCGCTTGAATTGGCGGCGCTGCTGGGCATAGGCAAAGGCTGCGTCGAGTGCGCCCTGGGCGAGGCCGACCGATGCAGCTGCGATCGCCGGTCGGTTAAGGTCGAGTGCTCGCATCGCTGAGCGAAATCCCTTGCCCTCCTGACCGAGCAGATTTTCGACGGGCACGCGAACGTTATCGAGATAGATCGGCACGTTGATCGTGCCTTTCATGCCCATCTTGCGCTCATTGCGGCCGAAGCTCAGGCCTGGGCTGTTCTTGACGTCGACGATGAAGGCGCTGATGTCGTTGGCGCCGCCGCCATCTCCGCTCTTGGCGAACATCATGATGTAGTCGGCGCGACTCCCGAAGGTACACCACTGTTTTTGTCCGTTGAGGACATAGCTGTCACCGTCGCGAACCGCACGCGTCCGCATGCCGCCGACATCCGAGCCACAATCGGGTTCGCTGATCGCGATCGCCGTCACGGTACGGCCCTTTGCCAGCAACGGCAGGAACCGGCGCTTCTGCTCATCGTTGCCGAAGTGCATCAGAGGAAGGGCGAACATGTTGTTCATACCTGCCATCAAGGCGCACGCTTCCGAAACCTTTGCGATTTCTTCGCGCGCCAGGCACACCATCGTAACGTTGCCGCCGGGACCGCCGTATTCCTCCGGTACCCACAACTGCAAAAGGCCCATGTCCCCGTAGATCGGGATCAGCTCCTCGGGAAACCGATCGGTTTCATCAATCTCGGCTGCGATCGGAACGACGTGCTGCTCGACCATGCGATGCACAGCGTCACGAAAGGCGTTCTGTTCTTCGGTGAGTTTCATTCGGGCGCTCCGTTGCCGAGTAAGACATCTGTCGCGCCGAGCATGAGGCGCAAGGGCGGAACCGCGAGGTACAAGGTTCGCCACTTGAGCCGGAAATTGACGGCGCGAAGCTTCACCTAATACAATGGTTGAACCAATGCAATAGTGAACGAGGCTGTGGAATTTGTATTGGGCCCCTCGTCGGAGCAAGACCCGTGACACCTTGCCGTGTTCCACGATGGGCGGGATTTCACGGAGAAAACTGTTGAATTCCAGCGAGTGTTAATGGTATGACCAATGCTGCGGCCACGGCCCTCAGCCTCTGGCTTGCTGGTCGGCGTAATTAAACAAAGAAACATTCAGCGGCGGGGAAAAGCTATCATGGGGGGCTGCTGGTTGATCTGGCTCGGCTGCGTGTCACGTTGATGGATATGCTTCCGCTATTGCCGCAGGCGGTGGCTGACGGGCTGTTAATGGGCTCTGTCTACGCGATTGTGTCAGTGGGTTTGACGCTCACATTTGGTGTGTTGCGGATCGTCAATTTCGCGCATGGCGACTTTCTGGCCATCGGATTGTATCTGACCTATCTCGGCGCAAAGCTTTTTGGGGTCGATCCGTATTGGTCGCTGGTGGCGGTCCTGCCGCTTGTCACGCTCGGAGCTGCGTTTACCTACAAAACGCTGATCGCCCCCGCCACGCATGCTCCGGAGCACAACCAGATTGTGGTTACGCTTGGCCTGTCGCTGATCCTGCAGAATGTGATGCTAGTGCTGTTTACCGCCGACGTTCATACGGTACCGTCGGTAATGTCGGCGCGGGTGGTGCAGGTCGGGGGTGTTTTCGTTCAAGTCGCCGCAATCCTTGCCAGCGTCGCCTCGGTGGTCGTTTGCCTTGCATTGTACTGGTTCCTGCATTCCACGGAAACTGGCCGGCGAATTCGCGCTGCGGCACAGGATCGCGATGCGGCGCTGATGTGCGGGGTCGATGTGGACCGCATGTATCTGCTGGCATTCTGTATCGGGATCGGATCTCTCGGCCTGGTCGCACCGCTGATCGCTCCGTTCAACTATGTCAGCCCCGGAGTGGGCTCGAGCTTCACTTTGACGGCCTTCATCGTCGTCGTGCTCGGAAGTATGGGAAACTTTATGGGTGCTCTGGCCGGGGGATTCATCATCGGCGTAGTCGAGGCGGTGGGAGGCCTACTGACCGGCGGATCCATCAATTTTGTCATCACTTACGCGATCTTTATCCTGTTTTTGTTGTTCAAGCCGGAAGGCATGTTTGCAGTGCGGCGACTATGAAACCGGCGCTCGGTCTGATCGTTGCGGTTGCTGCGTTGGCTGCGCTCGTCCCGCTGCTTCCGATTTATGCGCAACATATCTTCATTCTGGTCGCACTTTACGGATCGATCGCACTCGCCTGGAATATTCTTGGTGGAATGGCCGGTCAGATGTCGCTGGGGCACTCACTGTTTGTTGGGGCGGGCGCGTATGTTGCGACGGCGCTCTATCTCAACCTCGGTGTCAACCCCTGGATCGGCCTTGTCTGCGCGGTACTCGTGGGCGCGGCGCTTGGAGCAATGCTGGGATACGTGGTGTTTCGGCGCAGGCTGTCGGGGGTCTATTTCGCGTTAGTGACTCTCGCCGTTGCGGAGATGGCAATGCACATCGTGAGTAATATACCGGCGCTCGGCGGAGCAAATGGCCTTGCGATTCCCTCACGACCGGACTTTCTCAATTTTCAGTTCGGTTCAAAGACCGGGTTCTGTTACGCGGCCCTTGGGGTTCTGGCGATCGTTTGCGCTGCGATCATCGCAATTCACCGGTCGCGTCTCGGTTATGTGTTCCTGTCGATCCGTGAGAATGAGCGGGCTGCCGCTGCACTTGGAATAGATGTGGTGCGAGGCAAGATCATTGCGGCGGCCCTGAGCGGGGGCTTGGCTGCGATGACGGGGCCGATCTACGCCAACTACGTGCTGTTCATCGACCCGGAATCGGTGCTCGGCGTTCCGGTGTCTATCGATGCTATTCTGTTTGCTTTTGTCGGCGGCCTGGGCTCGTTGTTCGGACCGCTGCTCGGTGCAGCGGTATTGGTGCCGCTGACGGAAGGCCTGCGCAACCTTCTGGGAGGGCAACTTGCTGGCGTGCATCTCATTGCTTATGGCGTAATCCTTATCCTGGTGATGCGTTTGGCTCCGAGAGGGCTCTGGGGTCTGCTCAGCGACGCGGTAGCGAGGACAGGAAAATGAGCGCGCCGTTGCTTCAAGTTCGCGGGGTTTCGCGTCGGTTCGGAGGGTTGCGCGCGGTCGACGACGTATCGTTCGATCTTCACAGCCATGAAATCCTCGGATTGATCGGTCCGAACGGAGCCGGCAAGACCACTTTGTTCGAGACGATTTCGGGGTTTCTTCAGCCGAGTGCGGGAAGCGTCACCTTCCATGGAAAAGATATCACCGGCCAGCCGGCCTATCGTCTCGCAAGGCTAGGAATTGGCCGGACCTTCCAGATTGTGCAGCCATTTCGAGACGTTTCCGTCCTTGAGAACGTCATCGCCGGTGTTTTGGGGCCGAACCGGCCTGTCGCAGATGCCCGGGGCGAGGCGCTTGCGGTGCTGGAAAAGGTCAAGCTCGATCACCGGTCGTCTGTGCTGGCGCGGAACCTGCCGCTACCCGAAAAAACGGCTCGAGGTGGCGCGCGCACTCGCAACCAAGCCACGGATTCTGTTGCTGGATGAGGTGATGGCCGGTCTCACGCCTGCCGAGATCGATGAGATCATGTTGATCCTGCAGGGGCTTCGTCGGGATGGAATTGCGTTGTTGATCGTCGAGCACGTGATGCGCGCGATCATGTCGCTGTCGGACCGACTGGTGGTGATGGCCAGCGGCAGGAAGATCGCCGAGGGGCCGCCGTCAGTCGTCGCGAACAACCCGGCCGTGATCGAGGCCTACTTAGGCAGGGGGCGACATGCCGCTGCTTGAAGTGAAGGGGCTTTTTGCCGGCTACGGTGACGTTCCCGTGCTGCGGGACGTCGAATTCGCGGTCGCCAGCGGCACGATCACCGCGTTGATCGGTGCCAACGGTGCAGGTAAGACCACGTTACTGCGGGCCATTTCCGGGATCAATCGTGCCAGCAGCGGGCAAATCCTTTTCGACGGTCGGGACATCGCGAGAATGCCGCCGCAGGATATTGTGGCGGCTGGCCTCGTCCAGGTGCCCGAAGGGCGGCGGCTGTTTCCCACGATGACGGTCCATGAGAACCTCTTGGTCGGATCCTCGTCTCCGACCGCTCACAGCAAGCGTGACCGAAGCCTGGCGCTCGTGCTGGAGCTGTTCCCTAAGCTTCAGGAGCGGCGTTCCCAACTGGCCGGGACGCTCTCCGGCGGTGAACAGCAGATGGTTGCGATCGCACGTGCGCTGATGGCGTCGCCGCGCCTGCTATTGCTCGACGAGACCAGCCTCGGGCTCGCTCCGCGCGTTGTCGATGAAATTTTCGATGCGGTTCGCCTGCTTGCCGCGCAGGGGATGACCATCATGGTGGTCGAACAGAACACGGCGCTTGCGCTCGAAGTCGCGGACCGCGGTTACGTGCTGGAGCACGGGCATGTTGCGATCGACGGGCCGGCATCGGAATTGATGCGCGACCCCCGCGTTAAGCAGGCCTATCTCGGAATCTAGACAATGATCCAAAGGAGTAGAGCAATGGGACGGTCAATTAGTGCATTGCTGCTCGCGGCGCTTCTTGCACCAGGAACACAGGCGAATGCGGCGGAAACCGTCAAGATCGGCGCGGTTTACGCGTTGACCGGGCCGGGTGCTGTCGGTGGCGGTGACGGCATGCGAGGAACCGAGCTGGCGATCGCACAGATCAATGCCGCCGGCGGTCTGAAGAACCACGATGGAGCCCAGATCGAGCTGGTGAAGGGCGATTCGCAAAGCAAGCCGATCAACGCAGTTGGCGAGACCGAACGTCTGATCAATCAGGACAAGGTCGCCGTCATCATGGGGGCCGCGACATCCAACGAGACCGTTCCGCTGTCGCAAGTGGCCGAAAAATACGGCGTACCCCACATCAATACTATTCCGCAGCAAGAATCGCTCTCCAACGGCACGTTGAAGTGGACGTGGTCCACCACCTTGGTCGACAGCGACTACGTGACCGGTATCTTCCGTGCGCTGGAGATGATCCATCAGGCTGACCCGAAACTGACCAGGATCGCCGTGCTGTGTCCGGACAACGAATACGGCATCGAGATGGGCAAGCTGTTGAAGGCGGAACTATCAAAGCGCAAGGATCTCAGCCTCACCGCGTTCATCGAGTACGGCGCATCGGCACAGGAGCTGCTGCAGCCAGTGTTGAAGGTGAAGGCGTCGCGGCCAGACGTCGTCGTTCAGGTGGGGTATTTCCGCGCCGGCGTGCTGGCCGCGAAGGCCTACGAGCAGCTCGACTTCCATCCAGTGGTCATCGGGACCGGTGGAATGTCCGGCGACCCCAAGCTTCGCCCCGAGATCGGCAATCTGGTGCAGTGGCAATTCGCTGTGACGCCATTCTCCGAAGATCTGGCGGCGGCGAAACCGGTTGCCGAGGCCTTCAAGAAGAAGTTCGATCAGACGCTGACGCTGAATTCGGCCCTGGGGTATTTCGGCACGATGGTTGTCGTGAAGGCCATCGATGAAGCCAAAAGCTTCGCGGCGGCAGATATCGCCGACGCCTTGCGCAAGGTGAAGGTCAGGAAAGAAGACATGATCACCGCATCCGACTTTCTGGAATTCGATGCGAACGGCCGCAACAAGGGCCGCGATACCACTGTCACGCAGTTTCAGGGCGATCGACTCGTTACCGTTTGGCCTCCGGAGAAAGCCGCCGCGAAACCGGTCTTGAAGGGCTTCAATACGCCGTGAGCGCGAGGTGGCGCCGAACATGCAATGAGGGTGAAGATGGACAGAAGCGTCGCGATTGTCGGAGCCTCTGCCATTCCCGTCGGCAAATGGCAAAAGCCCAGGGATGCCGAAATCCAGGTGTTGGAGCATGAAGTTCTTGCCAAGGTGGTCCTTGCCGCAGTCGCTGAGGCGGGCGTAGACAAGCGCGAGATATCGACTCTCGCCTTCGCTCAGCCGCGCCCTTACACGCAGCAGAAGTATTTCGCGACGTTCATTGCCAATTATTTGCGATTGCCATGCTCCGGCTCGGTTCTGGAATTGCTCGGCAATGGTATGACTGCGGCGCTTGCTTTCGAGGCCGCAGCGAATGATATCCGTCTGGGGCGCTCCAAAGTTGCGCTGGCGCTGGGCGTCAACTTCGAAACCGCGACGCCGGCTGTCGAGCACATGATGAACTCCATGCGTGCGACGGGCGATGTCGACTTCCACGCGCCGTTCGGCTTCACGCCGATCTCATGGTATGCGATGGACGCGGCGCGCTATATCCACGAGTTCGGTTCGTCGCGCAGGCAATTGGCAAGCGTGGCGGTCAAGAACCGCCGTCATGCGTCGCTGAATCCGCTCGCCCAGCTCCGTAAGCCAGTGACTCTCGACGAGATCCTCGCCCAGAAGCCGATCGTGGAGCCGTTGGGCCTCTACGAGGTTCCTCCACGTGGTGACGGTGCGGCTTGCATCGTGTTGGTCGACGAAGACATCGCAAAAGCGCTGGGAAAGCCTTACGTCCGCGTGCGCGGCAGAGGATTTTTCACGAGGGGGCCCATCAGATCAACGAGGTCCCGAACGACATGATCGAACTGGTCGCCGCGCGGCGGGCCGGGGAGGCGGCCTATGCCGACGCAGGGATCACCGCCTCCGATGTCGACCTCGCTGAACTCTACGCGCCGTGCACCATCATCGAGGTGCTGGCCAGCGAATCTCTCGGGCTTCTGCCGCGAGGGCAAGGCGCGCTTCTTTGTGCTGAAGGCGTCACGTCGCTCGGCGGCCGCATCCCCATCTGCACATCGGGAGGACTGCAGTCGCGCGGCCATCCGGCACATGTGACGCCGTTCTACAGCTTTCTCGAGGTCCATGAGCAGCTGACCGGGCGAGCCGGAGAACGCCAGGTGACCGATGCCCGCCTTGCGATCACGAGTGCGGAACTCGGCAACTATAACGCGGCAATGGTGCATGTGCTGGAGGCGGTCCGATGATGTTACCGGTGCTGGCGGTCGACGGTGTCCGGGCGTTTCCACCGCGCGTCACCGAGTTCACCCTGCGGTTCTGGCAGGGCCTGGCATCCGGCCACTTCGAAACCACCCGCTGCGACGACTGCACCCGGCTGACATTCCCGCCGAAGCCATTTTGTCCGCATTGCTGGTCGGAGCGAGATCGTCTGGGTGCCGCTCTGCGGTCGCGGAATACTTTATTCGCAGACCGTGGTGCACGCGGCACCGGCTGTGTTTCGCGATGAGGTCCCGTATCGCGTCGGCATCGTCGATCTCCACGAAGGGGTGCGCATCGCGACCCGCGTGTTGGCGAGCGACGAGCCACGACTTGATACTGCCGTTGAGATCGTCGTCCTCAGCTATCGCGACGGACCGATGTTCGTAGCGCGCCCGCTGTCCCGAGCAGGACTTACCTAAAGATCGAGAACCAGGATCGGAGATTTCGATCCGGAACAGCAGACCATGATCTGCCTGTTGTCAGCTTTTTCGTCATCGTTGAGAAAGGCATCGCGGTGATCCGGAATTCCGTCGATCACTTTGATTTCGCATGTTCCGCAGACGCCTTCGCTGCAGGCGTAGGAGACATTGACGCCGGCGTCGAGCAGGGCCTCGAGAATCGTCTTGCCCGGCGGTACGGGGACGTCACGTCCGCTGCGTTGCAGGTGGACGTCGAAACCGCCTTGCACGGCCGGTGCCTCCTTGGCGGAGAAATATTCGACATGGACGTTTCCTCGCGGGTGAGACTGGGCGGCGCGCTCGAATGCATCAAGCATCGGCAGCGGCCCGCAGCAATAGAGGTGGGCATCGGGCGCGGCGGCTTCGACGATCGCCGCGATGTCCAGCATATGGCTGCCGGGCTCCTGATCGAAGGTCAATTGCACGTCTGCATCGGATCCGGCATTGAGCGCCGCGAGTTGATCGAGGTAGGCGGCATCACGCCGGGTCCGCGCCGCGTAGTGAAGCCGCCACGGTTTCCGCAGCGCCGCGGCCCGCCGGATCATCGCCAGGATCGGCGTAATGCCGATCCCGCCGGCGACGAAGACCGAGCTCGGTGCATCTTCGTCGAATTCGAAATTGTTCGTCGGACGACTGATCGTAACCGTGTCGCCTGCGCGCAGCGTATCATGCACGAAACGTGAACCGCCTCGACCGCCGGCGTCGCGTTTGACCCCGATGACATATCGGCTGGTGTCGGAAGGATCGTTGAGCAGCGAATAACTGCGGATCATCCCGTTGCCGAGATGGAGATCGACGTGGGCTCCCGCGGTGAACGGCGGCAGCGCACCATCCACCGCCTGCAGCACGTACGAGTGAGTGTTCTCTGCCTCGAAGATGATGCTCTTGATACGGACGGAAATCGGTTCGCCTGTCACCGCGGTCATCCCGGCTACAACTGGTAGCCAAAGCCGGCACCGAGCGTTGCAGCCATATGCGGACGGCCGAATTCGATCCACGATGCCGTTTTCGGCAGGGTGAGGGACACCGCGCGAACCATGAATGCGTCGGGGTTCTCGACTCCGTTTGGCTTGGCGCCGCGGTCGCGGTAAGCGCCGGCTGCCTCCAGCAGCGTGCGTCGAGTCATGGCGATGCCGGTGTCGCTAGAACTCAGATGCTCCTTTGTGCGATCGAAGATCGGGCTGGTGCCACTCTGGCAGGCGCCGTCCTGCACCCAGAGGCCGGGTAGCCCGGAAAACCAGCTTTCGACCTGGCTCTGATAGTCGAACATGAAGCCGTTGTCGCGGGTGTATTTCGTCCAATAGTCGGCGTACGGTACCGTCGCATCACGCTTGACGAAGGAGTCCTGGCTGGCATGGGCCGACTCCCGTCCGTTGTGGCCGTGCTCGAACACCTCGCGCATTTTCGCCGGCAGCGGCTCCGCCGGATGGTAGGAGAACATCAGGCAAATCGTATGATTGTCGTCCATGGGGACCCAAGCGTGGCCGCTCAGCTCTGGAAACTTCGACTGCGGCGGCACCAGCGAATAGAATGGCAGCATGAACTGGTTGACGCGCCAGTAGTTGGTGTGTTCGTCGAGCTGCCGCTTTGCTGCGATGCTCATGCCGAAGTCCTGCCGGATGCATTCGAAGGTTGGGCGCAGGTCGCGCGTCGCGAGCCACTTGTTGATCGCGCCCTTGGAGTCTATGCGGCTGTGTAGGATCGGCGCATGGGCGGAGTCGATCTCCCCTCCAGCGCCTGCAGCCAGTTGCACTCCTGAATTCTCATCGAGACATGGACGTTCTCTGCCGGCACCAGATTCCATTCGAGATTAGGTAGCGGCGGCAACTCGCCGGTTTGCGGTCCCATGTAGGTCCAGACGATGCCGTTGCGTTCCCGGCATGGATAGGCTGTGATCTTCACCTTATCCTTCAGCCGACTGTTGGCTGGTTCAGCCGGCATGTCCGTGGCGGCGCCGGTGACGTCGAACTTCCAACCGTGGTAGACGCAACGCAGACCGCAATCCTCATTGCGACCGAACATCATAGGCGCGCCGCGGTGAGCGCATGCATTGGCCATCAGGCCGACTCTTTGCTCTGAATCCCGGAATGCGACCAGGTCCTCTCCGAGAAGCATAATCCGCTTCGGCCGGTCGTTCGCGACAAGGTCCTTGGAGAAGAAGAAAGGGATCCAGTACAGCCTGAAGAGCGAGCCCATCGCGGTTTTTGGGCCGACCCGGACCAGGGTTTCATTGTCTTGGTGCGAAAGCATCGGCGTTCCTTTCCATATTTATTGATTTTGAGATGACGCTCAGCGCGCGGCGCCGGAGCTGGGTGCGTCCTGTGCGATCTGCGCAATGAGTTCTCGCTGCACGCCGGCTTCTGCCGCCACCCAGACGGGGTCGCAGTGCTGGAGAGGTGGGCGGGGAAGCGGTGGCATTTGTCCGCTGGCGACCATTGCGACGATGGTCTCGATTCGTAGCCGTTCGAGTTGCCGGAGAGCGTCTTCCACGACAAAGGCCTGGACGGCGCAACCTGGCAATTCCGGGTAGGAGACGTGGCTGCACCACAGGCCAGGAGAGACCTCGACCGTCTCGGCCTCCAGAATGTAAGGCACGGCGAGGTAATCCCTGATCCGCAAGACGCCCCCTTTGATGGTTATTCCAAATATAGTACGTATACGTAGTATCATTCCGAGCGGTGCAGAGCAAGGTGCTCGTCCTGCGCAACGCGCAGGTCGGTCCGGCGCCACGTGCGGGGGTCTAGGGAGTGTCGGCGTTCGAACCCGGCTCCGCCAAGAGCTTCATGCACTGCATGAAATGCGCCCGATCGGTGGGGGCGAGCGGGGCAAGCAGGGCACCTTGCAACTCGGCAACTGCAGCGACGATCTTCAGCAGCGCCGCTTTGCCGGCCGGTGCCAACAGTACCTCGGCGGAACGACGGTCGCTGCCGTTGCTGCGCCTCGTGACCAGGGACCGTTCGGCCATGCGGTTGATCATCTCCCCGAGTGTGCTGCGGTCGACGCGGATGTGCTTTGCGAGTTCCGTGAGGGTCAATGTTCCGCGCTGGTAGAGGGTCAGCAACGCGCCGAATTGCCTGGGTGTGATGTCACTCTGCGCGGTCAATTGCTCGTAGAGCAGGTTGACGCGCGTATCCAGCAGGCGAACAAGGAAGCCAAGCCCCTTATCCAGCTTGAGCGTTCGGGCAATGTCTTCAGGCGGTTGGTTGCCTTTGCCGGATTGCGCACTTGGCTTCGGCGAACTGGACTTCATAGACCCCTCTGGATGATAAAATAGGGTTCGCGACACGCTCCATTGATACTGGAGCACCTTCCGGAAACAAATGCTGTGTTTCTCCTAGCAAATTCCGTATTCATTTCGGGATTTTTCCCTGCCCCATCAAATCCATTCGGATCATTCAAGTCTGCGTCCTACCTCAGTGCTTGCCGACGAGAGGCAGTGCAGTCCATCAAACAGGCCGCAGCTTAAAGCGGGCTTCGAAAGACGAATTCGACCAGCGGGCTGTCGTCGCGGAGCAAAAAGCGGTCGATGCCCAAGGTATCGTACCCCGACCGCCTCAGCAAGTGCGCGGACGAGCACTGTCTTACCGACACCGCCTTTCTCCTGACCGACGAGCATAATCCGTGGCATCTTTACTTTCCCTTTCTGCAGAAACCGCGCCCGCAGGATCGCGTCGCGGCACCAAATTCTGAGTCACAACTCGCGGACTTTCCGTGAGTGTTTCAGAAGAAACGATACACCGCGCCAAGCAGTATTAGCTGCAGACTAATCGCAATCAGGGTGCCGGCGCGGGCATGGCAATGAGGGCATTCGCAGATCCCGAATTGGGGATGCGACTAGTCGGTGCGGCTGCCGTCGATCGGCGCTCTAAAAGTTACTTTCCGACGAAGCGATCGTATGTGTCCTCGATGTAAATAAGCGCCCGAGAGTGACCCCTCGAACGTAAATTGTATCAATAGCTTATCGTGCCGATCGGCGTCGGATCCCAGCGCCGATTCACAGTTCGCAATTTGCGGTGGATGGCACGGCCCTCAACGCGTCGGCGGTACGTGCCTTGGACGAGGTTAAAACGGAAGAATAATTCATATCGTCCAACGTAGATCGGAGCCGTCAGCCCTTGCTGTCAGCCACTTTCTTCGCGACCACGAGGCTGATCCCGGGAGCGGAGCGAAGGGGTATGATCCGTTCTATGCCTAGATGGGTTGGGGTAAGCCAGCCAGCGATCTGCTCCGCCGAAAAAGTGCCAGAGAGGCTGGTGATCGCAAAATAAAGATCGAGTAGAGCCCCTGTCTGACTGCCGACCTCCCGAGATGATTCCCGCAGTACATCGAGAATGACGATAAGGCCGTTCGGTCGAAGCGCATCCGCAGCTCGTTTAAGAAGGGAACGATTTTGGGCATCGCTGAAATGATGTACCAGATGGGAGACGAGAATGATGTCCCAAACGGCCCGGCCGAGATCCTCCGTCAATGCGTTTCCGGCCTTGTGAACGATCCGCTCTTCGAGGTCCTCCTCCGCCACAAGCGGGACGGCAACTTCAACTGCTTGGGGCAGGTCGAGGATGGTTGCCTTCAATTGAGGGTGCCGGCGGCAGAAAGCCGCCGAATAAGCTCCATGCCCTCCCCCGACATCCAACATCGTCAGGGGATTTCCCAAGCAGGGTGTCCGAGCGGCGACCTCAGGTGCTGACAGGCGCGCCAGAGACCTCATGCCTCGCTGATAGACTGCCCACTGCTCGTCACGAATGAGGTCATGGACATCGAGAGCTTTGCCGGTACGCACGAATTCCTCGGTGGTTTCGATCGCCTGCCACTCAAGGAAGCGGAGAAGCATATTGTCGCGAATGGATCGCGGGCTGTCGCGCATCAACCATTTCCGGGCTAGGCGCGTCGGCGCAAAGCCCGCGGGCCCATTTTTCACGTAACCGATTGCGACGAGTACGTTTAGGAGCTTCTCGAGCGCAGCCGCATCCAGGCCGAGTTGCTTAGCAAGCTCAGTCGCGGAAAGCGGACGCGAGGCCAGCGAATCGAAGACATCGAGCTTGGTTGCGACCATCACGGCGCGGGCAACAATCACCGCGTTGAACGTGTCAATAAACGGAGTCGGTACGAGTCCGAACACCATGGCCAATCGTTCGAGCAGGTTTTCAGGGATGGCACCGATCTTCATGGAGCACCGTATGAACTGGCCACGCCGCCGCAAATCTGCGGCGATCCTCGACCTGTGAGGTAACTAGACGACTGTTAGATGGACGAAACCAAACATCATCCGTGCGCTTTCTGGAATGATGCACAGGATGCGTTGTCCTCGGTGGGCCTTGCCGGTCGACATCAGCTCATCGATCATGATGTACATCGCCGCGGAGCCGGTGTTTCCCTTGCTGCTAAGATTAGTGAACCATTTTTCGAAAGGAACTACAAAGCCGAGTTCCGCCAGCCCATTTTGGAGGGGTTGGCGGAACCATTGCGATGAATAGTGGGGGAGAATCCAATCGATATCGGCTGCGGCGAGCTTGTGTCGTTCGAGCAAACGGCCGAAGGCTACGCGCATGAGCTGCGGTAGACGTTCATTGAGGACTCTTATGTCCTGTGTAAGGCTCAAATAGCCTCCTCGAAAAAGATCGCCTTCATTGTCGACAGTTCTGAAACTTGAGGTCCTCCCGTCTGCATGCTTCTGCAAACCGAAATACATGCAGACGTCGGACTCGCTGGCGTAGGACGCGATGTCAACCCAGTCGATACGAAGGGACAGGGCGTCCGGCCTCGGCGTTGGGGTGATTAACAGGGCGCCAGCGCCATCGGAGAGCATCCAGCGCAGGAACTCGTTGCCGAAGGGTAGCCCGGGCTGGTCGGCCGAACCCTTGGTGTTCAATCTGATCTGGGGTTCGAAATGGGCTGACCGCAGGCTAGGCGAAGCCAACTCGGAGCCGGTAACGACGGCATTGTCGCAGGCTCCAGCAAGAACGTTGAGATAGCCGTATTTCAGAGCACTGACCCCCGAGCAGCAGACACCGCTAAGAGAGGCAATTTCACAGGGCGGAGAGCCGATCTCAGCATGCACCATGCTGGCATGGCTAGGGATGATCTGATCGGCACTGGAAGTGCCGCACGACAGGCATTGAATGTCCGCGGCTAAAAATCCTGAGGTTTGACAGAGATTCTTGATGGCCTCGGCGGTAAGACGGGCATTCGTGTGGGTAGCCGCGCCGGTCGCAGGGTCAATCGCATAGTAGCGGCGCGTGATACCGTTATTTATCAGAACACGGCGCTTTACCGCAGCTGACTGGGATTTCATGTGTCCCAGAACATCTTCGATCTGCTGATTTTCAATTGGAGCGTTGGGAAGGTACGCACCCCATCCACTGATATAGGCGCCGCGAGCCATATTTCTTCTCCACTTTGTCGAGAGTTCGCTTCGGCTCCCAGCCGCCATAAGCTTAATATGTGAAAAATTTGATCCGGTTCTATGAAGAATCCGATCCGACAGCTTTCTGATGACTAATTCCGGTCGGCTTTGACAGTTTTTTGACGTAAGCGTCCAGGTGTCGTCGCATGACTAACGAAGCGAGCGCCGTACCTGCGATCGCCAATGGGAGCCCGATCAGAATAAGCATGAGCAGAAAAACGGCGAACGCATAAACCCCCAATACCCGTAAAGCTGGATGGATACTCCCCAGCGCGCGAATTGCGACCGCCGAGCCATAGAAACAGTACGACGCCAACAGCTCCGGAACGACTAGCCAACGCGTGACCGAAAGCGCTGGTTCGCCACTTAGCAGCGACGCGCCGAAAGGTCGGTCGCTCTGGAGCCGCTGCCCCATGACCGCAGCCAGTCTGCGGATTCGAGCCCGCTCCGAATCTGCGACACCGGCCTTGGGGAAAACTCCAAGGAGGAGTCCTTCCGACCGAACAACAGGGCACGGGGCGTACTGACGAGTGTGAGCAACGGCGATCCATGGTGAGTAACCACGACATTGTCGCAATGGACCGCTCCAGCGGTGGCGAGAAGGCCCTTAATTCGCTCAGAAGCCCTTTGCCACATGGCGCGACTGACGGTGATCGTCACGGTTTCGGTGCCACGCAAAACTTCGGCGTGCGGCAGGCGAAAGAAGGCCTGCACCGGTAACGCGGGAGACAAGAACCAGACGGGATAGACCAAAACCACCAGCCTAAAGCGGCTCGTCGGATCGTACCCTGGGAGCCGGATTGGCGGCGGTAGGCCAAGTACGCTCTCAGGCATGGCGTCGAAGAACCGGCGGATCGATCGCCAAGGGTAGGGGTAGGCGGTTTCTGGATCCAGCCGCTCGATCGTCACCTCGACTCCGGTCCCAGAGAGTTCAGTCGTAAACAGGCTTGCTATATCGGCTCCTTCGCCGGATTGTGAATAATAGAGGACGAGAACTCGGTCCACCTGACCTCCCAACGCGTCTGTCATGACGATGATCTATCACTTCGTTCCGAACTGCGGCAACTTTCCCGGTACGGCTCGGCACCGCATCGACTATCAACAGGCGAGATACTCATGGACAAGTCCTCTCCACGGGTCGTCGTTATCGGCGCCGGACCCACGGGTCTAACCTTGGCGCTCCTGCTTGCTCGAGCTGGCATCTCATCGACCTTAGTCGAAAAGAACGCCCGGCCTCAGGCACATCCTGCCGCCTGCATACTAAACACGCGTACGATGGAAGTCTTTCGCGAAATCGGCGTCGCTGACCTGATCATGCGCCAAGGCCAAAACGTCTTCGAGCGGGCTTACATCAGCTGGGTGACGTCGTTGGCGGGTCGCGAACTCGGCCGATGCTCTGCCATGCCGGAGGATCTCCCCTCGCTCCTGGCTCTTAGCCCCGTTCATGCGATGCAGTTCCCGCAGAACCGCCTTGAGCCGCTGCTTTGGCAAAAGGTGAGGGAGCACGAACTGATCCGCTTCCTTCCGGGGTGCGAATGTGTCTCCGTCGAACAGGACGGAGAAGCAGTCCATGCCTTACTCAAAGGCCCCGAAGCCGAACGTGTGTCGGGCGACTACCTCGTTGCCTGCGATGGGGCCTCCAGCCCGCTCCGGAGAGCAATGGACGTGAAGTGGGAGGGGCGATTGCTCCAGGACATGATCGGCGTTTACTTCACCGCAGACCTGACCGATCTGGTCGCGCACCGGAAAGGCATTCTGTACTGGATTATTAACCCCGCGGCGTTCGGCGTGCTTATCGCACATTGGATACCGCACGAATGGGTCCTGTTCACCCCCTATTTCCCTCCGCAGCAAGCGCCCGAGGACTTCACCGAAAAGAGATGCCAAGCGCTGGTTGCGGCCGCAGTGGGCCGCCAACTGGCTGATTTAAGAATCAAGCTCATACGACCCTGGGCTGTGTCGGCCAAGCTCGCCTCGGCCTATCGCCGCGAGCGGATGTTCCTGGCCGGTGATGCGGCTCATAGCCTGCCGCCCACGGGCGGCCTTGGGCTCAACACAGGCGTTCAGGACGCCCATAATCTGGCATGGAAACTGTCTCACGCAATCCGCGGCTTGTCCGGTCCAAAGCTTCTCGACAGCTACGAGCGAGAACGGCGACCCGTAGCCCAAACCAACATTCGACATAGCGCGCAGAACTTTGATGAGATGAGCGATCTCCTAGAGGTCTGTGGGCTACATCTAAACGACCTCCGGCGGTTGCAAGCGCTTCAACGGTCAATCACCTTCCGCGTGCTGCCATTCGCTTGGCAGACTTCCCTGATCGACCGTCTCGTGAGCAAGGCGCTCAAGAAGACCGCTTTGCTTGACGCGGATGACAAGCGCGGCAAGCAGGCACGATCGGAGTTCATCCGAAGGATTCCTGGACAAACAAGGCACTATCATTTTCTCGGCCTCGATCTCGGTTTCATCTATCAGGGTGGCGCCGTCATCGCCGAAGCTGGTCGTGTACCGCAGCCGATCGACCCCATTATCGACTATCAGCCGACAACATGGCCGGGAGCACGGCTTCCGCATTTCTGGATAAGGCGCGATGGGGTGATGCTTTCTATTCATGACGTGATCGCCGACGACAGCATGACGCTGCTGGTGAAGCCGGAGGCGAGGCGAGCTTGGCTTGACGCCGTTCAGAGCGTCGATAGTCATGGGCCGCTCGCTGTAAGGTGTCTGGTCATAGGTAGCGGACCAGATGCGGACTACGAAGATCCTCAACGCGCGTGGACTAATTTCTCCGGTACCGATGACTCCGGGGCGGTTCTTGTCCGACCCGATCGGCATGTTGCCTGGAGGAGCCGAACCTTGCCTCGCAACCCCGGCGAAGAACTCGACGTTGCGCTTCGCCAGATCCTCGACATGCATCCGTTAGGTGTGTGACCGGTTTGACCGAAGAACTGTCTGCTCGTCGTTCACGCCCATGTGCCCGAGGTCAAACCGATCCTTGCCTTCCCCGATGCAGTCTCCCGGATCATCTGCGCCACAACGCCGTTGAGGTTTCGAACAGATTGCGTCGGGCTCGCGCGCGAGCCAGACCATTGGCCGACGTAGAACTCGCATGGTGGGTGCCGCTGCGCTTGAGAACTCCGATCTGAATCGGCACCGAGTTCTCCGCCCATTACGTTATCGATCACGAAAACCCTCGTCGGCCTCAGTACCAGCGTTGAATTTATCCGCTTCATTCAGCGTGACGTCGCCTCGCGGGCCTAGCACCAACCCTCTGCTACAACACGCTCACAAATTTCAGAGAATAAGCCCATCGATGCCGAACCTTCTCCCGTCCACTAAAAGGTAATCCGCGACGATTCAGAAAAGAACGGAGAGAATCCGAGGACGGAATGTCACGAGCGCATAACACAACACGGCTACCCCGAAACAGCGCGAAACGGATTGACCCCGCGCCAGACCTCGTCGATCGCCCAAACGAAAAGACCGCCTTTGACAATAATTTCGAGGGGCAATCCTTAAGCGACCTAGGGGTGCCAAACCCAGATCAAGACGCTCCCCACGATTACAACCCATAAAACGAAGTTCGGCGCCTGAGCAACCGTGATGGCGCCCGTCTTGCGATTTTGAAAGAACCAGAAAAAATCGGCGCATCATCGTAAACGCGGCTCCTTTGCCGGAGCTTAGAGTTTCGGCGCCCAGCGATGGCGTCCCGGTCAGATCCGTGTTGCGGGAATCACCCGACACCCATGGCAAAATCCCTGTCACTTATGTCACATCTCGGACGAGGGCGACGCTGCGGCGATCCAGTCCCCCAGATCCCGCTAATAATAATTGACCGTTACTACGAACAGGATACCTGTGGGCCGGCGGGCGTTGTATTGATGGCTTTTCTGCCATCGACCTTGCCCGCACCCGGATAGATGATCATTTTTCCTCCGAGGCTGCCGTCGAGGTGTTCGTCTGACAGAACGGATGCACCCACGCGCTTCGCGAAGTCGATAGTCGTCCGCTCACACCCGAGCCCCGGAGGAACAAACCGCGGGGTCCGCGGATTCACCGTCAAGAGAGGGGGCAAGATGCTGACGAGAGAACGGCCGGATTTCAGGACGGTGGACCGGTGGGCGATCGGCCTGCTGCTGGAGGCCGGCGCCATCCAAAAATGCGACCAGCACGGATGGGCGAAGGACCGGAGCGATCCCCACGCCCGGGAGGTGCTGGATTCGGTCGGGGCACCTGTCCCGAATGCAGGTGATGGAACCCCAGGCCGTCTGACCGATTGAATCGCCGTCTGGTGTAACGGAGTTCCAAGATGGCGCCGCGGGCGAACTGGAAGGGCTTTTTGCGGCTGTCGCTGGTGACCTGTCCGATCGCCTTGTTCTGGCGACCTCAGAGAGAGAGAAGGTCTCCTTCAATCAGATCAACAAGAACACCGGCCACCGCATCAAGTACGCGAAAGTAGATGCCGAGACCGGCGAAGAGGTGTCCAACGACGACAGAGCCCGTACCGATCCTGACCGTCGGCGACCTGAAATCCGAACTCAGCAAGCATGGCCGTGGAAACGGATGAGCCCGAAACAAAGCGGCGACTAAATCAACGATATCGGGCGCAATGCGGTCACTTAATAGAGCATCACGTTCAGACGGAACGAAATTATTTAGATATTTCAATAACATAAGAGTTCGTAGTTTTATTCTGAATGGCGCACCATTCCTTTCCAGTTTTTATCCGCATCAGGATCGATGCAAACCGCTCACAACACGCGGAAGCCATGAGTGCCGTCGCGGGCAAGCTGTTCGACCAGGCCGAATTCCCAGTCGAGATAGGCCTGCATCGCCGCGGCGGCATTGTCGGTGCCCTCGTAGGGCCGCTTGTAGACGTCATCGACCTCCTCGAGGCTGTGCGGTACGCCGCGTTCGAGCGGCAGCCCTGCGGCCTTCCAGGCCTCCGTGCCGCCGGCGAGAACCGCGACCGCGCGGTCGGTGATGTCTGCGAGATCGGCGGCGGCGTAATGCGCCAGCGCGCCGTCGCAGGAGGTCAGCACCAGCCGGCCGGCCGGCAATCGCGGCAGCGCCTCCTGAGTCGCGCGGGCACCACGAACCAGGCGCCGGGCACATGGCCGCTGGCATGGCGCGGACTGGTGGCGAGATCGATGACCACGGTCTGGTCGCGTTCTGCAGCAAGCGCTTGTGGCGTGATGGTTGCGATGGTGCCGGACGGCGAAGGCGGGTGGCGCGGTGCGCGCGGCCCGGTTTCGAGATGCCCGCCTTTGATGCCGCCATCGAGCACATGTACATCGCGCCATCCCATCTGGATCAGCCATGACGCGGCGAGGGTGGCACGGACGCCGTCATCATCGGCCAGCACGATGCGGCCATGGCGCACGCCGACCCATTCGTCGGTGGCCTGCACCAGTTGCCCGCCCGGCGCTGAGCGAAAGCCGGGCAGATGTCCGGCTTCGAATTCCGCTGGGGTGCGCACGTCGAGCAGATACAGCGTGACATCGCTCTGCTGCTGCCATTGCGAGACCGTTTCGGGACTGACGTTACGGACGCCGGCGCGTTCGGCGAGCGCTTGCGCGCGGGCCTGCGCGGCGGCCCGGGCGTCCGCCGACAGTTCAGGAAATCGCCGTTCGGCGCCACGGTCCAGTTCGAGTCCGGCCAGCGTCCAGCCGATGGTGCCGTTGCGCAGCGCAAACACCTTGTTGGGAATGCCGGCATTGATCAGCGACTGGGTGCCGATGATCGAACGGGTGCGGCCGGCGCAGTTGACGATCACCGTGGTCTCGGGTCGCGGTGCCAGATCCTGCACGCGCAGCACCAGTTCGCCGCCGGGCACGCTGGTGCCTGATGGGATCGACATGGTGCGGTATTCCTCGAAGCGACGGGAATCCAGCACCACGATATCGGCCTTGTCGGCGATCAGGCGCTCGACTTCGTGTGCGGCCAGCGACGGCGTATGCCGCGTCGACTCCACCAGCTCGCCGAACGCCTTGCTGGGCGCGTTGACGTCGATGAAGATCTCGCCGCCGGCGCGCCGCCAGCCATCGAGCCCGCCATCGAGCTGCGCGACGTTGCTGTAGCCGAGCTGCTGAAGCCGTGCTTCGGCGCGCGCCGCATATCCCTCGCCGTCATCATACACGACGATGGGCGCATCCCACCGGGGCACTAGATCAAGCACGCGGAGCTCGATCCGGCTCAGCGGCAGCGACACCGCAAACAAGGGATGGGCGCGCGAATAGGGGCCTTCCTCGCGCACGTCGAACAAGGCGATCTCGCGGCCTTCGATCAATGAGGCGCGAACCTCGGCGGTGGTGACGAGACGGGTCATGACGGGACTTTCTGGCAAGTGTCGCGGGATCGTTCAATCCCTGGAGCGATCCCACAGATTGGGGACGGTGGCGTTGGAGTAGCCCGAGATGAACGGCGTGGGCACGCCGCTTAGCGGATCGAACACCGAGCGCCTGACGGCGCCGATATTGCCACCATAGACGTGGATGGAGATCGACGGGCGGTCGTCATAGGCATTGGCGATGACGTGAATATCGCCGATATCAGGCGAAACCGCCACCACTTCGCCACGCTCCAGGCGCTCCGCCGGACCGGTCTCGAAGCCGCCGCCGGGCTTTAGCGTATAGGCGACGCCGGTCTCGGCGCCGCGCAAAATGCCGACGATGCCCCACACGGTGTGGTCGTGGATCGGCGTCTTCTGCCCCGGTCCCCACACGAAGCTGACCACGGAGAAACGCTCCAGCGGGTCGGCGTGCAGCAGATACTGTTGATAGTGGTTTGCGCCCGGCTGCGAATAGGGCTCGGGCAGCCAGTCGTCGGTGGCAACAAGACGGGCCACCAGTTTGCGTCCTTCCACGAGAATCGCGGGTTCGTCGAGATGGCGGTCGATCAGCCGGGTGAAATCGATGACGAAGTCGCGGAGCCTGTGGCGTTCGGACATGGTGATTCTTCATTCGGGACGGGGATGTCTCCGCGGGCCTCGAGCGCCCGCGCGCAGAACGGCTTGCCTTGCGCTATCGCCGACCTGCACCGCAATGCTACGGCGCGGTGCGATGCAGTCAACAGAACCGGAGACTGTTGTTTGGTCGACGGCGGCAGAAGCGTGCTGCACGGCTGTTCGTCAACGAAAGAAATTTCTGGGGCGCCCGGTGCAGGGCAAGCCTGCGTCCGTGAGCCTTGTAGGGAGGCCTGGTGTCGGTGACCGTTGAAGTCCCCGACATCCTGGCCGGGCCGCTCCGGGATTTTGGGGACACGCCCCGCGAAAGGGCAATGGCGTGTCCCCGGGTCGCTTACTTGACGAAGGCCAGCAGCACGCCGTTGGCGGCGGCGGGCGGCACGCAAACGGCGTCGGCGCTGCGGACGCCGGCTTTGCCTACCGCCTTTTCCGCTGTGACGAGATCCGACGCGGCGATTACCAGCGCGGCGCCGCCGCGCTCGGGCAGGCCCTCCAGCGAAACGCCGGGATAGCGCGCGCCCAGCTGTTCCTGGTGACGAATACGAAATCCGCGCGGTCGGATCCCGACGGCACCGACACGGCGCCGTCCGGCTCAACCCTGACGTCGCGATCGATCATGCGCGACAGATGCGCGGCGTCCTTCGCCGCATCAGGCGACACGATCAGGGCCTGTCGCAGGCGCTGTGCGCCGTTGGCGTGCTTCATCAGTTCTGGGATCCAGACGGTTTCCCGCGTCTTGTGCTGGCAGGCGAAGATGCGCAGTCCACCCGGGGCCTCTTCGATCGGCCACTGGAAGACACGGAATTTGGCTGCCGACACGCTGCCGTCGGGCAGGGTGACCGGGCGCTCGAAATCGGTCGGGCCGAGCGGCTCGTAGCCACGGGCGCGGATCTCTTCGGCACCGGCGGCGGAATCGACCGCCGTGAAGGCGATGCGTTCGATGCCTTCGCCGCGCTTGGCGAGGAACGCGCGGGTCGGCGTGTTGTGCTCGGTTTCGACGAGCACGCCGAGGAGTTCGATGTAATCCGGATCGAGCATGATGGTGTAATTGCCGGAGCCCATCTTGGCGCTGTGGGTGCCGCGCGGCGACACCGTGAAGCCAAGCTGCTTCCAGTTGGCGGCGGCCTTGTCGAGATCGCTGACCACGACGACGGCGTGGTCGATTCCGATGACATTCTTGAGTGACACTCTGTTATTTCCCCGGCGTGAATTGGCATCTAAGCTAAACAGATCGATCGGGCCCCGGCAACCCAACCTGCTGCAGGGGGCCCCGGCCCCAAAGGCCTTGATCGGCGGGAAAGGACGACGATGGATTCCGCAAATATGCGCTGGCCCGACTCGCTGTGGGCCGCGATGACACCGGCCGGGCCGCAATTGCCGCAACTTGCCGGCGATGTCTCTGCCGACGTGATCGTCATCGGTGCGGGCTTCACCGGCCTGTCCAGCGCGCTGCATCTGCGCGAGGCCGGCGTGGATGTCGCGGTGGTCGAGGCCGCGGAGCCGGGCTGGGGCGCGTCCGGACGCAACAACGGCCAGGTGATCCCCACGCTGTCGCGACCCGATCCGGACGACATCATCGCCAGGCATGGCATCGTCGGCGAACGCTTCGTCGCGCTGTTGCGCGACAGCGCCTCGACGCTGTTCGACGTGGCGCGCCGTTACCAGATCCAGGCCGAGCAGGAGCAGGCCGGCTGGGTGCAGCCGGTGCATTCGCCCGGCCGCATGAAGATCGCCGAACGCCGCGTGCGGCAGTGGTCGAAATTCGGCGCACCGGTGGAGATCCTTTCGCGCGACCAGACACGGCAGATGCTCGGCTCCGACGCATGGTATGGCGGCTTCTGGAACAGGACCGGTGGCCACATCAATCCGCTGGCGCTGGCGCGTGGCCTTGCGGCGGCGCTGCTGCAGCGAGGCGGGCGCATTTTTGCCCGGTCGCCGGTGGTCAGCTTCGAACGCCTGAACAACCGCTGGGTCGTCAAGACGGCGAAAGGGCAGATCAGCGGACGCGCGCTGATCCTCGCCACCAATGCCTATACCGGCGAGTTCGCCAAAGCACTGGCGCCGGATATTGCTCATGAGGTAATGCCGATCCGTTCCTGGCAAATGGCGACGCAGCCGCTGTCCGACGCCGCCCGCAAGATCATCATTCCCGGCCGTCAGGCGATGTCCGATACCCATGGCGAGCTGTACTTCGCGCGTTACGATGCGCGCAATCGTCTGGTCACCGGCGGCGCGCTGATCAACACCAACGACGCGGTGGCGAAGCTGAAGTCCATGGTGGCCGAACGCCTGCAGCTGCTGTGGCCCGAGATCGGCGACGTCAAATTCGACTATGTCTGGAACGGCTATGTCGGCATGACCACGGATTTCCTGCCGCGTATCCACCGGCTCGGGCCGGACGCCTATGCCTGGGCCGGCTGCAATGGCCGCGCGGTGGCGCTGTCGATCGCGCTGGGCGACGAACTCTCCAAGGCGGTGCGTGGCGTGCCGGAGAGCGAGCTGGCGCTTCCGTTCTCCGAGCCGACACCGATCGTCGCGCATGGCTTGCTGCGCCATCTGGCGCCGCTGATGCTGGCGCTTTACCGCCGTCGCGATGCGCGGGAGATCTGACATGAACGAGCTGGAAAAGGCCGAGGCCGTGCTCGAAGCCCTGAAGGCCGCCGAGCAGGAGCTTCCGCAAGCCGCATTGCCGATCCTGAACGGCATTGCGGGGCTCATCAAGGGCGACGGAGACGATGCGCTGGAGATCCAGGAGGCGCGCACCGACGCCTTCATGGCGATCTGTGAACTCGGCAAAGCGCTGCATCGCGGCCAGCCAGCCGATCAGCTGTGGGCGCCAGCATTCAGTGCGGCCCAGCGCTGGCGCGGGCTGGTCTAGCCGGCTACGGCCTCGCACGCTCGAAGTTGCCGCCCGGGATCGAGGCGATCAGCGCCTTCGTGTAGGGATGCTGCGGCCGTCCCAGCACATCGCCGGCGAGGCCATGCTCCACCACCTCGCCGTCCTTCATCACCGCGACGAGATCGCAGATCTGCGCTGCGACGCGCAGGTCGTGGGTGATGAACACGATGGACAGGCCGAGGCGCTGGCGCAGTTCGGCCAGCAGCTTGAGCACCTGGGCCTGCACGGAGACGTCGAGCGCCGATACCGCTTCGTCAGCCACCAGAATTGCAGGTTGCAAGGCGAGCGCGCGGGCGAGGCCGATGCGCTGGCGCTGGCCGCCGGAGAACTCGTGCGGAAAACGATCGCTGGCGGCGGGATCGAGGCCGACCAGCGCGAACAGTTCGCGGGCGTCGGCCAGTGCCTTGGCGCGCGGCGTGCCGTGGATGATCGGCCCCTGCGCCACCAGCTCGCCGGCCTTGCGGCGCGGATTGAGCGAGGCGAACGGGTCCTGGAACACCATCTGGATGTGCCGCGTCTCGCGCCTCACGTTTTCCTTGGTCATCGTCGCCCAGTCCTTGCCGTCGGCCATGATCGATCCGGCATCGGGATCGATGAGGCGGACGAGGCAGCGGGCGAGGGTGGATTTGCCGGAGCCGGATTCGCCGACGATGCCCAGCGTGGCGCCGCGCGGCAGTTGCAGAGAGACGTTCTTCACCGCATGAGTCACGCGCGCGCCGCGGCCGAGAAAGCCGCCGGTGCGATAGGTTTTCGACACGTTGTCGATGGTCAGCACCATGTCCTCGGACAACGTCCGCGGCGGTGGCGCGGTCAGCGGCGGCACCGCGGCGAGCAGTTGCTTGGTATAGGCATGTTGCGGTTTCAGCAGGACGTCGCGGACGCTGCCCTGTTCGACGATCGACCCGTGCTGCATGACCGCCACGCGGTCGGCGATCTCCGCCACCACGCCGAAATCATGCGTGATGAACAGCACCGCGGTCCTGCGGCGTTGCTGCAATTCGCGGATCAGCTTGAGAATCTGCGCCTGCGTGGTGACGTCGAGCGCGGTGGTCGGCTCGTCGGCGATCAGCAGTTTCGGATCGAGCGCCAGCGCCATGGCGATCATGGCGCGCTGGCGTTGCCCGCCCGACAGCTCATGGGGATAGGCCCGCGCTGCCGCTTTGGGATCGGGAATGCGCACGTCTTCGAGCAGCGCCTGCACGCGGGCGCGAATGTCGGCCTTCGACAGGTCTGTGTGGATCGAGAACATCTCGCCGATCTGGTCGCCGATGGTGCGCAGCGGATTGAGCGCCGTCATCGGCTCCTGGAACACCATCGCGATGCCGGCGCCGCGCACCTTGCGCAGGTCGTTGATGCTCGCCGAAGCGAGGTCGATGCCCTCGAACAGCGCGCGGCCACCATCGATGCTGACGCCGCCGGGCAGCAGTCGCATGATGGCATTTGCCATCATCGATTTGCCGGAGCCGGACTCGCCGACCACGCAGAGAATCTCATCGGCGGCGATGGCCAGTGAGACGCCCGCCAGCGCGTGGGTCCGGTCCGCGCCATCGGGAAGTCTGACGCTCAGGTTCTCGAGCCGCAGGACCGCGGTGGAAGTCTCGGTCATCGTCCCTTGAGCCTTGGATTAAGCGCGTCGTTGAGGCCCTGGCCGACCAGCGACACCGCCAGCACGGTGACCAGGATGGCAATGCCGGGGATCGCCGAGACGTACCACTGCACGCGCAGCACGTCGCGGCCGAGCCCGATCAAATTGCCCCAGGAGGCGACGTTGGGATCGGACAGCCGCAGGAAGGCCAGCGCGCTTTCCAGCAGGATCGCCACCGCCATCACCACGCTGGCATAGACGATCACCGGCGGCAGCGCGTTGGGCAGGATCTCGCCGAGGATGAGCTGGATGTCCTTCATGCCGAGCGTGCGGCCAGCCTGGACGAATTCGCGGTTGCGCAGCGACAGGAATTCGGCCCGGGTCAGCCGCGCCGGCGCCGGCCACGACACGATGCCGACGGCGATGGTCACCGTGGTCAGCGTCGAGCCGAACACCGCGACCAGCACCAGCAGCAGCACGAAATTCGGCAGCGTCTGGAACGCCTCGGTGATGCGCATCAGAACGGTATCGACCCAGCCGCCGTAATAGCCGGCGAAGGCGCCGATCAGCACGCCGATGACCACCGCGATGGCGGTTGCGACCACGCCGATCAGCAACGAAATGCGCGCGCCGTAGAACAGCTGGGCCGCGATGTCGCGGCCGGAATTGTCGGTGCCGAGCAGGAAGCGCGGATTGGAGAACGGCCAGATCAGCGGCCGGCCGGCCAGCGCCAGCGGATCGCGCGGATACAGCCAGCCTGCGGAGATCGCCATGGCGATCACCAGCAGCAGCAGCACGAGGCCGACCAGAGCGGAGGGACTGCGGCAATAGCGTTTCACGGCGTCCATGGCTCAGCCCTCGGCCGTGATGCGCGGATCGAGCCGCGCATAGAGCAGATCGACGAAGAAGTTCACCACGATCACCAGCAGGGCTGAGACGAAGACGATGCCGAGCAGCGTATTGAGGTCGCGCTGCACCACGGATTCATAAGCGAGGCGACCAAGTCCAGGGAGCGAGAACACGCTTTCGACGACGACCGAGCCGCCGAGCATGGTGCCTGCCTGGATGCCGATCAGCGTGACCATCGGCAGCAAGGCATTGCGCAGCACGTGGCGGATCACCACGCGGGTCTCGTCGAGCCCCTTGGCGCGCGCGGTGCGGACGAAATCGAGGTTCAGCACCTCCAGCATCGAGGCGCGCATGATGCGCAGATAAATGGCGAGGAAGATCAGCCCAAGCGTCAGCGTCGGCAGCACCAGGTGGCGCGCGATGTCGAGTGTGCGCCACAGCCCGGTCTGTACCGCGCCGATGTCCTCGAAGCCGCCGGCCGGCAGCCATTGCAGATAGATCGAGAATACCACGATGGCCATCAGCCCGAACCAGAACGACGGCGTGGCATAGAAGATCAGGCCGAGGGTAGAGATCAGGGTGTCCGGCCATTTGTTGAAGCCGCGCGCGGCGATGACGCCGAGCACCAGCCCGAAGAAGAAGGCAAAGGACAGCGAGGCAGTCATCAGCAGCAGCGTCGGCGGCAGACGTTCGAGAATGACTGTGGCGACTGGCTTGCCGTAGATCGAGGAGAAGCCGAGATCGAGGCGCACCAGCTTCCAGAGATAATTGCCAAGCTGCATGGGGATCGAGAGGTCGAGCCCATAGAATTTGCGCAACTCGCGCGCGGTGGCCGCGTCGCCGCCGCCCATCTGGGCCATCATCGCATCGACGGTGTCACCCGGCGCGAACTGCAGCAGCAGGAACACGCCGATCAGGATCAGGAACAGGGTCGGGATCGAGGCGGCGAGCCGCCGCCCCGCGAGAGTCAGAATACGCATCGGGCTATCTTGCCAGCCTTTGCGTCAGGCCGATAGCCACAGATCGTGCCAGCTCGAGGAGCCCCAGCGTGGCGTGTTGGAATGGTTGCGTGCCTTGGCGGTAATCACCGTGACGAAAATTTGTTCGATCGGCATCCACACCGGCAATGCGGTGTTGGCCTGCTTGACGAACTCGGCATAGAGGGCCTTGCGTTTGACCGGATCGATTTCGGTGGCGGCATCGTCGATGACCTTGTCGATGGCTGCGTCTTCCCAACCCCACTGGTTGGTCCACGGCGCGCCCTTGGGCTGGCCGGAGCGATACCAGACGGTGGTCGAGACGGCCGGGTCGTTACGGTACTGGTGCCAGCCGGTGGCGAGATCGAAGGCGTGGTCGTCATAGACCTGCTTGAGAAAGCCGCCGCCGTCGTTGCGGACGACCTCGACCTGGACGCCCACTTCGCCCAGCGACTGCTGGATGAAGGTGGCCCACAGCGAGATGTCCTCGCCCCATGGCGCCGGCAGCAGGCGCAGGCTGAAGCGGGTTCCGCCGGCGCCGGGCTTGAAGCCGGCCTCGTCGAGCAACGCGATCGCCTTCTTCTTGTCGTAGGGATATTGCGGCGTGTCGGCGCCGGGATAGAAATCGGTGGACACCGACGGGATCGGCCCGGTGCCGAGCTTGGCGAAATCGCCCAAAAAATTCTCGATGAAGAACGGCACGTTGATCGCATGGGCGATGGCGCGGCGGACGCGGATGTCGGCCAGCTCCTTGCGGCGGAAGTTGAACTCGATGGTATTGGTACGGGCGTTGCCCTCGTTGCCCTTGGTGGACACGACGAAGCGCTTGTCCTTGCCGAGGCGCGCGGTGTCGGAAATCGTCAGGCCGGTGAACGGGCTGTAGTGCAGGTCGCCGGCCTCCATCTGCGCCGCGGCGGCCGCGCGGTCGGTGATGACGCGCCAGGTGATGCGGTCGAGATAGGGCGCGTTGGGCCGCCAGTAGTTCTCGTTGCGGTCGGCGATGATGTACTGGCCGCGCTCGTACTTGACGAACTTGAACGGCCCGGTGCCGACCGGTGCGAGGTTGGTCGGGTTCTGGCGGATGTCGCCGGACTCATAGAGGTGCTTGGCCGAGACGTAGCCAAGGTCAGGCAACGCGCGCAGCAGCAGGCCAAGCGGCATCGGCCGCTCGTATTTGAAGATGGCCGTGAGCGGGTCGGGGGTTTCGACGTCGGTCAGAAACAGTTGCAGCGTCGATCCGTAATTGAGGATCTTCTTCCACATGTTCATGGCAGTGAAGGCGACATCGGCCGAAGTGAACGGCTTGCCGTCGTGCCAGGTCACACCCTTGCGCAGCTTGAAGGTGATGGTCTTGCCGTCGGGCGTGGCTTCCCAGCTTTCCGCGAGAACGCCGACCGGCTGGCCGTTGGCGCCCAGATCGACCAGCGACTCCTGGATCTTGCCGCCGATGATGTAGACCCCGGTGGATGCCTGGATGCTGGGATTGAGCTGGCGCTGCTCGGCCCCGTAATGGACGTTGAACACGCCACCCTTGCGTGGGGTCTCCTGGGCGAAGGCCCGCAAAGGATTGGCGACGTTGGCAGCAATGGCCGCCGATGTCAGCAGCGCGGTGCGGCGGGTGATCTCGAAACGCGAAAGTGTCATGTCTTCTCCAGGCGCATATCCGGTGCCGGCGGGACCTCGGCCGGCATGGAACCACGCTACGACGAACCCGACGGCGGAGTCATTTTCTATTTGTGTTTAGACCAGTTGGATTTGCCTACATGGGGCTGCCGACGTGCAATGGCGGCCAGTTGCATCCGCCGGTCCGCGCCCCGTTGTTCGACGTTTTGGAACCCAAAGAATCCAGGTTCCTCCCGCAACCAGCGAATTTCTTCGGCGTTATTCGGGGCAGGGACAGAAAGGAAAATGTGATGAAGAAAACAGCAGTCATTCTGGCGACCGTCGCAGCGCTAGGCGCGGCGGCGGTGACAACTGCGCCGGCAGAGGCGCGCGGTCGCGGATGGGGCCCTGGTCCTGCCATCGGTCTGGGTCTGGCGGCGGGCGCGCTCGCCGCTGGCGCCTATGGTGCATACGGACCCGGCTACGGATACTACGGCCCCCGTTACTATCGTCCGCATTATTACGGCTATGGTTACGGCTACCGCCCGCGCTATGCCTATTATGGGCCGCGCTACTATCGTGGCTGGTAACCGCCAGCAGCACGAACTAGCCCGGAGCTTCGCTCCGGGCTTTTTCATGCGTGGTGCGCCATCGTGATCACCGGATTTGCGGCGGGAAACAATCGCTCAATACGAAGTTAGCGATACGGCGGCTCGCTCGGGCCGTCGCCATGGAATCATCAAATGCACGTCGAACGGGTGTTACGCGAATACGGTCAGCTTCTGCGGCCGATGAACGAGGCCCCTCGCGACGGTAAGCGCATTCTTGGCCACCATCCCCGTACGCGGCGGTTGGTCCTCTGTTACTGGGAGACGGCCCCGGCCGCTCTGGTGGGTCCTGTCTGGATCGGTGAGCAGGACGGTCGTCGCGGCTATCTCGATCGCTATTTCGACGGCTGGCTCGATCCGCAGGACCTCCGGCTGCTCGACGCCGATGCGGTCAACCGGCTGCTGGTGGCCTATATCGATGACGCCCGTGCCGGCGATTACACTGCGGCGCTCAAGCTCCTGGAGCAAGCCTGAGCGGAGGCCAGCCGTGCTGCCATGAGGCCGAATCCGGCATTTCTGTCCCCTAGCGGAACAGCCTGGGAGGCGGTTGTGGTTTTCTTGGCGACGCCATTGAATTAGCTGGCAAAATCCGTAGGTTGCGCGGGTTCGCCGTCGTTGCGGACCAAAAATCCTCACATCGCCGCCTTTCCATTCGCGCAGAACTGATCTCCTATGAACGCTCCCTTATCCAAGCCTACCGGAGCGCCCGTGCCCATCATCGACCCGCAGGGGCGCGCCATCATTTCCTTCGATGGCGTCAGCAAGATATTCCCGGCGCGATCGGGCTCTGCCGAGGTGCGGGCGGTGGATAGCATCGACCTTAAAGTGCCTGAAGGCGCCATCGTCGGCGTGATCGGGCGAAGCGGCGCCGGCAAGTCGACGCTGATCCGGCTGATCAACGGCCTCGAACTGCCGACCTCCGGCCGCGTCAATGTCGACGGCCTCGACATCGGCGCGCTCGACGAGCGCAGCCTGCGCAAGGCGCGGCGTTCGATCGGCATGATCTTCCAGCATTTCAACCTGCTGTCGTCGCGCACCGCCTTCGACAATATCGCGCTGCCGCTGGAAATCGCCGGCGTGGCGCGTCGCGACATCCCGGGCATCGTCAACCCCTTGCTCGACATGGTCGGCCTCGCCGACAAGCGCGACCGCTATCCGGCCGAACTGTCCGGCGGCCAGAAGCAGCGCGTCGGCATTGCCCGCGCGCTGGCCACCAAGCCGAAAGTGCTGCTGTCGGACGAGGCGACGTCGGCGCTGGATCCGGAGACTACCAGCCAGATCCTGGCGCTGCTCAAGCAGATCAACGCCGAGCTCAACCTGACCATCCTGTTCATCACTCACGAAATGTCGGTGGTGAAGAAGCTCGCCGACCATGTCGCCGTGATGGAAGGCGGCCGCATCGTCGAGCAGGGGACCACCTACGAGATCTTTGCCAATCCGCACCACGAGACCACCAGGCGCTTCGTCGGCGAGGTCACCGGCGGCAACGTGCCGGAATGGCTGCAGGCCAAGCTGCTGCCGGCCTATGCGCCCGGCATGCAGGCGGTGATCCGCATCGCCTTCACCGGCGCGGACGCCGACGAGCCGGTGCTGTCGCGGCTGACACGCGCCTACAACGTCGATTTCAACATCATGCATGGCCAGATCGAATATGTCGCCGACCATCCGTTCGGCACGCTGATCGCATCCGTCGCCGCCGAGCCCGAATTGTTGGCGAAGCTGGTGGCCGAGCTGACCAGCACCCGCAACAAAGTGGAGCACCTTGGCTATGTCGCCTGAACTGTTGTCGCTGATTGCCTGGTCGACCCTGGACACCCTGACCATGGTGGCGCTGGCCGGCACCTTCGGCACGCTGGTCGGCCTGCCGCTCGGCATCTTTCTCGCCACCAGCCGCGCCAACGAACTGTTCCCGGCGCCGATGGTCAATCGTCTGCTCGGCCTCGTGGTCAACGCCACGCGCTCGACGCCGTTCATCATCCTGGTGGTGGCCATCGTGCCGCTGACGCGGCTGATCGCCGGCACCTCGATCGGCACCAGCGCCGCGGTGGTGCCGCTGACCATCGCCGCAATTCCCTTCATTGCCCGCGTCATCGAGGGCGCGATCCGCGAAGTCGACCAGGGCCTGGTCGAAGCCGCGCGCGCCTTTGGCGCCAGTCCGCTGCAGATCGTGCAGAAGGTGCTGCTGCCGGAAGCCCTGCCGGCGGTGACGCTGGCGCTGACGCTCGCCACGGTCAGCCTGATCGGCTACTCCGCGATGGTCGGCGCGGTCGGCGGCGGCGGGCTTGGCGATCTCGGCATCCGCTATGGCTACCAGCGCTTCATGCCGGAGGTGATGGCCACCGTGGTCATCGTGCTGATCGTGCTGGTGCAGGGCGTGCAGACCATCGGCGACCGGCTCTCGCGCCGCCTCGACAAGCGCAACCGTCATTCGTGAGGTCACTTATGGGACGTGTCCCGGACGCAGTGCAGTGCGCCGCATCTTAGCGGCGTAGCGCACTGCTGAGCCGGGACCGTCAAAAACGCCGGCGATCGGTACGGTCCCGGATCTGCGAAGCAGCGTTGCACGCTGCGTCGCGTCCGGGACACGAACTGAACCGCTTCGATCAATCTTCAACACCACCACAGGAACCGAATATGTCGCTACGCTCTCTCGCTCTCTCGGTCGTCGCAGCCCTTGCGCTGACGACCGCTGCCCATGCCGAGACCATCAAGGTCGGTGTCACCGCCGGGCCGCATGCCCAGATCATGGAGGCCGTGAAGGCGGTCGCCGCCAAGAAGGACCTCGACATCCAGGTCGTCGAATTCTCCGACTATGTGGTGCCGAACGCGGCGCTGGAGGCCGGCGACCTGCAGGCCAATTCGTTCCAGCACCAGCCCTATCTCGATAACCAGATCGCCGACCGCAAGTACAAGATCGTATCCGTCGGCGGCACCGTGAACTTCCCGATGGGCATCTATTCGAAGAAGGTGAAGAACTGGGACGAGATCAAGACCGGCGCCTCGCTGGCGATCCCCAATGACCCGACCAATGGCGGCCGCGTGCTGCTGCTGTTGCGCGACAAGGGCGTCATCAAGCTGAAGGACGGCGTCGGCTTCAAGCCGACCATGCTCGACATCACCGAGAACCCGAAGAAGCTGAAGATCATCGAGATCGATGCCGCGCAGACCCCGCGTACCCTCGACGACGTCGATGCCGCGGGCGTCAACACCAACTACGCCACTCAGTCCGGCCTCGACCCGGTCAAGGACGCGCTGCTGCGTGAAGATCCCAAGGGCCCCTACGCCAACGTCATCGCGGTGCGCATTGCCGACAAGGACAAGCCGTGGGTGAAGACGCTGGTGGAGAGCTATCAGTCGCCGGAGATCAAGGAATTTATCGCCACCAAGTTCAAGGGCGCGGTGCTGGCCACCTGGTAGGGCGCTTTCTTCCTCTCCCAAAGCGCAGCGAAGCTGCGCGTGGCGGGAGGGTGGCCGCGCGAAGCGCGGTCGGGTGGGGGCAGCAATACGGACGTCAGCGTTTGAGGTCCCCCACCCCGGCCTCCACTTCACCGATGCTGCGCATCGTCTCGTTCGGCCGACCCTCCCCACCGCGGAAGACGCGGGGGAGGAAACCACTGACTAATGCGCCAGGATCTTCGACAGGAACTGCTGCGCGCGATCGCTGCGCGGGTGGCCGAAGAAGTCGTCCTTCTGGGCGTCTTCGACGATCTCGCCGGCATCCATGAAGATGACGCGGTTGGCGACTTTCTTGGCGAACCCCATCTCGTGGGTCACCACCATCATGGTCATGCCTTCCTTGGCGAGTTCGACCATGACGTCGAGCACCTCGTTGATCATTTCCGGATCCAGTGCCGAGGTCGGCTCGTCGAACAGCATGCAGATCGGGTCCATCACCAGCGCCCGCGCGATGGCGACGCGCTGCTGCTGACCGCCGGACAGCTGGCCGGGATATTTCTCCGCATGCGCGGTGAGGCCGACGCGCTCCAGCATCTTCATTGCCTTGGCGCGCGCGGCGTCCTCGGAGCGGCCGAGGACCTTGGTCTGGCCGAGGCACAGGTTCTCGACGATGCGCAGGTGCGGAAACAGTTCGAAGTGCTGGAACACCATGCCGACGCGCGAGCGCAGCTTTGGCAGGTCCTTCTTCATCGTGGTGACGTTGAGACCGTCGACCAGGATGGTGCCTTCCTGCACCGGCTCCAGCGCATTCACGGTCTTGATGAGGGTCGATTTCCCCGAACCGGACGGACCGCAGACCACCACGACCTCGCCCTTGTCCACCGTGGTGCTGCAATGCTTCAGTACCTGGAACGTGGGATTGTACCATTTGCTGACGTTGTCGATGGTGATCATGGGCATGGGGATCGACCGGATGTTGGAGGCACGGAAATGAACGGCACGGCTATCGGATGATGCTGATGCGCTTTTGCAGGCGCTTGACGAAGAACGAGGCGGTGAAGCAGATCGCGAAATAGACCACCGCGGCGAACAGGTACATTTCGGTGAGGCGGCCGTCGCGCTGCGCCACCTTGGAGGCGGCGCCGAGGAAGTCGGTGATCGACAGCACGTAGACCAGCGAGGTATCCTGGAACAGCACGATGGTCTGGGTGAAGATCACCGGCAGCATGTTGCGGAAGGCCTGCGGCAGCACGACGTGGCGCATCACCTCGCGGTAGTTCAGGCCGATGGCATAACCGGCCATGACCTGGCCGCGCGGGATCGACTGGATGCCGGCGCGCATGATCTCGGAGAAATACGCCGCCTCGAACAGTGTGAAGGTGACGATGGTCGAGGTGTAGGCGCCGACCTGGACCGGCTGGTCGGCCCGCAATATCCACTGTCCGATATAGGGCATCAGGAAGTAGAACAGAAAGATCACCAGCACCAGCGGCAGTGAGCGCATCAGGTTGACGTAGCTCGCCGCAAAGGTCGACAGCGCGACGTTCGACGACAGTCGCATCAAGGCGACCAGCGTGCCGAGGATCAGTCCGCCGACGGTGGCTATCGCCGTCAGCGTCAGCGTGAAGGTCATGCCCTGCTCGAACAGGTAGGGCAGGCTGCGCCAGATGACGTTGAAATCGAAATCGCTGAACATTACGCCTTCCCCCGTTAAAGCCGGGGATGACGAGGCGCTTCTCCGCATAGCGCATCCCGATTGTCACCACGGCGCTGAGGACAAGGTAGATCACGGTCGCGGCCGTGAAGGCCTCGAACACCTGGAACGAGAATTCCTGCATCGAGCGCGCCCGCGCGGTCAGTTCCATGACGCCGATGGTCAGTGCCACCGCGGTGTTCTTGATGGTGTTGAGAAACTCGGAGGTCAGCGGCGGGAAGATGATGCGATAGGCCAGCGGCAGCAGGATATAGCGATAGGTCTGCACGGTGGTGAGGCCGATCGCGGTGCCGGCCATGCGCTGGCCTTTTGGCAGCGAATTGATGCCGGCGCTGACCTGGGTGGCCACACGGGATGACATGTACAGGCCGATGCCGATGACCGCCGTATAGAACGGGCCGTTGCGCAACTGCTTGACCCAGGTGCCGAGATCCTTCGGCAGCAGTTCGGGAATGACGAAGAA
Source organism: Rhodopseudomonas sp. P2A-2r (assembly GCF_026015985.1). Classification (GTDB taxonomy): domain Bacteria; phylum Pseudomonadota; class Alphaproteobacteria; order Rhizobiales; family Xanthobacteraceae; genus Tardiphaga. Next base: position 4,881,327 of record NZ_CP110389.1, on the reverse strand, counting down.
CCAGATGAAGAGCTGCACCAGCAGGGGATATTGCGGAAGGTCTCGATATAGGCGTTGCCGAGCCGTTCCGACCATTTGGAGGGCAGGGTGCGGATGATGCCGATCAGCGAGCCGACCACGAAGGCGATCGTCCAGGCACACAGCGCAAGCAGGATTGTGACACCAAGCCCGCTCATCAGCGTGCTGAAGTAGGTGCCCGTTGCCTCCGGCGTCTGCTCCCAGAAGATGCCCCAATTCCAGTGATAGTTCACGAATTTACCCCCGCCCCACGCCTGTTGGCAAAAGGCTCATGCAATGGCCGGGCCATCGCATGAGCCTCGTGTCGTCCTTGCTTAGTTGGTGTAGGCGTCAGGATCGGCCGAATCCGACGGCTTCGCGAAGGCCTTGGCCTGCTCGGCGCCCATCGGCACGTTGAGGTTCAGGCCCTTCGGCGGGATCGCCGACATGAACCACTTGTCATACAGCTTCTTGCCGTCGGCGCTCTTGTAGAGAGCGGCGGTGGCGTCGTCGGCGACCTTCTTGAAAGCCGCGTCGTCCTTGCGCAGCATGATGCCGTAGGGCTCGGGCTTGGAGAACGCATCCTTGGAGATGACGTAGCCCGACGGATCCTTGGAGCCGGCGGCGAGGCTGGCGAGCAGGATGTCGTCCATGACGAAGGCGACGGCGCGGTCGGTCTCGACCATCAGGAACGCTTCGGCATGGTCCTTGGCGGCAATCACGTTGATGCCGAGGTTGCGCGCGGCGTTGGCTTCAGTGAGCTGCTTGATGTTGGTGGTGCCGGAGGTGGAGACCACCGACTTGCCCTTGAGATCGTCGATCGAGTTGATCTTGCTGGACTTCTTCGAGACGAAGCGGCTGGCGGTCAGGAAGTGGGTGTTGGTGAAGGAGACCTGCTTCTGGCGGTCGACGTTGTTGGTGGTCGAACCACATTCGAGGTCGACGGTACCGTTGGCGATCAGCGGAATGCGGGTGGCCGAGGTCACCGGGTTGAGCTTGACTTCGATCTTGTCGTTCTTCAGCTCTTTCTTCACGGCATCCACGATCTTGTAGCAGATGTCCATGGCGAAGCCGACCGGCTTCTGGTTGTCGTCCAGATAGGAGAACGGCACCGAGGAGTCACGGAACCCGATGGTGATCGCGCCACTGTCCTTGATTTTCTTCAATGTCCCGGTCAGCTCCTGCGCCGAAGCCGGTCCTGCGCAGAGCGCGGCGGCGATCAGAATGCCGGTCGCATGTTTATAGCCCATGGTGTTCTCCTTTGGATCACGCTGAATCTGAGATGTCCGCCATGAGCATGGCTGGCCTGCGCGGATCAATCAAGCCCGCATAAAGGTACATTTGATGCCGATCGGCCCCGGCGGGGTACGCGCGACGCGCGAAGGCATCCCGAAAAATGCCCAGCAATTGTGAGGGTGCTGGTTAAACTATGGGCGTGCAATTTCGCAGCTTCGCCCAGGCCTGATCGGATGGCGCGCGCCGCTGGCCAAAAGGCAGGCGCTACCGGCTGAGGCCCGCCGGGGTTGGTGAGCGCGCTGGCCGGACGGCTCAGGCGATTTTTGTCGCGCCGAGCAGTCCGGCGAGACGTACGCCCACCGCCTGCGGCGTCACGCAGACGTGGGCGGCGCCGGCCCCGCGCAGTTCCTGCTCGTTGCCGTAACCATAGAGAACGCCGACCGGGGTCATGGCGTTGTTGCGGGCGCCGATCATGTCGAAGCTGCGGTCGCCGACCATGACTGCGCGATTCCCGGCGAGACCGCGCTGGTCGAGCGCGTAGTGCAGCAGCGCCGTCTTTTCGCCTCGGGTGCCGTCGAGCTCGGCGCCGTAGACATGCTCGAAATAGCCGGCCAGGCCGAAATGCTCGATGATGCGGCTGGCGAACACGTGGGCCTTGCTGGTGGCGACGAACAGCCGGGGCCCGGCCGCCTTCAGCCCTGTCAGCAGTTCGTGGATGCCGTCATAGAGCTTGTTTTCGTAGAGGCCGATGTCGGAGAACCGTTCGCGATACAGCGTCACCGCGCGTGCCGCACGGGCTTCGTCGCCGAGCATGGTGCGGAAACTGGTGATCAGCGGCGGGCCGATGCACCACAGCAGATCCTGCTCGGCGGGGACTGGTTGATCGAGGGCGGCGAGCGCGTGCTGGATGGAGCGGGTGATGCCGACTTTGGGGTCGGTCAGCGTGCCGTCGAGGTCGAGGAAGATGGCGTCCATGCCGGCTGGTCTAGAGGCATTTCCGGCAGCCCGCAACGGTCAGGTGGGATCCGAAGACGGAGTCGACGCTGCGGCCGGCGATTGACCGACCCCGAGCAGCGATCGTCCGGCCTCGCAATAGAGTCCGGCGCCGGATCGGGCTTGTCGCAACTTTGTGAATGACCCGGTCTACCGTTCTCGCGTGAAATGCATTTTGCGCGCTATCGGCGATTGCGAGAAGCCGTGAGCGGACGTATGATATTGTCTTCATCATTCCATTCGCCCGGCTGTCGCGCCCCGACTGCCGGTAACTCCTTGCTGCGACCGCGAGTCGTACGCCTGTGTCTGGAGATCGTCATGGCCTATAGTATCAATATCAATGGCGTGAGCCATTCGGTCGACGTCGACAGCGACACGCCTCTGCTCTGGGTGCTGCGCGACGTACTCGGCATGACCGGGACCAAGTTCGGCTGCGGTGAGGCCCTGTGCGGCGCCTGCACCGTGCACCAGGACGGCAGCGCCGTCCGCTCCTGCGTCACGCCGATCGACAGCGTCGGCGACTCCAGGATCACCACCATTGAGGCCATCGGCCAGACGCCGGCCGGCGCCCGGATCCAGAAGGCCTGGCTCGATCTTGAGGTGGTGCAATGCGGCTATTGCCAGTCCGGCCAGATCATGTCGGCAACGGCCTTGCTGGCGAGCAATCCCAGCCCGAAAGACAGCGATATCGACGATGCCATGGCGGGCAACATCTGTCGTTGCGGCACCTATGTCCGGATCCGCGAAGCCATCAAGCATGCCGCGGCGGCACCCGCGACCAACGGGCAGAAGGGCTGACACCATGTTCGACAAATTGATCGATCGCGACGCCATTTCTGAACCCAGGATGCCGCGCGTGCTGTCGCGCCGCACCGTGCTCACGGCGGGTGCGGCCGCCGGAGGCGGGCTGTTGCTCAGTATCAGCATGCCCGGATGGCCCGGCCGCGCCGATGCCGCCGACGCGGCCGCCTTCGCGCCCAATGCCTTCGTGCGGATCGACCGCGACGGCCAAGTCACGCTGGTGATGGCCCAGGTCGAGATGGGGCAGGGCACTTACACCTCGATGCCGATGCTGATTGTCGAAGAACTTGAAGTCGAACTGGCGAAGGTCAGGCTCGAGCACGCGCCGCCGGACGACAAACTGTACGTCAACCCCTGATCGGCTTCCAGGTTACTGGCGGTTCGACCTCGGTACGGGGGTTCTGGAAGCCGCTGCGGATGGCCGGCGCTACCGCGCGAGCCATGCTGATCCAGGCCGCGGCGGCAGAGTGGAAGGTCGATCCTGCCACCTGTCGCGCCGTCAAGGGCGAGGTGATCCATACGCCCACCGGACGCAAGCTAGCCTATGGCAGACTGGTCGATGCCGCCGCCAAGCTGCCGGTTCCTGCAGATGTCCCGCTGAAAACCCAAAAGGATTTTACGCTGATCGGCACGCCGGCGAAGCGCCTCGACAGCGCCGGCAAGGTCAACGGGACGGCGGAATACGGCATCGATACCAAGGTGCCCGGCATGAAGGTCGCCACTGTCGCGGCGTGTCCGGTGATTGGCGGCAAACTCGGCAGCGTCGACGACAGCAAGGCCATGGCGATCAAGGGCGTGCGCCAAATCGTCAAGCTCGATAATGCGGTGGCGGTGATTGCCGACCACATGGGGGCAGCGAAGAAGGGGCTGGAAGCGCTGGTGATCACCTGGGACGAGGGGGCTAGTGCACAGTTCTCCAGCGCCGACCTGGTGCAGCAGCTCAAGGATGCTTCGGACAGGGACGGCGTGGTGGCGGTGAAGCAGGGCGATGTCGCCAAGGCGATTGCCGGCGCCGCAACGAAAATGGACGCGGTCTACCAGATGCCGTTGCTGGCTCATGCGGCAATGGAGCCGATGAATTGCACCGTGCATGTGCGCAAGGATGGCTGCGACGTCTGGGTTGGCACCCAGGTGGTTTCGCGCGCGCAGGCGACGGCCGCTGCGGTCACCGGCCTGCCGCTCGACAAGGTCAAGGTACACAACCATCTGCTCGGCGGCGGTTTCGGGCGCCGTCTCGATGTCGACGGGATCACCCAGGCGGTGCAGATCGCCAAGCAGGTCGACTATCCCGTCAAGGTGATCTGGACCCGCGAGGAGGACATCCAGCACGACATCTACCGTCCCTACTACTACGACACGCTGAGCGCCGGTCTCGACGCCAGCGGCAGACCTGTGGCCTTCAACCATCGTGTCGTCGGCTCGTCGATCCTGGCGCGCTGGGCACCGCCCTTCTTCAAGGATGGTCTCGATTCCGATGCGGTGGAGGCCGGCTCCGGCCCCTACGGCTTCGATAACCTGCTGGTCGATTATGTCCGGCAGGAGCCGCCGGCCGGGCTCACAACCGGCTGGTGGCGCGGTGTCGGCACCACGCACAATGCCTTCATGGTTGAAGGCTTTGTCGATGAGCTGGCGGCGACCGCCAAACAGGATCCGGTCGCCTACCGCCGGGCGCTGCTCGACAAGGCCCCGCGCGCCAAAGCGGTGCTCGACCTCGCCGCCGACAAGGCGGGCTGGGGCAAGCCGATGCCGGCCGGCCGGGGCCGCGGCGTCAGCGTCGTGTTCGGCTTCGGCAGCTATATCGCCCAGGTCGCCGAGGTTTCGGTGGGGAAGGACGGTCAGGTCAGGGTCGAGCGCGTGGTCTGCGCCGTCGATTGCGGGCAGATGATCAACCCGGACACCATCAAGGCACAGATGGAGGGCGGCATCCTGTTCGGGTTGACCGCCGCGCTGTATGGCGAAATCACCCTGAAGAACGGTCGCGTCGAGCAGGGAAATTTCGACACCTATCAGGCGATGCGCATCAATGAAGTGCCGGTCATCGAAGTCCATCTAATCGACAGCCATGAGGAACCCGGCGGCATCGGCGAACCCGGCACCGCGACGATTGCGCCGGCCGTGGTCAATGCGATCTTCAACCTGACAGGCAAGCGCCTGCGTAAATTGCCGATTGATCCGGCGCAGCTGAAATCGGGGGCATAGGCGGCAGGAGCAACGACACGGCAACGTCGACGTCGCTGTTTCCTTCCAGCCCGGTTGCGGTCCGGCTCGCTGGCGCCAAAACCTGCGATACGAATCTTGCGAGAGGCCGGGGACAAAGGCAGTCTGCCTCCATCGATACGAGGACGGACCCGATGTCTCAGGCTGACCAAAACCAGAATCCGGCGTTAACGCCAGCGCAGCAGACCTGGCGCCGGCTGGCGATTCCGCTGGTGGCACTGGCGGCGGCGGTGACCTTCATCGTTGTCGCGACCCTGCGCTGGGATATCTGGATCGGCGGCATGGCGGTGCAGTCGACCAACGACGCCTATATCCGTGCCGAGACGACACGGCTGAGCAGCCGGGTGGCGGGCGCGGTGCTGGCGGTGCCCGTTCGGGATTTCCAGCGCGTCAAGGCCGGCGACCTGCTGGTGCAGATCGATCCCGCCGATTACGAGGCCCAGGTGGCGCAGGCGCAGGCCGCCGTCGCCGCCGCCCAGGCGGCGCTGGACAACCTCGCCAATCAGGTCGAGCTGCAATATGCCACCATCGCCCAGGCCGAGGCGCAGCGGGTGTCGGCGCAGGCGCTTGAGGTCGAGGCGCGGCAAGAGCAGGAGCGCCAGCAGTCGCTGACCCGGACCGAAGCCGGCACGCGGCAGAAGTTCGAGCAGGCGGTGGCCGCCTATGCCAAGGCGCAGGCTGATGTGAAGGCCAGTGCCGCGATCATCGCCGCGCAGCGCCATCAGCTCGAAGTGCTCGCCGGCACCAAGCAGCAGCGCGCCGCGGATCTGCTCGGCGCCAGGGCCGCGCTCGATGCCGCCAAATTGCGGCTCGGCTATACCAGGATCGTCGCGCCGTTCGACGGCGTCGTCGGGGAGCGTCAGGTGCAGGCGGGCGACTACGTCAATATCGGCTCGAGCCTGATCAGCGTGGTGCCGCTGCCGAACGTCTATGTGATCGCGAATTACAAGGAGACGCAGCTGACGCGGGTGCAGCCCGGCCAGCCGGTCGATATCATCGTCGATACCTTCTCCGACCAGCCGCTGCGCGGCCGGGTCGAGCGGATCTCGCCGGCCTCGGGATCGCAATTCGCGCTGTTGCCGCCGGACAACGCAACCGGCAACTTCACGAAAGTCGTGCAGCGCGTGCCGGTCCGCATCGAACTCGATCCCGGCCAGCAGCTGCAGCAACGGCTGCTCCCGGGCATGTCGGTCACCGCGCGCATCCACACCGACCAGCCCGCCGTTGCCACGCGCGGGGATGCGATCCATGGCACCAAGTAAGGTCATCGAGAGCGGCCCGGTCTCCACCGGCGGCGTCTCGCACCGCCCGATCTTCGCGGTAGGCGCGGTGTTGCTCGGCTCGTTCCTGGCCAACTTCGACACCCGCATCTTTTCGGTCGGGCTGCCGGACATCCGTGGCGCACTCTCGCTGAGCTTCGACGAGGGCGCCTGGCTCTCGACTGCGGCGACGGCGTCGCAGATCTTCATCGCCCCCGCGGTGGCCTGGATGGCCACGGTGTTCGGATTGCGCCGGGTGCTGGGCTTTCCGAGCTTGGTCTATGCGGTGATCTCGCTGCTGATCCCGCTCACGCACGACTACACCACGCTGCTGGTACTCAACGTCATCCATGGACTGCTGCTCGGCACCTTCGTGCCGGCCACCCTGCTGATCATCTTTCGCAACCTGCCGATGTTCTGGTGGCTGCCGGCGATCGCGATCTATTCGATCCGCGTCGGCTTCACGCTCAACTCCGGCATTTCGCTGGTCGGCTTCTATGTCGAGCACCTCGGCTGGCAATGGATGTTCTGGCAGGATGTCATCATCGCGCCGCTGATGGGCCTGTTCGTCTGGCTCGGCACGCCGCGCGAGCCGGTCAACACCTTCGTGCTGGATGAGGCCGACTGGGGCGGCATGCTGCTGCTCGGCGCGGGCATGGCAATGGTCTATGCCGGGCTTGACCAGGGCAACCGGCTGGACTGGCTCGGGTCAGGCACCGTCGTGGCGCTGCTGTTCGGCGGCGCGGCTCTGGTGGTCGGGTTCTTCATCAACGAGTCGCTGGTGCGGCGGCCCTGGGCCCATGCCGAGGTGATCCTGTCGCGCAACATCGGCCTCGCGCTGGCGACAATCCTTTTATACACGCTGACCAGCCTGTCGAATTCCTCGCTGGCGCCGAACTTTCTTGTCGTCATCGCGCAATTGCGGCCTGAGCAGTCGGGGATGTTGTTTCTCCTCTATGGCGTCGCGCCGATGATCGTGCTGCTGCCGCTTTCGATCACGCTGGTGCGATACTTCGACGTGCGCTGGCCGTTGATCATCGGCTTGTCGGCCTTCGCCATCGCCGGCCTCCTTGGGACCCGGCTCACTCATGACTGGGCGCTCGGCGACTTCATCCCGATAGTGCTGCTGCAGTCGCTCGGGCAATCCTTCACGCTGCTGCCCATCGTGATCATCGCGCTGTCGAATTCCGATCCGTCGCGCGCCACCGCCTTCGCCGCCTATATCCAGGTGATGCGCCTCGGCGGCGCCGAGATCGGCATCGCTCTGATGAGCACCTGGCTGCGGGTGCGGGAGCAGCTCTATTCTAACCTGCTGGGCCAGCACATCGCGACCGGCGACGCCGACGTCACCGGCATCCTCGCGCAACTGACCAGCCGCTTCGCGAGCCACGGCGCCGGCCTGGCGCAGGCGCGCAGCGTCGGCACGCTGGCGTCGCGGGTCGCCCGCGAGGCCAATACGCTGGCCTATATCGACGGCTTCTGGCTGACGGTGTGGTTCGCCATCGCGGCGCTGATCTGCGTTTCGCTGATGAGCGCCGCACCGCCGGGACCGTTCACGCCGAAGCCGCGCTCCTGACGTTTCCTCGCGACGAGCGCGGAGACGTCAAGACCAGGGGCTACATCCCGCCGATAAATCCGCGGTTCCAGGTCGGGCTGATCAGCACTTCGTTGACGCAGACATGCGCAGGCATGCCGGCGATGAAGGCGATGGTCTTGCCGAGATCGGCAGGTTGCAGCATCCGCGCCATCACTTCTTCGCTGGGCGGCACCGGACGCTTCAGCATGATCGGTGTGGCGACCTCGCCGGGCGACAGGCAGCAGGCACGCAGCCCGTTGACGCATTCGTCCATGTTGAAGGAGTGGGTCAGCGCCAGCACCGCATGCTTGGTCGCGGTGTAGGCCGGCCCGGTCATCTTGGAGACGTGGCGGCCCGCCCACGAGGCGACGTTGATGATGCAGCCGTCCTTCTGCGCGCGCATCGCCGGCAACACCGCGCGCATGCAATACATGACGCCGTTGAGGTTGATGTCGACCAGCTGGTCCCAGCCGTCCAGCGAGAGGTCCTCCCAGCTACGCTTCGGCACGTTGACGCCGGCGCTATTGACCAGCAGATCGATGCGGCCGTGCCTGGCGAGAATTGCTTCCGCCACCTTTGTCACATCGGCCGATTTGCTGACGTCCAGCGCCATCGCCTCGATCGGCTTGCCGCCGGTGCCGAGTTCGTCGGTCACTTCCTTCAGCATTTCGGCGCGGCGGCCGGAAATAATCACCGTCCAGCCATCGGCGAGCAATGCCGCAGCACCTGCCTTGCCGATGCCGGTGCCGCCGCCGGTGACCCAGGCGATTTTCTTGTCTCCACTCACGATGCGCTCCCTTTTTTGATTGCAGGCGAACGTAGCGAAAGAACGCAGGTCTTCAAAGCCTTGATCCCGGCCAGGACCAGATCGCGCGCCCGTGGTGTTGTGGCATTCATCGGCATGCGGCGGTCTGCACAGCCCCGCTGGCGGGGCAGCCCGTGCTCAACCCATGCCTGCGCGATCCCGCCGTCGAGATGGACGTCAGCAAGGTGAAGAGTGACGTGCCGCCGTTATGCGCGGGCCATCGCCGCGGGAGCGGCGTTGTCGCTGGCGGCGAGATAAGCTTGCACCTTGCTGGCGGCCATCGGCCGGGCGAACAGGTAACCCTGCATGAAGCGGCAGCCTTCGTCGCGCAGCAACCGCATTTGCTGGGTCGTCTCGACACCTTCGACGACGCAATCGAGCTTCAGGTTGATGCACAGCCCTGCCAGGGTTCTCAGGATCATTTGCGATGCCGCGTCGGTCTCGACGTTCTGGACGAAGCTGCGGTCGATCTTGATCTTGTCGAGCGGCAGTTCGCGGATGCAGCTGAGGCTCGAATAGCCGGTGCCGAAATCGTCGAGCGAGATGCGTGCACCGAGCGCCTTCAGGGTCTTCAATGCTTCCGATGCCTGGGAACGGTTGCGCATCACCGCCGTCTCGGTGACCTCAAAATCGATCCTGTGGGCGTCGATGCCGCTCTGCTGCACGATGCCGATGATCTTCAGCGCCGACAGGGGTGACGCCACGTCGAGTGCCGACAGGTTGAACGAGATGCGGACGTCGGCAGGCCATGATGCGGCGCCTTCCAGGGCCTTGCGCAGCAGGATCGGCGTAAGCTCACAGATCGAGCCGGAGCGTTCGGCGGCGGTGATGAAGCGCATCGGCGACACGTCGCCCAGCGTCGGGCTGCGCCATCGCGCCAGCGCCTCGAAGCAGACCGTGCGACCGCTATCGGTGTCGATAATGGGTTGATAGGCGATCCACAATTCGGTCTCAAGGTCCGCGTTGAGCAGCGCCTGGTCGATCAGGCTGGCCTCGCGGATGCTGGCCTGATGTTCCGCCGAGAAAATCACCGCACGGCCGCGATCGTGCTGCTTGACGAAATACAGCGCATAGTCGGCACATTCGAACAGGTCTTCGGCGGTGATGGCTACCGACGGGAAAGTGGCGAAGCCGATCGAAGAGCCGATGCGGATGGTGAGTTCGTCGATCTCGAACGGCGCCTGTAGCAGGTCGGCGATGGCCGTGCCGGCTTCGATGATACGCGCGCGACAGGTCTCGTTCTCATCGATGATGACGAACTCGTCGCCACCCAGCCGCGCCAGATAGATGGAAGGATCGAGTGCGGCGCGCAGCCGGAGGCTGGCGTCTATCAGCAGGCGATCGCCGGTCCGATGGCCGTGCACGTCGTTGATCGGCTTGAACCCGTCGAGATCGAGGATGCCGATGGTCAGGCTTCGGCCGTCTGCGGCGGCTTGCGCCATGCGTCGATCAAGTTCGGCAAAAAAATGACGCCGGTTCGGCAGGCCGGTGAGGCTGTCGATATTCGAATTCCTGAAATTGGTGTCGTTGAGCGCCTTCAGTTCTTCCTGCTTGATGAGCAGCGCCTTGGTCGAGTTGATGCTATTTTCGAAGTTCCGGTAGTTGATCAGCAGCACGTATCCGCAGGCAACGACTACCGTCACGAAGTTGATGGCGGTGGCGACGAACACCATGCTACCGGTAGATACGAAAAATATGGTGAAGGGGATCACCACCAGCGCCATGATCAGGAGCGCGGCGGAGCGCAGATGCATCAGGCAGAAGCCGATACCGATGGTGGTCGTCGCCATGAAGAAAGCGACGTAGCTCTGGACATAGGCGTCGCCGTAGCGAAACAGGCTCAGGCTCCAGGCGCTGACGCCGGCGCCGAGAATGCCGGCGGTGACGATGGTGCCGTGCAGTCGCGCGATGGCGTGCTCGGCGCTGAGAATCTTGCCGCGGGAGCGCCACCACAGGATCATGCGGAACAGGCAGACCGAGTTCAGGACCGACGGAATCACCACGGTCAACAGCCAAGGTGCGGAGCCATAATGCGTCACAGCGAGCGCCACGGTGTTAACCATCACGAGCGTGTACATGATCGGAATCTGTCGCGTGAATGCGGCCAGCTTGGCCTGGATCAGTTCGGGGTTCTCGCGTGGCAGACGCAGCACCGCCCGGACACGGGCTTGAAATGATTGAAGCTGACTGAGCATCGCGTCCTTCCTGGACATCGAAACGTTCGATCGGAGGAGGAGAGTTAGCCCAGATAGCTTAACAATGGCCTGCGAAAGAGCCGCCAGGCACAAGGACGTGTCCCATACAAGTTAAAGTAGTGTATGAATTTGCTGGGGAATTTGAGATTAATGTCCGGTTTCGGACGCTGGACGGTACTCCGCGGTGGTTGTCTGACGCGCATCGACGACGCCCTTTTTCAGGGGCTGTTTTACGTCTCAGAGTTCCCCCACCGCGGCACGGCGCCGCTTCTCTGATTCCTCGGCGTAGCGGCGCAAGGCGAAGGCCTCGGTGAGCACGCCGACGACGCGATTGCGGTCGTGGCTGTCGACCACTGCCAGCGATTCCGATTCCGCGCCGTCGAAGGCCGCCACCGCCTGCTGCACATTCATGTCCGGTGTGAGGGTGGCGCCACGGTTGCGCAGCATTCCCTGAAGACTGGTCTCGGGCTTGCGTTCGGGCTCATGGGCCTCGGCGACCAGCGCAATGCCGGCATAGCGACCGTGCTGGTCGATGGCGATCACCTGGGTCTTCGACCCCAGCGGAAACTGTTCGCGAAACGCGGCAATGCTGATGCCGGCATTTACCGTGACCATATCGGCGCGCATCATGCTGGCCACGGTGAGGTCGCGGATCCAGCCGACATCGGCGGCGCTGCGGATGGTCTCGCCGCGCAGGTGCAGTCGCCAGGTCGCGAAAGAATAGCCGAACAGCTCGCGCGTGGTCTGCGTCGAGACGATGACCGCGATCAGCACCGCGGTCGTCAGCCAAAGGTTGCCGGTGGCCTCCAGCGCGATGAAGGTCATGGTCAGCGGCCCGCCGATCACGGAGGCCGACAAAGCGCTCATACCGATCACCGCGTAGACGCTGGTGTCGAGCGCGAGCTGTGGAAGCAGCGCGGACGCGCCGGCGGCGAACAGGTGGCCGCCGAGCACGCCGAGCAGCAGGGAGGCGAAGAACAATCCGCCGCGGAAACCCGAGCCGAGCGACACCACCGAGGCCACCGTCTTCAGCGCGAAGACCATGGCGATCACCATGAGTGGCTCGCTGGTGTCGCCGCTGACATGCAGCGCGCCGTGACCCGACGACAGCACCTCCGGCGTTGCCAGCGCCAGCAGGCCGACCAGCAGCCCGCCGAGCATCGGCCGCAGCGGCGTCCACAGCCGGCTGCGCGTCAGCAGCGTCTCACACAGCGCCACGCCACGCATGATGGCGATGCCGAACAGCGCCGCCACCAGGCCGAGGAGGGCGGCCAACGCGAGGTCGGGGCCGCTGACCTCGCCGATCTGGTTGACGGAGATGCCGAGCGACAGCGGTGAAAATGCCCGCGTCGCGGCATAGCCGGCCACGGCGGCGACGCCGATCGGCGTCAGGCTCGCCGGTGTGTAGCCGCCGATGATCAGTTCGAAGGCGTAAAACGCGCCGGCCAATGGCGCGCCGAAGGCGCCGGCAATGGCCGCGGCGGCGCCGCAGCCGACCATGATGCGCTGGTCGGCGCGGCGCAGATGCAGCGCGCGACCGATCGAGGCGGCGACGCCGCTGGCGATCTGGGTGTAGCCGGCCTCGAGCCCGACCGAGCCGCCGACGCCGCTCGACCATACGGTCTGCAGCGCCACGATGATGCTGCCGCGGAACGACATCCTGCCGCCATGCAGCGCATTGGCCTCGATCGGATCGACCTCACGCCCCGGCCGCCAGCGCAGCAGCATCAGCAGTGCCACGCCGAGCACCAGCCCGCCCAGCGTCGGCACCAGGACGGCGCGAACCGGATCGATGGCAGTTTGGCTCGACAGGCGCTCGCCCAGCGCCAGATCGAACAGCGCTACGTGCATCAGATTTACGGCGCCGCTCATCGCGGCCACCAGCAGACCGGCGATGCCCCCGATCAGTGCCGCC